>CAWHEJ010000038.1:0-74647 GCA_963828305.1 uncultured delta proteobacterium | reverse complement strand
GTCACCCAGGAGATCGCCATCGGCGCCTCATTTGGCGGGTTGCCCTATGGGCCCGATGCCGTGGACCTGGTGGAATGCCACGCCACGAGCACCCGGCAAGGGGACGTGGAGGAGGTCCGTGCCCTGAAGACGTTCTTCCGTTCCCCCAATCGCACCGTGCTCACGGCATTCAAATCCCAGATCGGACACACACTGGGCGTCTCGGGCATGATCAGCCTCATTCGGGGAGTCATGGCCATGAAGGCGGGGGTTTTCCCTCCCACCCTCAATTACAGGCATCCGGACCCGGAAATCGACCTGGAAGGATCGGGTCTCCTCGTCGCCAGGGAGCCGCTTGACTGGAAGGACCGCAACGGCCAGCCAAGAAGGCTTCAGGTCAACGCCTTCGGGTTTGGAGGTTCCAACTACGTGGTGCAGGTGGAGCAGGCCACGGATGAGGCGGACACGATCCTGGTCTCACCGGGAGGAGAACCCGCTCTCGATCGAGAGCAGGGAGATGGCTCTGCCGCGCTCCGGGGCGTCTCTTTCTTCCGGACGGAGATCGACGGCCGTAATTGCCGGATGGCCGTTGTGGCGCAATCCGAAGAGGAGGCGCTCGCGGTCATCGAGAGGTCGGTCTCCCTTATCGAAGCCGGAATCGTCTCGCCCAAGGGGTTGAGGTCTTTGGCGAAGCAGGGGATTTTCATGGGCCACGAGGATTTGCCGGCCCTGCCGCTCGCCCTGGTATTTCCCGGACAGGGCTCACAGTATGCAGGAATGGGACGGGATCTCTACGAGACCTTTCCCGTCATCAGGGAGTGGATGGATCGGGTTGCCGCTGCGGCGGACTTCGACCTCCTTCACCTGTTATTCCACGATCGAGAGGAGAACCTCGAGAAAACCCGGTGGCAGCAACCCGCCCTGTTCGCCATGGAACACGCCATGGCTCGACACCTCACCTCCCTGGGTATCCACCCCGTGGCCATGGCCGGCCACAGTCTGGGCGAACTGACCGCGTTATGCCTGGCCGGCGTCTATTCCCCGGAGGACGGGTTTCGAATCGTGAACAAGAGGGCCCTCTGCATGGACAAGGCCGCTGCCATGGACGTGGAACCCGGCGTCATGGCGGCCGTGGACGCCCCCCTGAGTGTGCTGAAAGAGATGATCCGGGGACGCGACGATGTCCACATCGGCAACATCAATTCACCGAACCAGGTTGTCCTGAGCGGCGGCACCGGTGCGGTCAGGGATCTCTGCAAGCGATTGAAGGAAATGGGCCACCGGGCCACCCTCTTGCGCGTCAGCATGGCCTTCCACTCTCCGATCATGAGGGTCATCCATGATGAGCTCGAGGCCTACATTGCCTCCATGCCATTTCATGCCCCGCGGATTCCCGTCATCTCCAATACGACCATGGCGCCTTATCCATCCGATCCCGGCGAGATCAGGCGAATCCTGATGGCCCACCTGGAAAATCCCGTCCATTGGATGAGTAACGTCCAGACCCTTTGGAATGACTGCGGAGTCAGGCTCTTCGTGGAGGTGGGACCCGGCGAAGCCTTATGCAATCTCATCGCAGACACGCTTCCCGAGCCTGCGTGCATCCAGACGTGCCTTCCCTACGAAGAGGGCCTGACCTACAGGGCGGCTCTTGCCCGGCTCTTCGTCCAGGGTCATCTGAAGGTTGAAGGAGAACCGAGGTTTGCTCCCCTCTCTGCATCCGGAAAAACTCCCGAATCCCGCCGAATCGCCCCGGCGCCCGCGTCAAGGACTTCGGAGCACGGACTTGCAGGCTCCAGCGCGGTGGAGAGGATCATCCAGAAGGAAATCAACCGATTCATGATCGAGACCTTCGGCCGCTCCCTGAAGCCCAACATGCTGGAAGCCATCCGCAAAGAGCTTGACCCGACATTCCGGGAAGGCGATCTGTCGTCCGTTATCCAATCCATGCTTGCGGGCTCCGGCCCTCCCGAAGGCCAAAAGCAGGTCTCTCCCGGGAAACCGGTATCGCCGCCGTTCGATTCCGCCCCTGCCATTCTTCAACAGGCCGCACCTGCCCCCGGCGAGGCGTCCGAGGACCAGGATCTCATGGAGAGGCTGATTCGAATCATCATGGATGCTACCGGATTCAACCGGGACGAGATCCAACCCGACATGGATCTCAGAAAGGACCTCTCCATCCGGTCCAGTCGCCTCCCCATCATCATGGATGCTGCGGAGCGCCAATTCGGGATCACGATCGAACTGGAGGATTTCATCAATGTCCGCACGGTGAAGGATATCGCCCAGAGGATCTCCATGATCATCGCCAGGCAGGGAGGGCCCGGCGTGCAGCCGGCCGCCACGGCTGCTGGCTCCGACCCCGTGCGGGATGACACCCTGATGCCCTCCGAGGATGGGGCGAGTTTGAAGCGGCTCGTATTCAACCACGCCACGGTAGAGACGGCGGCCGCTGTACCCGTGGAATTGATCCCGGGCGAGTCCGTCCTCCTTCTCTCCCCTGACATCGATGACGGGATAGCCGGAGGCGCAGGGGACATCCTCCGACGGGATTACGGGGTTGCCACGTTTCCCATGCTGTTCATGCAGGGAAACGTCAACCCGGGCGTTGAGCGCCACGACATTCGAACCGATGAAGGGGCCTCCAGGGCTGCAGATCGGATAGCGGGCCTGTCGCCCCTCGCCGGGGTGGTCTTCACCATCCCTCAAGGCGGGTCGGGAGGGTTGAGAAGCATGGCGGATGTTTCACGGCTTCTCAGGGGGCTCTTTCTCCTCCTGCAGGCATTTCTTCGATCACCGGCCAGGAAATTCGCAGTGCTGATCCGTCCCGGGGAGGAGCCCGAATCCCTCGGTCAACTGCTGGCGGAAGGGATGCTCGGGCTTTTTCTGAGCGCGGCGCAGGAATACCCCTCGGTCCAGTTTCGCACCCTGGAAATCGACAGGGACAGCGACCTTCGCGTAGCGCTGCGCGGTGCCCTGGACAGAGGATGCGCCGCGGTGGAGACCATTTATCGCAATGGAAGGGTCTTCACTTCGGAGGGGCACGTGGCCCCGTCGGTCTTCGGGGGTTCTCCAAGTCTGAATCTGGGCCCCGGAGACGTTGTCGTCATGTCCGGGGGCGCAGCGGGGATCAGCGCCCACCTGGCCCGCTGCCTTGCGCCATTCAAGCCCCGCCTCGTCTTTCTGGGAAGGACCCTTCTCGACCCGGGCATCCATCCCGCAAAGCCGCGCCCCGCGCCTTCGCCTCCCGAGTCTCGCCCTGACGAATCCAGGGCCCAAGAGATCGCCCGGACCCTGGCGGATCTGCGCTCCTCAGGGATCGAGGCAACGTACCACACCTGCGATGTGACCGACGCCGAAGCGGTCCGCGCGACCCTGGGCGAGGTGGCAAGGCGTTACGGCAGGATCGACGGGATCGTTCACGGCGCCGGAGTCCTCAGGGACGGTCTGATAAGCCAAATGACTCCCGATGATTTCTCCACGGTCACCGACGTCAAATTCCTCGGCGCCTGGAATCTGTTCTCGGCTGCTGAGGGGGCCGGCTTGAGGTTTTTCGTGGGCCTCTCCTCGGGAGCCGCGATACTGGGGAATCCCGGCCAGGCCAACTACGCTGCAGCCAACCGGATGATGTCTGCGCTGCTCAGAGGCCTCCGCCGGAAAAACGGCGCCATCCGATTCAAGGCGTTGATGCTTCCCCCTGTCGAGGGGGCGGGCATGGCCAAGGATCCGGAGGTCCGGGAGCTGATGAAGCGGAAGGGCGCGGCGTACATCCATGTCAATGAGCTTGCAGGGCTTTTCTGCCGCGAGCTCTTTGTCGCCCCGGCCGACGACGATTGGGTGTTGTTCATGAGGAGGCTGCCCTCCGTGAGGACGGCACGGCTCGATGATTCAACCCGTCCTTCACCCGGTGGAGAACTGGATGGAGGCACCGTGTCATTGAGCCCCGAGGACTTTCCCATGATAGAAGGGATCTCCTGCCTGGACATCCGCCGGGGACAACTGGAGGCCTCCAGATCCTTTTCCCTGGAGAAGGATCTCTGGATCGCGGATCACAGGCCTTTGAAGTTCGTCAAGCATCCCCTGGTCTCGGCCGCCATGGTTCTCGAGACATTCATGGAAGCCGCCCGGATCCTGTATCCCCACCTGCAGGTGCGGGGAGTTCGCCAGGTGCGGCTCATGGACATGATCCAATGTCCTCCCGGGGTTCCGCGGCCTTCCAGGATCTCCTGCCGCCAGGCCGGCAACGGCCTTCAGGAGGTCCTGTGCGAGGTCTCTCTCGCAGCACAGGAGATCTCGCCCGCCGGGAGATTGACCGAGCGCTTCACCCCGCACTGCAAGGGCCAGGTGATCCTTGACGGCGGGGGAGGAACTCCCGGGGAGGGGCTCCCGAATTTTCCTGTCAGGCCGGAGGAACTGCGGACGGGGCCTGTGGATCACAAAAACGTGCTTCAATGGTACAAAGACCGCAGCGGCCTCGAAGGCAGGTATCGCGTGATGGAGACCCTTGACGGTGCAGGCCCCGGGGTGGTAAAAGGCCGGACCACCTATCGGGAGACCCGTGATTTCGAACATCTGCGGAACACGCGGTACCAATACTCTCCCTACCTTCTCGAGGCCCTTTTGCAGCTGGTCGGCTTCTATATCGCTGCAACGGACCCGTCGGAGCGGCGATCGATGATTCCCGTGGAGATCGGGGAGATGAGATTTTTGCGAAAATGCCGGGCGGGGGAACCGATCACGCTGGAGGCCCGCATGCGGGCGCAGGACACCGAAAGCTTCACCTGGGACGCCAGGGGGCTTGACGATCAAGGCCGCACGCTCATGCAGATTGACGGGATGAGAATGCACTGGGTATCGGACTGAGCCTTCAGGGCTCGGACAGAACGCAGATCGGTAGAGATAGAAATGAATGTGGAAGAGCATCACCGCGAAATAACCGTCCATACCATGAGGCCCGTTCATGGGAGGGGACCCGTCTTCTACACATCGATGTCCTGTGCAAACGAAACCCTCAAAGGGTGCGGGACAAACGAGGCAGGGGACAGGCACCGTCTCGTCTGCGCCCTGTGGGATCACCTTGCGGCAATGGAAAGTCCTCTTTGGAAACACGGTCAATCTTCCAACAGAGATGTTTCCCCCATTCAGGTGGTCCGCGGCCCGCTTGGCAGGCCCCATCTGCAGTTGGGAGACGATCGGGGTCCGGCCATCTCCTTCAGCGAGGGAGGAGGAAACGTCTGGGCTGCTCTCTGTGGAGATGAGTCCGATATCGGCATCGATGCGGCAGGGAGCGATGAATTCCACGGAGAATACCCCTTTCACCGGGTCTTCCATCCGCAAGAGCTTCAACAGGCCTTGAGGTTGACGGGCGGAGATCTGGAAAAGGCATCGGCCCTGCTCTGGTCTGTCAAGGAAGCCGTTGTCAAGGCCCTGGGATGTGCATTCCATCTCGTGGACCCGCGGCAGATCACCGTCTATCCGTCGGCAGAGGGGGCGGCAGGGGGAAACGGCGGGTATACCTTTCCGGTGGGCTTGACCGGGAAGGCCCTGGCGCGGTTTCCCGTCGCTGCCGGCCGGTCTCTGTGGGTGCATTCGATTCCCCGGAGAAAGATGTGGCTTTCCATCGCCCTCGTACAGGGGCAACATCGATAAGGCGATCGGTGGAGACCGTGTCGTGATTCCAGTGTGATTCAGAGGCAACCAGGTCGATCCATGACGAAGAAAGCTGAACACGCCATCGAAGTCGAGAACCTGACGAAGCGCTACGGGGATTTGCTCGCGGTCAACGACCTGTCGTTCAGCGTCAGGCAAGGCGAAATCTTCGCCCTGCTGGGCCCGAACGGCGCCGGCAAGACCACGACCGTCGAGATCATCGACACCATCCGCACGCCCACGTCGGGAAACGTGAGCCTTCTCGGGATGGACGTCACGAAGAAGAAGCACGACATCGTCTCCCGCATCGGCGTCCTCCCGCAGGGGTTCAGCTCGTTCGAAAGGATCACGGTCAGGGAGACCCTCCAGTACTACTCGCGGCTTTTCAGCTGCGCAAACACCGATATCGACGGGTTGATCGAGCTCGTCAACCTCAAGGACAAGACCCGGGAGCAGTACAAGAACCTCTCCGGGGGCTTGAAGCAGCGCCTCGGGATCGCGATTGCGCTCGTAAACGACCCCGAGGTCCTGTTCCTCGACGAGCCGACGACAGGGCTCGACCCCCGCGCAAGGCGAGAGGTGTGGAACCTGATGCTGGACCTGAAGGAGAAGGGAAAGACGGTATTTCTCACGACGCACTACATGGAGGAAGCGGAGTTTCTTGCAGACACGGTCGCCATCATCTCGAGGGGGAAGATCATCGCGATGGGATCTCCCGGGGCGCTCATCGAAAGCAACGCGAAATACCTGGTTCTCACGCTAAGGTCCGTCGATGAAAAAGTCTTTGACATCGTCCGGAAGATGGGTTTCGAAACGGTCCATGACAACCACAGGGACATCAGGGTCAGTGTGGAGCACATGGACGACGTCCAGAAGATCCTGAACACCATCCGGGAAGGCGGGGCGTCGCTGCTCAGCCTGGACGTTCGCAAGCCCAACCTCGAGGACGTCTTCCTGAAGCTTACCGGCGAGGCGCTCCACAAAGAACCCGCCGGGGGGGTGGCGCAATGAACCTGCGCGTCGTCGGCGCAAATCTCGTCGTGAGCCTCAAGAGCTTCTACCGCGCGAAGCCGGCCATGTTCTTTACGATTGCGTTCCCGATACTCCTGATCCTCGTGTTCGGAGCCCTCTTCATGAACCAGGACAACATGAGCTTCGACCTTTGCGTGCAGGACCTCGATCGCACCGACGCCTCTTCGCAGCTCGTCAAGAGCCTCGAGCTCGAAGGGAAGTTCAAGGTCATCCGGATCGATCCCGCCATCGACGCTGCGCAGTACACCCGGGACAACAAGTCGAGCCTGGTCCTCACGATTCCCAAGGGCTACGAAGGGGCCTTCCTGCAGAGGATGGAACTAAACGACCCCGACGCATCCGTTACCCTCACGTACCTGTACGACCTCAGCTCCAGCCTGGTGTTCATGAAGATCCACCTCCTGAACTCGGTGTTCTCCGGGATCAACCAGACCATGTCCGGGGTTCCCCCGTTCATCCGCTCGGCCGAGACATCGATGCTCGCCGGGAAGTACCGGTTCATCGAGTTCTTCGTCCCCGGCATCATCGCCATGTCGGTGATGATTTTGAGCCTGTTCGGCACGGTGCACTTGAATACGGAGCTGCGGCAAAAGGGTGTCATCCGGAAGCTGTCCACCACGCCCATCACCCGCACCGATTGGACCCTGTCCAACATCCTGTACCAGTTCATCCTTGCGGTCCTGTCCACGACGGCGTTGCTGCTGGTGAGCTACGCCGTGTTCAGCGTGAGCCTGCAGATCAATGCCTGGCTCCCTGTGTTCATGTTGCTTGACGTTTTCGCGTTCGTCGGAATCGGGATGATCATCACCCGCTTCACCCAGGAGACGGAGAGCGCTTCCGTCGCGGCAAACGCCATCAGTTTCCCGATGATGTTCCTCTCGGGGAGCTTCTTCCCGCTCGAGATGATGCCGGGCTTCATGCAGACCATCGCCCAAATCCTGCCTCTGTACTACGTAAACGAGGGGCTCCGGGCATCCATGATCTTTGGCGACCACATGGCCGCGCTGAGACACTCCGCCATCATAGGGGTTTTTGCAGCCGTCGTCTTCATCCTGGGCATCATCGCCACCCCGTGGGAAGAGGGCGGCATATGAAAGCAACGTCCTCCCATCGCGCCATCCCTCGAGCGGCCTGTCCCCGCGCCGTGGCCGCATTGCTGGCCGCAACGCTCGCGGTCCTCATCGATCCCCTTTTCAGGTTCAGCGATTACCGGGCCCTGCTGCATGTGCTCCCGGCCGCCGGCACCGTGAAGTTCTGCGGGCGCCCTCGCGCTGGTCTTCCTGCAGGTCGTCGCCCTCTTCTATCTGATCCTGCTCCTTCCCAGAATTTTGCGCACGGGGGTCCTCCTTCTCTGTGCTTTCGTGGTCGTCGTCCAATTCTCCTATTGGCTGACGCTGTCCCAGTTCATGACCGCCACCGACCTGTTTCTCGGCATGTCCGTCGGCTGGGACCATCGAACAGAGGCCATCGCGAGCTTCTTCAAGCCGCTCGTCCTCCTGTACGCTTTCCCCTACGTGCTCGTTCTGTCCGCACTGATCTTCGTCCCGCCGGCATCCAACTTCCGAAAGGCCCTTGCCCTCGGTCTCCTGCCGGCGCTCTTCCTCCTCGCCTCCCATTATGCCCTCTTTCTCTACGTGCCGGAACGCAGCTTCCATCTGAATCCCCTGACCTCCTTCCTCCGTTCCACACTTCATCACGAGTTTGAACACCTCCGCAAATATCAGGGACCGCGAGACGACCTGCCGGCCTTTCAGGCCTCCCAACGGCCGCTCGACAGCATTATCTATGTCATCGACGAGTCCGTTCGCGGCAGCAACCTCAGCCTGAACGGCTACCCGCGCGCCACCACACCGTTCCTTCAATCCCTCGAAACCCGGGGCCTCCTCAAGAATCTCGGCATTGGTGTCGCTGCCGGCACCTTTTCCTACATCAGCAACGCCTATCTCATGACCGGTCACAACGCATTTCCCGACGACGGCTTTCGCACCGCCAGGAACCCCACCCTCTTTGACTACGCAAAGAAAATGGGCTACGAGACGATCTACATCGACATCGATCACGGCTATCTTTCCACGCTCGTAAAAGCGGCAGGCGACGGTCCCGTGAGATCCCTGGACCGGTGGATGACCGGTCGATCGTTCGAGGAGCGCCACGTCGATCTGGAAGCGACGAAGGATTTGGGCATCGCCCGTTTTCTCAGCGGCCTTCTGAATGAACGGGGCGGCTACTTCATTGTCGTCAACAAGAAGGGTCTCCACTTCCAGTATCGCAATCGATATCCGGACGATGAGGCCTCTGCGATCTGGAAGCCGGTCATGGAGGCATCGGAACCCATTGACCCCGGCGCGACGGGACGCGAAAAGCTCGTCAATACCTATGACAACGGGATCCGTTTTCAAGTGGATGAATTCTTCCGGGTGTTGATTTCCGAAACGACAAACCGGAACTATGTCATCCTGTACACATCGGACCATGGCCAGACGCTGGCCGAGCAAGGGCAGGTGTACACCCATATGAAACCGGACGAGGTGATCGTCGACGTGCCCGGTTTCTTCGTGTCCGGTGAGCGGTACAGCCGGAAAGGGCTCCTGGCCGACATCCCCCCCGGCATCCGGGTTTCCCATCTCAACCATTTTGCGACGGTACTCGACCTGATGGGCGTACCGGACTCTCTGCGGGTTCGCCCCTACGACAAATCGATTTTCTCTCTGACAGCCGGGGACAACCGGGTGCGCACCTATATGAGCGGCTCTCTTCATGGATCGGGCGATTACGTGGTGAAGGCCATCCCGACACCGCCGGCAGCGGGCTGGGGCGTTTCGAGACCTGTCCGCAACGGACCCGAGGCTCCATGATGAAGACAACACGAATCGCGTCACATGAGCAGCCGTGGTCTTCGTTTTCGGCATCATGATGACCCCAGGGAGCAAAGAAGCTAAATGATTCTCAATGCACGGGACAAGATCACCAGGGGCCTTTTGTCGTTGGCCAGGACGCCCTGGCTCTTTTATCCGTACTACCGATACCACCTTCCCTTGCCGGCCGTAATCCTGATCGAAAACACAAACTGCTGCAACGCGCAGTGCGTCATGTGCCCTCGCGAGACGCTGACCCGAAAACACGGCTTCATGGAGTTTGGATTATTCGAGAAGATCATGAAAGAGCTCTCCGGCGCGAAACGAAAACCCGTCGTGCATTTGCACGGGTTTGGCGAGCCCCTGTTGGATGAGCTCTTGCCGGAACGGATCAAGCTCGCAAAGACCTGCGGGATCAAGCATACCTATCTCGTGACCAACGCTTCGTTGCTGTTCCCCGAGACGGCGAGAAAGATCATTCAAGCAGGATTGGACACGATGAAGATCAGTTTTTACGGTACCGACGAAGAATCGTATGGGGCCACCATGCAACGGCTGGATTTCAAGGTCGCGCTGAACAACATCCGGGAATTTGTGAGGATCCGGAAGGAACTCAAGAAAAGGACTCCGAAGTTGATCCTTCAATACATGCCTCAGGAAGCCAATGGGGCCAGGACGGAGGAGTTTCAATCCCTCTGGCGCTCTGTCCTGGACAAGAGGGCCGGCGACTGCCTGAATCTCTGCTCTGTGGACAACTTTGGAGGCGGCAGGGCGTACAACCTTGTGAGAGAAAGGATCGTGTCTGTCTGTTTTTACCCCTGGACAGCCCTGTCGGTGCTCTGCGACGGCAAAGCCGTGACCTGTTGCATGGATTACAATGGCCTTCAGGCCGTAGGAGATCTGAACGTCCGGAGTGTCGCGGAAATCTGGAATGGGCCCGCGTTGTCCGCGATCCGGAGCCACTTCGGGAAGTTGGACTATACCGGGTTTCCGACCTGTCTTCGGTGCGATTGGGTGCACAGGCGTTAGGCGAATGCGAGCATGGCGGGAAGCGATGAAAAAAAGGATATTCTTCATTTGCGGTTCGATGAATCAGACGACCCAGATGCATCGGGTCTCCGAGCACCTTCGCGAGTACGAGCACTCCTTCTCGCCCTACTACGTCCACGGCTTTGACGAGATTCTTCGAAGACTCGGGTTGATGGAGTTCGCGATCTCAGGAAACGAGCTGGCGGGACGCTGCCGGAGGTATCTTCAGGAGCATGGCCTCCCCATCGACTACCAGGGGAAAAATCGGCCCTACGATCTGGTGGTTACCTGCTCGGACGTGTATCTTCAGAAGAACATTCGAGACAACCGGATCGTGCTGGTGCAGGAAGGGATTACAGACCCGGAAACCCTGATGTTCCATCTCGTCAAGCGCCTCCGATTCCTTCCCCGCTGGTTGGCGGGCAATGCAGCGACCGGTCTCAGCGATGCCTACCGGGCTTTCTGCGTCGCAAGCGAGGGATATCGAGACTTATTCATTCGAAACGGCGTGAGCCCCGAGAAAATCGTCGTTACGGGAATACCCAATTTCGACGACTGCAGGCGATATTGCAGCAACGACTTTCCCTATCGGCACTACGTGCTGGTTTGCACGTCGTCGCTGAGGGAGACACTCCAGAGCGAGGACCGCGAGGCCTTTATCCGGAGAGCGTTCGAGCTCGCCGGCGGAAGGCAACTGATCTTCAAGCTTCACCCGAGCGAAAAGGTCGAGCGCGCCACCCGGGAAATCCTCCGGTATGCGCCCGGTGCCATGGTGTTCGCGACCGGCAGCGCGGAAGAAATGATCGCGAACTGCGATGTCCTGATCACTCGATTTTCGTCGACTGCCTTCGTCGGCCTTGCGCTCGGCAAGGAAACCTACTCGGACTTCGACATGGACGAATTGCGCCGGTTGATGCCGGTTCAGAACGGCTCGGCGGCCTTCAATATCGCGAATGTCTGCCGCCGGTTTCTCGAAGAGGACTGACGGGCAGCGCAACCCCCGCCTGTCGGCAGGGGTTCCATGGTCAATGACCGGCCCTCCGGCATCGTCACCGCTTCAAATTCAGATACCACTCGGTCACATCATTCCCGATTCCGAACCGGGCAAGCTGGCGCAGGTCCAGCTGCAGCACATCCGGCGTACTGAACTCCAGGATGCGGTATTGGGGGTCCGTCCAGCCGGGGGTCTTGCTGACAGGCATATTCTTCGGGATGGTGAGTCGAAGACGGTGGATCAAGTGGATCCCTGCCAGCGCCGCCGCATCCGTCACCATATCGACACAGTTGTTGTTCCTCACACCGAACAGGTCATACGTCCGGTTCATCACGTATTCGTGGATCAATTGATGCCGCCGCTGGGTGATCGGCATTCGCCAGACAAACGTGGGGGTGCGATCGGGCCTGCCGATCTCCAACCGGCCATCGGACATCATCTCCCACAAATAAGCGAAGGGATCGGGATGCTGGTCCAGAAACCTCTGATACACATTCTGCTGGTATCGTGGTTTCTCCAGCCCGAAGTTGCCGTTGTGGCCGTATTCCACGCGATTCAGAGGGCTTTCCAGAATGATCCAACTGTGCCCTCCCGGATTCATCCCGAACGAGTAGATAAAGGACAGGGTCGTCCCGTAGTCCCAATCGCCGGCGGCGATCGAGATATAGAGATAATATCCATCGTCCCCCACGGGCACTCCGGTGTCGGGATCGAGGTCGGCATCAGGGACAAAACGGCACGGTACCGAGATGGGCTGGGCACTCCAGCCATCGGGTTGCAACGGAGCGTAGAATCGGGTCTGGTGGACGCAGCCGGCGATCCAGACAGCCGTCATCAACAGCAGCAGCCTGGTGAGGGCTTTCATTGTAATTCCTCTTCCGCTATTCTGCACTCTAGGCATTCCAGTCCGTTTTGAGTCCTGTTTAACAAGAAAATGAACAAAAGGCAATCCTGTGCCGATCGATCGGGAGGTGACGTTCTTCCCGAAAGCGTCAGATCTTCCATTCTTCAATTTTGATGGATCGGTAAGATTTCAAACGGGAAGGGCTGGGCACCTTCGAGTCATGGAAACGGATGTGATCCTGGAGATCGCTTCGTAAAGGGCAGCCTTGACTTCAATCCAGGTTCTATCTGCTTCTGTTTCGACGTCTCCCCATGCCTCATCTTGACTGCACGGTTTTGCTTCTTGTCAGCCCTTTCTGTTTCCCATGACCAGCAACACAATGCCGCCCGCGAGCGCGATCCCTCCCACGATCGGCGGCAGCGGAAGCGTATGGGTCTTCTCAGCCGTCATCTGGAGGGGACCGATATCGACGACCTTTTCCCGGGTCGTGTAGGTGATGCCCTGGTACGCGAACGCGACGATTCCAATCACGACAAGGATAATGCCTGCCAACATGTATGTTTTCATGATGCTCCTTCTCTCTATCGTGAAGCTCACCGCCCACAGGGCGTGGCTTCCCGTTAAGGATGGCCCGTCGTTCGCGGTTCGACAAGCTCACCATGACCGCTCACGATGACTGCTCACGATGACGAGGGTCGTGATAGAACCCCGTGCTTTTCCATGCACGGGCGCTCTCCTGTTTTCGCTCCAGGTAAACTGTTTTCAGACCCGTCACTTCCCGATACGAATCCTTGACAGGTCTCCGATGAGTCCGAAGACACTCAGCAGCCATATGATCACAACAATCACCACGACCACATTCAAAATTTTCTTGATGGTGGATTGCATCGGGATGTAGCTGTTAATGACCCACAGGATCACCCCGACGACAACCAGAACGATCACTAATTGAATCAATGGCATCGTACTTCTCCTTTCGTGGGTTGCCGGTTCAGCATGAAGCACCCCGCCCACCGGGTAAGTCTTTCATGCGCGTGCAATCGTTTTCACCGCCGGCTTCAAGAGCTTCCTTCAGTTTTACCGTGTCAGCGCATCCCCTGCGTGAACACCTCAGATCCTCCCAAGGAGCAGCAGGATGAGCAGAATCAGAAGGATTAATCCTACACCGCCGCTGGGATAGTATCCCCAGCTCTTGCTGTGAGGCCAGGTGGGCAGTGCGCCGACAAGCACGAGGACCAGAATGATGATCAGGATGGTACCCATATTTCTTCTCCTTTCCTGTTACTTGACCGACCAGGATAACGGCTGCCTATTTTGCGACGAGAGCATTCTGGACGGATTTGACCCCCGCGACGCCGCGTGCGATTTCTCCCGCTTTATCGACCGCGTATGGAGAATCGACGAAACCGCTCAGCGAAACGATGCCCTTGCGGGTTTCGACGCTGATCTGAAATGACTTGAGAAGATTGTCATTTGCGAGCTCGGTTTTTACCTTGGTCGTGATGACGGTATCATCGACGTATTCCCCCGTGCTTGACTGTTCCGGTGTCGATGCGCAGGCCATGAAGGCGGCGATCATCATGAGGGCGACAAGAAAACGGAAGACCCTATGGCTTTTTTTCATCGTCCTTCCTCCTTTCTCCAAATGGGCCGGATAAAACCGGGTTGAAGCGTTGGCCGCGAGATTTATTTTTTCTGGAGGTAAAGCAGAGGGGATGTGCGCCCTCTATTCTACGGATGTCATGAATTGAAAAAACATCTATATTTCGTATACAGGGTATCGTGAATATTCTTAAAGTGTCATAGGGGAAAGGTTGATCTTTGACTTCGAAATGCCTGACGGGAGGGTTGACGGGTTTGAAAGAACACCGGCAAAGATGTTGAAAAATGTGCGCCTTTTCGGCTTCCTTTCACAACTTGGCCGGCGGGTTCGTCGTTTGCGGCGGTTTCAGGATCATCCGGCAGTCGACCAGCGTTGCGCCCTTTCCTTCGTCGTGGACAAGCAGCGGGTTGATGTCCATCTCGCTGATCTCCGGGTGGTTGACGGCCAGATCGGAAAGATTCATGATGTTTCTCCGAAGGGAATCGAGGTCGGCCCGGGGTCGACCCCGAAATCCCGTTAGAAGCTTGAATCCCTTGATCTCCCGGATCAGCAGGTCGGCTTCGGTCCTTCCGATCGGTGCGAGGCGAAAAGCCACATCCTGGAATACCTCAACGAAGATGCCGCCCATGCCGAACATCAGAAGGGGCCCCATGTCGTAACGGTTCAAGCCGAGAATCACCTCTTCTCCCGACGGTGACATTTTCTGCACGAGAACGCCGTCGATGACGGCATCGGGATTGTAGCTCTTCGCCCTTTTCACGATCTCCCGGAATGCCTGCCTGACCTCTTTCTCGCTCGTGAGCCCCAGGACAACCCCCCCGGCATCGGTCTTGTGAAGGATCTGCGCGGAGACGATCTTCATGACCACGGGAAAGCTGAATTCGCCGGCAATCGAGGCCGCCTCGTCTTCGCTGACGGCCAGACGAGTCGGCAGGACGTCGAAGCCATAGCATTTCAGGATTTCATTCCCCTCGATTTCCCCGAGGCGTGTCTTCCCCGAGGCCAGACAATCGGAGATGATCGAGGCGGCACGCGCCCTGTCGTGGGCGACGGGCGATTCCGGGAGCTCAACGCGGTCGAGCCACCCGGCGTAGCGATAAAGAGCCCCCATGGCCTTTGCCGCGTTTTCCGGAAACTGGTAGACCGGGTAGCCGTGCTGCTGAAGATACTTGACGCCCGGCGAGACATCGATCACGCCCATGAAGCAGCAGATGATCGGCTTGTGAGTGCCCCGGGCCACGCGGACGATGGCCTCGGCCGTCCCCAGCGCATTTGTCATGGACTGCGGCGTGAGGATCACAAGCGCGCCGTCCACCCCCTCGTCCTTGATCACCGTCCATAACGCATTCTCGTAGCGATCCTGGCTCGCATCGCCGATGACATCCACGGGATTGCGGAGATTGGCCGCCGAGGGCAGATGCCGGGCCAGGTTCTCGATGGTCTCCTGACTGAACCGGGCAAGTTCGAGGTCCGCCGAGACGGTCATGTCCGTGGCAAGGATCCCCGGCCCGCCTGCGTTGGTCACGATGGCCACGCGCTTCCCGGTGGGAAGTTTCCTGCGCATCTTTCCCAGGGGGCTTTGCTGCTTGTAGGCAAACGCATCGGCAAAATCGAAGAGCTCGTTGACCGAATCCGCCCGGATGATCCCCGACTGCTTGAAGATCGCGTCATAGATGGCCTCGGTCCCCGCGAGAGCACCCGTGTGGGAGGCTGCCGCCATGGCCCCCGCACTCGTCCTTCCGGATTTGACGACCAGGACCGGAGTGGGCCGGCTTCCAGACGTGACCTGCCTGGCCATCGAGATGAAT
Organism: uncultured delta proteobacterium; assembly: GCA_963828305.1. Lineage (GTDB taxonomy): Bacteria > Desulfobacterota > Syntrophia > Syntrophales > UBA2192 > UBA2192. The sequence continues at coordinate 58,854 of CAWHEJ010000038.1, read as the reverse complement.
TCCTCGCCCTTCCGCAGTTCCTCGAGGTAGATCATGATGACGGCCGTATCGGAATCCTCATGGAGGTACTGAAGCAAGTCGATCTCGTCCACATCGGCCTTGTTGCCGATCGAGATAAACTTGGAAAATCCGAACCCTCTGTCCGCAGCAAAATCGAGAACGGCGGCGCAGAGGGCACCGCTCTGGGAGATGAAGGAGATGTTTCCCGGGTTGGGCATCCGGGCGGAAAAGCTCGCATTCATGCTCACGCCGGGGAGAGGATTGATGACCCCGAGGCAGTTCGGCCCGACCACGCGGACACCGGCCTCCCGACAGATCGAGACAATCCGGTTCTCGGCTTCCAGTCCCTCCTTGCCGACCTCCCGGAACCCTGCCGACACGACGACGATCGCCTTGACGCCTTTCTGGACGGATTCTTCCACCGCCTTGAGGGTCGCACCGGTCGGAAGGACGATGATGGACAGGTCCACGGCGTCCGGGATCTCGCCGATCGAGGGGTAGGCCTTCATGCTCAGGACGGACTTGGCAATGGGATTGACGGGGTAGAGCGTTCCCTTGTAGCCGCCCTTCAGGATATTGGCAAAGATGTCGTATCCCACCTTGCCCGGGGTGGTGGAAGCCCCGATCAGGGCAATGGAATTCGGGGCGAAGATGGCGTCAAGACTGCTCATCACAGAGCTCCCTGGAGACGGCCGGAATTCCCCGGGAATCCCGGGTATCTTCTTCTACTTCTTCTTGCCGGAATAGTCGTACCACTGCCTCGAATTGAAGGTCTCCTTGACAATCCGGGCCGCCAGATCGATGTCGATATGCTCCGTGTTGATGACCAGGTCGTAGTTCAACGGATCCATCATGTCTGCCTGGAAGTATTTTCTGATGAAGGCCTTGCGGTCCGCCTCCGTTCTGATCACCTGCCTTCTCGCCTCCTTATCGGCGACCTTGTATGTGCGCACCACGTTTTGGATCCTCGCCTCCAGCGGCGCAACGACGAGCAGGCGAAGGCATACCTCCCTGGGGAGGATGTAGCTTGCGCCGCGCCCGACGATGATGGCATGTCCGTGGGCCCCGATGGCGCCGACGACCTGCGTGAGATGCTGGAGGTATTCATAGGCCCACATGTGGTCTTCACCCAGGACGGCGATCCATTCGTCGAAGATACTGCGATCCTGCTCGTCGAGCGATTCGACGATCTGCTGGCTTCGTTTGGCATTCGTGGCGATTTCCTCGACGATTTCGTGGTCGAAAAGGTCGATTTCCAGGTCCTTGGCAAGCTTTTGGGCCAGGGCGTTACTCATGGCGCCGGGCAGCCGGGACATGGTGATCACGGGCCGGATCGGGTTCTTGTACTTCTTCTTCTGGTCGCTCTGCCATCTCTTGACCTGCTCCTCGATGATCTTGTCGAAAGAGCGCTGCGCTTGGGGTATTGCTTCCATGGTGTCGCCTCCCTGTTCGATGAATCCATGGGGACTCTCCCCGGCTCGAAGGCCGAAGGGGTTTCCCCGGTTTACGGCTGCAGCTTCTGGGACCGCGGGTGTGCCCCCTGCTTGAACGTCATCTTCAACTCCACGAGTCCGGCGCTGGTCTGCCTCTGCATGTCGAAGCCGCCCTTTTCGAAGACATGGAGCATGGGCTCGTTACCGGCCAGGACATCCGCCGTGAAGCCCAGCAGACCCTGTCGCCTGGCCAGATAGGTGAGGTAGGCGAGGAGTTCCTGACCGATGCCCTTCTTCTGATAATCATCCCTCACGGCAAAGGCAACCTCGGCACTTTGCCTGTCGGGATAGATGTAATAGCGCCCGACGCCGACGAACGTTTCTTTTCCCTCATCGCCGACGACGGCCACGATGGCCATCTCCTGGGTGTAGTCGATGACGACGAGTTCCTGGAGCCGCTCGTGGGGAAGGTCCTGGCGCTTCGAGATGAACCTCGTGTAGAGACTGCGGTCGGAGAGACCGTGGACGAATTCCTTCAACTCATCCTCGTCCGTCATCTTGATCGGCCTCAGGAAGAGATCCATGCCTGTCTTGGTCTTCCGGTAGGTCTCCAGTTCCTCGGGATACCTCCCTTTCTCGCCGGGCATGATCATCTGATCGGCATAGATGAGGCCCGCCTTTTTCGCCTCCTCGACGAGCCACAGTCTGAATTTCGGGTGGGCGATGGCAATGAGCTCCATCGCCCGCTCCCGGATGCTCTTGCCGTGAAGGTAGGCGATGCCGTATTCCGTGACGACGTAGTGAACGTCCCCCCGGACGAGTGTCGCCCCTGCGCCCTGGCTGAGGGCCGGGACGATTCTTGAAACCGTATCCTTGAGCGCGGTGGACTGGATGGCCAGGATGGATTTTCCGCCCTGGGCAAGGACGGCGCCCCGCATGAAGTCCGCCTGGCCGCCCACGCCGCTGTGGAAGACCCTGCCGATGGACTCGGCCGTGACCTGCCCCGTGAGGTCGATCTCGAGGGCGCTGTTGATGGCCACCATGTTGTCTTGCCGGGCGATGACGAGGGGGTTGTTCGTATAGTCAATCGTCCGGAACTCGATGGAAGGGTTGTCATCGAGAAAATCGTAGGTGTCCCGTGTTCCCATGCAGAAGGTCGCCACGGTCTTTCCGCGGTCGATCTTTTTACGGCTGTTGTCGATGACGCCTTTCCGGATCAGTTCAACGATGCCGTCGCTGAGAAGCTCCGTGTGGATTCCAAGGTGCTTCTTGTCTGCAAGGTGGGCCAGAATGGCGTTGGGAATGCTGCCGTAGCCGACCTGGATCGTATCGCCGTCCTCGATGAGACGGGCGACGTACTTCCCGATCGGCTGGGCGATTTCCTTATCCGCTCCGGAATGGTATTCCAGGATCGGTTCGTCATAAGGAATGAGGTAATCGACCTGCTCGATATGGATGAAGGTATTGCCATGGACGCGCGGCATTCTGCCGTTGACCTGTGCAATGATGCAGCCGGCCATCTCCGTGGCGGCCTTCACGATGTCCACACTGACCCCCAGGCTCATGTAGCCGTGACGGTCCGGCGGCGAGGTCTGGATCAGGGCCACTTCGATCCGGTCGAGGCCATGGTAAAACAGGCCCGGAATCTCGGAGAGAAAGATCGGGGTGTAGTCGGCCACCCCCGCGTTGACGGCCTCACGGGTGTTGTCGCCGATGAAAAAGGAGTTGTGGCGAAAGTTCTCCTTGAACTTTTCCGTGGCATAGGGAGCCACGCCGAGGGTCCTGATGCCAAGCACCTCGGCGTCGAAGAAGGCCTTGGGATTGGACTGAACGTACCGGATGAGGCCCTGGACGAGGTACTGGGGCTCGGCACAGGCCGAGCCGATGAAGAGGGTGTCGCCCCGGTGGATGCATTGAAAGGCTGTTTCCTCGGGTGCGAATTTATCGGGGAACTTCTTTCGCCAGTCTTCAAGGGTGTTCATGGTTCATCCTTATTCTCGCTCGACAGACTGATAGAAAAGCCGAAATGCTGCATTCTTAAAGTGCATTATATAATTATAAGATACAGCCTGATTTAACCATCGGCGAGATACCTAGTTGATGCGTTTAAAAGCATTACTTTCATGTCAGGGATTGGATTGGATCAACTCGTTCTTTAAAGCAGGAGCCCATGTACAGGGAGAAAAAAGGAGGGCCGGAGGATCACGGAAAGGAGGAATGAGGGAAGAAGCAAAAGGCAGAGCCAACCGGCTCTGCCCCGGACAGGTTCCTACTCAACCTGCATGATGGCTTATGGGCCCTCCTGCTTGAACCGCCGGATATCCACGAGGACGACGCGATATCGCACCGGCACGCTGGAGGGGTCCTGCTCGGCATACTGTTTCGCTCTTTTATACGTTCTTATCGTGATCCAAGTTTGGCAAGGCAGGGTCGATTTCAACCCTGCCCCTACAATCAGCATCTTTATCATACCCTTTCTTTTGTTTTTTGACTTTGCGTGAGGCTGTGATGCTTCCAGCTGCCTTCGGGAGCTCAACGGTCACTTCCGAGCCGATGCCCGGCCTTGATTTAATCTGGATGTTTCCGTTAAACGACTTCACCCTTTCGCGGATGCTGAAAAGACCAAAACCACCTCCGACATAGTCGGATGCGTCATTTTTGTTGCCGTCGAAACCCGCTCCATCGTCCGCGACGATCGCCCGAATGGCATGGCCGGCCTCAATGATCCGGATATGCGCGCCATGGGCCCCACTATGTTTGATGACGTTTTGCACAAGCTCCTTCACGACCTGGAAGACCATCACTTTCAGGTCCTGGCTCAGCGAGCCGAGATTCCCCTCGAAGGAGCATTGAACTTGAATACCATGACGGTCTTTGATCTGCTCCGCCAGAGCCTCCACGGCTGAACAAAGCCCTAAATCGTAAAGCACCGGGTTGCTGATGTCCGTCATAAGGGCCCGCGTCTGACGGATGGAATGGGAGAGAAGCTCCTGGGCCTGCTCGATGAGCTGCCGGTATTCATGGTCACCGGGTAAGCTCCGAAGCAGGTCTATCCTCATCCGGGCCGCCGCCAGCGACTGGGCAACCTCGTCGTGAAGGGTCACGGCAATTCTCTTGCGTTCCCGTTCTTCCGCCAGGACCAGCTCTGAAGCCAGCCTGCGCAGATCGTCGCGGCTCGTCGAGAGTTTCTCCGAGAGATTCTGCAGATCCATCGTGCGCTCCCGGACCCGCTGCTCGAGGTTCTCATTGGCCTGCCGCAATTCCTCTTCGCTGCCGCGCAGATCCTCCTCTGCGCGCTTGCGCTCGGTGATGTCCGTCAGGCTGACCAGGCTCCCGAGGATTCGATGGTCATCGCCATAAAGAGGCCCCGCATTGAGGATCATGGCGTAGCTCTTCCCGTCCTGGTTTTGATAGCTTACCTCTGCACTTTTCACGACTTTTCCAGAGTCAGGGATTTCCACGGAGAAGGGTTCGGACTCCGACATCCTGAGAGTGAAAAGCCGGTCGAAAGGCTGCAGCAGGGGATTTCTCCCGCAGATCTCGTGGAGCCTGCGGCTTGCGAAGAGAATCCGGCCGTTGATGCATACGGCGACCCCTTCCAGGCTCTGCTCGAGGATGTAGCGCGCAAGCCTCTCCGCCGCGACGATTTCCTCGTAGCGCCTCCTCTGCGACAGGTCCGTCACGACAAGGGCAAGGACATTCGTGCCGCCGAGCTCGATCGGGGTAACCGAAATCTGCACGGGGATCTCGGCAGCCGACCCGTTGCGGAGCCTCATCTCCGCCTTGAGGCCGTCGGGACCGGCCTGCTGGATGAATCCGTTCCACGTCAGGCGGTCGGATGCCTGCACAAAATCGTGAAAGGGCCTGCCGATGATCTCCGAAGGGGATGCCCCGGTCATCTGCCCGAACTGGCGGTTCCCGTATAGGATGGTGCCGTCCGCCAGGATCGTGACGGCGCCCTCGTTCATGGACTCGACCATCGTGTGGTAGGTGTGATCGGCGCCCTCGAGGGTGTACACCCGATCGCCCGCCGGGCCGGACGCAACGATGGCGTCCACGGCGCCGCTGCGGATGGCTTCCAGGGTGTCTTCCAGCTCCCGGAGGCGTGCCTGCAGCTCTTCGTTTTCGACAGCCTGTTTTTGTTTCGCTTTTGGTTTGGCCATGGGGGTCGTCCCGTCAGATCAGCCTTGACCGGGGGGCGTTCAGAGAGCTTCCTTACCTTTTTTATTCGGCCGCAGGTCCAGTCCCACGACGAGCTTCTCCGTGTCGGACATGTCCCCGATGAATCGCCTCAGGGGCAGGGGCAGCTTCTTCAGCAGGGTGGGCGCCGCGATGATCTGCTCGCCGTCCGCCAGGGTCGGGCGCTTGTAGAGATCGATCACCTCGAGGGAATACCGGCCCGCGAGGTGATCCTCGCAGATCTTCTTGATGTTCGTGACGGCCAGGGTCGATTTCGGCGTCATCCCGGTCACGTAGAGGCGAAGCACGTAGTTCCTGTCATCCTGCGCTTCCAGGGCCTTCTCGATTCTTTCCTTATCCGTTTGTCCCTTCCGCTTCTTCACAGACGCCTCCCGCCTTCGTTATTGCAATGGGCGCAGGTCGAGGCCGACGAGCACCCGCTCCGTGTCGGACAGATCGCCGATGATCTTGCGGATCGGCACGGGCAGTTTCCTCACCAGCGTGGGGATGGCAATGATCTGGTCCCCCTTGGCCAGCTGGGGGTTCACCAGCAGGTCGATCACCTCGATTGTGTAGCGGCCCGGGACATGCTCTTCGCAGATGGCCTTCAGGTTGGCGAAGGCCGCAAGCGATTTCGGCGTCTGGCCCGCCACGTAGAGCCGAAGCCCCCAGAGCTTCTTTTTCTCTTTTTTCGCCGTCCGCGTCTTTGTCAGCCCCTTGGTTGGCCGTTTATTGGCTCCCCGCGGGGGCTTTTCTGCCGCCGTGCCTTTCATCTCATTCCCCCCTTCATTCTGCCATCGGCATCTGCAATCACAACTCCCCTGTCCGTCAGTTTGAACTCCCTGACCTGGTTGGAGTGGCCCATGCCCCGGGACTTCATGATCATGATCCCCCGGTTTCTCTCCCCGTTGCTTAAAATATCTTGAACATTGATCCAGGTGTCCATCAGCGAAGAGATCCCGGCCGCGGTTTCGGCTCCCCCTTCATCCGTCACGAGGCTCGTGGAGAGCGACGTGATTTTCTCCATCTTCAGGTAATCGATCAGGCGGGTCAGCATGGAGGTCACCTCGAGCCGATCGCCCACCTTGACCATGTTCGTGATGGGGTCCATGACGACGGCCTGGGGCTTGAAGTCCCCGATGAGCTTGTGCATCTCCACCAGGTGCCTCTCGAGCCCCTGCATCTCGGGCCGTGACGAGTGAACCTTCAGGAGGCCCTTCCGGGTCCATTTCGCCATGTCCAGGCCGATGGAGCGCATGTTGCGCAGGATCTGGCCCTCGGACTCCTCGAAGGAGAAGTAGAGGCACCGCTGGCCGCCCCTGCACACGGCATCGGCAAAAAAGGCGGCGAGACTCGTCTTCCCGGTTCCTGCCGTGCCCGAGACCAGGACACTGCTGCCCCGGTAGTACCCGCCGTCGTCGAACATCCGGTCGAGCTGCGCAATTCCCGTCGGGACTTTCTCCGTCGAGACCTCGTGGGCAAGCCCCATGGACGTGATCGGCAGGATCGACATCCCGTGCTCGTCGATCAGGAAGGGGTACTCGTTGGTGCCGTGGGCCGAGCCGCGATACTTCACCACCCGAAGCCGCCGAGTGGAGAGCTGATCGGTGACCCTGTGATCCAGGAGGATCACGCAGTCGGCCACGTACTCCTCGAGGCCGTATCGCGTCAGGCTGTGATCCCCGCGCTCGCCGGTGATCAGGGCCGTAACCCCCATGGTCTTGAGCCACCGGAAGAGGCGGCGAAGCTCGGCGCGCAGGATGGCCGGGTTCGGCAGGCCCGCAAAGAGGACCTCGATCGTGTCGAGGACCACACGCCTGGCGCCCACGGAGTTGATCGCGTGGCCCAGCCTCACGAAGAGACCCTCGAGGTCGTACTCGCCGGTCTCCTCGATCTCGCTTCGCTCGATGTAGACGTAGTCGACGGCGAGCTTCTTTTTGGCGACCAGGGCCTGGACGTCAAAGCCGAGAGAGGCGACGTTTTTCGACAATTCCTCGGCTGTTTCCTCGAAGGCGACAAAGACGCCCGGCTCGTTGTACTTCGTGGCGCCGTTGATGAGAAACTCCATGCTCAGAAGCGTCTTGCCGGAGCCTGCGCCCCCCACGACGAGCGTAGGTCTTCCCTTCGGCACTCCCCCGCCGGTGACCTCGTCGAGTCCCGCAATCCCCGTGGGGCACTTCGCGATCCCCTCCGGCTTCGCCGCTTTTTTCCGCACTGTCGCCACGAGTCTCCCCCCTGGGCCAATCGGTTGTGGTTTGATCCCTGTCCCCCTCCATGTTCTGTTGATCACAGGTCCTTTTCTTTTTTGCTTTGCACGGGCAGCCGGACGGACACGGTCGTTCCCTTCCCTTTCTTCGATTCGATCTGAAGGCTTCCGTTGTAGGACTTCAGTCTCTCGCGAATGCTGAAGAGCCCGAAGCCGTTCTCGGCGGCGGGGGAGCCCGCCTCCCGGGCATCGAACCCTTTCCCGTCGTCTCGTACCGTGATGCCGATGGTGTGATCATCGCGCTCGACGGTCACGCGGACATGACGGCCGCCGCTGTGCTTGACGATGTTGACCAGCAGCTCTCTCGTCATCTGGTAGAGCATGACTTTCAAGTCATGCTCCAGGTCCGAGAAATCCCCCGTATTCATCGTCTCGATGTCTAAGCCGTGTTTCGAAGACATCCTCTCGGCCATCCAGTCGACGGCGGCGGCGAGCCCGAGATCGTGCAGAACGGGCGGGCTGATCTCCACCATGAGGGACCGCGTCTCCCGGATGACCGAGCCGAGCATGTCGAGGACCTCTTCGACGATCTTCTCCACGGCCGTCTCCTTGGGAGGATCCAGCGCAGCGGAGAGCTTCATGCGCGCCAGGGCCAGCATCTGGCCCACCTCGTCGTGGAGGGTCTGGGCGAGCGCCTTGCGGGTGCGCTCCTCGGAAAGGTTCAATTCGGAGGCGAGCGACCGAAGCCTGTCCCCCGTCTCGCGAGCCTGCCGCTCCATCAGCTTCAGCACGCTCACATCCACGAGGACCACCCGATACCGAACCAGCCTGCCTGACCGGTCAAACTCGCCGCCCACGTTCAGGGAGATCTCGAAAGGCGTCCCCTTCGCCGGCAGAAGCCTGCATGCCAAAATCTCTTTCATCCCGGGCGGCAGGGGTTTCCGGAGGAAAAGGTGGAACGCATCGGCACTCCCCCGGTCCATGAAAGACTGAATGTGCTTGCCGATGAGCGCTGTCCGGGTTACGCTCAACAGCGTGGCCGCCGTGAGATTCGCCTCGACGATCAGCCCGAACGGATCCAGCGTGACATACCCGACGGGTGCAAAATCGTAAAGTTCCTTGTACCGGCCCCTGGACTCCTCGAGTTGCTCCTGGGTGCCCCTCATTTCCTCGTTCTGCATCTCGAGCTCGACCTGGTGAACCTGGAGCTCGTGGATCAAACGCTTCTCCTCGTACTGCGGAAGATACCGGAGCAGATCTCTCTCCCGCAGCGAGGCGACTTTGTCTTCGGCCTGCTTGCGGAGTTCTTTTTTCGTATCCGCGGTCTTTTTCATCGGGTGCGCGCCTTTACCCTTCACGCTTCGATGTTTGCGGTTTGCCCGCCACCGCCGTGATTTCCGTGAAGGTCATCACGACGCCGGAGATGACGTTCCCGGTGCTCCGGTAGGGGCTGATCCGCAGCAGATAGGGACGGCCGTCCTTGGCCTCCACAGGCACTTCCTTGGAGACCAGCGTGTCGATGACCCGCCCGGCGTCCTCGGAGAGCGTTTCGTACTTGAGGTTGTAGGAAATATCCGCCAGGGGACGTCCCACGTCGGTGGGGATCAGGTTGATCACCTTGGTGGCCTCGGCATTGAAGCGCTTGATCCGCAGACGGGTGTCCAGGAAGATGATCCCCGTGTTGACGCCGTCGAGGAGGTTCTTCACGTCATTCTCGGCATTGGTGAGCTGGTCGATCTTGGACTGGAGCTCCGTGTTCACCGTGATCAGCTCCTCGTTGACGCTCTGCAGCTCCTCCTTGGAAGTCTCCAGTTCCTCGTTGGTGCTCTGGAACTCCTCGGTGGTGCTCTGGAACTCCTCGTTGGTGGACTTCAGCTCTTCGTTCGAGGCCTGGAGCTCCTCGATGCCCGCCTGGAGATTTTCCCGCGTGAAGGTAAGCTCCTTTTCCAGTTCTGCAATCCGAGCATTCTGTCCCTTGCCGGCAGAGGCTTTGAGCTTCTGCGGCTCCTTCACAGCACGACCGACCTCCTCGAAGACCACGATGAAAAGCTTCTTCTCCACGGCGGACATGTGGATCGGTTTCACCGTCACATCCGTCGGCTGGACCCCTCCGTTGACTTTGATCTGCAGACTCCTCATGACCACATCCCCGTTTTTCGCAACCGCCCGGTGGAGGGCCGCCCGGAGCTGGACCTTGAGCCCCTCCCTGGCCATGTCGAGCACGTTCATGCTGGGCTGGCCTTGCGAGGGTTCCAGGAATTTCCCCGTCTGGCCGTGGACGTAGAGGATATCGCCGCGCTCACCAACGATGACCGAGGGGGGTGCGAGATTCTCCAGGAGGACTCTACGCGCGATTTCCGGGAAGGCGATCTGCTTCACCTTCACCGCCGCATCGGCAGCCCGTGCCGCGCCGGCTCCCCCCATATCAAGGCCGGTGTAACCGCCCGCGTGGTAGGGGGAGGGCGCTTCCGTGCGCCGAAACATCTTCCATTTCCTGTCGAGTGTCGAAAAAAGCTCCCCGAAGGTCCCCACGGTCTCGGACGAGCCGAGGAAGAGGACCCCGCCCGGCTTCAGGCTGTAGTGGAACATGGGGATGATCTTGCTCTGCAGCTCCATATCCAGATAGATCAGCAGGTTGCGGCAGCTCACCAGGTCGAGCTTCGTGAAGGGGGCGTCGCTGATGACGTTCTGGACGGCGAAAACCATCCGCTCCCTGATCTCGCTCCGGATCCGGAAGCCCGTTTCCTCCTTGACGAAGTACCGCTTGAGGCGCCGGGCGCTGACATCCAGGGAAATGTTGGCGAGGTAGAGCCCGGTCCGCGCCTGGGCGATGGAATCCTCGTCGATGTCGGTGCCGAAGATCTGCACCTTGAAAGCCGTTTTCGCCTCCTCCATGAACTCTTGAAGCAGGATGGCGATGGAGTAGGCCTCCTCCCCGGTCCCGCATCCCGGGACCCACACCCGGATGGTATCCGTTTCGGTCATTTTCTCGATGAGATCGGGCAGCATTTTTTCCTGAAGGAGGGTGAATGCCTCGGGGTCCCGGAAGAAGCTCGTCACGCGGATGAGCAGCTCCTTGAAGAGGACCTGTATCTCCTCCGGGTGCTCCTGGATGAACTGGGCATAGGCGACCGCATCGGCGATCTGGTGAATGCTCATGCGCCGCTCGATCCTGCGCAGGATCGTCGTCTTTTTATAGTGGGAAAAATCATGGCCCGTCCTCGTGCGCAGAATGGCGAGGATCTTCTGGATGGCCGTGAGGCTCGTGTCGCCCAGGTAGAGGATCTTCCCCGGCTTCTTCGGGTAATACTGCCCCACGTAGGCCTGCAGCTCATCGGGCATCTTCTCCACCGGCACGACGTAATCCGCAAGACCCGTGATGATCGCGCTTCGGGGCATGCCGTCGTATCGCGCCGTCTCGGGGTCCTGGACCATGCACATCCCGCCTGCGCCGTGAATCGCCCTCATCCCGAGGGTCCCGTCGGATCCCGTGCCCGAGAGGATAATGCTTATGGCCTTTTCGCCCTGGTCTTCGGCGAGCGAGCGTAAGAAAGAGTCGATGGGCATCCGCAGTCCCCGCATTTCGGCGGGTGCACCGATCTGCAAAACCCTGCCGAAAATCGACAGGTCCTTGTTCGGCGGGATCACATAGACTCGGTCGGGCACCACGGTCATGCCGTCCTGCGCCTCGACGACGTCCATGTTCGTGTGTCGCTTGAGCAGCTCCGGCATCATGCTGGCGTGGCCGGGGTCTAGATGGACCACCAGGATGAAAGCCATGTGGCTGTCCGCAGGCATGTTGGTGAAGAAGGAGGTAAAGGCCTCGAGGCCCCCCGCCGAGGCCCCCATGCCGACGATGGGAAAGGCGTCTGGCGTAAAGGGTCTGCTGACCCGCTCTTTCGAGACAGGTTTCCGGGGTGCCGGTTTCCTTTTTTTCGGCTCAGGCGGGCTGCCGGCCTTCGTCTCCCGGACGGGCTTCGCGGTCTTCGGCTTGCCTTTTTTCGCCGCAGGTTTCTGAGTGACGTTCTTGCCGGTATTTTTCATGGAGGATCGCCCCTGCCGTCCTGTTGAAACGATCAATGCAGCGCGGCACCGGTTGTGGAGAGGTTGTCGCTTATTCTTTATATCACTGACGCTTTTCTGTGTAAAGGCCCGTTTTCATGAAGGATCGGCGTACTCTGCAAAGCAAGTGCCGAGAAGGGTGCGGAGCGGCAGGTGAAGTTCTCGAGCGGAGATCAGCCACGCGCAGGATGAACCGCTGAGACGGAAAAGGGAATGGGGCTCTTACAGAAACGGCAGGGGATCGTCCCGGCGGTAGGCCGTGGCCTGGCAGGAGGCCATGAGATCGCCTTCACCGTTTCGGACATCGATGAGGAAGTGGCTGATGCGGCGGGAGCTGTCGACGAGTTTCGCCTCGGCCGTCAGGACATCGCCGCCTCGGGGTGCTTTCATGTAGGAGACGCTCACGTTGAGGGCAATCTCGATTTTCCCGCTCGAGTTCGAGGCGATCTGGAAGGCCTCGTCGATGAGCGAGAAAATGGCCCCGCCGTGGCAGCGGCCGTAAATGTTGTGGTGTCTCTCCGTGAAGGCCATCCGGATCAGCGCGTAGCCGCTTGCGACCTTCACGAGCTCGAGCCCCAGCATCTTCGCATAGGGCTCGCCCTTCACCCGCTCGCGCAGGGCTTCGAAGACATTCTCGCTCATGTCGCACCCCCCCCCAAATCAAATCCCCCTATCATCCCCCTTTGTAAAAGGGGGAACGAGGGGGATTTTCTCAACATCCGATTCCCGAGACCCTGGACCCGATACCCCTTTAAAGGTACGGGGATAGTCCCCCTCACCCCTGCCCTCTCCCTCGTGGGGGAGAGGGAGATCAAGGAAGTGGTCTCTAGAGGCTATAGACCTTCTCCCCCGGCAGAACCGTAAACCCGCTCTTTGTCAGGACTTCGATGGCGCGGTCCGTCGCGTTGAATCGGAAAATGATGATGGCGTGCTCACCGCTTCGCTCCACGTAGGCGTACATGTATTCTACGTTGATCTTTTCCTTCGACAGGACCTCAAGAATGCCGTGAAGCCCGCCCGGACGATCGGGCACGAGCACGGCGACGACGCTGGTGCGGCCGACGGTGAAGCCGTTTTCTTTCAGGACCTGCTTGGCCTTCTCCGCATCGTTGACGATCAGGCGGAGCACCCCGAAATCGGAGGTGTCGGCAAGCGAAAGGGCCCGGATGTTGATGCCGGCATCCCTCAGGACCCGGGTCACGAGCTCCAGCCCGCCCGGCTTGTTCTCGAGGAAGATGGAAATCTGCTCGACCTTGTTCATGGATGCACCCCCTTTGCTCGGTCTCAGATGGTTCGCTTGTCGATGACGCGTTTCGCCTTGCCCTCGAAACGCTGGATGGTCTTGGGCTCCACGAGCTTCACCTTGGCCGAGACGCCCAGGTAGTCCTTGATGTCCTTCGAAATGCGCCGGCTGATCTCCTGGAGGACCTTCACCTCGCCCGTCTCGGAGAAGAACTTCTCGCCCACCTCGACCTGGACCTCCAGGGTATCCAGGGTTCCTTCGCGGTCGGCGATCAGCATGTAGTGGGGCTCGAGGCCCGGGATGTTGAGCAGCACGCCCTCGATCTGGGAGGGGTAGACATTCACCCCGCGGATGATGAGCATGTCGTCGCTTCGTCCTGTGATGCGGTCCATCCGGATATGAGTGCGGCCGCACTTGCAGGGCGCCTTCACGAGACGGGACATGTCACGCGTGCGGTAGCGGACGAGCGGGAAGGCCTCCTTGGTGATCGTCGTGAAGACAAGCTCGCCGACTTCGCCCTCGGGTACCGACTCGCCCGTCTCGGGATTGATGATCTCGGCAATGAAGTGATCCTCGAAGACGTGGAGCCCCTGCTTGGCCTCGGTGCACTCCATGGAGACACCGGGTCCCATGACCTCGGAGAGCCCGTAGATGTCGAGGGCCGTGATGTTGAGCTTGTCCTCGATTTGCTGGCGCATCTTCTCGCTCCAGGGCTCGGCGCCCAGGATACCCACCCGCAGCTTCAGGGAGCGCATGTCGACGCCCATCTCCTCGCCCTGCTCGGCCAGGTAGAGGGTGTAGGAGGGGGTGGCGCAGATGGCGGTGGGGCCGAAATCCTGCAGGATCATGATCTGGCGCTTCGTGTTGCCGCCCGACATGGGGATGACGCTCGCCCCCAGCCTCTCGGCCCCGTAATGGGCCCCGAGGCCGCCCGTGAAGAGGCCGTATCCGTATGCATTGTGGATGATGTCGTTCTTCGTGAGCCCCGCCATGACGAAGCAGCGGGCCATGAGTTCGGACCAGGTGTCGATGTCGCGCTTTGTGTAGCCCACGACGGTCGAGCGGCCCGTGGTGCCCGAGGAGGCATGGACCCGGACGACGCTCGACATGGGAACGGCGAAAAGGCCGTAGGGGTAGTTGTCCCTCAGATCCTGCTTGGTCGTGAAGGGTAGTCTCTTCAGATCGTCGAGGGATTTGATATCGTCGGGCTTGATGCCCGCGTTGTCGAAGGTCCGCTTGTAGAACCCCACGGTGTGATAGACGCGCTGGACCACCTGCTGGAGCCTTTTGACCTGCAACGCCTCCAGTGCCTCGCGGGGCAGTGTCTCGAATTCTTCGTTGTAGATCATATCCCCTCAGCCCTCCTCTTGTTGTTGTCTGTGGCGGAAAACAGGCCGCACTATAACCGAATTTCCCGCCATTTCAAAGCGGATTTACTCGTTGCGCCTCTCCGGCACACAGATGCTCCCATCCCGGTAGCAGCGCTTGATGTAGACGTAACCGCCGGCCAGGGCAATGATAATCACGCCGATGCCGATGAGCTTGAGGCCGTCGAGTTCCTTCACGTCGAGGATGATCACCTTGCGGGCAATCGCGATGATGGCCACCGTCATGACGATCTCAACGTGAACGAGCTTGTGGTCCAGGTACATCCGGATCGACTCCAGCAGCTCGATCCCGATGAGCACCAGCAGGAACATGCCGAAGATTTCGAGCAGGCGGTTGACGTCGAAAAGCAGGTACGGGGGCGTGCTGAGGTCCCGGATGATGATCCAGGCAAGGTCCAGGGAGGCGAACAGGACCACCAGGGCCATCATGACGATTAGGGCCCTGATCACGACGAACTCGAGCTTCGCCAAGTATTTCATAGCGGCTGCATCCTTGATGATGGAATTGTCCTTTCTTAGCATAAGCGTCTGGAAGAGCAAATGTTTTCTGTTTGGCATCCACGCATTCCGTGCTTATAATAAAAGAATATCCACTAGAAGGAGCGCGAAATGGCCACCATCCATATCAAGGGCATGTCCTGCAACCACTGCGTCATGGCCGTCACGAAGGCCCTCGGCGGCATCGAAGGGGTCAGCAACGTGAAGGTGGACCTCGCGAAGGGCGAGGCGACCTTCGATGAGTCAACGCCTGTAGACCGTAACGTCATCGGCGAGCGCATCAGGAAAGCGGGTTTCGAAGTTGCCTGAGAAGATCACACTCGGCATCTCGGGCATGTCCTGCGCCGCCTGCGTGCGGCGCGTGGAGGAAGGCCTGAGATCCATCGAGGGCGTGAAGAACGCCTCCGTCAACTTCGCCACCGGGAAGGCCGTCGTGGAATATGACCCGGCGTCGGCAGGTCCCGATGCGATGGCCGAGAAGGTTCGCGACCTGGGTTACGAGGTGGTCTCCCGGGAACAGGCAGGCCCCGGGGCCGTGCAGAAAACGACCGTCTCCATCGGCGGAATGACCTGCGCGGCCTGCGTGCGGCGAGTCGAGATGGCCCTGAAGGACGTGCCCGGTGTCGAGGAGGCCGCCGTGAACCTGGCCACGGGCCGCGGGACGGTGACCCACGGCACCGACTGGGCGGGCCCGGGCGGGTTGCGAAAGGCCGTCACCGAGGCCGGGTACGAGTATCTCGGCGTTCTCGATGCCACACAGGAAGACCCCATTGAAAAGGCCCGCGAGAAGGAACTTCGGGAGCTTACCGTCAAGTTTACCGCCGGCATCATCCTCAGTGTGATCATCTTCATGGGGACCATGCAGGAGTGGTTCCCCTTCCTCGATTTCATCCCCCGCCAGGCAATGCTCTATATCCTCTTCGCCCTGACCACCCCCGTCGTCTTCTGGGTGGGAAGCCGCTTTCATTCGGGGGCCCTGAAGGCGCTGAAACAGAAAACCTCCGACATGAACACGCTGGTGTCCATGGGGGCGCTCTCGGCCTACCTCTATTCGGCGCTGGCCACGTTCTTCCCTGCCGCCTTCACCCACGCGGGGGTTCACCTTCACGTCTATTATGACGGGGCGGCTTTCATCGTCAGCTTCATCGTATTGGGGCGGCTCCTGGAGGCGCGGACGAAGGGAAAGACCTCCCAGGCGATCAAGCGCCTCGTGGGCCTGAGGCCCAGGACGGCGCGCGTGATCCGGGATGGCCAGCCGGCGGACATTCCCGTCGAAGAACTGATGAAGGGCGACGAGATCCTCGTGCGACCCGGTGAGAAGATCCCCACGGACGGTGTCGTCCTGACAGGAGCCTCCGCCGTCGATGAATCCATGCTCACCGGCGAGAGCATGCCCGTCGCGAAGGAGCCCGGGATCGAGGTATTCGGGGCCACGATCAACAAGAGCGGAAGCTTTACCTTCCGGGCAACGAAGATCGGCGCCGAGACGGCCCTTGCCCAGATCATCCGCCTCGTCGAGGAGGCCCAGGGCTCCAAGGCGCCCATCCAGCGGATCGCCGACCGCGTGGCCGCCGTCTTCGTGCCTACCGTCATGGCCATCGCCGCGATCACATTCATCGTCTGGGCCTTCTTCGTCCCGGATCCCGTCTTCACGCGGGCCCTGCTCAACTTCGTCTCCGTCCTCATCATCGCCTGCCCCTGCGCCATGGGACTGGCGACACCGACGGCCGTCATGGTGGGAACGGGGATCGGCGCCGAGAAGGGGATTCTCATCAAGGGGGGCGAGAGCCTCGAGAAGGCCCACCGGCTCACCATGATCGTCTTCGACAAGACGGGGACCCTCACCGTGGGCGAGCCCCGCGTGACCGACATCGTTGCGGCCCCCGGCATGACGAAGAGCCACGTGCTCCGGATCGCCGCCTCCGTGGAGGATTTGTCGGAACACCCTCTTGCCAGGGCCATTGTCGAAAAAGCGAGGGACGAGGGAATCCGTCCGGAGCCCGTCGAGGGTTTCGAGGCCCTCTCGGGTCTCGGTGCAAGGGCCGTCCTCAACGGCGCACCGCTTCTTCTCGGCAATCAGAAACTGATCGAGCAGGCGGGGCTGGACTTCAACGGTCTTGTTGAAACGGGGACGCGGCTTTCCTCGGAGGCCAAGACCTGCGTCTACGTGGCCGAGGGGGGACAGGTGGCCGGCATCATCGCATTATCCGATGTTGCGAAGGACACGGCCGCCGAGACGGTGAAGGCCCTCAAAGAGATGGGCCTCAAGGTGGCCATGATCACCGGAGACAACGAGGACACCGGCCGGGCCATGGGCGCCACCCTCGGCATCGACCGGGTGCTCGCCGAGGTCCTGCCCGGCGAGAAGGCCCGGGAGATCAATCGACTGATGGCGCAGGGCGAGGTCGTGGCCATGGTGGGCGACGGGATCAACGACGCCCCGGCGCTTTCGGCCGCCGACATCGGCATCGCCATCGGGGCAGGGACCGACGTGGCCATCGAGGCCTCCGACATCACCCTCATCCGCGACGACCTCAGGGCCGTGCCCGAGGCGATCCGGCTTTCCTTTCGGACGATGAAGGCCATCCGCCAGAACCTTTTCTGGGCCTTCATCTACAACGTCATAGGGATTCCCATTGCCGCGGGCGTCCTCTACCCCTTCTTCGGGGTGTTGCTCAACCCCGTCTACGCCGCCATCGCCATGGCGCTGAGTTCGGTGTCCGTCGTGACGAACTCGCTGCGGTTGAGATGGGGGTGAAGGATGTTGCCCAAAGGTGATAGAGCAGAATTCTTCCTGCGAAAACGATTGCACGCGACCCGCAGCCTGCTGCGGGGAAGCGAGCATGATGACAGATAAAACCCATTCCCTGAGTTTCTAAATTCCCACAGGGAATTTTAATTGACGGTTTCCGACCGCTCTAACGCTTGCTCCACTGCAGGCGCATGGTTCGACAAGCTCACCATGACGTGAAGACAAAGGCTGCGTCATCCCGAGCCTGTCGAGGGACGCGAAGAGCGGTGACCGGAAACACGTCAAACTTCGCTATCCAGAATCCTGCTCTATCACTTTTAAGATTTGGGCAACTGGTTGTAGTGGGAGGGTAAAAAAGTTCTCGCCCTATGCAGTTAAGGCGGGGACTGCACAGGGCGAGGAGGAAGGGGAGGGAATCTGTATATCCATATCCTCACAACAGTCTGTAAGGATAAGCGCGTTTCGTCCACATACTCGTCGGATATTCGGCCTGGAGCCGCTCGTAAGCCATTTTGAGGGGTTTCGCGTCGTGCGTGTTCTTGTACTCGCTGACCCCCTTGAGATATATCGCTTCGGCCGTTGAGTCGCTTCTTGGAAACTCCTTCACAATCTTTTCAAAATACTTCAGGGCCTCGACAATCCGTTCGGCATCGAAATGGACCTTTCCGATCCCGAGCATGAGCGACGGAATCAACTCCTCCGGCGGCAGGAATCCGACCGTCCGGTGATGCTCCTTACCCCCGCCGTTTATCGTAATGAGCGTCGGCGTCCACTTGACGTTGTAATCATCGGCCATCGGCTTCGCGTCAAATGAGAGCTTCAGCGGAACAACGCTTTTCCCGATAAAATCGACCACCTTTTCATCTGGATACGTCACGGCATCCATCTGCTGGCAACCGATTCAAGCCGGATTGTGAAAAAACAGCAGGACCGACTTCCCCTCGGAGCCTGCCCGGTCCAAGGCTTTTTTCAGGTCCGTTTCCCACTGAATGTTTCCCGACAAAGAAAGCTCCTTTTCCTCATCAGCGTTGACGAACGGGGACAGTGTCCACAGTTCTGATAAAACAATTAAGCAAGCGTTCTGCCAGGGATGAGATTCGTCTCTCTTTTTCTCCAACCCATCGAATATAAATAATAATATTCCATCCTGACCGGCAAGCCGAAGACGGGCGGCAGCGACAGAATGCAACCGCCCGGCAGGAGCGAGCCCCTCGGCATCAAGACGTCCCCCCCCCGAAGCTCCGAAAACAGGACCTTCCGGGGGAGCGACCCTTTTGTCATGCATTTACGACATTAAGGTCGTGTTTTTCTACGACTGGGCGGGGGCGATGCAGTCCGGGGCGTCGCGGGCGGTGCTGTTCACGACGGGGGTTACTTCGTACGCGGCCATTTCAATTGAAGGGTATGGCTTCAGGAGGGACAAAAGCTTCTCGCGGCTCCCCTCGCCGGGATCGAGCCAGTGATCCTCGGCACCCTCGGGCAGAATGACGGGCATGCGGTCGTGGATGGGCCGCACGAGGTCGTTTGCCTCGGTGGTAATGATCGTACAGGTGCGAATCTCTTTTCCGCCGGGGTCCTTCCAGCTTTCGTAGAGACCCGCGAAACCAAATGGTTTTTTAGATTTCAGCAGGATATAGACGGGCACCTTGCGCTTTCCCGCCGGGCGCCACTCGTAAAACCCGTCTGCCACAACAAGACAGCGGCGTTTCGCAAAGGCGCTGCGAAAGCTCGGTTTTTCGGCCACCGTCTCGGCGCGGGCGTTGATGAGACGGTTGCCGATGGCAGGGTCCTTCGCCCAGAACGGGATGAGGCCCCACCGGAGGCGCTCGATGCGGTTTTCCGGGTCACGAATCACACAGAGGACGTCCTGGCCCGGCGCGACGTTGTAACGGGGGCGAAGATCCGAAGGCGCCGCGGCGTGAAACCGCTCGGTAACGGCGACATAGGGACTCACGAGTGTAAACCGCCCGCACATCTTCGGCCTCTTTACCCTTTACCCTTGAACCTTGTACCTTGAACCTGCCGCGAAGCGGCTACTCATCCATGAGATAGACCATCTGATACTCGTGCACCATGCAGCGGTCCTGCACAAAGAGAATCTCGTTCTCCTCGGCCAGTTTCCGGGCCTCCTCGTTTCGGATCCCCTGCTGGAGCCAGACGACGTAGACATCGCCCTTTTCTTTTTTGCGAGCCACAGCCTCTTTCACCGGCTCCAGCGCATCCTCGGATCGGCGAAATACCAGAACGACATCGATCCGCTTCGGGACCGATTTGAGGTCAGGGTAGCTTTTGCGCTTCTGGATCACATCCCCGGTGGGGTTCACGGGGATGATGTCGTAACCCTTTTTGGCCAGATACTCGGGAACCCAGTAGGCCGTCTTGCCGGGGTCCTTCGACATGCCATAAACGGCCATGTTGCGGTACTTTTCGATAATGTTACGAATGGTCTCGCGGGTGGTCATCGTTTGTCTCCTGCCGAATCGGTTATTGAAATTATCACAACCCGAAGGATCGGGAAAGCAATCCCTCTTCCCTTCATCCCGATGCCTGAAGCCCGGAGCCTGATGCCCGCTTTTAGTCCACCCGCACGTGTTTCCATTTACCGCCGCGGAACCGCAGGCTCATGAGCAGGGCATAACACATCATGGATACGACCATGGAGACCCAGACCCCGGTGGGCCCGTAGCCCAGCGTGATCGCCAGGATGTAGGCAAGCGGCAGCCGGACCCCCCACATGCAGGCCACGATGATCCACATGGTGGCCCTCGTGTCGCCTGCACCGGTGATGGCACCGGAGAGAATGGTCCCCAGGGCGAGGAAGGGCTCCGACACCATGTTGATCCGCAGGTAGTTGGCCGTCTCGGCGAGGACCTCCGGTGTGCGGGCCAGGATCGACGCAAAGGCCTCGGCCCAGATAAAGACGGGGACGGCAAGCCCGCCCAACAGGACCATGCCCGCCCCTGCCGTCTTCCAGCCCAGCGTTTCAGCACGCCCGGGGTCGCCGGCACCCAGGTTCTGCCCGGAAAGGACCGAGGCGGCCATGTTGAGGGCAAAGGCGGGCAGGAAGATAATCGCCTCGATCCTCAGGCCGTTGGTCAGGGCGGCGAGTGCCGTGATGGTTCCCTCGCCAAGCCGCGACAGGATGTTGTAGAGCACGATGCTCCCCGCCTGCCAGGCGATCTGCAGAAAAACCGACGGCCAGCCGATCTCGACGATCCTCCCGATGGTGGGAAAGCTGACGCTCCACGGCTCGGTAAAGACGCCTCTCCAGCGTTTCGTGGCCAGCAGGGCCACGCTGATGAGCATCCCCGCCGTGAAGGACGAAGCCGTGGAAAAGGCGATGCCCCGGTACCCCATCTCCGGAAAGGGCGGAATCCCGAAGACGAGGACGAAGTCGCCCACGATGTTGACCAGGGCCACGAAGAACATGGTGAGCAGGGGCTTCTTCACGTCGCCTGCCGCGCGGAAGACGGCATTGACGATGATGAGAAGGTAGTTCGGCCCGAGGGCGAAGGCGAAGATGCGCAGGAAATCCTCCGCCACAACGCGGATCTCCCCGGGCATGCCGGCCAGCGCCACGATCTCGCGGCACCAGAGGATCGTGGCGGCGGTGATGAAGACGGCCACGGCAACTCCGAAAAGTATCGATTGCCGGGCGATCTCGACGGCGCGACCGGCATTTGCGGCCCCGACGGCGCGCGACACCATGGCTATGGTCCCGATACCGATGGCGTTTGCGACAATGATGACGATGAAGAAGAGCTGGGAGACAAACCCGATGGCCGCCTGGATGTCCGGGCCGATGAACCCTGCCACATAGAGATCGGCCAGACCCACGAAGAAATTGAAGACCATGATGAAAAAGGTGGGCCAGGACAGATGCCAGATGTTTTTCCAGAGGCTGCCCCGCGTCAGCTCCGGTGGATGATGCTCGCCGATGGGTTTTGCTCCCTGAAGTCGTTAACCCGGGCCCGTAGCGACCCGGGTTGTAGATAAAATAACCACGGGCACCGTTTCATTCAATGGAAAATCCCCCTCGTTCCCCCTTTATCAAAGGGGGATGTGAAGGGGATTTCGCTCTTCACCGGTCACTGATCACTGGCCACTGGTCACTGCCCTTTTCAGTACCTGAACAAGGCGGTGACGGGTTCGCCATCGGGCATGGCGTCACGGCCGACGGCGTAGACCTTCCCTCCTCCGCCCAGGGTCTGGATGGCGGCGAAATCGATCAAGTCCTCAGCTCCTGTTTTCACGCCCGCGTGCAGGACGACCTGATCGGTCTGCGGGTTGAACGTGCCCCATTTTTCCTGGCCCACCTCTACAAAGAGATAGCCGATACGGCCGTGATGGGCGGCCGCCACGATCTCCTCGAGGTTGTTCGAGGCGAGGCCCGTCCCGATGGATTGCCGGTAGCGGACCCTGGCCTCCTCCTGCTCCTTGCGAAACCAGGGCTCCGCGACGGGCCAGGCCAGGGCATGGAGATCGTCGGCGCTCATCTGATCCGGGTTTCCGTTGATGGCGGTCTCGAGCAGGTACGGGTAGGCGTTTGCCTCCCGGTACATGGCGAAGATGTAGTCGACGCCGGCAAATACCAGGGGGGCCCGCTCCTCCTTGAGGTAGGGTTTGAGGCCTTTCTCGACCTGCTGCAGGTAGCGCAGGATGTTTTCCTTGCCGTAATCGGTCCAGGCGCTGGAGCCTTTCTGCCCCGCTGCGCCCGTCATGGCAGGGCGGGTCCGAAGCTGCTTCTCGAAGACGTCATACTTGAGGACCTCGTCGATGTTGCGGGGAACGCCCTCGGGCCGGGTCTCCTTCACACTGTAGCGCGAGCATTCCAGCAGACGGATGTCTTTCTGGCTCAGGGCAAGCACGTAGAACCGGCCTTCCGTGTTGAACAGGGGCAGCAGGGGCTTTACCTGGAACCGCTCGGCCAGGACGACGGACGGCTGGAAGTCCACGGGGAGCCGGTAGGTCCGGAAGAAATCGGGGCACAGGAAAATGGCCAGGCCGCTCGACTGCTGACGCCAGAAGGGATTGTTTTTCACAAGGGCCTGGACAGGCTCGAGAAGCTTTTCCACCTCGGCCGCCCTGCGGCCGCCGGTCACGAGCCGCTCTTCCGCCTCCTTGAGGAGATTCTTGAGCCGGATGGCGTTCTGCTGGACCTCCGCGCCGGCCTTGTGCGTGGGCATGTAGATGCTCAGGCACGGCGCTTTCCCCTTCTCGATGAGAAGCCTCAGTTCGTCTTTGGAAAGCTCGTTCATAAACCCTCCATCAACCCATAGTTTGGATGTCCGCGGCCGGTTTATCCGTTCGGAGCCTCTCGCCCCTCCCGGACGGCCAGGGCGGCATCGGTGCGGTCCGTGATGATCCCTTCGATCCGGTCATCATGCAGGAGCCGTTTCATCTGTTGGGTGTCGTTCACGGTCCAGACAGCGATTTTCTTCCCTGCCCGCTTCATCCGCTCCAGCAGCTCGCCTGCGGCCAGGGCCTGGACCGGGAACAGCCAATCCGTATCCCCTTCCAGGATGTCCGTCGTCAGGGCCCCGGCATCCTTGAAGATCAGGCCGGTTCTCACCCCGGAGCGACATTGCTTGACCCTGGCAAGGCAGCCCGCCTGGAAGGAGCTCAGGACGAAATCCCCTTCGGCCAGAGTACCGGAGACGAGCCGGACGATCTCCCGTTCATAGCCTTCCTCTTTCAGCTCGATGTCGAGTCCGATTCTGCCGCGCGTCAGGGCGAGCACCTCTTCGAGTTCGGGAACGTGAAATTGCAGGGACCGGGCAATCTCCCGAACTTCGCGAAAGGTCATCTCGTTGAGGGATTTGCCTGCGATCTGCGGGTCGTGGTGGATGACGTATCGTTGATCCTTCGTTCGTCGCACGTCGAACTCGATCATGTCCGCACGCAGATCGATCGCTTTCCGGAAGGCCTCCAGGGTGTTCTCGCGGGCCGGGGAAGTAACGCCCCGGTGAGCGATGACAAGTTTTCTGCTGTGCAATGCGAAAACCTTTTCCCGGTCTTTCAACATGCCCGGGGGTGAGGCATTTTAACATGCGAAGTTAGGAAGCGCGGAAGAGCAGAAGAGCGGAGTCGATATCAATTCTCTTTGTCCTGGGCCGCTCTTCCTCACTTCCGATCTTCCGCTCTTCGCCGACTCGAAGCCATATTATGGTCATATAGCATCGAACGAGAAAGGCCTCGCAGGATATACAGCCGGCGCCTAGCCGCGGATCATGACGAGCATCATCTTGAATTTCCCCACTGCCTTGAGGGCGTGAGGCTCTTCGGCCGGCATGATGATCATCTCACCCTGCTTCAGCATGTGCGGTTTTCCCGAGATGATGATCTCCGCCTGCCCGTCCAGGAGACACACGAGGGCATCGAAGGGCGCCGTGTGCTCGCTCAGACCTTGTCCCTCGTCGAAGGCAAAGAGAGTGACCGTGCCGGTCTTCTTCTGAATAATGGCACGGCTCACGACGGAACCGGTCTGGTATTCGACCAGCCGGGCCATGTCGAGGACCCTGGCGGTGAGAGGTTCTTTCTTGTCCTGGATCGTTGTGACCATGTTGAGGGCTCCTTTCGGTGAGACGGCCCCTTCAAGGAACAGGGGGGAGGAAGTTTGTGAGGTGGCAGGGTCCGGTTGTCCGGATGATTAAAAATAACAGACCTCTGCGGGGATTGTCAAGGTTGAGGGTCCTTTCACGCCGGCATCTCCGGAAGGGAGAAACGTCCACTGGGCGGGAACGCCCCGAGAGACCGGAGGCAGGCCATGAACTTCCGGAACGTAAACGGCTTTTCCAGGTAACCGTCTGCTTCGGGGGACCACTGCCGGTGCGAAACGACCCGACCGGCTCCCACGAGGATGATCATCATCATCTCCCCAACGGAGGGAAGATGGAGCATGCTTCTCAGGATGGAATGGCCGGCCATGCCAGACAGATCTTCATCCAGGAGCGCAAGGATGGGGGGCGAACGACGCCCCGGTTCACAATGCGAGCCCCGGCATCGGAGAAATTCCAAGGCCTCGCAGCCGCTTCTCACGACATGAATCCCATTGACCGGCAGGTTTTGTCTCAGGACGCCCAACGTCGCCTCGGCACGGGCCTGCTCGAAATCGCCGAACAGGATATCGGCTGCCCCATCGGGCAGGCACTCCCCCCGCCCGATCGCCTGCGCCAGGCGCCAGCGGCGATCGATGCCGCCTTCGATCAAGAGGATCTTTCCGGCCATCGTCTGTATCCTTCAGGAGGAACGTTGATCGGATGCAGTCCGAAAAAGGCGATCCGAGTGACGCGGACCGGTGCAAGACCATAAAATCCTCGAACCTCGATCCTCGCGTCGCCATCCTGAGCCTGTCGAAGGGCTCTATCCTTCGCCTAGGCTTTTACGGCCTGGGCGACGGCCTTGCCGAGCCGGGCACAGGCCTCGAGGTCGGCCGGTTTCGGCTGCCACTTGGCCTTCACGCCGGGGCAGGCCACGGGGATCTTGCAGCGCTGCAGGTGCTCCTCGATGACCTTCACCGATTCGCCGCTCCAGCCGTAGGAGCCGAATGCCGCGCCGATCTTGTTCTGGAACCGAAGCCCCCGCAAGATCTTCCAGGATCGGGGAGATCGTCGGCAAGCACGCCCTGGTTCACCGTGCAGGAGCCGATGATGACGGCCTTTGTCTTGAAGATCTCCGTGATCACGTCGTTGCGGTCGGTGACGGCCATGTGGAAGATCTTGTAGGGCACGCCCTCGGCGGCAAGCCCGTCGCCCACGGCCTCGGCCATCTTTCGCGTCGCCTCCCACATGGTGTCGTAGAGGATGACGGCGGTCTTCTCCGGCGCCTGGGCCGCCCACTCCTTGTATTTCTTCACGATCTGCAGGGGGTCCTTTCGCCAGATGACGCCGTGGCTCGGCGCGATCATGTCCACGGGAAGGCCGAGCGCCAGCACCTCGTCGATCTTCTTCGAGACGAGCGGGCTGAAGGGGGTCAGGATGTTGGCGTAGTACTTGATGGCCTCTTCGTAGAGCTCCTCCTGGTCCACCTGGTCGTTGAAGCGAAAGGCCGTGGCGTAATGCTGGCCGAAGGCGTCATTGGGCATGAGCAGGTTGCGGCCCGCCAGGTAGGTGAACATGCTGTCGGGCCAGTGGAGCATCGTCGCCTCGATGAACACGAGCTCGCTTTTCCCGATGGGGATGCGGTCGCCCGTCTTGACGGCCCGGAACTTCCACGGCTGGTGGTAGAGCCCCTCGATGCTCTCCATGCCCCGCTTGGACACGATCAGCTCGGCGTTGGGCGCATGCTGCATGATGAGGGGAAGCCCGCCCGAGTGATCGGGCTCGGCGTGGTTGGCAACCACGATGTCGATCTTCGCCGGGTCGATGACGGCCCGGATGTTCTCGAGCCACTCCTCCTTGAAAGGGGCCCAGGTGGTGTCGACCAGGACGGTCTTCTCGTCCCGGATGAGATAGGAATTGTAGGTCGAACCCCGGTGGGTCGAGAGCTCGTGGCCGTGAAACTTCCGCAGGCTCCAGTCGACGATCCCCACCCAGTAGACATCTTTCATCAACTCCGTGACCATTCAAAACCTCCCGATTCTGATGCGTTTTATTTTTTCTAATGATCTATTTTAACCCTCTGCCGCGCCAAAATAAAGGGGCAAAACTTCCAGCCCGGCTTCTGCAGCTATGTCGATAAAATTGCTTGACATCTCGCTTCGGGTGTACTACTCTGCCTCCGACCTGACGGCGACAGACAGCGAACCGGCGGGGTGCAGTAAAAGTTAGGGGACACGCAGTTTGACGTTTGAGGTTGTTTACCACCACACTCGTACGGGTCTGGTGGTTTTTTGATGATGGGCACCTCGGTGCAGATCGAGGAGCCCTTTTTTTTCGGGGGGATCATCGAATCCCCCCGCAGCAGTTCTACAGGGGAAAAGAAAGTAAGGGTATGCGTAAAGAAAACATCCGAAATGTCGCCATCATCGCTCACGTCGACCACGGCAAGACAACGCTCGTGGACGGCATGCTCCGGCAGAGCGGAATCTTCCGGGCCAACCAGGAGCTCGTGGAGCGCGTCATGGACTCCATGGATCTCGAGCGCGAGCGCGGCATCACGATCATGGCCAAGAACACCGCCGTCTGGTACGGCACGACCAAGATCAACATCGTGGACACGCCGGGCCACGCCGATTTCGGCGGCGAGGTGGAGCGAAGCCTCAACCTCGTCGACGGGGCCATCCTGCTCGTCGATGCCAGCGAGGGGCCCCTGCCCCAGACGCGCTTCGTCCTGAAGAAGGCCCTGGAGAAGTCGCTGCCCATCATCCTCGTCATCAACAAGATCGACCGGGGAGATGCCCGCATCGAGGCCGTCGTAAGCGAGGTCTACGATCTCTTCATCGATCTCGACGCGAGCGAGGAGCAGATCGAGTTCCCCATCCTGTACACGAACGCCAAGCTCGGCGTTGCTCACCGGAAACCGGGGGACGACTCCGCCACCCTGCTGCCCCTCTTCGAGACGATTGTCTCCCGCATCCAGGGGCCGGAGGGAAGCGACGACGAAGTCCCGCAGTTTCTCGTCACGAACCTGGATTACGACTCCTACGTGGGCCAGATCGGCCTCGGGAGAATGATGAACGGGATTTTGGAAATGAACCGCGGGTACACCCTCTGCGGCCTGGACCAGAATGTCACGGGCGTAAAATTCTCGGCCCTCTACACCTTCCACGGGCTCAAGAAGAAGACGGTCGATCGGGTCGAGTCAGGCGACATCATCGCCGTTGCGGGCGTGTCCGGCATCAGCGTCGGGGATACGATTACCGCACTGGAGAATCCGAAGCCCCTGCCCCGCATCCGGATCGACGAGCCGACCGTTTCCATGATTTTCTACGTCAACAACAGCCCCTTCGCGGGCCGCGAAGGGAAGTACCTCACCTCGCGCCACCTGCGGGAGCGCCTCGAGCGGGAGTCGCTGCGCAACATCGCCATCCGGGTGAACCCCATGCCCGAGAGAGCCGATGCCTTCGAGGTGTGCGGGCGAGGAGAGCTGCAGATGGCCATCCTCATCGAGACGATGCGAAGGGAGGGCTACGAGTTCATGGTATCCCGACCGACGGCCATCACGAAGCGCGAAGACGGAAAGCTCCTCGAGCCGACGGAGCGCCTTTTCCTGGACGTCCCCGAGGAGTTCACAGGCGTGGTGACGGAGAAGATCTCGACACGAAAAGGCCGGATGATGAACCTCATCAACAAGGGAAGCGGCCGCGTCTATCTCGAGTTCGTGGTCCCCTCGCGCGGGCTCATCGGCTTTCGCAGCCATTTTCTCACCGACACGAAAGGCGCCGGCGTCATGAACACCCTTTTCGAGGGCTATGAGCCCTGGGCAGGCCCCATCCCCCAGCGGGCAAACGGCACCCTCGTGGCCGACCGCGTCGGGAAGGTGACGCCTTACGCGAGTTTCGCCATGGCCGACCGCGGGGAGCTCTTCCTGGAGGTGGGAACGGAGGTCTACTGCGGGATGATCGTCGGCGAGCGCAACCGCACGGGCGATCTCGACGTGAACATCGTCAAGGAGAAGAAACTCACCAACATGCGCAGCGCCACTTCCGATACGACGGTTACCCTGCGGCCGCCGAGGCTTCTGTCGCTCGATCAGTCCATCGAGTTTCTCGCCGAGGACGAACTGGTCGAGGTGACGCCGGAGCACGTCCGCCTCAGGAAAATGGAGTTCGACCCCGCCAAGCGCCTGGCCACGAAGCGAAGGGAAGGGCGGATGGCCGAAGAATAACCCCTTCCTTGATTTCCCTCTCCCTGCAGAGATTTTCACCTGCAGGCTCCCTCTCCCTTGAGGGGAGAGGGTCGGGGTGAGGGTGAATGATCCCATTCCTTTTTCGAGGGGATCCATGTAACGACTGAATGCATCAATCACTGAGGATTAAACATGTTTGTTTCCATCATCGGCACCCCGGCATCGGGCAAGACGACATTTTTCAAGGCACTCTCGGGTGCAAACGGCAACGGGGGCGGCAACGGGCATCCCTCCGTCCGCATCGAAGTCCCCGACGAGCGGATCGATGCGCTGACGAAGATCTTCAACCCCCGAAAGACGACCTACTCGCGCCTCGACGTGACGGACACGGTGGCCATCCGCGAGGGCGAGGTCAAAAATGAAACGCTGGACGCCAAGTCCCTGCAGCAGATCCGGCAAAGCGACGCCGTCCTGCTGGTGCTGCGACACTTCGACAACGGGCACGCAGCCGACCCCTTCGGCGATTTTCAGCGCGTCCAGGAAGAGTTCATCCTGGCCGACATGGTCCAGACCGAAGGCCGCCTCGAGCGTCTGCGAAAGCAGAATGCCCTCAAGCCCCAACCGGCCCTGCAGCAGGAGCAGGCGCTGCTCGAGCTGTGTCTCGGACACCTCGAGGCGGGCAGCCCCCTGGCCACGCTGGCCCTGTCCTGCGAAGACGACAAGAAAATCCGCGGCTTCCTGTTTCTTTCGCGCAAGCCCATGATGATCGTCGTCAATTGCGTCGAGGCCAGGCTCGCCGAGGCGGAGACCATTGCCTCGCAGCTGCGCGAGCAGCTGCCGGGGCACATCCCCGTGGTGGCCGCCTGCGGGCAGTTGGAGGCGGAGCTGGCCGCCATGCCGTCGGAAGAGCAGGCGGAGTTCATGAACGAATACGGCATACGGGAGTCGCTGCGCGGGCGGATCATCCGGCTTGCCTACGACACGCTGGGGCTGATCTCCTTCCTGACCGTGGGAGAGGACGAATGCCGCGCCTGGCCTGTCCGCAAAGGCATGAGCGCCCAGGAGGCGGCCGGGACCATCCACACGGATCTTTCCCGGACCTTCATCCGCGCCGAGACGGTCTCCTACGAAGACTTCATCCGGCTGGACGGTTTTGCGGGCTGCAAGAAGGCGGGCGTCTGGCGGCTGGAGGGCAAAGGCTACATCGTACAGGACGGGGACATCATGTCCATCCGTGCGGGAAACTGAGTCAGGGTCGAGGGTGTAGGGTTCAGGGTTCAGGGAAGAAAAAGAACTGAATCATTTTCCAACCCCGTGCGTTTGACTTTGCGGGAAATCGTCCATATTTTCATTTCATGGACGCACTGCGGATTCTCTTCAACATCCTGCTCTTCACCGCTTCGCTCTTTGCGGCGGCGCTTATCGTCGAGAAGATCTACGCGGGGCGGTGGAAGTGGGTGGCCTTTGCCATCCTGATGAGCTTCATCATCGGGTTTGCCCTGTTCCCCGGAACCCTGATTGTATTCCTCGAGGCCCTGCCTGGCGGGTTTACACTGACCAACACGGCAACACTGATATTGGGAGGGGTCGCGGCGGGCTTTCTCGCCACGGGCGTCTGAATCGTCTTTCGTATTCTTCAGGAGGTCTTCCTGAAGCTCTTCTCCCGGTGAAAAAAGGTATCAGGTGGCAGGTTGCAGGTGACTGGTCAAAGACAGTCGACAGCGGAATTCTGTTACCTGTTACCTGTTACCTGTTACCTGTTACCCGCTACTGCGTTTGCCAGATCCCTCGACTGGGCGGGCGCGACAATCACCCCCTCGATTTCCAGGTCGACTTTCAGGCGCCGGGCGGCGGCCGCAGCCGCTTTCTTATTCGTGTAAGGGCCGGTTACAACCTGGTAGCGATCGCCCTTCTTCACCACCCTGGCCGGGATCGGCGGTCCCTGGTGGTTGAGCACAGCGGCCAGCCTCCTGGCATTGAGTTCCCCGATCATTTCATCGGCGCGAACGTACCAGGCCCCGGGCTTCATCGCCGGGACCCGGGGCTGACCGGTCAGTTGGGCAGGCCGCTGGAGCTCCACGGCGGAGGCGATCATGCCTTCGAGCCCGCCGCCGCCTTCCAGGATCGGGACGGGAATGCCCCGAGCCTGCGTCACGGTTTCCTCCACGCGCTTCCAATCGAGCCGGCGCGTCTCCTTCTTCTCGATCTCCTTGAGCCGGGCAAAGAGCCTCTTTTTCACGTCCGCGGCATTCAGCTCCTCCTGGGGAGTGTGCGCCTCCAGGTAGAGCATGCCACCCGCACGGCCGACCAGGTAGGGCTGGTTCACCACGTGCACGGAGGTCTTCACGGGCACGGCCCGGTAGAGCTTCTCCACATCCTCCGGGTAGAGCCGGATGCACCCGTTTGTCGCCCGAAGCCCGATGCTGTAGGGCTTGTTGGTCCCGTGGATCACGTAGCTCGCGCGGCTCAGGTACAGCGCGTACTCCCCGAGCGGGTTGTCGGGGCCCGGAGGGACCTCGGCGGGCAGCGGGTCCCCCCTCTGCGCATGGTCCCTGCGGATCGAGGCGGGAACGTACCATGTCGGACTGACGGCCTTGCGCTCCACGAACATCGCGCCCATGGGGGTGGAGCGCCCCTCCTCGCCGATGCCGACGGGATAGGTCAGGACCGGCCGGTTCTTCCCGCTGTAGTGAAAGAGGCGCATGGAGGCGAGGTTGATCACGATGCCCTGCCGGGGGGCTTCCGGCAGGACGAACAGCAGAGGCAGCAACACGCGGCTGCCGTCCCCGGGCGCCCAGACGTCCACACCCGGGTTGGCCGTGTCGACGGCCTCATGTCCGAGGCCGAAGTGTCTTGCGATATCCGGCAGCGTGTCGCCGTCCCGGATGCTGACCACGGCCAGCTTCCCGATGACCTGATCGCCCTTCGAGGCGTCAAAGACATGCTTTTCGACGCGCTTTTCCGTTTGATCCGGCCCGGTCCCGAAGATCCTCATCTTAGGGGGTACGGCACAGGCCTGGAGGAAACAGCCGATGAGGACCAGGGCGGCAAGGCGCGCCCAACCTGTTGCGTGTGTGGACATAACGACTTCCTGAACGTCCTTTCGTGATGATGATCTTCCCGATCAGTGAATCAGCCTGAAATAGAGGGACACGGACAGCAGTGTGAGCGAGCTGAGGGCCACGATGAACAGCAGGTCCGCGATCCTCTCACAAAGGGCCGCCTGCTTGCGGGCCCGTATCGAGGCATAGGAGAGCAGGCAGGCCGCGAAAAACAGGAACAGCGACAGGAGTGCGAAATCGTCGACAAGCGTCTTGTCGGCGTGGCCAAAGGCCCCGATGAGGGTCACGATGGCAAAGCTGATCCCCATCAGCGTCGATGAAGCAGCCAGGATATGATGGGACATCCCCCGTGCATCCTTCTCCGGCATGATCGGTTTCCTCCTCTCCCGTTTCCGCTGAACGCCTCCCCTGGCAGGGTCGGCCCGTTTGCCGCTCACTCGCCTTTCATCGTGAAGCGCCACTTGCAGAAATTCTCTGCCGGGTGCGCATCGGGCGGTGCGTAGAGGCACTCCACCTGGATGCGCTCGTCGATGACGCGGGCGAAGTTGGCGAACTCCCCCCGGTGCATCTCCTTGCAGGAAAACTCCGGCAGCCCTCTTGCGAGCCTTGCGACCTGGGGCGCGCAGCGGGGCACCGTGATGACGACCTCGTCGTCCTTTTCCTCGATCTCGTAGCCGATGATGATCGTCCAGGGGAAATAGCGCAGGGCCTGCACAAACCCTGCAAGGCCGTCACCGATCCCGAAGCGCTTCACGAAATCCCTGGCGGCAAGCTCTGCGGCCTTGTGCCAGACGCTCTCGTTGATCCCCTCGGCCGTGGGCTGATCGAACTTCTCCTGCACGAAGAGAAACCAGAACCCGTCGATCACGCGATAGTGCCAGAGAAGAAACTCCACGTAGGCGCGCAGCTCCGCGGGGCCCATGCGGTCAAGAAGCTTCGTGTCCATCCCTCACCCCCTCAAATTCCTGGCCTGCTCCTGCAGCGCCAGATCCTCCGGGTCCGTCGCCTCGATGACGATGCCGTGAGGAACGGGCTTTCCCTTCAGGTCCACGTGAATGAAGCTGATGAAGCCGTCGAGGAGAAAATCCTCGTCGCTGTTCTCGAGCACTTTCACGTAGGAGACGAGGCGGGTCTTTCCGGCAAAAACGACCCTGCTCTCGAACCGCACGACGTGGCCGTTGCCGATGGGCTTTTTGAACAGCATGCCGTGGATGTTGAGGCAGACGATGTTTTCCGGATGCGTGAGGCTCGCCACGGCGATGAATCCCGCCTCGACGAACCACATGGCCGTCTTGCCCGCAAAGAGGGTCCCGTGGTGATTGAGGTCCTCGCTCTTCACGAGCCTGCAGAGACTGTGGGTGCGCAGTTTCATCGCTTCACTCCCTGGTTTTCAGTTTGCCGCAGAACGCGAGGCCCCTGCTTCTCTGCAGATCCCCCGGCGTCACGAAATCGGCTGCCACGTCGAAGAGCTCGCCCAGCACCGCGGCCCGGGGCTGCGTGGTTTTTTCCGGTCGGCGCCGCGCCCGGTAGAGGCCTGCCGCAAATCGCTCGAAGGACGGCTGCAGCTCCGGAGACATGAGGTCGACCCGGGCCGCCCGGGCCGTACCTTTCTGCAGGTCGTCGAAATAGGCTTCGATCGCTTCTTCCACGGCGGAGACATCGAGGGGTCCTGCGGCACGCAAGGGCCCCGCTGCATCGACCGTTCCCTCGGAAAGCTCTCCGCCGCTCTTTTCGAGAAGCCGCGCAAGGGCGCTGCCGCGATGGATGCCCTGTTTTTTTCCGATCGGGACGGCGCGCCCGCCCGGGGAAAGCACCCCCGAGGCCCGCTCCAGCACATCGAGAGAGCCCGGTAAGGCTTCGTGGTAGCACCGGAAGACGAACTCGGAGCACATCATGGGCTCCCGCCCCGTGTTGAAGAGCTGCAGGAGAACGGCCGCAGCGGCGTCGAGCGTCTCGCGGATAAGCCTTCCCAGAACGTACGACCCTGTCAGGTTGCGGGTCATGCACAAAAAGGCAAGGAGCAGGACCTGCTCGAAGGCATACCGCTCGCCCCGCTTCAAGTAGTACGCCGCACGATCCAGAACGGGGTCTAGGCTTGCCGGCGCCTCCTTCAGCCGCCGGGACTCGACCCATTCGGCATGCGCGATGCTCTTCGGCAACTCCCGGCGGATGACCCCTTCCCGGATCGCTTCACCGACGGTGCGGCCCAGCTCCGCATGCCTGCCGAGAAAGAGGCCCGCGTGGCTCACCTCCGAGCGGTCGATCAGCCGTATGGCATCGCTGATCAGGCCTTTTCCCCTGTACAGCAGGACATCCCCCGGCATGAGCTGCGCGACCGGAATAGCTTTTATCATCCGTTCCTCTTTCCTGCCTTGCTCGTCACTCTTCCGCCACTTCCTTCTCTTCTTCCACTTCTTTCACTCTTTTCTATGCATTGCACACGACCTTCGGCGCAAAGGTCATCAGGTAATTGTACGGCCCGATCCCGTGCAGACCCGTTTTTGCAAACCCGAAGGGCTCCACCAGGGCCGCCACGTCATCCGGCGAGAGCCGGATGGAAATCGGGGGACCGGGCGGGCCGGGCGTTTTGTTGAACTCCACGACGGCAAAGGTCCCGTTGCGCTTCAGGAGCCTCCTGGCCTCGGCCAGTGCGCCGTCCTGGACACCGGCCTCCTTGAGGTCGTGGAGCACTGTGGCCATGAGTATGAGATCCATGCTTTCGCCGGGCAGGGGGAGGGTCCTGCTCACGTCGGCAACGATCGGATCGATATTGCTCACCCTTTGGCGCTCGATCCTCTCCTTGAGCCGCTCCACCCCTTCGGCCCACAGATCAACCGCATGGACGCGTCCCCCGTCACCGATGATCTTCGCCATGGCAATCGAGTACATCCCCGGGCCGCATCCCATGTCCAGCACCGTGAACCGGGGCTTCAGGGCCAGGACCTGGAAGAGCTTCCCCGCTTCAATCAATTCGAAGCTGCTTTTGCCCGCTCCATGGGGTTTTTCTGACCGCACGTCATTCATGGCTCGCCTGAAAATCGGCTGGTGGGTGCATTGTGTTGAAGTATGGGGGAAACGGCATCTCTGTCAAGGACTTTCGTTGGTTTGCCTGCTGCAAGGAAGGAACTTTGTGGCTTGCAGTTTCAACCGTTTGTGCTAGAAACGCTATGAAGAAATGCCCGCAGGAAAACACGCGTTGCAAACGAAAAAGCGCCCCCCGAAAAGCCGCAGACAGCCCGAGCCGACGCAGTGGAATGACTGGCGCTGGCAGCTCAGGAATCGAAGGCGAACGGCCGACGAGATCACCGAGACGCTCGACTTCGGCCGAAAAGAGCTCCTCGCTCTCGGCGAGGTGGTCAAAACCTATCGCTCGGCGGCAACCCCTTACTATATCTCGCTCATGGATGCAGGCGATCCGCTAGACCCCATCCGGCGGCAGTGCGTCCCCGACACCCGGGAAATCACCTCCGAGGGCGGTGTCGAGGATCCGCTGGAAGAGCGGGCCCACAGCCCCGTGCCGGGCCTCATTCACCGTTTCCGTGACCGCTGCCTCGTCATCGCGACGAACCGCTGCGCCGTCTATTGCCGTCACTGCAACCGCAAACGCCTCTGGCACGAGCGGGAAAAGATTCTCACGCCCGATGAACTGACGGCCATGGCCGGCTATATCGAAAAGCGGCCCGCCATCCGCGAGGTGATCCTCTCGGGCGGCGACCCCCTGACGCTCTCGGACGGACGGCTGGAACGCATCCTCGCGCGGTTGCAGGCCATCGAGCACGTGGAGGTCCTG
The DNA here is from genome assembly GCA_963828305.1 of uncultured delta proteobacterium. Classification (GTDB taxonomy): domain Bacteria; phylum Desulfobacterota; class Syntrophia; order Syntrophales; family UBA2192; genus UBA2192. The sequence goes on along the minus strand of CAWHEJ010000038.1, from coordinate 23,513 downwards.
CGAATCGGGAGCCGGATGCCCGTCGTGCTGCCCATGCGCATCACGGAGCGGCTCTGCGGCATCCTTCGCCGTCACCGGCCCCTGTGGTTTCTCACCCAGTTCAACCATCCCCTTGAAATTACACCCGAAGCCGCAGCCGCCTGCGGGAGGCTTCTCGAGGCGGGCATTCCCGTCCTGAACCAGTCGGTGCTTCTCAAGGGGATCAACGACGATTTCCGGATCATGCGCCAGCTCCTCTACGGTCTCGAGCGGATCTGCGTGAAGCCTTACTACCTTTTCCAGTGCGAGCCCGTGAAGGGCGCGGACCACTTCCGGGTGGACGTCTGGGACGGCATGAGGATGATGGAGAAGCTCTGGAAATCCACTTCGGGCCTGTGCCTTCCCCGCTATGTCGCCGACATGCCGGGAACCCAAGGAAAGGTGCCCCTGCAACCCGTAAGTTTTTTATAGGGACGAAATGAAAAGTGTCTGAGTGTCGAAGTGCTTGAGTGCCTGAGTGAAGAACAGGAAATGAAATAAAGGGATCCCGATACCCGATCTGCCCGCTTCAATACCCAGTTCCCAATACCCAATTTCCTGCGCCGGGCGGCGAAATCCTTTGACAATAAAAGAGAAATATATTAAAGAGATACCCTTTTAAACAACCCAACGCCCCCGGGGGGAGAACCGAGATGTACAGCGCAAGCGACCTGAGAAAAAATCTGAGACTCATGCTCGATGACGACCCCTACATCGTCGTCGATTTCCAGTTCGTCAAACCGGGAAAAGGACAGTCCCTCTACCGCTGCAAGCTTCGCAACATGCTCACCGGCAGCCAGATCGACCGAACTTTCCGCGAGGTGGACACCTTCAAGCCCGCCGACACGGAGGAAAAGAACATGCAGTTCCTCTACAGGGAAGGCGACTCCTTCCACTTCATGGACAATGAGAACTACGAGCAGATCGCCCTGACGGAGGAGCAGGTCGGGGAGGCCAAGAACTTCCTCATCGAAAACATGGAGTGCAAGGTTCTCATGTTTCGCGACCGGCCGATCGACATCACCCTGCCCAACTTCGTCGATGTGGTCGTCACGGATGCCCCGCCCTGGATCAAGGGCGATACGGTTTCCGGCAATTACAAGCCGGTGATCGTCGAGACGGGCTACAAGGTCAGCGTGCCCCCCTTCGTCGAGCAGGGCGAGAAAATCCGCATCGACACACGAACGGGCGAATACCTGACCCGAGTCAAGGGATGACCGGGAGCCCAGACCCATGAGTGCCCAGGGGAAGCTCGAGGCCAAACGCGAGGCCCTCGAAACGCGAGCCTGTGTTCTCCATGCGACGCGCGCCTTTTTTTTGTCCCGCGATTACCTCGAGGTCGAAACGCCCAACCGCATCCCCGCCCCTTTGCCCGAGTCCCACATTGACGCCCTGGCCGCAGGCCCGTGGTGGCTTCATCCCTCGCCGGAGCTTTGCATGAAGCGGATGCTCGCGGCAGGATACGGGCGGATCTTCCAGATCAGCAAGTGTTACCGGGGGCACGAGCGCGGAGCCCTGCACCTTCCGGAGTTCACCCTGCTGGAGTGGTACCGCGCCGGCTGCGATTATCTGCGGCTCATGGGGGATTGCGAAGACCTTTTCCTCTACCTGTCCGGGGCGATGGGGGTCGGAGACCGGCTCACGTACCGAAACCGGGAGATCGACCTTTCGAAGCCCTGGGAGAGGCTCTCGGTGAAGGAGGCATTCGATCGATACGGATCCGTTCCCCTGGAAAAAGCCCTGGAGCAGGACCGCTTCGAAGAGATCCTGTCCCTGGAGATCGAGCCCCGCCTCGGGAACCTCAAGCCCACCCTCCTGTACGACTACCCGCTTGCCTTCGCATCGCTTGCCCGGGTCAGCAAGGACAATCCCGCATTCGCGGAGCGCTTCGAGATCTACATCGGGGGGCTGGAGCTGGCCAACGGGTTCTCGGAGCTCACCGACGCCGAAGAACAGCGCCGGCGCTTTGAAAAGGAAAACGAGGTCCGCTCGAAGAGGGGACGTACGCCCTGGCCCATGCCGGAAAAATTCCTGGAGGCGATCTCCCGCATGCCCGAGTCGGCCGGGATTGCCCTGGGGGTGGACCGGATGGTGATGCTGTTTACCGATGCCGCCTCCATCGATGACGTCGTCACCTTCACGCCCGAAGAACTCTGAATCCGTTTGTTTCATTATGCAAATCTTGCTTTTTCACGCAAAATCCCTTATAAAAAAAGAAAACATGAATCAAGGTTCTCGGGTTCGGAAGTTTCACCGCTTCCGGAGGTAAATCTGGATGGTCGGGCCGCCATCTGATCAAGCGATCGGATGGCGGTTTTTTATGAATCGCAAGGTCACAGAAAAGGAGGTCCGCAATGGGATTTTTCGACAAGGTGTTCGGCGGCAAGACCGCCGGAGGGTCCTCTCCGGGGGATCGTGGAGACGTCCGGGCCCTGGAATTCCGGGAGAAGGGATTCAGCATCGCCGCACCGCAGGACTGGACCGTGGTCGAGAGCCCTGGCGGTATTGAAGCGCATCCGAAGGAGGGCGGGCGGATTGCGGATCCCGGATCGGGGCGGGAGATCAACAGCCCCGGGGTCACGGTCACCGTATCGGAAATCCTCGATCCCCGTCAGAACGCAGTCAAGGAAACGCTTCGGGCCCGATCGACCAAGATGGCCGGTCACCGCATGGTCAAGCACATTGCCGGTGAAGTCAAGAACGCCGATTACGGGATCGTTTACGAATACCAGTATGGACCCGGTGAGGCTCCCGTCTTTGCAGTGGGGGCAGTCGCCCAGAAAAAGAATAAGCTCTACATTGTTTCCGCGTACGGCACGGTGCAGGATTTCGACAGGAACCGCGGCACCCTCGAAGCCGTCGTCGCGAGTTTCAAGCCGCTCTGATGCGAAGGAACGTCAGACGGGGACCGGGCGGCGACGTCCGGCCTTTTCTATTGCGCCACTAGGATTCGCAAAGGCCGATTATTGCCCATGTGCCTGATTGGGTTGAAGTATTCATCATCCGGCGCCTTTTCTTCTTTCGTCTACCCTTTTGCCTTTTGCCTTGGGCCTTTCGCCCTTCCTTTCCACATTACATGGAACCAAGTTTAACGTTTCGTTAAAAAATCGACCGGCCGCGACGAATCGGAGACCGAAGCGGATAAATCAATATCAAAATATATTGTATGATATCAATATATTATAACTTTTTTTGGCGGACATGCCTCTCGTGGCACGCTCTTTTCAATACTCAAAGGCAAAGATCGGCAATCCATAAAATTGAAATAATAAATAAACCACCTGGAGGAGACATCATGAAGAGGACGCTTTCGACACTGATTCTGGCGGGTATCGTTGTTCTGATCACGGGAACCTTCTGCTTTGCCGAGTACGCCGCAGCAGGCGTCGAGAACTTCCCCTACTTCCACCTCGGCTGCCTCATCGTCGGCGGCATGATCATCGTCTCCCTGAAGCAGAAGTATCAGAAGATATATCTGGGAGAGGCCGTCGGCAGCTTCGCCATGTACGCCATCCTCGTGGCCCTGTTCACGGCTCCCGTGGCCGAGGGACTCAAGAACCTCCTCAGCTGAAAAAAAGGTCCGCAGACAACGCCCTTCACCCTGGACCTGTAAACGAATCGAATTCAGAAGGGGAAAATAAGATGGCCGCCCGGTAAGCCGGGCGGCCTCTTTTATTGTCCGTTTTTTCTTCTTGTTTTGCCCTACACGCTACACGCAACCCGCTACAGGCTAATTTGCCGTTTTCCCCTCAATCGTCCACGTCGTTCCCGTCTTGCTGTCCTTGAGCACAATTCCCTTCGACGCAAGCCCGTCGCGGATTTCATCTGCCCGCTTCCAGTTCTTCTCGGCCCGGGCCCTGAGCCGCTCTTCGATCAGGGACTCGATCTCGCCGACTTCGATCCCCCGCTTTTCCGCTTCGCGGAGCCGATCCTTCTCGAAGTAGACATCGGGGTCCTCCATCAGGATCCCCAGCACGCCGCCCACCTCGCGGAGCGTTCGCTCGGCCTCGTTGAGGGCGAACAGCGCCGGCGGGCTGGCCTTGAACCCGTCGGTCAGATAGGCGTTCACCTGCCGGACGAGATCAAAGACGTACCCCATGGCGCGGGCCGTGTTGAAGTCGTCGTCCATGCCCTCGCGAAAGCGCTCCGGCAGAGTCCGGACCCGCTCCAGCAGAAGCTTTTCTTTCCCCGGCAATTCCGCTTCCGTCACCGAGACGGGCGCCAGGGCCTTGTCGGCGGCAAAGATATCCCGGATCCTCTTGACGGCTTCGTAGAGGCGGTTCATGGCGATCCGGGCGTCGCAGAGGGCCTCATCGGAGTAATCGAGAGGGCTTCGGTAATGGCTCTGGAGGACGAAAAAGCGCAGCACCTCAGGATGGTAGAGCCTGAGGATGTCTTTGATCGTCACGAAGTTACCCAGGGACTTGGACATCTTCTCGTGGTCCACCTTGATGAACCCGTTGTGCAGCCAGTACCTGGCGAAGGTCTTCCCCGAGGCCCCCTCGGACTGGGCGATCTCGTTTTCATGGTGGGGAAATACCAGGTCCTCTCCGCCCCCGTGGATGTCGAAGGTCTCGCCGAGAAAGCGGGCGCTCATGACGGAGCACTCGATGTGCCAGCCCGGCCGCCCCCTTCCCCAGGGACTCTCCCACCAGGGCTCCCCTTCCTTGCTCGCCTTCCAGAGGGCGAAATCGAGGGGATCCTGCTTCTTTTCACCCACGGCGACGCGGGCCCCCGACATCATCTCATCGATGTCGCGGCCCGAGAGTTTCCCGTAGCCCTTGAACTTCTTCACGGCGAAGTAGACGTCCCCGTCGACGACGTAGGCGAGGCCGTTCTGGAGGAGTCGATCGATCAGTTCGATCATGCCCCCGATGTGCTCCGTCGCCCGGGGGGTGACGGAGGGGCGCTCGATGCCGAGCCGGTCCATGTCGTCGTTGTGCTCGGCGATGTAGCGCTCGGAAATCTCGCGGAAGCCGACGCCTTCCTTGTTGGCCTTGACGATGATCTTGTCGTCGACGTCGGTGAAGTTCTTGACGTAGGTGACCTTGTAGCCCCGGTAGCGCAGGTAACGGGTGATGACATCGAAATTGATGGCCGAGCGGGCGTGTCCGACGTGGCAGGTGTCGTAGACGGTGACCCCGCAGGCATAGATCCCCACCTCGCCCTCCTTGACGGGGACGAAGTCTTCCTTCTGACGCATCAGGGTGTTGTAGAGACGGAGCGCCATGGCATACCTCTCAAACAAATGGCAAATGGCTAAGGGCTAAAGGCTAAAGGCTCCAGGCAAAAAAGTCATCGAATTGAGTGCATCAAACCTTCCGGCACGCCGATACGGGGTTACCCCGATCCAAAGAATCCGGTCGGGCATTTATGGAAAGAGGGCGATCATGTCCAGGGCCATGTCCTCCGGGAGGCCGCACATGAGATTCATGTTCTGGACGGCCTGGCCGGATGCCCCTTTCACGAGGTTGTCGATGGCGGAAAGGAGGATGACCCGGTTTGTCCGCGCATCCACGGAGATCCCGATATCGCAGAAATTGGATCCCTTCACGGAAGACACGTTCGGGTAGACCCCCTTGCGCAGGACCCGGACGAATTTTTCACCCCTGTAGAATTCCTTATATAGATCAATCAGCTCTGCAGTGGAAAGCGTTTTTTTGAGGCTTGCGTAACTCGTGCTGAGGATGCCCCGGGTCAGCGGAAGCAGGTGCGGCGTGAAGGATACCTTCACCTCCGAGCCCGCCAGCACGCTCAGCTCCTGCTCGATCTCGGGACTGTGCCGGTGCTCGTTGACCTTGTAGGCCTTGAAGCCCTCGTCGACCTCGCAGAAAAGCGAGCCGATCACGGGGTCCCGCCCGGCACCGCTCACCCCCGACTTGGAGTCGATGATGATGGTGGCCGGGTCGATGATCTTTTCCCTCAGCACGGGCGCGAGCGCCAGGATGGCGCTCGTCACGTAGCAGCCGGGGTTGGCCACGAGGTCGGCCTTCCTCACCGCTTCCCGGTAGAGCTCCGGAAGGCCGTAGACAGCCCTCTGCACGAGCTCGGGGACCGAGTGCTTGTGGTACCACTTCGCAAAGACATCGAGATCGCGCAGCCGGAAGTCGGCGGAGAGGTCAATCACCTTTTTCCCGGCCTCGAGGAAGGCCGGTGCGACGGCCATGGCCTCGCCGTGGGGTGTCGCCATGAAGATGATGTCGGACATCGCCGCCAGTTCCGCCGGGGAGGCATCGATGAATGCGATGTCCGTCAGGCCCTCGAAGAGAGGGTACGTTTCCGACAGGGGCCGGCCCTTGAACTTGCGCGATGTGAGACCCGCGACCTGCACCTCGGGGTGCCTCAGCAGGATCCGCATCAGCTCGAGTCCCGTGTAACCGCTGCCGCCGTAGATTCCGACCCGGATCATCGTTCAATCCCTCCGCATAAAAAAGGGGGTTCCGAGAACCCCCTGGTCGTTTCGCTTAGCGCTTCGAGAACTGGAACCGTTTGCGGGCTCCGGGCTGTCCGTATTTCTTGCGCTCCTTGATGCGGGAGTCCCTCGTGAGAAATCCTGCCTTCTTCAGAGCGGGCCGGAGCTCCACGTCGAACTCGCACAGCGCCTTGGAGATGCCTTGTTTGACTGCGTCAGCCTGGCCGGCAATGCCGCCCCCCCCCACGTTGATGTAGAAATCGAACTTGCCCATCTGGTTGGTGATTTCCAGGGGCTGCTGGATGATCTTCTTGAGAACGTCCCGGGTAAAGTAGTCGTCGAAATTCCGGTTGTTGATCGTGAACACACCGGATCCATCCTTCATCCAGATCCGGGCGATCGCCGTCTTTCTCTTTCCCGTTGCATAAATACGCTTGTCAGTCATAAACACTCCATCTCCGGTCGATCTTACAGTTCAAGCAAATGGGGCTTCTGGGCGTCGTGGGGATGCTTGCCGCCGGCGTAGATCTTGAGCTTGCGAAGCATCTGCCGGCCCAGGGGATTCTTGGGAAGCATGCCCTGCACGGCACGCCGGATCAGCTCTTCTGGCTTCTTGACCAGGAGCTTGTGTGCCGGCCATGCCTTGATTCCGCCCGGGTAGCCCGAATGATGGTAATAGATCTTGTCGGTGATTTTCCTGCCGGTCAGTCCGATCTTCTCGGCGTTGATGACCACCACAAAGTCTCCCGTGTCGGTGTGGGGTGTGAAGATGGTTTTATGCTTCCCGCGAAGGCGGTGAGCGATCTCCCGGGCAAGCCGGCCCAGCACCTTTCCCTGCGCATCCACGAGGAACCAGTCGCGGTCGACGGCATCCTTTTTGGCCATAAATGTAGTCATGGGCACACCACTCTCATAAAATTCGAAAGAGTGAGAATAGGTGAATCGGTGATTTTTGTCAAGGGAAAAAGCAGGAAGAATGGAATATTGGGATACTGGAGTATTGGAATGATGGGTTATCTTCTTTTCTCAATGATTTCGGACCTTTCTACTGCCTTTGCCTCATCCTGTACGCTGTCTTTTTCTTTCTCTTCACTCAGACGCTTCCGCACTCAGACACTCAGGCACTTCTCAGAAACCCATCGTCTCCTTGGATGTCGAGAACCCCCCGACGCGGCCAAACCCGGTGAGGGAAAAAAGAATCTTGAAGCTGCGGTCATCGACCAGGTCGGAATAGCTCACCTCCACGCCCCAGCACTGGCGGCGGTACTCGAAGCCGACGGTCTTCTCCAGGGTCGTGCTGTTGAACTCGTCCTGGCGGAACCCCGCGAAGAGATCCAGGGAGTTCGTCACCCGGGCTCTCCCGACGATGCCGAACGACTCGATGGAGTTCTTCGAGTAGCGGTAGATGAAAGCCAGGCTGTCGCCCCGGGTGTCCCGGAGAGCGATATCCTGGTTGAGGGTCGCCCAGGACGTGGCATTGAAGTCGTAGGAGGACCTCGTCATGAATCCCAGGTACGGATTGGGGTTGATGTCGATCTCGATCGCGAGAGGGCTGAAGGTGTCCAACGGATCAGCCGGAAGCGTGGTCGGCAGGGTCGGCGGGATGGTCGGTATCGTGGTCGTCGAATAGATCGTGGGCTCTGTGATGTTGTAGGTCTGGCTCAGCTTCAGACGGAAGAGCTCCTGATATGTCACGTTGCCCTTCTCATCGGCTTTGCGGCCGATCAGGGTATTGGTGAGCGCGTAGGTGACACCGTTGCCGGAATCGACGCCTGTCACGAAATCGGGTCGGCCCGCCTGGTCCACGTTCGGAACATAGAAATACGTAACCTCCGGCTTGACGGCATGCCGGATCTTCTGAATCGATCCCGCGTTGACGTCGAATACACGGAACACCTCGGTTGTTGCGCCGAGAGAGACGGTATAGAGGGTGCGGCTGTCGGACGTACCGGGCACTGCGGGATTGTTGCTTGACGCATCCCAGAGCGTTTCCCGGACCCCCAACTCGGGGGTGACGGTCGCGTAGCTTCCAAAGGCCCAGGGCAGGGACACTTTCGGATAAACATCGAAGGCGGAACCCTTCACCCCGTAGTCGCGGTTGTAGTAGCCGTAGAGGCTCGTGACGTCCCAACTGAGGCGAGTACCGAAGAGGGGCTGCTTGAAGCCGGTGAAGGTGACTTCCGGGAAGCGTTGCAGGGTCTCGGCATTGGAGGGAGTGGTCAGGTTTTCCGTGTACTGCGTCAGGGCCGTCAGGTTGTAGTTTCGCCATTGTTTGACGATCCGGGCCGCGGAGTCATAACTCGTGAGGGACTCATTGCCGACGAAAGAGACCCTCTGAAACTTGCGGTTGAGGCTCCCGGCAAAGTGGTCCAGGTAGTAGTTGTGGGAACCGAAATCCCGGAAATAGTAGATGTCGGAGAGCTTCATGAGATCTGCCCGGAAGGAGAACCCGGGCTCGAAGGTCGTTTCGTGGCTCCAGTACCAGGACCAGCGGTCCTGCTTCTCCGTCCAGGTGCGGGGAATGCCGCCGACGATGTCCGTGCCGGTCCACTGATCTTGCAGGAAGTCCCCGTAGAACTGACCCCAGGTGCTCGAGCTGGGCTGGTATCGAAACTCGGCGCCCTCCTTGAGCCCCCGATAACTCATGTAACGGGAGTAGAGCGTGGCGTCGGTGCTCTTCGAAATGGCCCAGTAGAAAGGAATTTCCGCATCGAAGCCCAGCTTGTCCGTCGAGTAACCGAAGTGGGGAAACAAAAACCCCGTCTGGCGAGTCGTTTTCGCGGGGAACGCCATCCAGGGAAGCCAGAAAACGGGAGTGTCACGAATCTGGAAAGAGCCGTTCTTCAGGGTCCCATAGCCGTCGAGGGTCACCTCTCCTTCCTTCCCCGTAAAGCGCCAGTCGGGGATGGGCCCATCGCAGGTCGTTGCGGTGGCATCCTTGATGCGGTAGGTAGCCTCGCCGGATTTCTCGATTTCGCTACCCGTCACATAGAGGTGATTTTTGGTGAAGAACATGCGCCCGTCGCGTACCGCGCCCTTTTTCGTCTCGAGATTGAGCTCGATGACGTCGCCCTCCAGGCTGTCCCCTTCACTCTGGAGATAGGCATGGCCATGGGCCCAGGCATCGTTTGTCGTTCGGTTCATGGTGACGGAGTCGGCCTTCAGAAATCCGCCCGTGAAGGTGATGTCCACGTTTCCCTCGGCGCGGTACGTGTCGGAATCCTGATCAAAGGTGAGACGGTCCGCCTCGATCCGGATGGGCCCTTTCTGGGCCTTATTCAGGTCGAGACTGGGCTGCCCGCCGGCCGGCGCGGCCAGGAACAGCAGGAGCGCGAGGGCAAGCCCCGATGCCCGAAACAGACTCGTAAAGCCCCCCGTTCTACGATTGCCGGTCATTTTCCGCCAAACCCGGAGCCTTTCGATGAGATGAACAGGGGACGAACCGCCCCCACGAGATAAAGCGACCCGGCTACGCAGACGAGATCGCCCCTGCCGGCCAATTCCAGGGCTCTCCGGATGGCCTCGCGGGGCTCCTGGACGGTCTCCACGCTGCCGCACCAGCGCATCGCCTCCGCGGCAAGCACCTCCGGCGCCAGCGCACGCTCCTCCGGGGGCCGCGCCAGAATCACGCGATGGGCCAGCGGGGCAAGCCGTCGGATCATCCCCCGCCAATCCTTGTCCGCCAGGATCCCCAGCACGAGGATCAGTCTCCGGTACTCGAATCCGCCCAGGGCCCGCTTGAGCGCCGCGGCGCCGGCCGCGTTGTGGGCTCCGTCCAGAATGACCGTGGGGCCCTCCGCCACGATCTCCAGCCGCCCTTCCCAGCGCACGGCCGCAAGACCTTTCCGGACGGCCTCGTCGCCGACCTCAAAGCCCCTGCCGCGCAGGACTCCCAGGGCCCCCAGGGCGCAGGCGGTGTTTTCCCTCTGGTGGGGCCCCTTCAGGGCCGAGGCCAGGTTTTTCCCTTCCATCCCCGGGGACCGAAAGTCGAACCGATCGCCTTCCTTTGCCCGAATCCGGATCTCCCGTCCCACCCGCAGCAGTCGCGCCTTCCTCTCCCGGCAGACGGTTTCCAGAACGTTTAAAACGGGGGCCTGTGAGGCCGCCGTGATGCACACGCCGCCCCGCCTGATGATCCCCGCCTTCTCCAGGGCGATGTCTTCGAGGCGCGGTCCCAGGAACTCGACGTGGTCCATGGCGATGTTCGAGATGACGGAGAGCTCGGGCCGGACGACATTTGTGGCATCGAGCCTGCCGCCCATGCCGACCTCGAGGACGGCCACGTCCACCCGGCAGCGGGCAAAATGAAGAAAGGCCAGGGCCGTCGCGAACTCGAAGTAGGTCACTCCCTCACGGTTCGCCCTGCGCAGCTGCCCGATGCGCCGGCAGAGGGTCTCGTCGGAAATCAGGGCCCCGTCCACCCGGATGCGCTCCCGGAAATCGACGAGGTGCGGCGACGTGTAGAGCCCGACCCGGTAGCCTTGAGCCTGGAGAACGGCTGCGAGGGTTGCCGCGATGGAACCCTTGCCGTTCGTCCCCCCCACGAGGATGCTTCGATAACGCTGCTGGGGGTTCCCCAGCCTTCCGAGCAGCCTGCGGATGGGCCCGAGCCCCGGCCGGATGCCGGCACTCTTGAGGCTGTCCAGGTAGGAAATGGGATCAAGGCTCATAGTTGTGTCCAGTGTTTCGGGGGAGGTGGCTAGTGAAAAAAATGAACACAAGACACTAAACACAAGCCACCAGTCACTCTTGCGCCGTCGGCGCAAATTACCACAGCCCCGCCGTTGCGGGCAACCTCTTTGTCGCCAGCAGCGCGCATAAAAAAGGCCACGGGATAAAAATCTCCCATGGCCCTGTCTGACAGATCAGGCAAACCTACCCACATTGGGGGTGAAGTGAGGAAGTTAAGAAGAGCGGAAGCACGGAGGAAAAGTTAGATTGTCCAAACTCTTTATCCGCTCTTCCTCAGTTCTGCTCTTCCGATCTTCACAGCCTTGATGCCGAAGAGGAAGGCACGGCAACCAACGTGGCTGCCCACCCGCCGTCGGATTACCTAGTCCGGGATGACCTTGAAGACCTCATCGCCGGGCCGTGTCCGGTCCGCCACCTTCACACCGATGAAGTCCCCCGTGACGGCCTTTTCGACCTTTGCGTTGTTGACTTCCATGGATTCGATGACACTCTCGAAGCTCGTCGTATGGCCCACAATCTTGATCGTGTCACCCACCTTCAGCTCGCCGGCCGTGATCTTGATCGCCGCGACGCTGGGCTTCGCGAAGAATTTTACGATTTCGCCTATTTTTTCCTCCGCCATAAGGTTAATCCTCCTTTCTTCCAGTTACCTTCGATTTCTGTTCCATATAATTTTCCGCGTTGGAAATCAAGTGTTTTGCCGGGCACAGAAGGTTCTGCGCCAAAACAGGGCATGAAGTGGAGAGGCTTGGAAGGCAAACCATCGTTTATCCTTTCCGAGCTTCCTGACTTCCGAGCCTCCTGACGTCCGTCATCTCAGGGCCGGCTCCGGGCGCAAAAAAAAGGCAGGGACGATGGTCCCTGCCCGGTCATTGCTTGTCGGAGGGGATTCTTACTCCTCCTTGCCGCTTTCCTTCTTGGCCGCCGGCTTTTTCGCCGCCGCTTTCTTCGGTTTGGCCTCTTTCTCGGCTTTTGCGGCCTTGGGCTTGGCTTCCTTCTTGGCCTTGGGCTCCTTCTTCGCTTTCGGTGCCGCCTTGGCCTTGGTCTGTTTCTTTGCCTTGGCCCCCTTCTTTTCCTTCTTCTCCTCGGGCTTGTCCATCAGCTCGATCACGGCCATGGGGGCGCTGTCCCCGGCGCGGAAACCCGTCTTGACGATCCTCGTGTAGCCGCCCTGCCGATCGGCAAAACGGGCGCCGATCTCGTCAAAGAGCTTCTGCAGGACTTCCTTTTCCCGAAGCACGGCCGCGGCCTGCCGGCGGGCATGGAGGCCCCCCCGCTTGGCCAGCGTGATCATCTTCTCGGCCACCCGCCGCAGTTCCTTCGCCTTGATATCGGTGGTCTCGATCTTCTCGTATTTCAGAAACGACGTAACCATATTTCGAAGCATGGCATCTTTGTGGCTGGTTGTTCTGCCAAGCTTTCGTCCGCCTACCTGATGTCGCATCTTGAACAATTCCTTTCAGATCAGAAAAATATCAGGAATTCCCTAATCTCCTGTTCGGCTTACTCGGCGCTCGCGGCCTCTTCCCGGTTCTTGGGAGGCCATTCGATCTTCATGCCGAGCGAAAGACCCATCTCGGAGAGGATCTCCTTGATCTCGTTGAGGGACTTGCGGCCGAAGTTGCGGGTTTTGAGCATCTCCGCTTCCGTCTTCTGTACCAGCTCGCCGATGATGTGGATTCCGGCATTCTTGAGGCAATTGGCCGACCGGACGGAAAGCTCGAGCTCATCGACGCTCTTCAGGAGGTTTTCGCTGAGTTTCTCGCTCTGCCCGGCCTCCTCCTGCACCTTCTCTTCCTCGATCTCTTCAAAGTTGATGAAGATGTCGAGCTGGTCTTTCAGGATCTTCGCCGCAAAGGCAACGGAATCCGCGGGCTGCACGCTGCCGTCGGTCCAGACTTCCAGCGTGAGCTTGTCGAAGTCCGTGATCTGGCCCACGCGGGCATGGCTCACGGTATAGCTCACCTTCTTGATGGGCGAGAAGATGGCGTCGATGTTGATGGTCCCCTCGGGCTGGTCGGGGTCGCGCTCGCGCTTGGCCATGACGTAGCCCTTGCCCATCTTCACGACCATCTCGGCCTTGAGCTTGCCGCCGCTGGACAGCTGGGCGATGTAGTGATCGGGGTTGAGGATCTCCACATGGGCATCCGTGATGATGTCCCCGGCTTTGACCTGGCCCGCCTTGGAGGCGTCGATCTTGATCGTACGGGGGACATCGCCGTGAAGCTTCAGGCGGACGCCCTTGAGGTTCAGAATGATGTCCGTCACGTCCTCTTTCACGCCGGGGACGGTGGAGAACTCGTGCAGGACATTGTCAAAACGCACGGACACGATGGCCGCCCCCTGGATGGAGGACAGCAGCACCCGCCTCAGCGAGTTCCCCAGGGTGATGCCGTAACCCCGTTCAAGGGGCTGCACGGCGAATTCCGCGTAGGATTTGTTGTGGGTCTTCTCGTCGATCTCGATCCGTTTCGGCCGGATCAGGCTGCGCCAGTTTCTCTGCATAATCAATTTTCCCTCGGGCTGTCAGGCTCACGAACCGCCTGGAAAAGGGTTTCGTCCGGAACCTTCCTTGACGGGTTACTTGGAGTAAAGCTCGACCACCAGCTGCTCCTGGACGGGCATGGTGATGTCTTCGCGTGTCGGGAGCGCCTTCAGGACACCTTTGAAGTTGTCCCTGTCCAGCTCCAGCCACCCCGGGATGCCCCTGCGGGCCACCGTTCCCAGAGAGTCGAGGATGGGAAGGACCTTTCTGCTCTTCTCTTTCAGCTCGACGACGTCGTCCTTTCGAACCATGTACGAGGGGATGTTGACTTTTTTCCCGTTGACGAGGAAGTGGCTGTGGCGCACGAGCTGCCGGGCCTCGTTCCGGGACGGGGCAAAGCCCAGCCGGAACACCACGTTGTCGAGCCTCCGCTCCAGGAGCATCAGGAGGTTGGAGCCCGTGATGCCTTTCATGCGGTCGGCCCGTTCGAAGTAGCCCTTGAACTGCTTCTCGAGCAGCCCGTACATCCGCTTCAGGCGCTGTTTCTCGCGCAGCTGGACGCCGTAATCGGAGCGCTTCTTTCTCGCCTGCCCATGCTCGCCGGGTGCATAGCCCCTGCGCTCGAACGCGCATTTTTCGGTGTAGCAGCGGTCACCCTTAAAAAAAAGCTTCAGGCCTTCACGACGGCAAAGCCTGCATTCTGATCCTCTGTAACGTGCCAAGTTGTGCCTCCCTGTAAATCCTCGTGGGTTTATCCTTGCGTCTTACACGCGCCGTCTCTTGGGCGGACGGCAGCCGTTGTGCGGGATCGGGGTCACGTCGCGGATCAGGCTGATCGAGATCCCTGTGGCCTGCAACGCCCTCAGGGCCGACTCGCGGCCGGACCCGGGGCCCTTCACGTAGACCCGGACGGTGCGGAGCCCCTGTTCCTTCGCCTTGCGTACCGCGCTCTCGGCGGCCATCTGGGCCGCAAACGGGGTTCCCTTCCGGGAGCCCTTGAACCCCGACATTCCGGACGATGCCCAGGAAATGACGTTCCCGGTCAGGTCGGTGATGGTGATGATGGTGTTATTGAATGTCGACTGGATGTGGGCGATCCCCTCGGGGACATTTTTCTTCTCGCGCTTCTTTCCGGTCTTTCTTCTCGGATTGGCCATGGGTCCTCCAGGTAATCAATGAGCGTGTTACTTCTTCTTGCCGGCGATCGCCCTGCGGGGTCCCTTTCGGGTCCGGGCGTTTGTGTGCGTGCGCTGTCCGCGGCCGGGAAGTCCTTTGCGGTGGCGAAGGCCCCGGTAGGTCCCGACGTCCATGAGCCGCTTGATCGACATGGAAACGTCCCGGCGGAGATCCCCCTCCACCTTGTGATCCTTGTCGATGACGTTGCGGATGGCCGTCACTTCCCCGTCGGTGATCTGGTCCGTCTTCGTTTCGTAGGGAATCCCCGCCTCGCGGAGGATCTCACGCGACTTGGAGCGGCCGATCCCGAAGATGTAGGTCAGGGCGATCTCCATGCGCTTGTTCTTGGGTAGGTCAACGCCTGCTATTCTTGCCACTGCTCGGGCCTCCTCGGATGGTCTTGGTTTATCCCTGGCGCTGCTTGTGCTTCGGGTTTTCGCAGATCACCCTCACGATGCCATGTCGCTTGATGATCTTGCACTTGTCGCACATTTTTTTTACCGATGGTCTTACTTTCACGACGCAACCCCCTTTTGTCAATCGGCCTGCAGCCGTTTCGCACCCTACTTCGACCGGTAGGTGATCCGACCCCGTGTCAGGTCGTAGGGAGAGAGCTCGATGGTCACTTTGTCTCCCGGGAGGATCTTGATGAAATGCATCCGCATCTTTCCCGAGATGTGAGCGAGCACGCGGTGCCCGTTTTCCAGCTCCACCCGGAACATGGCGTTTGGCAGCGTCTCGATGACCCTGCCTTCCACCTCGATAGGTTCTTCTTTTGCCATATGCTCCCTGCGCTCAGCCGATCCTGCTCAGGATGACCGGCCCGTTTTCCGTAATGGCCACCGAGTGCTCGAAATGGGCCGACAGTTTCCCGTCGGCCGTCACCACCGTCCAGCCGTCGCGGAGGATTTCCACCCGGTAGGTTCCCTCGTTGACCATGGGCTCGATCGCGAAGACCATCCCCGGCTTGAGTTCAATCCCCCGTCCGCCCGATCCGTAGTTGGGGACCTGAGGGTCCTCGTGGAGGCTCTTGCCGATGCCGTGCCCTACGAGATCGCGGACCACGGAGTATCCTGCGGCCTCGACGTGATTCTGGATGGCCGAGGAGATGTCGCCGATGCGATTGCCCGCTTTGACCTCCGCAATACCCCTGTAAAGAGCTTCTTCCGTTATCTTCAGCAGCTTCCGGGCCCCGGGGGTGATTTCCCCCACAGGCACGGTGACTGCCGCATCTCCATAATAGCCGTCGTTGAGGATGCCGAAGTCGAGGCTGACGATATCGCCTTCCTTCAGTTCCCTCTCCGAGGGCATCCCGTGCACGACCTCGCTGTTGACGGAGGTGCACAGGGAGTAGGGGTAACCCCGGTATCCCTTGAATGCCGGCCGGGCGCCCTTTTTCAGGGCCAGTTCCTCGGAGAGCCGGTCCAGTTCGATCGTTTTGACCCCCGGCCTGATCTTCTTGCCTAGCTCCTCCAGGATCGCGGCGACGATGGCGTTGCTCTTTCTCATCTTTTCAATCTCCGGACGAGATTTCAAGATGATCATGACCGACTCTCCTTACCGCCGTTTCGCCAGGCGCCCTTTCTTGAGGAACCCCTCGTACTGCCGTGCCAGCAGATGGGTCTCGATCTGTCCCGCCGTGTCGAGGGCCACGCCCACGATGATCAGCAGCGCCGTCCCGCCGAAGTAAAAGGGGACATTGAAGTAGACCATCAGGATGCTCGGCAGCACGCAGACCGCAGAGACGTAAATGGCTCCGCTGAAGGTCAGGCGGCTCAGCACGTGGTCGATGTACTCGGCCGTCTTTTTCCCCGGCCGGATGCCCGGCACGAACCCTCCGTGCTTCTTCATGTTCTCCGCCACGTCGACCGGGTTGAACACGACGGCCGTGTAGAAGAAACAGAAGAAAACGATGAATGCGACGTAGAGCGACTCGTAGAAGAAAGCCCCCGGTACCAGCGAGTCGGACACCGTCTTCATCCACGGGTGCGGGATGAACTGCGCCAGGGTTGCCGGGAACATGATGATCGACGACGCGAAGATGGGCGGGATGACGCCCGACGTGTTGATCTTGAGCGGCAGGTGCGTCGTCTGCCCGCCGTACATTTTTCTCCCCACGATCCGCTTCGCGTACTGCACGGGGATGCGTCGCTGCCCCGTCTCCATGAACACGATGAAGCCGACGACGGCCACCATGAATACGGCCAGGAAGATCACGGCCAGGATTCCCATTTCCCCCGTGGACACGAGCCGGAAGGTGTTGATCACGCCCTCCGGGCCCCGGCAGACGATGCCGGCAAAGATGATGAGCGAAATGCCGTTGCCGATCCCGCGCTCGGTGATCTGTTCGCCCAGCCACATGATGAAGGCCGTGCCGGCCGTGAGCGTGATGACCGTCATGAGACGGAACCCCCAGCCGGGGATCATGACAATGGAGGCGCCCGTCGGTCCCGCCATGTTCTCCAGGCCCACGGCGATCCCGAATCCCTGGACGAGGGAAAGGAGCACCGTCCCGTAGCGGGTGTACTGGGTGATCTTGCGGCGCCCGGCCTCGCCTTCCTTCGAAAGCCTCTCCAGGTGCGGAATGGCGATCGTGAGCAGCTGCAGGATGATGGAGGCGCTGATGTAGGGCATGATCCCCAGGGCAAACACCGAGAGGTTCGAGAGCGCCCCGCCCGCAAACAGATCGAAGAGCCCCAGGAGCGACCCCTTGGCCTGGTCGAAAAACGCAGCCAGCGCCGCCGTGTCGATGCCGGGCGTGGGCACGTGGGCCCCGACCCGGTAGACGCCCAGCAGCAGGAACGTGAAGGCAATGCGCTTCTGGAGTTCCGGGATTTTCTGTATGTTTTTCAGTCCGCCGATCAAATCCGATGTCCTCTTACTCGATGACCTCGACCTTGCCGCCGGCCGCCTCGATCTTTTCTTTCGCGGCCTGGCTGATGGCATTTACCCTCACGGTGAGGGCCCTCTCGATCGTCCCCTTGGCGAGGATCTTGATCCCGTCGCCGCTCGTCCGGATCACGCCGCCGGCCAACAGGGCCGCCGCATCGACGGGGACTTCCCCGGAGAAGCGGTTCAGCTGATCCAGGTTGACGATGATGATCTCCTTGCGGAAGATATTCTTGAAGCCCTTCTTGGGGAGCCGGCGCGAAAGCGGCATCTGGCCTCCCTCGTAGCCCGGCCTGGAGTTGTGGCCCGAGCGGGCCTTGAGGCCCTTGTGCCCCTTCGTGGAGGTCCCGCCGTGGCCTGAACCGTCGCCGCGGCCGATCCTTTTTCGCTTTTTCCTCGAACCCTCGGGGGGTCTCAGCTCACTCAGATTCATTGCATTCACCCGTTGATTTCTTCTACGGCAACGAGATGGCTCACCTTGTAGACCATGCCCCGGATCTCGGGGGTGTCCTTGAGCGTCACGCTCCGGTTCATCCGGACCAGCCCCATGCCGCGCAATACCTTGCGCTGCTTCTCGGGCCGCCCGATGGAACTCTTCACCAGTGTAATCTTCAGCTTCTTTTCCACGGTCTCATCCTCTGGCGATCGTCTAGATATCGGCTACGTCCTTGCCCCTCAAGGCCGCAATCTGCTCGGCGGTCCGAAGCCCGCGGAGCCCGCTCAGGGTCGCCTTGACGAGGTTGTGGGGGTTGTGGGAACCCAGGCATTTCGTGAGCACGTTCTGCACGCCGGCCACTTCCAGCACGGCACGAACGGCACCGCCTGCAATGAGTCCCGTTCCCGCCGAGGCGGGCTTCAGGAGCACCCGGCCCGCGCCGAATTCCCCGATGATCTCGTGGGGGATCGTGCGGGTGCCGATGCAGACCTTCGCCATGCTCTTGCGGGCCTTCTCCATCCCCTTGCGGATCGCCTCGGGCACCTCGTTGGCCTTGCCCAGGCCCGCGCCGACGGAACCCTTGCCGTCGCCGACAACCACGATGGCACTGAACCGGAACCGCCGGCCGCCCTTCACGACCTTGGCCGTCCGGTTGATGGCCACGACACGGTCCAGGATCTCCGTTTCTTCCACCCTGAATTCTTTTCTGTCCCTGTCCAACGGTCACTCCCTCTTCTGCGTTTCGGTGTCTAGAATTTCAGGCCTGCTTCCCTTGCGCCCTCGGCCAGGGCCTTCACCCGGCCATGATAGAGGAAGGAGCCGCGGTCGTACACAACCGTGTCGATCTTCATGGCCAGAAGCTTTGTCGCCATGAGCTTGCCCACCTCGGCGGCGGCGGCCGTCTTCTTCATCTTTGCGATCGCCTCGACGATCTCCTTGCTGCGCGTGGAGGCCTCGGCCATCGTGCGGGCCGCCTCGTCGTCGACGGCCTGGACATAGATGTGCCGGGCACTTCGGAACACAGCGAGGCGAGGACGTCCGGCCGATCCGGCAACCTTTCCCCGGACACGCTTCTTGCGCTTATCCCTGACTTTCTTGAGCTTCTTGGCTGACGATAACACTGTTCTGCCCCTCTTTGTGATGATAGGGTTATGAGCCGCGTGGCGTTATGCGCCTGCGGACTTGCCGACCTTGCGCCGCACGACCTCGCCGGCGTAGCGGATCCCCTTGCCCTTGTAGGGCTCGGGTTTGCGCATGCCCCGGATCTCTGCGGCAACGCGGCCCACCAGTTCCTTGTCGATCCCGGAGACGGTGAGGTTTATCAGTTTCTCGACTTTCACGGCGATCCCCTCCGGAACCTCGTAGATGCTGGGCACCGAGTACCCCACGAACAGCTTGAGCGTCGTGCCCGCCAGTTCCGCTCGGAAGCCCACGCCGGAGATCTCGAGGCCCTTGGTAAAGCCGGCGCTCACCCCCGTGACCATGTTGGCGATGAGGGTCCTCACGAGGCCGTGCATGGCCCCGGCCCGCCGGCTCTCGTGGGTGGTCCGTATGCTGAGGGTCTTGCCCTCCTGGACGACCTCGATATCCCGGGGCAGCGCCCTCGAGAGATTCCCCTTGGGTCCCGAGACCTTGATCTCGCCGCCGGCGACGCTGACCGTCACCTTGTCCGGCAGGGCGATGATTTTTTTCCCGATTCGTGACATGGATGTCTCTCCTGACTTAGGCTTACCAGATGTTGCAGATGATCTCGCCGCCCACGTTCTGCAGCCTGGCTTCCTTGTCCGTCATGATCCCCCGGGGCGTCGACACGACGGCCACCCCGAACCCGTTGAACACCTTGGGGATCTTCTTGCTCGAAACGTAGATCCGCCGACCCGGCTTGCTCACCCGCTGAAGGTCCTGGATGACGCGCTCCTTCGTGTCCGTGTACTTGAGGTAGATCTTGAGGATGTCCTTCTTGTTGGCGTCCTTCTTCACGTCGAACCCGCTGATGTAGCCGGTCCGTTTCAGGACCTTCACGATCTCCAGGTTCACCCTCGAGAGCTGGGCGTTCACGCTCCGGAACTTCATCCGGTTGGCGTTACGGACTCTCGTCATCATATCCGCGATCGGATCGGTCATACCCATAAAAGCTTCTCCTCGCTGTCTACCAGCTCGACTTGATCACGCCCGGGATTTCTCCCCACGAAGCGTACTTGCGCAGGCAGATGCGGCACATGTTGAACTTGCGGTAGTACGCGCGGGGTCTCCCGCAGATCGGGCAGCGATTGTACTCCCGGACGGAGAATTTCTGCTGCCTCTTCGATTTTGCAATCAAGGATTTCTTTGCCAAGGTGTTCCTCCGTTTCGAATCCTAATTCTTGAAGGGCATCCCCATGAGCTTCAGGAGATGCCGGGCTTCCTCATCGGTCCTCGCCGTCGTGACGATGACCACGTTCATGCCCTTGACCTTGTCGATCTTGTCGTAGTCGATCTCGGGGAAGATGAACTGCTCCTTGATCCCCATGGCGAAGTTGCCGCGGCCGTCGAAGGAGCTGGGCGAAATGCCCCGGAAGTCGCGGATGCGGGGAAGCGCCACGTTCACCAGCCGGTCGTAGAACTCGTACATGCGCTCCTTGCGAAGGGTGACCATGCTCCCGATGGACATGCCCTGGCGCAGCTTGAAGGTGGCGATGGACTTGCGGGCCTTCGTGATGACCGCTTTCTGGCCCGTGAGGGCCCCGATCTCGGCCGACGCGCTCTCGAGGATCTTGATGTTCTGGATCGCCTCACCCAGTCCCATGTTCACGATGATCTTCTCCAGCCGGGGCACCTGCATGGTGCTCGTGTACCCGAACTGCTTCATCATGGCCGGGACGACTTCGTTCTTGTAGTAGTCTTTCAGTCTTGCCATGGTTCCCTATCCCCAGGTTACTGGTCGAGCTGTTCGTTGCACGCCTTGCATACCCGCACCTTCTTGCCGTCCTCGAGGGTCTTGAACCCGACGCGGACGCCGGTTGCGCACTTCGTGCACACGGGAGAGACGTTGGAGGCATCCAGCGCGGCCTCCTTTTCCATGATCCCCCCCTTGCTCTTCTGATCGGGCCGCTGGTGCCGCTTGATCATGTTGAGCTTCTCGATCACGACTCGCTTCCCGTCGGCGAGGATCTTCGTGACCTTGCCGGTCTTGCCCTTTTCCCTGCCGGCGATGACTTTGACCGTGTCGCCTTTTTTCAATCGGTTCGTCTGCATGGTCGTTTCCTGTTTCCTGCGGCTCACAGCACTTCCGGAGCCAGCGAGATGATCTTCATAAACTGCTTGGCGCGAAGCTCGCGGGCCACGGGCCCGAAGATGCGCGTCCCCACGGGCTCCATCTGGTTGTTGATGAGCACCGCCGAGTTGTCATCGAATTTCAGGAACGTCCCGTCGGTCCGCCGGACCTCTTTCCTCGTCCGCACGACCACGGCCTTCATGACGTCGCCCTTCTTCACCTTTGCGTTGGGAATGGCCTCCTTGACGGAAACCGTGATGATATCCCCCACGGTGGCAAAACGCTTCCGCGATCCTCCCAGCACGCCGATGCAGAACACCTTCTTTGCGCCCGAGTTATCTGCGGCATTCAAAATGGTTCGCATCTGAATCATATCGACACCCCGTTTCTACCCTGCCTGTTTGCGACCCCGGTCTACTTCGCTTTTTCCAGAATTTCACGCACTCTCCAGCGCTTATCCCGGCTCAGGGGACGGGACTCCACGATCAGGACCGTGTCGCCGATGCCGCACTCGTTGCGCTCGTCATGGGCCTTGTACTTCTGGTGCTGCCGCATGTACTTCCGGAAGCCCGTGCGCTTGACGAGCCGCTCGGTTTTCACGACGACGGTCTTGTCCATCTTGTTGCTGACGACGAGTCCCTTGATGGTCCGCTTGTTGCCCCTCTGGTCCATACCTATTTCTGCAACTCCTTCCGCTTCATGACGGTTTTGATGCGGGCGATGTCCCTGCGGACATTCTTCAGCGCCGCGGGGGAGTCCAGCTGCCCCGTCGTGTGCCTGATTTTCAACTTGAAGAGCTCGTCCACCAGGTCCCGTTCCTTCACCCGGAGCTCGTCGATGCTGAGATCCCTCATTTCCTTAATCTTCATCGAAGATATCCCTCATTAGAAATTTCGTCGGAATGGGCAGCTTGTTCGCCGCCAGCCGGAAGGCCTCCTTGGCCACGTCCAGGGTCACGCCCTCCATTTCGTACATCACGGTGCCGGGTTTCACGGTGGCGATCCACCCTTCCGGGGGGCCCTTGCCCTTCCCCATGCGGGTCTCAGCGGGCTTTTTCGTGAAGGACTTGTGGGGGAAGATCCGGATCCAGATCTTGCCGCCGCGCTTGATGTGACGCGTCATGGCGACACGGGCAGCCTCGATCTGCTGGGCCGTGATCCGCCCCGGCGCCAGGGCTTGGAGCCCGTACTGGCCGAACGAGACCTCGCTCCCCTTGGTGGCCTTGCCGCCCAGGTTCCCCTTCTGGATCTTTCTGTATTTGACTCGCTTCGGGCTTAACATCGTCTATGTCTCCTCGTAACCTGGTCCCGCCGTCCTAGGCGCTGGCCTGCTTCTTGTCGGGCAGCACGTCCCCATGATAGATGAGCACCTTGACCCCGATGGCCCCGTAGGTCGTCCGCGCCTCGGCAAAGCCGTAGTCGATGTCGGCCCTCAGGGTGTGCAGGGGCACCTTGCCCTCGCGGTACCATTCCGTCCGGGACATCTCCGCGCCGCCAAGCCTGCCGGAGCAGGTGATGCGGATGCCCTTGGCGCCGAACTTCAGGGCGGAGGTGACGCTTTTCTTCATGGCCCGCCGGAAGGCGATCCTCCGCTCGAGCTGCAGGGCCACGTTCTCGGCTACGAGCTGGGCATCGATTTCGGGCTTGCGGAACCTCCATGATGTTGATGATCGTCTCGCCGCCCGTCATGCCGTCGAGGTCCTTTTTGAGCTTCTCGATCTCGGATCCCTTCTTGCCGATGATGATGCCGGGGCGGGCGGCATGGATGTTCACCTTTGCCTTGTCGGCGGCCCGCTCGATCTCGATCTTCGAGATGCCCGCGTGGTAGAATTTCTTCTTCAGGAACTTTCGGAGCTTGATGTCCTGGTGAACGAGGTCGCCGTATTTCTTCTCGGCGAACCACTTCGAGCTCCAGCTCTTGTTGATCCCCAGCCTCAATCCGATCGGGTTTACCTTCTGACCCAAGGTGAAATCCTCCTTCGTGTTACTGCTCGTCGAGAACGACGGTAATGTGGCTCATCCGGCGCTTGATGGGCGCCGATCGTCCCATGGTCTTGGCCTTGTGCCGCTTCATGGCCGGTCCCCTGGTCCACAAAGATCTCCTTCACGTAGAGGATCTTCTCGTCGATGTTCGGGTTCTGCGTCGCATTGGC
>CAWHEJ010000037.1:0-24813 GCA_963828305.1 uncultured delta proteobacterium | reverse complement strand
CGAGAGCGCCGCGGCGGCCATCGAGCGCAACGTGAATAAACCATTGACTTTGGAGACGATGGTCTTTACATTGTTTGCCAACAAGGCCAATTTCGTTGAGGATTCCCGCCGAGGCCGCGCAGGCCGCTGAGGGCGGGAAGGTGATATCGACGTGAGACATATCGTAGGCGTCCGGGCGGAGAAGGAAGGAAGGGTGCTCAACTTCCAGACCTCGGACGAGACTTTGAAAAAGAACGACACGGTCATCGTCAACACGGAAAACGGGCCGAGCGTGGGGATTGTGGCGACGGACAGCAAGGCCGTCCCCCTGCACCTGCTGCCGACGGATATCCGGAACATCGTCCGGAAGTGCACCGATGAGGACCTGAGGGCGCTGGAGCAGAACCAGAAGCTCGAGCGTGACGCCCGGGAGTTCTGCTTCGGGCGCATCCGCGAACGGGGCCTCCCCATGAAGCTCATCAGCGTGGAGTGCCTCTTCGACCGCAGCAAGCTGATCTTCTTCTTCACCGCCGACAACCGCGTCGATTTTCGCGAGCTGGTGAAGGACCTCGTCCAGAAGTTTAAGACACGGATCGAACTGCGCCAGATCGGGGCCCGCAACGAGTCGCGGATTTTCGGTGGGCTCGGGGTCTGCGGCCAGAAGATCTGCTGCACCAATTTCCTTTACAACCTCGACCGCGTGTCCGTGAAGATGGCCAAGGAGCAGAACATGCCGCTCAACCCGGAGAAGATATCGGGGTTGTGCGGCCGGTTGATGTGCTGCCTGGCCTTCGAGTACGAATCGTACCTGGACATGAAACGCGGGATGCCCAAGTGCGGCAAACGGGTCGGAATCGCCCAGGGGGGATCGGGCAAGGTGATCCGCCAGAACATCCTCAAGGGCACCCTGGCCGTCTATACCGAGGAGGGAAAGGAAGTCGAGGTCGAGATCAAGGATCTCAGGGAGCCCCAGCCCTTGCCGGGCCCGGCAGCCGAAGCGCCGCCGCCCAGAGGCCCGAGAAACGGGGGCCGGGGAAAGCGCTGACAGCCCCCGCCTCGATTCGCCGCCCCGCCTCACCGGGGGGGCACGCCCCGCCGATATTCCGGCAACACCATCAGGCACTGGAACAAGGAGGCACCGTGAGCGCCCAGAAGGTCTTTTACGTCACGACACCCATCTACTACGTCAACGCCTCGCCCCACATCGGGCATGCCTACACGACCATCGTGGGCGACGTCATGGCCCGCTTCTACCGCATGTCGGGCTACGACGTCTTCTTCATGACGGGCACCGACGAGCACGGCGACAAGATCGCCGAGGCGGCCCGGAAAAACAACGAGACGCCCAAGTCCTTCACAGACCGGATCAGCGCCCAGTTCCGCAACCTCTGGCCCCAGCTTTCCGTCACCAACGACTACTTCATCCGCACCACCGACGAAAACCACGTCAAGACGGTCCAGTACATCCTCCAGAAGGTCTACGACTCGGGCGACATCTACTTTGGCGAGTACGGCGGCCACTACTGCGTGGGCTGCGAGCGCTTCTACACGGAGACGGAGCTCGTCGACGGCAAGTGCCCCGACCACCAGACCGAGCCCGAGTTCCGCAAGGAGAGCAACTATTTCTTCAAGATGAGCAAGTACCAGAAGTGGCTCATCGGCTACATCCACGACAACCCCGACTTCATCCGGCCCGAGCGCTACCGGAACGAAGTGCTCGCCTTTCTGCAGCAGCCCCTGGAGGACCTCTGCATCTCGCGGCCCAAGACGCGCCTGACCTGGGGCATCGAGATCCCCTGGGACAAGGAGTATGTCACCTACGTCTGGTTCGACGCGCTCATCAACTACGTCACGGGCATCGGCTACCCCGGCGGGAAGGATTTCGGCAAGTACTGGGCCGCCTCGGAGCACCTCATCGCCAAGGACATCGTGAAACCCCACGGCATCTACTGGCCCACGATGCTCAAGTCCGCCGGGATCGGTCCCTACAGGAATCTGAATGTCCACGGCTACTGGAACGTGGATGCGAGCAAGATGTCCAAGAGCCTGGGCAATGTCGTGCGGCCCCTGGATCTCAAGGACAAGTACGGCCTCGACGCTTTCCGCTACTTCCTGCTTCGCGACATGGTCTTCGGGCTCGACTCGAGCTTCAGCGAGGAGGCGCTCGTGCAGCGGATCAATTCGGATCTGGCCAACGACCTGGGCAATCTCGTGAGCCGGGTGGTCGCCATGGACGTGAAGTACTTCAAGGGGAAGGTCCCCGCGCCGACGGCAGCCGAGGAGGCTGACAAAAAGATCACCGAGGCGGCGGCCAAGACCCTCGCGGAGGTGGAGCAGTTCTTCCGGGAGCTTACCTTCCACAAGGTGCTCATCTCCATCTGGGAGTTCATCAACGTCGCCAACAAGTACATCGTGGAGAACGAGCCCTGGACGCTCGCCAAGGACCCCGCGAAGAGCGGCCGTCTCGAGACGGTCATCTACAACCTCATGGAGTCCCTCAGGCTCACGGCCTACTTCATCTACCCCTTCATGCCCGACACGGCGCGCAAGATCCTCGACCAGATCGGCCTTGCCGAAGTGAAGGAATTCAGCTTCGATGACATCCGCAGCTGGGGCGGGATCAAACCCGGTGTCGCCGTGACGCGCGGTGAGGCCCTCTTCCCGAGGGTGGAGTACAAAAAGGAGGAAGAGGCGCCCGCCAGGAAGTTCGAGATGCTCCCCGAGATCACCTGGGACGACTTCGGCAAGATCGACCTGCGCGTGGCGAAGGTCCTCGAGGCCGAGGCCGTGCCCAAGTCCAATAAGCTCATGAAGCTCAAGATCGACTGCGGCGAGGTGCGCACGATCGTGGCCGGTATCCTCCAGGACTACAAGCCCGAGGAGATGGTGGGCCGCTCGATCGTCGTCGTCGTGAACCTCAAGCCCACGAAGCTCATGGGCGTCGAGAGCCGCGGGATGCTGTTGGCCACCGACGCCGGGAAGGGCGGCCTTGCACTCGCGGGGTTCGACAAGGAGGCGGCGCCAGGGGCTAAGGTGAGGTAACCTTTGCCGGATGTCGTGCCTGCCGGGCGGAAGCGGCCCCGCGATGAATCGGCAGGGATTTTCTCACAGACGCGCCGGATCGCAACACGATGTACTCAGGGCGGGAGAGCCCGCTCTTAAACGATATCAGGGAGGTTTTGTGAATGAAGTTATCGAATTACTTCGACAAGGTGAAGGGAATCAGCATTCTGTCCACGGCCGATTCAAAGGGGAACGTCAATGCCTCGGCGATCTCGAAGCCGTTCGTGGTCGATGAGGACACGGTGGCCTTCGTCATGACGGGCAACCTGACCCACAAGAACCTGCAGTCCAATCCCAAAGCGGCGTATTTCTTCCTCGAACAGGGCGAGAAGTACGACGGCGTCCGGCTCCACCTCACGAAGATCAGGGAGTCCCGGGACATGGCCGTCATCGAGGAGATCCGCAAGAAGCGCTACCCCATCTTCAGCATCAAGTACAGCCAGGAATCCAAGTACGCCGTCTTCTTCAATGTGGACAAGGTGCTGCCCCTCGTGGCCGCCGGCGTGCTCAAGCGAGGCGTGACGCAGCTGTAGGTCGTTGCCGCGCATAACCCGTTTTCAGCGTCGGGGGGGCCAGGAGCGTTCTCTTGGCCCCTTCGCAGCAGTTATCTCCAGGCATGTTCTTCCCGCGCCGGCTGCGGCCAACCTTTACACGGAATCCCCCGGGCCTTTTTTATGGTAAGCCTGTTCATCATCCTTGACATCACGTGAGGGGCACGCCATGGGCGAATGGAAAAAGACGAGCTGCGTTCTCTGCCCGCAGAACTGCGGCCTCGAGGTCGAGATCGAAGAGAACCGCCTGGGCAAGGTCCGGGGCGATAAAGCCAATCCGCGCAGCCAGGGCTACATGTGCGTCAAGGGCGCCAACGTGCCCTGGCATCAGCACCACGCGGACCGCCTCACGCACCCATTGAAAAAAACGGACGGGGGATTTGTCCGGATATCGTGGGAGCAGGCAATCGCGGAGATCTCGGAAAAGCTCGCATCCATCGTGAAGAAGCACGGCCCGCGCTCCTACGTGTACATGGGAGGCGGCGGACAGGGGTGCCACTTCGAGGCGGGCTTCGGCACGACGCTCATGAAGGGCCTCGGCTCGCGCTATCACTACAGCGCGCTCGCGCAGGAGCTGACGGGATACTTCTGGGTGTGCGGGAGGATGCTCGGCAGCCAGAACCGATACGTGATCCCCGACGAGCACCATTCGGACATGATCGTGGCCATCGGGTGGAACGGGATGGAAAGCCACCAGATGCCGCGCGCCCCCCTCGTGCTCCGGGAATTCGCCTCGAATCCGGACAAGCTCCTGGCCGTCATCGACCCGAGGAAATCGGAGACGGCGAAGATCGCAAACCTGCACATCGCGCTCAGGCCCGGGACCGACGCCCTTCTCGTCAAGGCGATGATCGCCATCATCCTGAAGGAGGGATGGGAGAAAAGGGATTACCTCGCAGGGACCTGTGTCGGCTTCGAGAAAATCGAGCCCTGGTTCAAATCCTTCGACATACGCTCGGCACTGTCGATCTGCGAAGTGGGATACGAAGAGGTGCATGCCCTGTGCAGGGAGATGGCCACGCGGCGCTGGTGCTTCCACACCGACCTGGGCACCCTCATGAACCGGCACAGCACGGTCGTGTCCTACCTGCACATGCTGCTTGCGGCCCTGTGCGGGAGACTCTGCGTTGCAGGCGGCGACGTGATACCCGGGACCGTGATGCCGATTGGCGCCCACAGCGATGAGCGCGACCCGAAGACGTGGCGCACGGTGGCGACGAATTTCCCGGCCATCATGGGGACCTTCCCGCCCAACGTTCTCCCCGAGGAAATCCTGAGCGGCCGTGACGACAGGCCCCGGGCGGTCATCGTGTCGGGCTCGAACCCGCTTCGCTCCTACGCGGACACGACGGCATACGAAGAGGCCTTCGGGAAACTCGACCTGCTCGTGACGATGGAGATCGCCATGACGGAGACGGCGGCCCTTTCGCACTATGTTCTGCCGGCCCGGTCGGGCTACGAGAGCTGGGATTCCACGTTCTTTGCCTGGAGCTACCCGGACGTGTTCTTCCACATGCGGCCGCCCGTCGTGAAGCCGGAGGGCGAGCGCCTCGAGTGCGGACAGATCTACGCGCGGCTTGCAAGGGGGCTCGGCATCGTCCCCGAGGTCCCGACAACCCTGAAAGAGGCTGCGGAAAAAGACATCTTTTCATTCACCCTCGCCCTCTTCGCATTCATGAGAAAGAACCCGAAGGCGATGCAGGGCCATGCCCTTTGTCCTCGCGGAGACTCTGGGGCGCAGGGACGATTCGGCAAACAAGGCCGCCCTGTGGGGCCTGTTGCTCGCCATGCCCGGGGCCGCCAGGCGCAGCGCCGCCCGCGCAGGCTTCCCCAGACCCTCCTCGTGGAGCGTCCTTTTACGACCGGGGCGCGTGGCCGGGGCTCTCGGCGCCGCCCTGCGATACGGTTCCTTTGCGCCCCTCATGGCCCTGCACCCGAACATCCTCCAGAGCGAGATGCTCTATGACCATCTTCTCGAGCATCCCGAGGGGATCTGGATCGGCAAACTCGAACTCGAGGCAAACATGAAGGAGCTTCGCACGCCGGACAAAAAGATCCATCTCCACATCCCCGAACTGGAAGAGCCGCTGAAGGGGATCGACCCCGAGTCGGAGCGTACGGCCCTGGCGCCGGACAGGGAGTATCCCCTCATCCTGAATGCCGGCCGCCACACCCGGAATGTGGCCAATACGCTCATGCGCGACCCGGCGTGGCTCAAGGGCAAGCGGGGGTGTATGCTCGCCATCCATCCCGAAGACGCGGCCGCCCTCGGGATCGGGGACGGCGAAACGGTCCGCGTCACGACCGAGGCAGGCTCCGCCCAGATCGGGGCGGAGGTCTCGCCGGACGTCCGAAAGGGACAGGTGCTCATTCCCCATGGCTTCGGCCTTGTGCACCGGGGAGTGGCATACGGCGTGAACGTCAATTCCCTCACGAAGAACACCCACCGCGATTTCCTTGCGGCAACCCCCCTTCACCGGTATGTCCCCTGCCGGGTCGAGCGCATTATTCAGGGGCAATCCGGGGAGCGGCCATGACGACGATATGCGGGAATTCAACGGAAGAGTACCTCGCCAGGGTCAAGAAATTCCACGGGCACTCCGCGCCCGGGCTCATGATCGGGGGATTCATGGTCGAGATGGCCCTGAGAAACAGGCCCGAAGGCGAGTTCTTCGATGTGCTGTGCGAAACGTCCGTATGCCTCCCCGACGCGGTCCAGTTGCTCACCCCGTGCACATACGGAAACGGGTGGCTGAAGGTGGTGGATGTCGGTCGCTTTGCGATCACCGTGTTCGAGAAATATTCTGGCAAAGGGGTGCGCGTGCATCTCGATGCATCAAGACTGGGCGATTACCCGGAGATCAAAGCCTGGTTCTTCAGGCTGAAGACAAAGAAGGAACAGGACCAGGAAAAGCTCATGGGCGAGATTCTCGAGGCCGGCGAGCGGATTCTCGCAGCATCCAGCGTGCAGGTCGACGCAAAGCATGTCGGGAAGAAGAAGGGGGGCCCGACGGCCCTCTGCCCGAAATGCGGTGAGGCCTACCCCGTCAAGTCAGGCGCTGCGTGCCTGGCCTGCCAGGGCGAGGTCCTGTACAAATAAACCATTCGCTAAAGTGAAGCTCCCCGCCCACAGGGCGGGGCTTCCCGGCAAGGATGGTTCGGCGGGCTCACCATGACGAAGCAGGGTTCATCCCTTTCCCCCTATCCTTTCGAAGGCGAGCCTGTCCTGAGCTTGTCGAAGGACGCGCCCCCGGTCATTCGCCTTTCTTCCCCGACACGAGCTTGATGGCAATCCAGGGAAGCAGGAAAAGGACGATAATCGCGATCTTGGTAACCGCCATGCCGGCGTAATGGATCGCATCGAAGCTCTGCCTCGGGATCTGGAACCACCTCGAGTGCACCTGGTAGATCCAGTCTCCGGCTGCGGCATACCCCGCAAACCAGATAAGCAGCAGAACCATCCCCCCGAAAAAGCATCGAATGAGGATCCCCGCAATCACATCCAGGTGCCTCTGAATATCCGCCTGAGAGTTTTTCGTGGTCATTCCGATCAGATCCCTTTCTTGTACACATCCTTTCGGTCCCCGATCCTGAGGACAATCGCTTCATTGCCCAGGATGGCGTAAATCACCCGGTAGTCCCCGACGCGAAGTTTCCGGAGGCCTGCAAATTGCCCCTTCAGAACCGGGTATGCATCGGCCTTCTCCGAAAGCTCTTCCTCGATCTGATCGAGAATCCGCCTGGCCTCTGCCTTGGGCAGCTTCCTCAGGTCCCTCTCGACCGATCTCTTGTAACCGACTTTATAGGCCAAGGGACTTCTTCAGCGACTTTCCGGAAATGACAGGGTCGGTCTTGTCGTGGAGCCTGTCCAGGGCCACCTGGAGATCGGCGTAATCCTCGATGTAGGCTTCCAGGGCCTTCTGGATGATAAAGGAGCGAGGCCTCTCCGTTTCCCGGGCGATGCTGTCGAGCTGGTCGGTAATCTTCTTGGGGAGCCTGACGGATATTGCTGTATTCATATGGCACCTCACAAATCGCTTGTATTACAACGCATACAATAGATGACAGGAGATGTCAAGGAATGAAAATGTCCGGGTCAACCCTTGACGTCGGCACGGTTAAGGAGTAAGGGAGCCTGTCTGCGGATTATCGATTAAATCCGAAAGGCGAAGTAAACTGACATCGTTGACGACAGACTGCTGTCCTTTCAGTGATGCACCAATCCGGCCCGAAAGTTGCAGCTCCTCTGTTTATTACCTTACAGAGGGAATCTGCGATGAAATATGTTTGCCGCCTGTTGACCTGTTTTTTCACGATGCTCTTTATCCTGAGCTGCGGCTCCGGCAGCCCCGCGCCCAAAGCCAAGGACGTGCCACAGGGCCGGGCCGAGACCAAGGTGGTCGAAGGTGCAAGCGCCGCGGGCTATAACGGAAGCCAGATGCGCAAAAAAATCGACAAGACCCTCGACCGGAACGACGAGCGAAACAAGGAGATCGAAAAAGCCGCCGGCACCGCGTCCAAGTAATCAAACGGTAAAAAAAAGGTCCGGAGCCATCGCCCCGGACCTTTTTCATTTCTTAGTTTTTATCTTTCTTTTCCTCTACCTTTTACCCTGTCCCCTTCTTCCTCTTCACTCAGACACTTCCTTCACTTCTCCACGCACCGGTCACGGCGCGCAGCGCTCATTCCCCTTCGTCAAAGGCCTCGGCCTTCTTTTCGCCCTTCACAACCCCCTTGCCCGTGAGGCTTGCCGGGGCCGGGACGGGCACATCGACGGGCTTGACGAATTTCGCCGTCACGCTCTTCGTCTTGAAGACGGAAAGCTTGTCGAAGATGAAGAGGAACTTGTCTTCCAACTCCTTGCCGATCCCCTTCAGGACATTGGGCGGCAGGTTCCACATGTCCTTCTTGAAAGTGCCGAAGCCCTTCTTGCGGGTCTTGTAAATGAACTGCTCGTCGGTGTCCTTGGCGCCCTTTTCGCCCGCAAGGTCGCTGCGTACGTACTCGTAGATCTTCTCGCGAAGCGGCGCCGGGAAGAAGGTGCTGTCGTAGATCATATTCTGGAAGGCCGTAGCCAGGTGCACTTCCGCGGTGCCCCGCTTCGGGAAGTTGTCGAAGGCCTCGTCGGGCAGGGTCGAGGCCCCGTGCTGGACGGCGCCCGACATGCCGTACTCTTTCCTGGCCGCCTCGGAGAGGGTCTGCAGGGTGTCGAAATCGAGCTTCACCTTGGCGATGCTCCCGTCGGGCAGCACCACGCCGCCGTGGGAGGTGCCTGTCTGGACGCTGATCTTGCTGATCCCCTTGAGTCCCTTGCCGCGCTTATCGAGTTCCTGCCGATAACCGCCCATGAAGGCCCGGAGCTCCCCGACGGTGCTGTTCTTGCTGCCCACCTCGCCGATCTCGCCGCCCACGGAGACCTCGACGCCCTTGGGCTGAATCTGGCGGATGAAGGCCGTGATGTCGGCGGCGATGGCGAAGTTGTTTCGCTGCTGCTCCTCCTCGGTGGGCTTGCTCAGATCCACCAGGGTGGAGGAGTCGATGTCGATATTGTAGAACCCGGCCTCGATGGCCTCGCGGATGAGCTCCTTCACGGAGTCCACTTCCTTCTGGGGCTCCACGGCGAACTTCTTCACGCCGATCTGGAAGTGATCGCCCTGCAGGAAACAGAGGCCCCCGCCAGTCCGTCTTGATGGCCGCGGACGTGATGGCGCAGGCATACTCATCGGGGCGCTGTTCCGTGTAGCCGATCTCGGAGCGGGCGATCTCGAAGAGAATGGGCCCCACGCTGCCCTTGAGTCCCGCGCGGAAGACGGCCTGGGCCGTCTCGTAGGTGAGGCCGCGGATGTTGATGGCGGGCACGGTGAAGCCTTTTACATCGCCCCGACCCATGGCCTCGTAGAGCGGATGGATGGAGGAGGGCAGCACGCCGAGTTTGACACCCGCCCTGCGGATCAGCCAGCGGGCGGCCTGCTTCACCCCTGCGTCACCGGAGAGCACGGCCGAGTAGACGAGGTGGTCGATGAGCGATCCGCGAAGTTTCGCCTCGTCGAGGACCCGGACATGGTCTCCCTCTATCTTCAGGATGCCTTCGATCGCCCGTCTCAGCTGGTCGATGCTGCTAAAGAGCATGTATCCCCCTTTGTGTGTGGTGGATGCCATTCACCCTCACCCCGACCCTCTCCCCGTAAAGAGGATGGGGAACGTTCCCCCTCCTCCACTTCCTCCTCCCACCAGGGGAGGAGAACAGAGGAAAAAGGTCTCTCATAGGGAGAGGGAGACTGAATGGTGTATAGCGTCTTAGGCCAGGGATTCCCTTGCCTTCTCCACCTCGTAGCGGCTTCCGATGTAGATCGGCGCGCGGTGGTTGAGGCTCTCGGGCTTGATGGCCAGGATGTCCTGCTTGCCGTCGGTGGCCATGCCCCCGGCCTGTTCAGCCAGGAAGGCCATGGGCTGAAGCTCGAAGATCAGGCGGAGTTTTCCCGTTGCGTCCTTTTTCGTGCCGGGGTATGTGAAAACGCCCCCCCGCTTGATCAGGATTTGGTTGATGTCGGGGACAAACCCGCCGCTGTATCGCAGCTTGTATCCCTCGCCCTCGAGAATCTCGACAAACTTGAGATGCCCGGGGAGCCATTCCTTGCGAAGCGCCCCGAGGCTGTAGATGGAACCCTTCTCGTCGAGGGTAATGTTTTCTTCGGAAAGGACGTACTCTCCCTCCCGGTTGAGGACGAACTCGTGGGTTCCCTTGCCTGCCGAGTAGACCATCGTGATGAGGGGCCCGTAGGTGATGTACATGGCGCCCACCATGGTCTTGCGCCCCTCGGCGGCGAGCGGAGAGTCCTTGTGGATGCCGATGATCGTCCCGATCGACAGGTTCGTGTCCACGAGCGACGAGCCGTCAAGAGGGTCTGCCGTGATGTGGTACTTGCTCGACGGGGCCTCGAAGGAGACGATGTGATCCAGCTCCTCGGAGCAGTAGGCCTTCACGAAACCCGAGTACTGGAGCTGATTCTGAAGGATGATGTCGGCGATCTTGTCGAGGGCGAGCTGCTCGTCGCCGTGGATGTTGCGCAGGCCCGCCAACTTGCGGTTCGACTCGTGGATCTTTGCCGAGATGTACTTTCCCGTGATGGCGATCTGCCAGATGAGCCGCCTCAGGTCCATCTCGATGCCGGCCATCCACATGTGACGGCGCAGATCGACGATGAATTGCGAGTAGTCCGATATGTTTCTGGAATTATTTGCCATGGGCCGTTCCTCTCATTCAAGTCTTTAGGATGTTAAACAATTCGCGGTCCTTTTGACAAGGAAATTCTGCCCGCGGAGCCGCTGTTTCGGGCTCGACCGATTTATGGTATACAGCTATGAAAGGAAGGTTGCCATGGCGCTTTCGGAATTCACCCTGAAGCTGGTGGAAAAGAAACTCGGGGACTACTGCCAGGGAAGGGTCCACGAGGCGCTTTGCCACAGCGTGCGGATCGGCTATGCCATCGAGGGCGACCTCGTGACGCTCTTCGAGGAGCGCCGCGGGCTGCTGGAGCCCGAAAAATGGGTCCGGCTGGACATGGCCCGCTTCCGTTTCGACCCGCGGTTGAAAAAGTGGAGCCTCTTCTACATGGATGCCGACTCGAAGTGGCACAGCTACTACCTGAAACCAAGAGCGGATATTGACATTTTTTTGAGAGAAATCGATGAAGACCCCGTCAGCGTCTTCGGCTGGGGCCAGGGCTGAGCGCCCGCCCGCACCGGGAGACCCTTTCATAACCGTCGACGATGTGACCGTGCGCGTGAGGGACCGGTTCATCCTGGCCGGAACGTCCTGGGAGATCCGCGCCGGGGAGAGCTGGGCCATCCTGGGTCCCAACGGTGCCGGAAAGTCGTCGCTCGCCCGGGTCCTCATGGACGACGTGCCGACTTCGCAGGGAGCGGTCAAGCGCCACCACCCCGATGCAGCGCGCGACCGCATTGGCTGGGTGTCGCCCGAGCTGCAGGAGTGGCTTCTCGGGGCGGAAGAGAACCGCGTCGAAAACGGCGGCTGTGCGGGCAGGGGAGGCGAACCCGAAACGGCCCGCGAGACGATCCTTTCGGGCAGCCCTCCCGGCATCGACGGCGCCCGCGCTTATCGCAGGATCGTGAAGCGGCTGGGGATCGGTTACTGTCAAGACAGACCGATGCGCCACCTCTCGACGGGCGAGCTGCGCAAGGTGCTCATCGCCCGGGCCCTGATGAAATCCCCGCGGCTCCTTGTTCTCGACGAGCCTTTCGGCGGGGTCGACGCAGCCTCGCGAGAGGAGCTCAAAGTGCTGTTGGATGAGCTGACGAGGGAGGGTGTCCAGATGGTCCTGGTGAGCCATCGCGCCGACGAGATCCCTGCGGCAATCGGCCATGTCCTGTGCGTGAAGGACGGACGGGTCGTCCTCCAGGGAAGGCGCGAAGAAGTTGTTTCCGGATGGCAGCGGATGGTCGACGAGGACGAGAGCCTTGCTCCTTGCCTGCCCCGGGAAGACAGGCCGGCGGCGAAAGCGCCCGAAATCCTCGTGGAGATGAAGGGGGTCACCATCCGGTTCGACGATATCACCATCCTCGACAACCTCGACTGGACGGTGAAGCGCGGTGAGAACTGGGCGCTGCTGGGCCCCAACGGCGCGGGCAAGACGACCCTGCTCAGTCTCATCACCGGCGACAATCTACAGGCGTACGCCAACGAGATCCGGCTCTTCGGCATGCTCAAAGGATCCGGCGAGACGGTGTGGGACATCCGGGAAAAGATCGGTGTGGTCTCATCGGAGTTGCAGGGGCGTTACCGCAAGGGGATTCAGGTTCGGGACGTGGTGGCCTCGGGGCTTTTCGACTCCATCGGTCTTTTCCGCCGCCTTGGCCCGGAGGACCGCCGGATGGTGGAGGACTGGATGGACCTTCTCGGCATCCTGCCCATGGCGGAGCGGGCCTTCGAAGGGCTCTCCTACGGGGAGCGGCGGATGGCGCTCATTGCCCGGGCGATGGTGAAATCACCCCTGCTGCTCATCCTCGACGAGCCCTGCCAGGGGCTGGACCCGGCAAACCGCAGGAAGATGCTGAAGCTGATCGACCGCATCGGCGCCGGAACCGGCACCCGGGTCATCTATGTGAGCCACTACGAGGACGAGATGCCCTCGTGCATCAACCGGATTTTGCGCCTGGAGAGGCCAGGGCCGGAGGCTGACAAGCCATGATGACCGAGGAACGGAAAGTGTGGCGCTGCCTCGGGTGCGGCTTCTGTTGCGTGCATCAGCGGTGTACCTTCGGGGTGGCGAGGCACCCGGAGGCGCAGACCGGACTGTGCCCGGAGCTCGAGTGGACAGGCCACCGCTACGTCTGCCGCCTCATGATACAGCCGGGGCAGATGGCCGACTTCGTGAAGCACGAGCTTCGTTCGGGCGAAGGCTGCGTTTCTTTCAGCAACCCCTGGCGCAAGGACGTCCGCGAGCGCACTCCCGAGGAGGCGAAGGCTGTGGGCACAAAAAAATAAAGAAGTGTCTAAGTGCATAAGTGTCTAAGTGTTTGAGTGATGGAAAAAAAGATTAGGCCTGGTCTTAATCATTCCTCTCTTCACTCAGACACTCAGGCACTGTTTTTCTTCACTCAAGCACTTTTTTCTATTTTGCCAGGAATCCCCCGTCGTTGACGAGCACGTGGCCTGTCATGTAGGCCGACGCCTCCGAGGCCAGGAAGACCACGACTCCCTTCATGTCGTCCATGTCCCCGAAGCGCCTCATGGGGACGAGCTCCATCGCCCTGTCGTGGGACTCCTTGAAGTCGGGCGTCTCGATGTAGGCCATCATGTCGGTGCGGAAAAAACCCGGAGCGATGGCGTTCACCCGGATATGGAAAGGGGCGAGCTTCACGGCGAGGTTCATCGTGAGGGCGTTGATGGCCGCCTTCGTGGAGTTGTAGGGCACGGCAGGGTGCAGGAACTCGTCGGACCCCCGGAAGCCCATGATGGACGAGATGTTGATGATGTTGCCGCCTCCCTGGGCCTTCATCACGCCGGCCACCTTCTGCGTCAGGATCCAGACGCCGCGGACGTTGATGGTGAACATCTGATCCCAGCGCTCCAGAGGGAACTTCAGCGTCGGGGCGCCCCAGGTGGCCCCGGCGTTGTTCACGAGGATGTCGATTCGTCCGTACGTTAACAGGGCCGATTTTACAAGCCCGTCGAGGTCCTCTTCCTTCGCCACGTCGCAGGCCACGGGCAGGACCGCCACGCCGCAGGCCTTTCTGATTTCTGCCGCCGTCTCCTCCAGGTTCTTCATCTTTCGCGAGGCGATGACGAGGTTCGCTCCCGCCTCGGCCAGCCCCGTGGCGATGAACTTGCCGATCCCCCGGCCCCCGCCCGTGACGAGGGCCACCTTGCCGTCGAGTCTGAATAAATCTGCTGTTTTCATCATCTGCCCCCTCAAATTCGTCTATTTGGTCTTTCTGGTCTATCTGGTCTGTTTGGTCTATCTCGTCCGGGAAAACGCCAGGACAAGAGAACCCGGTTGTCAGCTTCCCTATGCGTCATGCCACAATAAGGATGGGGGCGCAAGGTTGGCGTTGCGGGAGGGAAAAAAGAAAGGCGCAGCGGGTTTCGCTGCGCCTTTGGTGCCTGTGGGAATCGCTTTGTCGTTAATCGTTTTTTCAGCGCCTCCCGGAAATCATGACCCTGGTCTCCCTCTCCCTTGAGGGGAGAGGGTCGGGGTGAGGGTGAATGATCCCCTACCTTATTTCTTGAGTGCCTTCATGATCTTCTTGTCGTCGGCCGTCTTGAACACCACGGTCATTTTGCCGCCGGATGGGCTTACGTAGACGTAGTTGATGTCGACGTCGGCTTCGGAAACCTTCTTGGCCACCTTTTGCAGCTCACCGGGCTTGTTGGCGAGCTCCACGGCGATGACTTCCTCCGTCTTCACCTCGGCGCCCATCTGCGTCAGGATCTTTTTTGCCTTGGCGTTGTTGTCGGTGACGATCATGAACACACCTTCCTCGCCCCTGCCGTAAGCGCAGAGGGCCTCGATGTTGATCTTCCCGTTTGCGAGAAAGGTGGTCACTTCCGAGAGCAGGCCGACCCGGTTGGGCACGATGAAGGTCAGCTGTTTGAGCTTGATTGCCTTTGCCATGTCCAGTCCCTCCTTTTTATCCTTTACTCCTACATACGTGCCTCGCCCGCAATTTTCAAGGGTTTCTTCGCCCCTTCCCCATTCTCGATGCCCAGCCCGCGGCCGATCTTCTCCAGCATGGCCTTCTCGTCTGGTGTGTAGGCCCCGTCCACCAGGGCGATGCGCCGGGCGAGGCCCAGGGCCTCGTCGCGGTCGTGCTCGCCGGGAATGAGCTTCGCGAGGGCCGCAAGGGCCTGTTCCTCGTCGGCCTCCAGGATGCAGTACTGCTCCTTCACCATGCGGCGAAAG
Source organism: uncultured delta proteobacterium (assembly GCA_963828305.1). GTDB lineage: Bacteria > Desulfobacterota > Syntrophia > Syntrophales > UBA2192 > UBA2192. Next base: position 9,797 of record CAWHEJ010000037.1, on the reverse strand, counting down.
TCGGCGGGCCGGATTCTTTGCAGGATCTTGTGGGTCTTGGCGATCTCCCCGGCAACGGCGAAGTGCTTGCGGCCGATGACACGGCCGGTCCTGGCCATGGCCATCATGGCCCGGACGATCCCCTCGGCCAGCCCGCCCTTTTCGGCGGCATCGAGCCACTTCTGCTGGAGCCACTTCTCATAGTCCTCCCAGGAAACCTCCAGGTCATTTTCTTTGGCCAGGGCCTTGAAGGTGCCTGCGGCGATCGAGGAGTAATGCAGGGCCTCATGACCGTAAATCGCGCGGAAGAGCCTCTCCTGCCTGCGGTCCCTGCTGTCGCGGTAGAAGTTGAGCCACTCATCGACAAAGGACGATAGGGATTTCTCCCGGGCCGCGAAGGCGTTGCCCTGCGATGCGGGTTTGCGGGCGGCGCGGATTTGGGATGCCGCCGCGCCGAGGTAGCGCAGCGCCGGGTTCATGTCCGAGATCATGTAGCGCTGCGCCCTCAGGGGGTTGAGCCAGCGCATCATCTCTGCCGAGAACTCCGATGAGCAGGCCTTCACCCAGGGGCTCAGGAAGCTCCGGTACATCCGGTCGTTGAATTCGGAGACCTGCGCCACGATGCTGAAATCCTCCTCCTCTTCCGGCGCGTCGTCGAGGGCCGTGATGTCGTCCAGGGTCCTCTCCTCGAAGCGGGTGACGATGTCGCCCTGGGCCACATCCCCCTCGATCACCATCTCGTAGAGGCCGGGTGGGAGGAATTCGATCATCTCGGAGCTGCGGATGATCTCCTTGTGCTCCTTTTTTGCGACGCTTGCCGCGACGAAGATTCCCAGGTGTCCGATGTCCTCGTGGATGATGTAGACGATGACCTGTCCGAGCTTCCGGATCTCTTCGGCGGACCGATAGACCTTGGGGATCCATGAGAGGGCCTGCTGAGGCGGGGTGATGTTGTCACCCTTCGAGGCAAAGACCAGGATGGGGCTCTGGATGTTCTTCAGACTCAGAAATTCCCCCTCGTGAAGCTCCAGTTTGCCCTTTTCGAGCTTGTTTCCCACGAAGAGATTGCTCACGATGAAGTGGATCTCCTCGGCGTTCATCATGTAGAACCCGCCCCACCACTTCTCGAAGGCGAGGAAGCGCTCTTCTTCGGTGTCGATCTCGGAGTAGAGCTTGTAGTTCTTTGTCCATAGCGTGTTGGCCGGGTTGAGCGACTCGAAGTTCGATACGAGGTTGGCCCCGTCGAATTTCCCGTTGCCCAGGTCGCACAGAAGCGAAGTCATCCAGATGCCGCCAGCCAGTCCTCCCCGGTAGCGCATCGGGTTCACTCCCTGCACGCCTGCCCAGTAGGACATGGGGGCGCCGTTCAGGATGAGGGGCCCCGCGATGTCGGGGCGGTCGGCGCAGAGAATGGCCGACGCCCAGCCTGCCTGGCAGTTGCCCATGATGGCGGGGTTGTCCGCGTGGGGGTGCCTGCGGACGACCTCCTCGATGAAACGCTCCTCGGCCTGGACGACGTCCTTGATCTTCTGGCCGGGCATGGGCTCCGTGTAGAAGAGAATAAAGTATACCGGGTGGCCGCGGTCCAGGGCCATGCCGATCTCGGAGTCGCGCTTGGAGCCCCCGATCCCGGGCCCGTGGCCGGCCCTCGGGTCGATGATCACAATGGGGCGCTTCGGCAGCTCGGGAGGTTTTTTCCCCCGGTTCGTCCTGCGTCGCTCCGCGCCGTCGGCGCAGTCCTTCTCTTCCCTGCGCCGATCCACGATGCGCACCAGGGCGAAGTTCACGGGTTTTTCGAACGTCCGGCCATCGAGGATCATCTCGTAGTGGAAGGTCAGCACGGGCGGCTGGCCGTTTCGCAGGTGTTCGATGTAGTTGTTGCCCCTCTTGCGCAGGACATCCATGAAGAGGATCTGCCGCTGAGCCGAGTCGACGGCGTATTCACAGGCATCGAAGATCCATTTCGAAGTCGCGGTCATCGGGTTCCAGTGATTCCAGGTTAACATGCGGATAACTCCTTGTTTTTTCTGTGGGTATGACCCGATTGGAAGCTGCAAGTTCCGGACCAGCGGAGAGAAAGTCCCCGGGCAGGGGTACGGTGGGCAAAAAAAGGGGCCAGCCTTTCAGCTAACCCCTTGTTATTGTTTGGTGCCGAAGCCGGGATTTGAACCCGGACAGGCGTACGCCCACTAGACCCTGAACCTAGCGCGTCTACCAATTCCGCCACTTCGGCACGCTTTTCAAGAAGGCTAAATCTATAATGATCCCCGAAACCTTGTCAAGTAAAAACAGGCTTGATATAAAAGGCCTTCGTGATATGTTACAAAACTGGTCGCGCTGGCGGCCACGCTTTCAGGATAAGGAAAAGAGAGGCTTGTTGATTCATGGATGTCATCAGGGGCCTGGACCGGATCCCCCCCAAGTATGCATGCTCCGTTGTGACCATCGGGAATTTTGACGGGATTCACCTGGCCCACAAGGATCTTTTGGGCAAGGTCGTCGAAGAGGCCCGAAAAAAAGCGTGCAGCGGCGTTGTCCTCACCTTCGAACCTCACCCCCAGAAGGTCCTGCATCCAGAGCGCAAGCCCTTCTACCTCCTCACGACGCTGGAGGAGAGGCTGAAGCTCATCGAAGGGTTAGGAATCGATGCCGTCATCCTCATCGAGTTCACGCCTGATTTTGCCAGGACGACGGCCGAGGCGTTTGTCCAGGGCATCCTCTGGGATACACTGCACCTGGAGAAGCTCATCATCGGCCACGATACGGCCTTCGGGAATCGCAAGAGCGGCAATGAGAACTTCCTCCGGAGCATGGGAAAGAACCTCGGCTTTGACGTGGAGGCCATCGATGCCGTGCAGGTGGACGGGATCGTGGTGAGCAGCAGCAGCGTGCGGCACACCCTCCTGGAAGGCGATGTGCGACGGGCCATGAAGCTCCTGGGGCGGCCCTACAACCTGGGCGGTACGGTCGTGACGGGGTACAGGCGGGGCTCGGAGATCGGCATCCCCACGGCGAACATCGAATCGGAGAAGGATCTTGTACCGGCCCTGGGCGTCTACGCCGTCATCGCCGAGCTGGACGGCGGTCGTCATCCCGGTGTCCTCAACATCGGCTACAGCCCGACCTTCGGCGACAACCAGCTCACCGTGGAGGTTCACCTCCTCGATTTTCCCCGCGAAGAACTCTACGGGAAGGCCATCAACGTCCTCTTCATCGACCGGATTCGCGATGAGATGAAGTTTGAAAGCCCTAAAGAACTGGTGAAACAGATCGAAAGAGATATTGAGAGGGCCAGGGAGCTTCTCAGGCCGCACCTGGGCTCGCTGTAGCGATTGCGCTGCCGGCTGGAGGGCAGATCATGTTCGTAAAAATCTGGGGCGCCAGGGGTTCCATCCCCGTCAGCGGCCAGGAGTACATCAAGTACGGCGGCGACACGACCTGCATCGAGATCCGCTCGAAAAACGGCCGCGTCATCCTCATCGACGCAGGGACGGGAATCCGCAGACTCGGCAAGGATCTGCTGGTCCAGGGCCTCTACGACTACGACCTCATCTTCACCCATGCCCACTGGGATCACATCATGGGCTTTCCTTTCTTCCGGCCGCTCTATTCGGACAGGACGACCCTCCGCGTTCACGGCTGCCCCTTTGCCGAGGAGTTCGTCCGGACCATGCTGGCCAGGATCATGTCCCCGCCGAACTTCCCCGTCAACTATGGGGACCTGAAGGCCCGGATCGCACACTCCGACGGCTGCCCCGAGAAATTCCAGATCGACTCGGTCACCGTCATGCCCATCGACATCAGCCATCCCGGCGGGGGTAAAGGCTACAAGTTCATCGAGGAGGGGAAAAGCTTCGTCTTCATCACGGACCACGAGCTTGGCTACACTCACCCGGGAGGCCGGCCGCTCGAGGACTACCTGCGGTTCTGTGCCGGCGTCGATCTTCTCGTCCACGATGCCGAGTTTACCGGCGAGGAGTACGCGAGGCACCGCAGCTGGGGGCACTCCTCCTACCTCGACGCCCTGAATCTGGCCATCGAGGCCGGCGTCAGGCAGTTCGCCCTGTTCCACATCAACCAGGACCGCACCGACCGGGCCATGGACAAGATCGTGGATCACTGCCGCAGGGTTGTCCGGGAGAGCAATGCACAGGTGGGGATATTGGGGGCGTGCTGCGATATGACGTTCGAACTCTAGCGAGTTCGAGGATTCAGGCATCAGGCTTCAGGCGTCAGGAAAGAAAAGAGCGAAACATTCCTACGATGTCATTCCTGGCTTGACCAGGAATCCATTTTCATGATGGATCCCCGCCCCTGATCAAGTCAGGGGCAAGCTCTGCGCGGGGATGACAGTTCTGCTATTCTACCTTTCCAATTCATCATTCCGAACTTTTTGGTTTCACCCATGAAATTCAATAATCTCCATTCCTGGGATGTGGATTACAAGACGGCGGTGGCGCTGCAGACCGAGCTGTGTGAACGGCTCGTCCTGGCAGACGGGATCTCCGGGGACATCCGGATCGTCGCGGGGGCCGACATCTCCTGCACAAAGGGCGATGACCGGGTCTATGCCGCCGTGGTCCTTCTGGATGCCGCCACCCTGGACGTGATCGAAGAGGCCACTTACAGCGGCAGGACCTCCATCCCTTACATCCCGGGCCTTCTCTCCTTCCGCGAGGGACCCGCCTTGCTGCAGGCCTTCGGGAAGCTGCGGAATCGGCCCGACGTGATCCTCTTCGACGGACATGGCATTGCCCATCCTCGCGGGTTCGGCCTGGCGTCCCACATGGGCCTCATCCTGGATGTCCCCTCGGTGGGGTGCGCCAAGACAAGGCTTGTCGGCGCCTTCCGGGAGCCGGGCGAAAAGCGGGGGCAGCAATCGCCCCTTGTCTACAAGGAGAAAAGGATCGGGGCCGTCGTGAGAACTAAAGATCGCGTGAAGCCGGTCTTTGTCTCGCAGGGCCACCGGGTAAGCCTCGAGCGCGCCGTGGAGATCGTCCTGCGGTGCGCCCCCCGCTACCGAATCCCGGAACCCATCCGCCGGGCGCATATCCTGGTGAACAAGTTGCGGCTGGAAGCCGCACAGAAAGGGACGAGGGACCAGGGTGTCGGGACCAGGCAAACCAGACATTAATGAAAAAGAAAAGGATCGTGGAGACTGCTCCCCGATCCTTTTTTAATTTCCCCGTATTTTCTTAACCCTACACCCTTGTCCCTACCCCCTGGTCCCTAATTCTTCGTGAAATACGCTTCGCAGTATCGGCTCTCGGCCCGGGTCTTCGTGTTGTGGGCGTTGATGAAGAACGTGACGCCGACCACCTCGGGCGGCTCGCCGCCGTTGATGTCCTTGAAGAGCTTGCGGTAGTCCTCGTAGATGTTGCGTTTTTCCGTGATCCACTGGCCCAGCTTGTCGGTCTTGTTCCGCAGCACGATGTAGCGGACCCTTCCTGCCAGGGGGTGGGAGTTCTTTCCCGTCGTCCCCTTCGGGCATTCCGTATCCCAGATGTATCCCAGAAGCGGCGCCGTCAGTGCGTGGGGGAAACCCGTGGGAGTGAAGACGACATAGACCTGGGCGGCCTGGTCATCGGTGGATCGCTTGCGCACGTCGGCTCCGTCGGGCAGACGGCTCGCCGCCCACTTCCAGTTCAGGTAGGGAAATTCCTTGGGATTGACCTTCATGTTGCGGCTGATGCCGAAGGAGGATTCCCCGTCGCTTGTCAGGTGAAGGCAGTAGGGGTCCTGCTGAACCGATGCCTGCGCCTCGCCCCATCCAAAGGAACTTCGCCTCTTGGGGGGCGGCATTCCCGATAGGTCCAGCCTCTCAATCCGGATGTCGGGCTTCCCGTGCCGCAACTCGAGATTCCATCCCGGGGGGAGGCCGTTTTTCAGCTCCGTCGAGGAAAAGTTCGTGATGGGTATGCGCTCCGCGGCAGGGGAGGCCATCGTTTCGCAGATGGATAAGGTCAGCATGGCCGCGAGGGCCAGCAGGAAGAGCAGCCTGGATGGTTTCAAGAGATCACCCTGTCTTGCCGCTGTAGTAGGCCATGACTTCCGTACGCGTCAGTACGGCCCTGACATCGCTGATCTCTTTTTCGATGTTTTCCCGTCCGCCCTCCTCGCGGTCGATGAGGGCGATGACCCGCTTCACGTCGAGCCCCGCCTGGCGGGCCGCCTCGATGGCCGACAGGGTCGATCCGCCTGTGGTGATGACGTCGTCGAGGATGACGACGCCTTCGCCTGCCTTGACGGTCCCTTCGATGCGGCTCTTTGTGCCGTGGTCCTTGGTTTCCTTGCGCACGATGAAGGACTTCACAGGCTTGCCGCGCTGAAAGGAGATCACGGAGAGGGCGTTCGCCATCGGGTCTGCGCCCAGCGTGAGTCCGCCTGCCGCCGTGACATCCAAATCCTGGATCATGTCGAAGAGGAGGTGGCCGATGAGGTTCATCCCCTCCGGGTCCAGGGTCGTGGGCTTGCAGTTGAAGTAGAAGTTGCTCTTGCGCCCCGAGGCCAGTGTGAAGGGGGGATTGTCGCTGTATTTGAAAGACTTCTCCAGGATGACCCTGGCGAGTCTCTCCTTCATCTGGGCATGGTCCATCGAAAACTCCTTTTATTCCGCCTGCCGTGCAGGTTCCTTGACGAGCTTCCATCACGATCCGGCGGAGTATACACCAATCAAAATCTTATGGCAAATGGCTTCAAATCCCCCTGCATCCCCCTTTATCAAAGGGGGACAGAGGGGGATTTTCTGGTCCCTACACCCTACACCCTCGTCCCCGTGATTCTCTGAATCACGCTGACGGCCTCGACACCGTCGCGGGCGAACTCTGCGCCGATCGACTCGGCGTAGGCCTTCGTCACCACGGCGCCTCCGACAATAAAGGGACACTGCTCACCGTGCTTGCGGGCAAGCCCGATTACCTCCTTCATCTGGGTCATGGTGGTCGTCATCAGGGCCGAGAGCCCTACGACGCGCGGCCGATGACGTTCCATCTCCCGTACGATCCGCTCGGCGGCAACATCCTTTCCCAGGTCGACGACCTGGTAGCCGTGGTTGCGAAGCATCAGGGCGACGATGTTCTTCCCGATGTCGTGGATATCGCCCTTCACCGTGGCGATGAGGATCGTGTCCCGCGCTGCCGCCTTTAATCCCTCTTTCAGGAAGGGATCGAGAGCCTCCATGCCGATCTTCATCGTCTCGCCGCTCGCGATGAGTTGCGGCAGGAAATATTCCTTGCGGCCGAATCGCTCGCCCACCTCGACGATGGCCGGGATCATGATCTCCTGGGCCAGTTTCGCCGCGTCGAATCCTGTCTTCAGGGTTTTTCCGACAAGCCCTGCCACGGCCTCGCGGTTTCCGTCGAGGATGGCCTCCCGGACTTTCCTCTCCGGCGGGAGGGCCTCGATGGGCGCTCCCTTCTTCCCGCCGCCGGCCGCCTTCGCGCAGTGGGCGATCCAGGCCGCCGCGTCGCGGTCCCTGCCGCCCAGGACGTCGGCGGCCTTCTTGACGAACATGAGCTCTTCGCTTGCCGGGTTGGCGATGGCCGCCGTGAGCCCCGATGCGGCTGCCATGGCCAGAAAGGACGTGTTGATCCACTTTCGCTCCGGCATGCCGAAGGAGACGTTGGAGAGCCCCACCACCGTGCGGGCCCCGAAGGTTTCCGTCGCCCAGCGAACCGTCCGGATGGTCTCCTGCGGCGCCTTCGGGTTCGAGGCGGCCGTCATGACGATCCCGTCGACGAGGAAGTCGTCGCGCGTGAAGCCGTGCTTCCGGGCCTCGCGTTCGATCGCCCGGACAACGACGGCGCGCTTTTCCGCCGTCTCGGGGATGCCCTTGTCCGTGAGCGGAAGCAGGATGAACATGGCGCCGTACTTAGCCGCCACGGGCAGGAGTTTTTTGAGCTTCTCCTTTTCCCCCGAGATGGAGTTGATGAGCGCCCGGCCCGGGTAGACCCGCAGGGCCCGCTCGATGGGCTCCGCCTTGGCCGAGTCGATGACGAGAGGAAGCTCCGTAGCGGCGGAAAGGGCCAGCACCACCTCCTGCATGGCCTTTTCCTGGTCGAGGCCCGGGACCCCCACGTTGACGTCGAGCAGGGCTGCTCCCGCCGCCTCCTGGTCGCGGGCCATCTGGCGAGCCAGGGTCGTTTTCCCCTCCCGGAGCTCCTCCTGGAGGGCCTTTCTGCCCGTAGGGTTGATGCTCTCGCCGATGACGGCAAGCGGCCGGCCCGGCTCGAGAAGGAGGGTCCTGCGGGCAGAACTCAGCGCCGCGAGCGACTTGCGCAGGGGCGCCGCGGGCCTCTTGCGCGCCACGGCCTTCCTCAGGGCGGCGAGGTGTTGCGGTGTCGTGCCGCAGCAGCCGCCCAGGATCGCGGCGCCCGCAGCGATGAGGGCACCTGCCCGGGAAGCGAATTCGGCGGCGTCCATGTCGTAGACGGTCGTGCCGCCCATGGTCTTCGGAAGCCCGGCGTTGGGCTTGGCGATCAGGGGGATCTTCGCGTAAGGCTTCATGGCCCCGATAAAACGCACCATGTCGTCGGGCCCCGTGGAGCAGTTGCAGCCCACGGCGTCGGCGCCCAGGGACTGCAGCGTCGCAAGGGCCGTCAGCGGGTCCGTGCCGTTGAGGGTCCGTCCGTCGCGCTCGAAGGTCATGGTGACCATCGTGAACAGATCGCAGCTCTCCTTCACGGCGATCAGCGCCGCCCGGGCCTCCTGGATGTCCATCATCGTTTCGATGACGAAGCAGTCCACGCCGCCCTCGAGAAGTCCCAGGACCTGTTCCTTGAAGGCCGCCACGGCCTCCTCGAAATCCACTTCCCCGAAGGGCTGGATGAAATGCCCCGTGGGGCCGATGTCGCCGGCAATCAGGGCCTTGCCCCGCAGGGCTTCTTTCGCGATGCGCGCAAGCCTGCGATTCACGGATCGGGCGTCGGGCCCGCCATATTGGCCCAGCTTGAAGCGGTTCGCCCCGAAGGTGCAGGTGTAGACGACGTCGCATCCCGCGCGGGCGTAATCGCCGTGAACGCTCGCGATCACCCGCGGGTTCTCGATGCACCACAGCTCCGGGCAGACCCCGGCGGGCATCCCGCGTTTCTGGAGTTCCGTGCCCGTGGCCCCGTCGAGGATGAGCGGCCTTTTCTTCATGATGTCCAGGAATTTTCGCTGTCCCTTTGCCATCGGTCTTTCCTCAGCCTGTCGTTTCGATCCCCGCCACGGCCGTAACGGATTTCTCGGGTGCGAGGATGTATTGCTCCGTCAGCTCGACGCCGAACCGCTTCAGGTCCAGCAGGTCGTAGAAGAGTTTCTGGTTTTCCAGCGCCAGATCGCCGTATCCGCAGGAGAAGCGGCTTTTCGTGAGCCGGCGGCTCTCCCTGCGCAGATCCCGCGCGAAGAAGGCCTCCATCCAGTCGAGGGCGGTATCGGCCATCTCGCTTGCCGCGGCATCGAGGACGACGGCCCGTGTCAGGTTGTCGGCCGCCGTGTCCCGCCGGATGGCCTCGATGACGGCCGCACCCGCCGTTGCCCCCATCAGGAGGACTTCCTGCGAGCCGGCAAGCAGTTTCGCGAGCTGGGTGCTTTCCAGGCAATGACTCTCAGGCAGTCGGATCAGGCGGGAGTCCTTCGAAAGGATGGGAAGACGCCTGGCGGCCCCTTTCAGGGTGATGAGCGAGCGGGCCATCTCGATGCTCTCGCCGAGCGCCCGGGCCTCGTCGGGCTTGATCTGTGTGAGCCCCTTGCGGAAACCCAGCCTCCGGTAGATCGCCTCCAGCGGCGGCTCGATCGTGATCCGTTCGAAGGTGATCAGCCGGTCCATAGAAACCAGG
>CAWHEJ010000036.1:0-43125 GCA_963828305.1 uncultured delta proteobacterium | reverse complement strand
CTCTTTGAACGATGCGTTACTTCCCGCAGATCACCGAGATCTCGATGGCGGCATCGCGGGGGAGCTTCGCCACCTGGACGGTCTCGCGGGCGGGGGGCGCGTCCGGAAAATAGCGCCCGTAGATCTCGTTGAATTTCGCAAAATCGTTCATGTCTTTCAGGAACACCGTCGACTTGAGGACGTTTTGCAGCCCCATCCCGGCCGCTTCGATGACGGCCTTGAGATTTTCCAGGACCCTGACGGCCTGTGATTCGATACCCGTGCCTTCAAATTCGCCCGTCTTCGGGTCCATCCCGAGCATGCCCGAAACAAAGAGCAGGTCCCCGTATCGCACGGCCTGCGAATAGGGGCCGATTGCCTTGGGCGCATCCAATGTGCTGATGATCGTCTTCATGCCGACCCTCCTTTCATGCATCCGATCTTTTACGAGATGGATCATACCACGGAAGCCCGGCACGACAAACGAAATCTCGTCCCCCGGGGGCGGAGCCACTTTTCTGTTGACACTCCCTGCCTTTGACTATAAAAAAACACAGACTTAATTGCAGGAGGTCGAGGCATGAAAAAGCTTGCCGTGCTTGTCGCCGTCGTTGCGATTTTTGCATTCCTTGCAGTCCCAACCGTCCGGGCTGCCGAACCCGTCAAGATCGGGGCCGCCTTCGCCCTGTCCGGAAGCATCGCCGTCTATGGCGAGGGTTTCAAAAAGTGCATCGATCTCGCCGTCGAGGAGATCAATGCCAAGGGCGGCATCAAGGGAAGAAAGATCGAGATCGTCTATGAGGACAACAAGAGCAACCCCAAGGACTGCGTAACCGCCGTCCGCAAGCTCATCACCGTGGACAAGGTCCCCGTGATCTTCGGGCCCGCCGGAAGCTCCAACTTCATGGCCACGGCCCCTGTCGCACAGGAAAACAAGGTGGTCCTGCTCTCGGCCCAGGGGGCCGCCGTCGGCCTGACCAAGGCCGGGGATCACATCTTCCGCGTGTTCCCCTCCGACACCCTGCAGGGACCCCACCTGGCAAAGCTCGCCATCGACATGGGCTACAAGAAAGTCCCCGTCATGTACGTCAACAACGACTGGGGCCTCGGTCTCAAGAATGCCTTTGTGGATGCCTACAAGAAGATGGGCGGCACGGTGACGGACATCATCGCCTATGACGAGAAGAAGACGGACTATCGAACCGAGCTTTTGCGGGCCAGCAAGGGAGCCCCCCCGGCCATTGTGAACCTGACCTACATCAACGAGGGCGCCGTGCAGTTCAAGCAGGCCTACGAGATGGGAATCAAGACCCAGTGGCTCTGCGGATCGGCCGCCAGGGCCCCCAAGATGGTGGAGCTGGCCGGCAAGGCCGCCGAAGGGGTCATCGGCACCTACCCCTCCGTCCCGCAGAACACGAAGCAATACCAGGCTTTCAAGGACGCCTACAAGAAGAAGTACGGCGACGACAAGATCCCGATCTTCGGCGACTATAACTACGACATGGTCTACGTCATTGCCAGGGCCATCGAGAAAGGCGGCTACACGGCCGACGGCATCCGCAAGGCCCTGCCTGCTGCCGCGAAGGGCTACAAGGGCGTAACGGGAGACAAGACCTTCGACGCCGAGAGAAGCCCGAAGTTTGCCGAATACGGGATCTGGATCGTGAAGGACGGCAAGATCGAGGACTACAAGAAGTAAGGAAAAAACAAGGGGTTCGCACGGGAGGGTTCCGGCCGTCTTTTCGGCCGGAACCTCCTTTTTTTCATATGGATTCCATCAGCTACTACCTTCAGACCGTTCTCAACGGCATCCTTGCGGGCTGCATCTACGCCCTGTTCGCCATGGGGCTCACCCTCATCTACGGAGTGCTCAACTTCGTGAACTTCGCCCATGGCGAGTTGATCATGTGGGGGGCTTACTTTCTTTTCCTCTTCATGGCGGAACCTTTCGGACTGCCCCTCTACGTTGCGATCCTCCCGGCACTCGCCCTGACGGGGTGCCTCGGGCTTGCCATGGACTACTCCGTCTTCCGCCCCATCCGCAGGGCCAACCGCCTGACGCTCCTCATCGCCGCCATGGGGCTTTCCGTTCTCCTTCGCAACGCGGCGCAGTTCTTCTGGGGCGCCGAGGTGCGGACTTACGGCTTTGAAGTCATGGCGGGGACGCAGTTTCTCGGCCTCTATCTCACGACACCGCAGTTTGCCATCATCGGGGTGACGTTGATCTGTGTCGTCGGGGTCTACCTTCTCTTTTTCAAATCGCGTCTCGGAAAATCGATGAGGGCCCTGTCGGACAACCTGGATCTCGCCCGGATATCGGGCATCGACACGAAACGCTCCATTCTCGCCGCCTGGGTGATCTCGGCGGTGCTGGCCGGCATCGGCGGCATCCTGCTCGCCCTCGACACGAACCTCCACCCCGAGATGGGCATCGCCAACCTGATCAAGGCCTTCGCCGCAACCCTCATCGGCGGCGTGGGCAACCTCTGGGGCGCACTGCTGGGGGGTCTTCTGATCGGCCTGGCGGAAAACATCGGCGTGCTCTTCATCTCGCCGGGCTACAAGGACGGGATCGCCTTTGTCATCATGGTGCTGATCCTTCTGGCCCGCCCCTACGTCATCCTCGGCGAAAGGAGCGACTGATGGATCTGCTCCTTCACCTCTGCGTCGTCATCGCCATCTACGCCATCTTCGCGTTGAGCCTGAACGTCGAGGTGGGCTACACGGGGCTCTTCAACTTCGGTCACGTGGCCTTCTTCGCCATCGGCGCCTACACGTCGGCTCTGCTGACGCTTGCGGGCGTCCCGTTTGTCTGGAGCCTCCCCGCCGCCCTGGCGATGGCGGGCCTCTGCGGGTTTCTCCTCAGCATCCCCGCCCTCAAGCTCCAGGGGGATTACTTCGGGATCGCGACACTCGGCTTCGGCGAGATCCTCCGCATGATCTTCAACAACGAAGTCTGGCTCACCAAGGGACCCATGGGCCTTCCCGGGATCCCGAGGCCCGAGTTCTTCGGGGTCATCTTCGACACCCTCCCCCGTTACCTGGCGCTCTCAGGCGCGTTTGCGCTGCTCACCTTTGCCATCCTGGCCTTCGTCGTCCTCAGCCCCTTCGGCAGGGCCCTGAAGGCCGTGCGCGACGACGAAATGGCGGCGGAGATCCTCGGCAAGAATGCCTATCGCTTCAAGATCAAGTCCTTCGTCATCGGCTCCGTCTTTGCGGGCCTCGCGGGCGTGCTCTGGGCCCACTACGCGACCTTCATCGGCCCCGGCGATTTCACGCTGACCGAGACGATCCTCGTGCTGCTCATCGTCGTCATGGGCGGAAAGGGTACCTTCCTGGGACCCGTGGTGGGGGCCGTGGTTCTGATCTTCTTCCAGGAGTCGGTCCGATTCCTGCGGCTCCCGCCCGAGTGGACGAGGCTGCTGGGCCCTCTGCAGCAGATGATCTTCGGTCTGCTGCTCATCGTCCTCATGGTCTTTCGCCCCGAGGGGATCATCCGCGAAAAAGGGGGAGAGCGGTGATCGAGATCCGAAACGTGACGAAGGCCTTCGGCGGAACGCGCGCCGTCTCGGAGTGCTCGATCAGCCTCGACGGCCTGAGCATCTCCGGGCTCATCGGGCCCAACGGGAGCGGCAAGACGACCCTCTTCAACCTCATCACGGGCCTTCTCAAACCCGACAGCGGGGAGATTCGCTTCCTGGGAAACCGGATCGACGGCCGCCTGCCCCACGACATGGCCGCCCTGGGCCTCATCCGCACCTTTCAGCTCTCGAGAGTCTTCCCCAGGATGACGGTGCTGGAGAACATGCTGCTCGCCCCCCAGAACCAGACGGGGGAGCGCTTTCTCTCCCTGTGGTTGAGCCAGCCGAAAATCCGCAGGGAGGAATCGGAAAACCGGGAAAGGGCTTTCGAGCTTCTCGATCTTTTGAGTATCACCCGGCTCCATGACCAGTTCGCCGAGAACCTCTCCTACGGGCAGCAGAAGCTCCTGGAGCTGGGCCGGGCCCTCATGGCGAAACCGAAGATGATCCTTCTGGACGAGCCGACGGCGGGGATCAACCCCACGCTGATCCGCACGATGATCGAGATGATCCTCAAGATGAGGGAGCGGGGCCAGACATTTTTCATCATCGAGCACAACATGGACGTGGTCATCGAGGTCTGCGAGAAGGTTTTCGTCCTCGACCATGGAGAGAAGATTGCAGAAGGACGGCCGGAAGAGATCCAGAAGGATGCCCGCGTGATCGAGGCCTACCTGGGACTATGAGACTCGAAGCGAAAGACATCTTCGCCGGCTACGGCAAGATCGAGGTCCTGCACGGCGCGTCCATCCGCGCGGCCGAAGGGGAGATCATCTGCATCATCGGCCCCAACGGCTCGGGGAAGTCCACTCTGCTGAAAACGGTCTTCGGACTTCTGAAGCCGACAAAGGGCACGGTGAGCTTCGACGGGAAGGACATCTCCCGGCTCGAGCCCGAGCAGAAGGTCCGCATGGGGATCGCCTTCGTCCCCCAGGGCCGAAACGTGTTCCCGTCTCTCACGGTGCGCGAGAACCTCGAAATGGGCGGAACGGTCCTCGGCGACGAAAAAGCCGTCCAGCGCTCGATCGAGGAGGCCCTCGAGACGTACCCCCTCCTGAGCCGAAAGATCCGCGATCGGGCGGGAAACCTCTCGGGAGGAGAAAAACAGATCCTCTCCCTGGCCCGGGCCGACATGGTGAAGCCGGGCCTCATCCTCATGGACGAGCCTTCCATCGGCCTCTCCCCGAGGATGATCGACGAGGTCTACTTGAAGATCGCGGAGATCAACCGCCGTGGCACCACCTTCGCCATCGTCGAACAAAATGCCCGCAAGGCCCTCTCGATCGCCCACCGGGGCTATGTTTTGGATCTGGGCAAAACCCGCCTCGAGGACACGGGAGCGGGGCTTCTCAACAACGAGGAAGTGAAGAAGCTCTACCTCGGCGGCTGAAATCCAGGGTTCAGGTATTCCAGTCTGCAACGATTCGCACAACGTCACGTGCCCGCCGCAGTCCGTTCCAATATCCATGAGAAGAATCGCACTGCCGTGGAGACTTTCCTGGGAAAGAAGGTGATGCGACCGTCCAAGGCGGGCTGAGGCTACCCCTGGTCCGACTTCCTGCGCTTTCCGACGGAGGCCAGGTAGATCGTGAACTCGTCTTTCCCGTCCACTTTCAAAATGTGGTCCATGGCCTGCTGGTCGTAGGCAGCGACGGCGCAGGTCCCGGCGCCGATGGCCTCGCAGGCCAGGTAGAGGTTCTGGCAGACATGCCCGGCATCCAGCGCGATCACCTTGGCCGCGGCCAGACCGTAGCGCCACTCCATGCGGTAGGGGATGGCCGTCCAGACAAAGGTCACCGCCGCCTCCCCCGGGTAGGGCTGGCCGAAAATCGCCTGGACGATTCTCTCCGGCGCCTTCTCGTCGGCGCGCACGAGCAGCAGCTGGTGCTCGACGGGAAGATACCGGTAGATCCCCGCCAGAAGCCCTTTCACATGATTGACACATAAATACGTTTCCAGGGCATGACGGCATCCGGCCGACGGCACCGTCCGCAAGGCGTGCCCCTCTTCCATGCGTGTCCGGATCCCCTGGGTCGCCCAGAGCAAAAAGCTAAGCTCATCGAGCGTCATGGCTTCCCGGGTATAGACACGGCGGCTCTTTCGATTCCGGATGGCCTTCGTGAGATCGACGGCGGGGATATCCTGCCACTTGCCGAATTTGGCCAGGTCGATCCGGACCGCGTCGGCCGGGAATGGCTTTTCGACCGGCGGCGGGGCAACGCCCCGATTCTGATCGGTCTCGGAAAAATCGATCTGCTTCCGGATGCTGTCCTTCAGAAAAAAACGAAACTGGTCCCGATACTTTGTGTCCATGCTTTGTACCTCTCAGCTTTCATGTCCTTTACGGATTTGTGCCGGCCTGCAAGAAAGCCGGGGGCTATTCGCCCACTGCGTCCAAGCGCTCCTGCAGCGAAGAAGATCTACCGTGGCCGGGGCGGAACGGAAGGCGCCTGGGGATTCCGGTTGCCGAGGGCATTGTCCAGATTGCGACGCGCCGGGGTGAAATCAGGCTTCAGCCAAAGGGCCTGCCTGAAATGCCGGATGGCCTCCTCCCGGTTTCCCTGCATCATCAGAGCCATCCCCAGGTAGTTGTGAGCCTCGGGGTAATCCGGCCGGCCCTCCAGCGCAGCGTTGAACTGCTCAATGGCCTCGGGGAATCGGCCCGTTGCCGCCAGGGCGATTCCATAATTATACCGGATTCCTGCATTCGACGGATCGAGTTCGATCGCCCTGCGATACGGAGGAATGGCTTCTTCGGCCCGGCGCTCCGACACCATCAGAAGCCCCAGGTTGTTGTAGGCGTTCGTATAACGCGGATGGATCCGGACGGCTTCCTGGTAATGGCGCAGGGCTTCGTCCTTCCGGCCCGTTGAAAAATAATAATTCGCCAGGTTGAAGTGGCCGCCCGACGAGTTCGGGTTGATCCGGAGAGCCTCCCGGTAGTGCTCCGCGGCTTCGCCGCCCTTCCCCGCGCGGTTCAAGGCGACACCGAGATTGAGATGGGCCAGGCCGTTTTGCTCCGTCACGCGCAGGGCGTGCTCGAACAGCGTGACGCTGCTTCGCCAGTGGGAGATCTGGTTCCACGTCATCACGGCCAGGATAGCAAAAACGACCCCGGTGAGGGCCGCGAGGATTTTTCTCCCCTGGGTCTGACGGCTCGCAAGATCGCCTGCCCCCCAGGCCACCGCGATGAACAGTCCGATGTGCGGCACGTAGGTATACCGGTCGGCCATGGACTGCATGCCCACCTGGACGATCCCGATCACCGGAACGAGCGTCCCGAGATACCAGAACCACCCGACGAAAGCGTAGGGAACGCGCTTCCGGAAACGGATGGCAAGGAAGGTGACAGCGCCGATCAGGGCGGCCGAGGCGAGCACCTGCCATGCGGCGATACCGTCCGTGTAGGGATAAAAGACGGAAAGACCCTGCGGAAAAACGGTCTTTACGAGGTAGGCGGCGTAGGAGACCAGGGCATTGCCCAGTCGCCTCAGCAGCGCGATGTCGTCGAGGGGGCTCATCGCTCCCCCTTTTTGCTGAGCGTAAAAGGTCACGATCGAGGACAGGATTGTGAGAGCGAACAGGGGGATCTTCTCCGTTACAAGCGCCCACGGGATGATCGCGGCAGCAAAGGGCTCCTTTCGCTCCAGGGCAACCGGAGGTCTCGCCTCCGTTTCCTTCTTCTTCTGTTTCTTCTTTTTTCCCGGCGATTCGATGCCCGGCGTCGGCAGCGGTTGCGGAGCCTGCTTTTCCGGAGCCGAAGTTCGACCCAGGGGCCAGTAATCCAGCAGCAGCAGAACGAACGGCAACGTGACGAGCATGGGCTTGGAAAGCAGGCCGAGGGCAAAGAAGACCACGACCGCGATCATCCGGACGATACCGGGGCTCCGTGTGTAAACCCAATAGGCCCAGAGGGTCAACAGCAGGAAGAACGTACTGAGGACATCCTTGCGCTCGGCAACCCAGGCCACGGACTCCACGTGCAGGGGGTGAAGGGCAAAGAGGAACGCCACGGCGGCGCTTTGCCAGAGGGTCTGCGTCATCCGGTTCAGGAGAAAGAAGAGCAGCAGCGTGTTTGCGACGTGAAAAAACAGGCTGACCCCATGATGACCTGCCGGGTCCATTCCGAAGACCTGGACATCCAGCTGATGGGATAGCCATGTCAGAGGGTGCCAGTTGCTGGCATGGGTCGTGGTGAGAGCCCAGGTCAGATTGCCTGCCGTGAGGCCTCCTCTCACGTGGGGATTCTGGGTGACGTATTGCTCATCGTCGAGGTTGATGAAATCGTGGCCGCGGACCTGCCAGAAGACGGCAAGCGTCAACAGCGCGAGAACGAGCGGGATCACGATTTTCCAATGCCGGGTGGTCATTCGCCCTGATCGCATGATCTGTGTTTTACTGCTTTCCGGTCCTCACCGTGTCCGGCAGTGTGTGACGCCTCCACGGGTTCGCTATTTCCTGCAGTGCGCCATGACCTCGCCGAAGCCCTTCATGGAGTTTACGATGGTGGCATCGTCGACGCAGTAGGCGATCCTGAAGTAACCGGGTGCGCCGAAGCCGCTTCCGGGAACCGTGAGAATATTTTTTTTCTGCAGGGCCCGCACGAACTCCACATCGTCGGAAATGGGCGTCTTCGGGAAGAGGTAGAAGGCCCCTTCGGGCTTTGTGAATTCGTAACCGTGCGCGGCAAGTCCGTCACAGAGAAGATCCCGTTTCCTCCTGTACTCCTCCACGTTGACCTTCGCGTTCAGGACCTTCGGCAGGACCCGCTGGATAAAGGCCGGTGCGTTGACGAAACCGAGCATGCGGTTGCACATGACAAGGCCTCCCAGCAGGAGTTCCAGGCCGTCCGCTTCGGGGTTAACGGCGATAAACCCGATGCGCTCGCCGGGGACGGAAAGGGTTTTCGAATAGGAGTTCGCGACGAGACTGTGCCGGTAGGCCTTCAGCAGGCTCGGGACCTTCACGCCGTCGTAGACGATCTTGTCGTAGGGCTCATCGGAGATGAGGTGGATGATGCGTCCGAACTTCTTCCCCTTGTCCTCGAGCATCGACGCCAGGGCCCGGATCGAGGCCTCGTCGTAAACGCGGCCCGTGGGGTTGTTCGGCGAGTTGATGAGGACCGCCTTCGTTCTCTCCGTGATGGCCTCCTCGATGGCCCACAGGTCGAGGGCGAAGTCATCCTTCGTCTTCACCAGCTTCGTGACCCCGTTGTGGTTGTCCACGTAGGTCCGGTACTCGACGAAGAAGGGAACGGGAGTCAGGACCTCGTCACCGGGGTCGAGGAGGGTCTTCAGGATCACGTTGAGGGCCCCTGCAGCCCCGCAGGTCATGATGACATGCTCCGGCCCCAGTTTCACGCCGTGCTCCCTGCCCAACTGGGCGGCCACGGCCGACCTTGTTTCGGGATAGCCCGCGTTGGGCATGTATCCGTGCACACCCGGCCGCTCGTCTTTTGCCACCTCGAGGAAGGCCTTGAGCAGTTCCCGCGGCGGTTGCACATTCGGGTTGCCCAGGCTGAAATCGAAGACGTTATCGGCCCCGAACTGCTGCTTGAGCCGGATGCCGTCCTCGAACATCTTCCGGATCCACGAGGACTGGGTGATCATCCCTTCGATCTTGTTTGATACCGCCATGCTTCTCTCCTTTCAAAAAAAGGCAGAAGGCTTATGGCTAAAGGCAAAGGGCTTTTTTCGTTTCATTTGCCTTTCGCCTTATGCCTTAAGCCTACTGCCTGTTTGACTAGCACATCCGGCTTGCGGCCGTCAACAAAAGAGTCCCGAAACTGCTTGACATTTCGCAACCCTTCCTCTAACATCCCGACCGGTTTGGAGGGGGTGCAGAGGCCATGATCATCGAAAAAGCCGGCAGGATCGTCGAGGGTCTCCACGCTCTGGCCGACATCGATCTTCCGGCCTGGCTCGTCACGGCCGAAACGCCCGCCCTATTCGATGCCGGAATCACCTTCATGGGGCCCGCATACCTCGAGGAAATCAGACGGGTTCTCGGCGACGAAAACCGCCTTCGCTGGCTGTTCATCACTCACGCCCATTTCGACCACAGCGGGACGGCCCCTTATCTCAAGCGTTGCATCCCCGGACTCAAAGTGGCCGCAAGCCGGCTCGCCTCCGAAATCTTCAAGAAGCCCAATGCCGTCAACCTCATCCAGAGTCTCAGCCGCGATTACGAAGAGCAGCACAAAACGCTCTTCGGCAGCGAAGATATCCGGTTCGACAGCCTTGAGGTGGACCGGATCCTCGAGGACGGCGAGACCGTCGACCTCGGCGGTGGATGGACGTTCAGGGTGATCGCCACGCCGGGACACACCCGGGACGGTGTTTCGTTCTACTTCCCGAACATCAAGGCCCTCATCTGCGGCGAGGCCGCCGGCGTACCCGACCGGAATTTCAAAATTCATCCGGAGTTTCTCGCCAGCTACAGGGATTACGTAGCTTCCCTGGAAAAGCTGGCCGCCCTGGACGTGGAGATCATCATGCTCAGCCATCACTACGTCCTCACCGGCGCGGAGGCGCGCAGCTACCTGAAGAAATCCCTGGAGAGCACCTTTGCTTTTTCCGACCGGATCCGAAGTTATCTCGCCGAGGCAGGCGACAACCAGGAGAACGTTGTGAAGCGGATCTTCAAGGAGGACCACCAGGATACGGGCGCCATCCAGCAGGCCGAAAGGCCCTATCTGATCAACCTTGCGGCCAAGGTGAAGGCCGTGGCCGAGAACAAATAAGGGAGAGAGACGACTAAGACCCACACGAAAGGAGAGAGAGGTACATGAACATCTTGATATTCGGACCCAATGGAAGCGGCAAGGGGACCCAGGGCGCCACCGTCCAGAAGAAATACGGTGTTCCCCACATCGAAACAGGCGTGATCTTCCGTGAGAACATCTCCAAGGGGACGGAACTCGGGAAGAAGGCAAAAGTCTTTATCGACAAGGGCGACCTGGTTCCCGACGACATCACGATCCCCATGATCCTGGACCGCCTGCAGGAGGCCGACTGCGCGAAGGGCTGGCTCCTCGACGGTTTCCCCCGCAACCTGGCCCAGGCCGAGGCCATGTGGAAGGCCCTCCAGGAGCGCAACATGAAACTCGACTTCGTCGTCGAGATCCTGCTTGCCCGCGAAATCGCCAAGAAACGCATCATGGGCCGGAGGCTCTGCCCCGTTGACAACAACCACCCGAACAACATCTTCATCGACGCCATCAAGCCCGCCGAGAAGGGCGGAAAGATGGTCTGCAGGGTCTGCGGCGCCGACAACCTCAAGGCCCGCGCCGACGACCAGGACGAGGGCGCCATCGACAAGCGCCACGGCATCTACTACGACACCAAGACAGGATCGCTTGCGGCCGTGAACTTCTTCAAGCAGCGCGTGAAGGTGATCGAGGTGGACGGCACCCCCGGCGTGAAAGAGGTCGCCGAGGACCTCATGAAAAAACTGGGTTGATTTTTTAATCATTTCAATGTATAAGCATAATCCTCCCGTCGGGATGGGTCCCGGCGGGAGGATTTTTTTATATGGATTGCCGCGCGAAACGGTTTTGCAAGGATCATTCAAAGCGCCTTTGCGCGAACGGTTCTTAGCGAAGCGGAGCGACCGCGGCGCAAATTGTCTGAGCCCGCAGGGCGAGTTTTTGCGGCCGCAGCGCAGCAAGTGTTAGAACCGTCGCAAAGCGCTTTTGAGCCGGCAAAATTGTTCCGCGCGGCATACACGGACATAGTGAATATCGAAGCTATGAAAAACATTCGCAACTTCAGCATCATCGCCCACATCGACCACGGCAAATCGACCCTCGCCGACCGCCTGATCCAGCACACAGGGGTCTCCGACGCGCGCAACTTCCGGGATCAGATCCTCGACAACATGGACATCGAGCGCGAGCGGGGGATCACGATCAAGAGCCAGGCCGTCACCCTGCCCTACCGCGCAAAGGACGGTCAGGATTACATCCTCAACCTCATCGACACGCCTGGCCACGTGGATTTCACCTACGAGGTCTCCCGGTCGCTGGCCTCCTGCGAAGGGGTGCTGCTGCTCATCGACGCCTCCCAGGGAGTGCAGGCACAGACGATCGCCAACCTCTACCTGGCCATGGAGAACAACCTGGCAATCATCCCCGTCATCAACAAGATCGACCTGCTGACGGCGGACGTGGACAGGGTCCTCGAGCAGATCGACGCCGAGCTGGGGCTCGACCCCTTCAGCCACATCAAGTGCTCCGCCAAGCAGGGGATCGGAATCGAAGAAGTCCTGGAAACCATCGTCGAGCGGATCCCTCCCCCGAAAGGCGACCCTGCAAAGCCGCTCTCGGCACTCATCTTCGACGCCCAGTACGATTCCTTCCGCGGCACCGTGATCTTCTGCAGGGTCTTTGACGGAGCCGTCAAGCCGGGCGACATCATTCGCTTCATGTCTGAGGGTTCCACGCACAAGGTAGAAGAAGTGGGCCGCTTCGCCCTGGTCCGGGTCAAGAAGGACAGCCTCTCGGCAGGCGACGTGGGTTACATCATCGCCGGCGTCAAGACCGTCTCCGACGTCCGCATCGGCGATACGATTACCCTCGACGATCGGCCTGCGGACCACGCGCTTCCCGGGTTCAAGGAGATCAAGCCCGTCGTGTTCTCGTCCATTTACCCCATCTCGTCGGAGGACTACGGGGACCTGACCGTCGCGCTTGAAAAGTACAAGCTCAACGACGCCGCCCTGGTGTACCAGAAGGACTCCTCGGTGGCCCTCGGGCTGGGATTCCGCTGCGGGTTCCTGGGCCTTCTGCACCTGGAGATCGTCCAGGAGCGCCTCGAGAGGGAATTCGACCAGTCCATCATCCTCTCCGTACCCAGCGTCCGCTACCGATTCACCCTGAAGGACGGCAGCGTCGTTTGGGTGGACAACCCGTCGAACTACCCGGACCCCTCGTCGATCGAGAAGGCCGAGGAGCCCTTCATCCGGGCCACCATGATCTTGCCCGAAAAATACCTCGGAGCCGTCATGAAGATCTGCACGGAGAAACGCGGCGCAAACTCGACGATGAGTTACCTGAGCCCGGGCCGCGTGGAGATCATCTACGAGATGCCCCTTGCCGAGGTTCTTTTCGATTTCTACGACCGGTTCAAGACGGTGACCCAGGGATACGGGTCCTTCGATTACGACATCATCGACTACCGGGAGGGAACGCTCGTCCTCCTGGACATCCTGGTCAACGGCGAGAAGGTGGACGCCCTCTCCCAGATCGTCCACCGCGACAACGCCCGTCATCGGGGCGTCCATGCCTGCGACAAGCTCAAGGAAGAGATTCCCCGTCAGCAGTTCAAGATCGCGATCCAGGGGGCGATCGGCGGTGAGATCATCTCCCGCTCCACGATCAACCCGTTCCGCAAGGACGTGACGGCCAAGTGCTACGGCGGCGACATCACGAGGAAACGAAAACTCCTGGAAAAGCAGAAAAAGGGCAAGAAGCGCATGAAGATGGTGGGCACCGTGAGTATCCCCCAGAGCGCCTTCCTCGCGGTACTGCAGTCGGACAATGACTAGAAGGTAAGAAGGTGAGAACGTGCGAGGGTGAGAAACACCATCACCTTTCCCATGGACTATCCAACCTTCTCACCCTCTTACCCTCTTACCTTCGTGCACGCAGAAGAATGATATGACAGACACCGACGGCGCACATGTCAACTCGAGAGCGAACGCAGGCCTCTACATCCACGTCCCGTTCTGCCGGTCGAAGTGCGCCTATTGCGATTTTTATTCGATCACGGACAACTCGAAGGCGGAGAGCTATCTCCATGCACTCTCCCGCGAGATGGATCATTATCGTGGATTCGCCCCCCTCTTTGACACGGTTTACCTCGGAGGCGGAACGCCGTCCTGCCTGGACACAGGGCAGCTGGCGGAAATCCTCGCTCGGGTCCGCAAGGCCTTTCCGATCTCCCCGGGTGCGGAGATCACCGTGGAGGTCAACCCGGGGGACGTTGATACGGTTTTCATGCGAGGGCTGCGCGATGCCGGCGTCAACCGGGTCAGCATCGGGGTACAGTCCTTCGACGACAGCATTTTGAAATCTCTCGGAAGGCGTCACAACGGGCGCGAAGGCCGTGAGGCCGTCGAGGCTGCGAGGGCTGCCGGGTTTGACAACATCGGGATCGACCTGATGTACGGCATTCCCGGCCAGTCGCACGAGAAGTGGCGGGAAACGATGGAGACCGCCCTCGCGTTCAACCCCGAGCACCTGTCCTGCTACGAGCTGACCGTCGAGGAAGGCACGCCTTTCCACCGCCGGATTGAGCACGGCGAGGCCAGCCTTCCCGGGGAAGATGAGGCATACCGTTTTTTCTCCATGACCTCGGCTTTTTTCGAACAGCGGGGGTACACCCATTACGAGGTGTCCAATTTCGCCCGGGGACACGCCTTGATCTCCAGGCACAATCACAAGTACTGGGACCATTCTCCCTGCCTGGGCCTCGGGCCTGCAGCCCATTCTTTCAAGGGAAACCGGCGCTGGTGGAACCACCGCTGCCTCGATCTCTACCTGCGGGATGTCGACAGCCGCTGCGCCCCCCTGGCAGGCAAAGAGGACCTCTCGGCGAAGGAGCTTCGGCTGGAGGCGCTCTATTTCGGCTTCCGGACGAAACGGGGGATCCATGGCCCCGATTTCAGGGAGCGATACGGCATCGACCTGTTCCGGGAGAAAGGTCCCGCCCTGCGTTGCCTTCGGGATGAAGGGTTCGTGACCCTGGAGGATGAATTTCTGGCGCCGACCCGGAGGGGACTGGCCCTGGCGGACCGCCTGTGCCTGCTGTAAATATTTCAAGGAATTGCTTGATTCCTGTCGAAGAATATGAGAATAAATAACGCTTCTGAATCGGCATGATAACTCTCACGAGGTGAAATATGGGCAGTGTCGTCAAGAAACGAAGGAAGAAGATCAGCAAGCACAAGTACCGCAAGCGCCTGAAGGCCAATCGTCACAAGAAGCGCTAAGGCTCTCAGGGGGATCCTCGCGGCAGATCCGTGGGGTTCCCCGGTGCCGCATCCCGCCTGAACGAGAGGCCCGGAGAATCAAGAGGCAGAGGCCTTGGATCATCCGACGGCGAAGCATCCGGTCTCGTAGACTCTGACCCTGCTGCGACATGGGCCTGGCACCGGGAAATGTCCGCTGAGGATTCCGAGCCAGGCCGATCGGGATTGGGTCCATGGTTTTCACGCCCCGCAACAAACTGATCCTGTCGGTTATCGCCTCCCTCTTTGTCTTCCGGCTGTTCACGATTCACACGATCCAGCTCTCCCCCGACGAAGCGTATTACTGGAACTGGGGCCAGCACCCCTCGCTTGCCTACTCCGACCACCCCCCCATGGTGGCCTGGGTGATGGCATTCTTCACGGCGCTGGGCGGCAACTCGGAGCTTTTCGTCCGCCTCGGCGGTTTTCTTCTCTCGGCGGCAGCCCTTTTCTTTCTCTTTTCCACCGCAAGGATCCTTTTTCCTGCCCACCGGGACCTGCCCTGGGACGTTCTTCTCGCATTCAACGTTACGCTGCTCTTTCCCGCAGGCTGCATCATCCAGACGCCGGACACGCCCATGCTCTTCTTCTGGGCTGCCGCCGTCTGGTGCGGAAGCCGGATCGTGGCGGGCGGGCCCGGGTGGTGGTGGTATGGCTGGGGAGCGTTCCTGGGCCTGGGCCTTCTCAGCAAGTACACCATGATCCTTCTGGTCCCCTGTACGTTCGGGTTTCTCCTGTGCTGCCCTTCGCTGCGACACTGGCTTGCCCGGAAAGAACCCTGGCTCGGCCTTCTGATCGCATTCGTTCTCTTCTCGCCCGTCCTTTACTGGAACGCCCAGCACGACTGGCTTTCTTTTACCTATCAGCTCCGGCAGGGGTTTTCGCCAAAGCAAAAGGCCGTCCCCCTGAAGCTCCTGGAATATCTCGGCGGCCAGGCCGGCGTCATCACTCCGGTTCTTTTTGTCGCTTTTGCCGTGTACAGCGTGAAGGCGCTGCGGCTCAGTCTCGAGAAGGAGCATCCGGCTTACCTCTACCTCCTCTGCCTGTCGTGGCCCGTTCTCGCCTTCTTCGGCTTCTCCACGGCCATGGGAAAGGTGGCCGAGGCGAACTGGCCCGCCCCGGCCTACATCGCCGGCTTCATCCTCGCAGGCGCCGTTTTTCACGACGTGTATGCATCCAGGCCGGCTCACAGGCGCTTTGTCGCCGCCGGAGTCGCCCTCGGCCTCCTTTTGAGCCTTGTCGTCCAGGTGCACTTGCTGAAGCCCTTTCTTCCCTTCCCCGCGGCTGCGGATCAGACACGGCAGTTCCATGGATGGCGGCAACTGGGCGGGCAGATTTCCCGCATCGTCGATCAGCGGCCGTCCGATCGCGGTTATTTCCTGGTGTCGGACAAAGGGACCACGGCGGCCGAAGCCGTTTTCTACAGCGGGGCAGCTCTGACGGGCGTCGACCTGTTCCAGCCCGAGCGCTACGTGTTCCTGGGGGATCTGTCGACCCTGAGGGGAAAGGATGCCGTCCTTGTGCTTCATGGCGCAAACGAGGCGGGTCTGAAGCGATACGAGGGGTATTTCGACTCGATCGAGCAGGCGGGTTCCCACGACAGCCTGTTCCGGGGCGTGAAGATCGACGGTCTCAGCGTTCAACTCTTCATCGGGAAGGGGTTCAGGGGTAGCTGGACTGTGGAAGAAGAAGGTAAGAGGTTGAGAAGGTAGGAAGGTGAGAAAGAGACAGGACCTCCTTTGATTTCTTACCCTCTTACCCTCACACCTTCTAACCTTCCTTCCCGGGACGTGCCTTGAACGTCCAGGCGTGGTTGATGAGGTAGTTCATGATCGCCGTCATGCCGATCGCGAGGACATTCGCAGGCATGTAGTGCATGTACTGCGTGAAGACATTCGTGAAAAATATTTGAAGGGCGATTGCAAGCCAGCAGGCCGCGCAATACTGCATGAACTGGACGCCAATGGACTTGCCGATGTGAGCCTTCCTGTCCCTCCAGGTCCAGGCCCGGTTCCAGATGAAATTGTGCAGGGTGGCGATGAAGATCGCCGTGGCCAGGGACAGGTTTAACCGCAGAGGCTCGGAGACGATTTCCCGGTACAGGAATTCCTGGCCGATATAGACAACGGCCAGATTGACGAGCGTCCCTGCAAACCCGACGGCGCCGAACTTCGCGAAGCGCTGCTTCACCAGCCATTCCCCGCCGGGCAACCGTGACACGGCGTCCTTGACGGTCTGCTTGAACCGCAACAACCCGCTCATCGAACCGGTTCCTCCGCCAGCAACTCCAGCGCACAGGCCAGAACCGTCTCGGGCTGTATGACCTTGAGGCACTGGTTGTCGCCATCACAGGGCGAATTGCGGTGATTGTAGGCCGTCAGGCAGGGAGAGCAGGCAATCCCGCCGAAAAACACCTTCGCCATGGGGCTGCTCGGCCCGTAAAGTTCAGGGGTCTCGGGACCGAAAAAGAGGATCGACCGGATCGGTGTCATGACGGCAAATTGCCCGGGACCGCCGTCGTTGGTGATCAGCAGAGACGAGAAGTGGAACAGGACCAGCAGCTCCCGGATCGTCTTCGTGTAACCGGTCAGATCGATGCACAGAGGGCTTCGGCAATGCTCCTGGATGGTCCTGGCGAGACCCTTGTCGCCGGGCAAGCCGATCACCGAAACGGCAAACCCCTTGTCAACAAGGGCCTTCGCCGTCCGGCAGAAATACTCCAAGGGCCAGGCCCGGATCGGCAGGATGCCCCCGCTGGGGTAGAGCAGCACGAGTTTTTTCCCCGCCACCGCGGGGAAATCTCCGAGGAGCCTCCTCTGCATCGCCTCCTGCTCCCCTTCCTTCAGGCGCAGCCTCGGAGCCGCCTTGGGGACATCCGCAAAGGAAGCCCGCTTGTTTTTCGGCACGGAGGGCGACTCGATGGCATCCACGAGGGCCAGGAACTGGTCGCTGATGTGACGATAGGGATTGTACAGGACGGGCCGATTGATGAAATCGCCGCGGTAGAGCCCTTCCATCGTATGCCGGTGGAACCCGACCCGCAGGGGCGCCCCGCTGAAAAAGGAGAAGATGCTGCTCACCCGCGCGAAGAGTTCGCAGTCGATGACGACGTCGAAGCGCAGTTCCCTCATTTTCCGGATTGCGGCAAGGCTGTCGCGCACCAGCCCCCCAAGCGATTGTTCGCTGAGCGTCATCACGTTTTCAGGGGGGATGACATCCAGGAGATCGAGGATCTCCCGGTTCTTTTCGAACACCATGGCGTGGATCGAGGCCTGCGGGTACTTTTCCCGGATTCTCCTGAACATGGAGCAGCCCAGCACGAGGCTCCCCATCTCGGAGAGCAGGATGATCAGGATCCTCTTCGGGGGGTCCGAGGGCGCACGGTCTCCCGCAAAGAGGGACAGAGCCCTGCAGATGAGCGGACCGAGGGCCTGATCGATCTTTCTCTGTGCGCCAACATCCATCTCTGATCGGTTGTCCTTATTATTCAAGACACGTCGAATATCGATACGTTACGCCAACCCCTCCCGATCCAGGCGGAAGAGATAGTACAGAAACAGCCCCGTGAGATAGACCATGCAGCCCGACCAGATCACATCGGTCAGGAAATGTCCGCCCTGGATCATCCGTCCCAGGCCCATCGTGAGGCCGTAGAAAATGCCTGCCACCAGGGCCCTTCGCGCCCATCCAGGCGCCTTGCGCCTGAGCACGAAGTAGGGCGCCATGAGGAAAAACCCGACGGCGGCGTGTCCCGAGGGGAACGAGCGTCCCTGGTCCGGCGAGCCGGGATGCCAGAAGGAACGATAGGTTTCCGTTCCCCCGAACTGTACGATGTCCGCGGGTCTCGGCCTGCCCCAGTGATCCTTGAACACCGTGTTGACGATCAGACCGGGGCCGATGGCCAGAAGGGCCACCACGAAAAGCGCCGCAGTCCTGTCGGGGCGAACCCGCTCGGAGAAAAAGCTCAACACGAAAGCAATCCCCCCCATCGCCCCGAGAGCGAATGCGGGCAGATTGCCGAAATGATAAAGAAAGGCCCAGGGCTCCCGATTCCCCAGGGCCCAGCCCTCGCCCGGGCTGTAGAAGAGGGCCTGGACGGCCAGATCGGCGCCGGCCAGATCGATGGCCCCCGTAGCGGCCATCGCGGCCAGCAACGGAATCAGAAAGTCGGCAAGGATGCCTTTCCTCATAACCGCTCAATAAAAAATGGCCTCGCTGGAGGCATGGGTAAGTTTGGCAAATAAACCACACCTGCGGCGCCGAGTCAACTTTTTTACCGTGGGAT
This sequence comes from uncultured delta proteobacterium, assembly GCA_963828305.1. Classification (GTDB taxonomy): domain Bacteria; phylum Desulfobacterota; class Syntrophia; order Syntrophales; family UBA2192; genus UBA2192. Next base: position 24,270 of record CAWHEJ010000036.1, on the reverse strand, counting down.
TCCGGTATTTTAGAGTTTCAGTGCCGCGTTCCTTCCTGCTTGACAAGCGATCCGATTTCCCTCAAATTGGCTTAACTTTGCCTTGTCGATCGATATTGCCTGTTTTTCAGTCGTGAAACAGGCATGGGTCCTGATGGCACAGGACACAACGAAGGAGTCCTCCCATGACAAGCCCCCCTCCCTCACGGGATCTTACCGGCACGATGCTGGCGGTGCTCTTTATTGTCGGTATCATCGCGGCCAATTTCTTCATTCTGAAGCCGTTTATTCCCGCTTTCGTCTGGGCGGTGACGATCGTCGTGGCCACGTGGCCTCTCATGTTGCGCCTGCAGGCATGGCTGGGGGGCAAACGCGGAATTGCCGTGGCGGTCATGACGCTGGCACTGCTGCTTTTATTTATCGTACCGTTTACTCTTGCCATCGTAGCTCTCCTGGATCATGCCGACATGATCAAGAGCTCGGTAGAATCTCTCAAGACACAGGGGCTGCCGCCGCCGCCCGGATGGGTCTCGAAAATCCCGCTGGCCGGAGCCAAGCTCGCGGAGTCCTGGCGGGAGCTTGCATCCGCAGGCCCGGAAGGACTTTCGGCCCGACTGCTCCCTTACGCGGGAAAAATTGTCACCTGGTTTGTCGACCAGGCCGGCAGCATCGGGATGATGTTCTTCCAGTTCCTGCTCACGATCCTCATCTCCGCGATCCTCTATTCCGGCGGGGAATCCGCGGCGGATGCGATACGTCGCTTCTCGCGGCGCCTTGCCGGGCAGCAGGGCGATGACGTGACTGTACTGGCCGCTCGCGCGATCCGGGGGGTCGCATTGGGGGTCGGCGTCACCGCCCTCATTCAGTCCGCCCTGGGAGGCATCGGCCTCGCCGTGGCCGGCATACCTGCCGCGATGGTGCTGACGGCTATCATGTTCCTGCTCTGCATCGCACAGCTCGGCCCCGCGCTCATCCTCTTCCCGGCAGTCGCCTGGCTCTTCTGGAGTGACCAGATCCTCTGGGGCAGCGTCCTTCTGATCTGGTCGCTTGTCGTCACCCTCCTGGACAATTTCCTCCGGCCCATTCTCATCAAGAAGGGCGCCGACCTGCCCCTGCTGCTGATTTTCGCCGGCGTGATCGGGGGCCTCATCGCCTTCGGAATCATCGGCCTTTTCATCGGACCGGTGGTGCTGGCCGTGACGTACACCCTGCTCGGGGCCTGGGTGAATGGCGGCGTCGACGAGGCAAAATAAAAAACCTGCCACGCATCGAACTTCTCGACGCACGGCAGGTCCTCGATGGCAATGACGGCACCGCCCCGCAAAGCCTCTGCGGGGTCCTGTCACCGACTCTTCTGAAAACCGTTTTTCGACAGGAAGTCCTTTACGTCCCTGAAGGTGCGGTATTTGCGAACGCCCCGCTGCTCTTTTTCCGACAGCCGCGTCCAGAGGATCCCTTTGGCGAAAACGAGATCGGCCTTCCGGGCGGGGCACAGATCGGAATAGCCGTCGCCGACGTAGACGATCTTCCCGTAGCCCGCCTGACAGGACTCGAGGATGTTGCTCTTGCAGGTCCCGCACTGGTTGCAGTCCTCATTGGCGTGGGGAAATTCGATGGCCAGGGGCTTCCCGTCTCGAAAGGTCATCACGTTGGAATAGAAGGGGATGTCGGAGAGGCCGTGGGCCCTCAGAACGAAATCGATATAGAACTCCAGGCCGTCGGAAACGACCTTCACATCGATGTCGTGCTCCCGGCAGAAGGCATAAAACTCCCTGAAGTGGGGGTCGATGACGGTGTGCTCGGCCACGAACTGCAGCATGAGCTCCCGGGTCCCGCCCAGGATGGCGCAGATGCGTCCATAGGCCTCCTTTGAACCGATCTCGCCGGCACAGTAGGCCCGGTCGATGTCATCCCAGTCCTGGCTGCTGAACTTCAGGAGAACCTCGTATCCCACGTCGGTGAGGCTCAGCGTCCCGTCAAAATCGGTGATGACCAGCAGCGGTTTTCGTTCAAACCCATCCGATTCTTCCGCCATCCCGTCGATGCTCCTCTCAAGATTCCTTCTTCTGCATGGTCTTGAACAGCAAAAGCGCCCCGACGACGAGAAGCGCCGACGGATAAGGTTCATGGTCATCGCTCGCACCTGGCCGAACCAGTTCTTGAAGAAGAGAAACAGCAGCCCCGCGGCCCCGATGATCCAGCCGCCCGCATCCTTGGGGCTCTGGACCAGCGTCACCGGGCAAACACGAGGATCAGGATGGGCCAGCTCTTGTCCAGGCTCTAGATGCCGTAGGAACTCAGAAGCACGAGCACGCCCAGGGTCAACAGGATTACCGCACCGGATACGATTCTCATCTTCTCTTTCGTCTCCACTCTCTCTCCTCCTTCCGGTTGAATCGCAGGATGACGGGCGGACGATCAGCCCTTCTCCTCCCTTTTGAAAAAAATGTTCAGCATGTCGATGGGTATGGGGAAGACCGTCGTCGTGTTGTTCTCCGTCCCGATCTGCACCAGGGTCTGCAGGTACCGGAGCTGGAGTGCCATCGGCTGCTGCTGCATCACGGCCGCCGCCTCGGCCAGCTTCTGGGCAGCCTGGAATTCGCCCTCGGCAGCAATGACCTTGGCCCGGCGCTCGCGCTCGGCCTCGGCCTGCTTGGCCATGGCCCGCTGCATCTCCTGCGGCAGGTCGATATACTTGACCTCCACGTGGGTCACCTTGATCCCCCAGGGGTCGGTGCTGCGGTCCAGGATCTCCTGGATGTGGATGTTGACCTTGTCCCTGGACGCGAGGATCTCGTCGAGTTCCACCTGGCCGCAGACGCTTCTCAGCGTCGTCTGGGCAAGCTGGGAAGTGGCATACAGGTAATTTTCAACGTCGACGATGGCTTTCATGGAGTCGACGACGCGGAAATAGACGACGGCGTTCACCTTGATGGAGACGTTGTCCCGGGTGATGATGTCCTGCGAGGGAACGTCCATGGTGACCGTGCGCGTGTCCACGCGGACCATGCGGTCCACGACGGGAATGAGGATGATGAGACCGGGCCCCTTCGTGGGAATGATCCTCCCGAGCCGGAAGATGACGGCCCTTTCGTATTCGTTGAGGATCCGGATGGACGCGGCCAGGAACATGATGATGAGTACGACGACGACAATGATCGGATACAGCATAAACACCCCCTTCTACGTTACTTCTTCCACTTCAATATTTAAACCATTGACTCGGACCACTTTCACAGGACGGCCTTTCCCGATGGGCGCCTTGCTGGTTGCGTCCCAGTATTCGCCCCGGATGATGACCTTTCCCCGCCCGACTACCTCCGAAGCGCTTTCCCCCACCGCGCCGATCATGCCCTCCCCGCCGGTGAGCACCCTGCGCATCTGGGACCGGACGGCAAACGAGATGACGGCAATGAAGAACAGCGAGACGATCGCCACCGCCGGGATCAGCACGCTCCAGGATACCCGGAGTGCCGGGTCCGGTGACTCGAAGAGCATGATGGAGCCCAGGACAAGCGAGACGACGCCCCCCATGGTGAGGACCCCGTGGCTGACCACCTTGATCTCGGCGATGAAGAGAATAACGGCAAAGAGGATCAGGAGGATGCCGGCATAATTCACGGGGAGGGTCTGGAAGGCAAAGAATGCCAGGATCAGCGAAATCCCGCCGATGATTCCCGGCAGAACCACCCCCGGGGAGGAAAACTCGAAGTACAGTCCCGCAAGCCCGAGGAGGAAGAGGATATAGGCGATGTTGGGGTTCGAGATGGTGATGAGCACCTTCTCGCGGAAACCCATTTCCCTCCTGTTGAGCTCGGCCCCTTTTGTTTTCAAGACCCGGTTGCCGGAGACCAGTTTCACCTCGCGCCCGTCGATCTTCTCCAGAAGCTCGTTTACGTCTTTGGCGATCACATCGATGACGTTGAGCTTCAGGGCTTCCTCGGCCGTCACGGAGACGCTTTTTCGGATGGCCTCCTCGACCCAGTCGGCGTTGCGTCCCTTCTGCTCGGCAATCCCCCGACCGTATGCCACGGCGTCGTTTTCGACCTTCTCCATCATCGTTTCGTCGGCCTTGCCGAGCCCCATGGCCACGGGGTGGGCGGCGCCGATATTGGTCCCGGGCGCCATGGCCGCCACGTGGGCCGAAATCGTGATGAGAACCCCGGCCGAGGCGGCCCGCGCACCCTGGGGCGACACGTAGACGACGACGGGAATGGAGGCGTTGAGCATTTCCTTGATGATGTCCCGCATGGACAGATCGAGCCCCCCGGGCGTGTCGAGCTGGATGATGACAGCCTCGGAACCCGACTCGGTGGCCTGCTTGATGCCCTTCAGGATATACTCCCCGATGGGCGGGGTGATGACCTCGTTGACGACGACGACATCGACGACCCGCTTCTCCTCGGCTGCCTGAAGGACGAGGCCGGGCGCCGCGGCTGCAAGGACAAACGCAGCGACAGCGGCCAGCAGCACCCTCGTCTTCTTATCCAGGACCTTTTTCATTGCATGCCCTCACAGGATCTTCATGATTTTCTGCACATCTTCCCAGACCAGTTTCTTCGCGTCGGGGTTTCGAAGGAGGTATGCCGGGTGATAGGTCGGCATGAGCTTGCGGCCGTGGTAGTCGTGGAATTTCCCCCGTATCGCCGAGATGGGCGAGTCGGTGCGAAGGAGCGTCTTTGCCGCAAACGTCCCCAGCGCACAGATGATCTCGGGGTTGATCGCCTCCAGCTGCTTCAGCAGGAAAGGCTCGCAGGTCGTGATTTCGTCTTCCTTCGGGTTGCGGTTTCCGGGCGGCCGGCACTTCAGGATGTTGCAGATGTACACGTCTTCCCGCGCAAGCCCCATGGCGCCGATGATCTTGGTCAGGAGCTGCCCCGCACGGCCCACGAACGGGCGGCCCTGGTTGTCCTCTTCCTCACCCGGGGCCTCGCCGACGAAGACGAGCTTCGCCCCCGCGCTCCCTTCGCCGAAGACGAGGTTTCTGCGAGTGCGGTGAAGGGGACACCGCGTGCACTCGCCCAGTTCCTCCCGGACCCCCGCCAGGGACAGGGACGCTTTGCGGGCGCCGGCTTTGACCGTCGCCTTCACGACGGAACGATCCCCCATGGGCTCTTCCTCCCGCCGGGGGATGTGTTCACGCTTCATCGTCAGGCGCGAGACGGGGTTGTAGGCATCCCGCTCGTTCGCAACGTGATTTCTCAGGGCGCCCACGAGATGCTGCAACTCGCGCTGAAGATCATCTTTTTTTTGCACGCAAGGCCCCTTTTTCCTTCTTCAAGAGTCCCAGGACCCGATCCAGGATCCGCGCGGCAACGTCCATCTTGTCCATTAGGGGCAGATCCACCGAGCCGCCATCGCGATCGAGGATCTTGACGATGTTCGTCTCCGCCGCAAATCCCGCGCCGGCCTGAGTGATGTCGTTCGCCACGATGAGATCCATGTTCTTTTCCATCAGCTTCTTCGTGGCGTACTGGATCAGGTGGTCCGTCTCGACGGCAAACCCCACCAGGATCCGGCTGCCTTTGACGCGGCCCACTTCGGAGATGATGTCGGGGTTTCGCTCGAGGAGGATCTCCAGCGGCTTCGAAGCTTTTTTGATCTTCGATTCGGAGAAGCCCGCCGGGCGGTAATCGGCCACGGCGGCGGACTTGACGACGACGGTCGCTTTCTCCAGATGGGCCATGACGGCGTCCCGCATCTGACGGGCCGACGAGACGGGGACGAATTCCACACCCCGCGGCTGCGGCAGGTTGGTGGGCCCGCTGACGAGCGTGACCTTCGCCCCGCGGCGCTTCGCCATGACGGCAACGGCATAGCCCATCTTGCCCGTTGAGTAGTTCGTGATGAACCGGACGGGGTCGAAGGCTTCCCGCGTGGGCCCCGCGGTGACAAGGACATGCTGCCCCGTCAGATCCTTCACGGTGAGGATGTCTTCCGCGTCCTCGACGATGTCTTCCAGGCACGCAAGCCGGCCGTAGCCTTCCGTCTTGCAGGCCAGCTCCCCGTAGCCGGCCTCGACGAACCGGTACCCCGCCGCGGCCAGTCGCTCCATGTTCTCCCTCACGATGGGGTTTGCGTACATGTTCACGTTCATGGCGGGGCAGATCAGTACAGGGGCCCGGGTGGCCATGACCGTTGTCGTGAGCAGGTCGTCGGCGATCCCATGGGCGATCTTGCCGATCACATTCGCCGTGGCCGGTGCCACAACGACAACGTGGGCGCTCTCGGCGAGCGAGATGTGCCCGATTTCCCACTCTCCCGTCAGCTCAAACGTGTCCACGTATACGGGATTTCCCGTGAGGGTCTGGAAGGTGAGCGGAGCGATGAACTCCGTTGCGTTTTTCGTCATGATGACGTGGACGCCTGCCCCGCGCTTGATGAATTCCCGGGCCAGCTCGGCCGCTTTGTAGGCCGCGATGCCGCCGGTCACCCCGAGGACGATCTTCCTGTCTTTCATCCGATCTTCTCCCGAAAAACCAAACCAAGGCTTTTCATCTGACCGTTCCGTGATGTCATAAAACCCGTCCCGAACCCGTTTTCCACATGCCGCAAGCCCGCTGCCCTGTGTTCTAAGCCTGCAAATTCAATATAACAAATCATGCGGAACGTCAAGGAATGAACGCCTTTTTGGAGTGCCGGCCGTCCCGGCCGAGTCATCGTCATTGGGCTTGAATTTTTTTTGATTACGGGTATGATGGGCAGCGTTTCGGGCACTTTCGCAGTGCCCCGGATTCCAGCTCACTCATGGAGTACAAGCCGTCATGAACCGAATGTACCTGCTGATCTTCGGCCTCGCAATCGCTCTTGCGGGGGCCGCCTTCTGGGCCTTCAACACGGTCCTGGAGTTCGAAAAACCTGCCATTGCCCCGAAAGATGACCTCTCCACGATCGGCCCCGGAAAGGCCCTTGCCCTCATCGTTTCCGATCAGAAGAGCGGGGTCCGGAACGTGTCCGTCACGATCAGCCAGGAAGGCAGGGATCAGGTTGTTCTGTCCGAAAGCTTCGCAGCGGGAACGAAAGAACAGGCTCTGAGTCCCGAGTTGAACCCGCGCAAACTGAATCTCAAGGAGGGCCCGGCGACGATCACCATCACGGCCGAGGATCACTCCTGGCTGAAGAACCGGACAACGCTCGTGGTGGAAACGTTTATCGACACCATTGCGCCGCAAATCGGCCTGCTCAGCTCCGCCCACAACGTCAATGCCGGCGGGACCGGTGTCGCCCTGTACCGGCTTTCGGAGGAAGTGACCCGCACGGGCATCCTCGTGGGGGATCGCTTTTTCCAGGGTTACCCCTGTGCCATACAGGGAAAACCCGCTCACATCGCTTATTTCGCCATCCCCACCTCGGCGTCCAAGGGGGGCCTCAAGATCCTGATCACGGCCCGGGACAAGGCGGGAAACGAATCGTCCGTGATTCTTCCCCACCTCGTGAAAGAAAAGAAATTCAAAGAGGACAAGATCACCCTCAGCCGCGCCTTCCTGGAACAGAAAATGCCGGAGTTCAGACAGCATGATCCCCGGGTTCCGGCCACGCCTCTGGAAGCCTTCCTGTTCGTCAACGAGACGTTGCGCGGCGAGAACACCCGGACGATCCAGGCAACCGGCAGCAAGTCCCAGCCCAAGGCGCTCTGGGAGGGAACCTTCCTGCGCATGAAGAACGCGGCGCCCATGGCCGGCTTCGCCCAGGCGAGAACCTATTTCTTCGAGGACATGGCCGTGAGCAAGAGCACGCACTACGGTGTCGATCTCGCCTCGACGGAGCGGGCCCCGATTGAATCGGCAAACAGCGGTGTGATCGTTTTTGCCGGTTACCTCGGCATCTACGGCAACACCGTTATTGTGGATCATGGCCTGGGGCTCGCGAGCCTTTACGGGCACATGTCGGATATCAGCGTCAAGGTGGGACAAAACGTTGCGCGGGGAGAGACGCTGGGCGCGAGCGGCACCACGGGGCTTGCCGGTGGCGACCACCTGCACTTGAGCATCCTCGTCGGCGGGGAGTTCGTGAACCCCACGGAGTGGTGGGACGCCCACTGGATCCAGGACAATGTGACGGGCAAGCTGACCGAGACTGCCCCGCAGGCCGCCTCCCCCACCACGAAGGCGCAACCGGCCAAGGCGAAGGGCAAGAAAAAGAAGGGACCAGGGACGAGGGGGTAGGGACGAGGGGCTGAAGAGGGACTAGGGTAAGAAACACAAAAAAAGGATCGGGAGCTTTCCCGATCCTTTTTTTCATTGTTCTTTACCTTGCCTGGTCCCTACACCCCGGTCCCTCGTCCCTTCTTCCTAGGCCCTGTGGATATCCCGATGCGCCACGTTCACCAGATAGTTTTCGCCGGCGAAGTAACTGGCCAGGCGGTTGGCCATGACGACGGAGCGGTGCTTGCCGCCCGTGCAGCCCAGTGCCACGTTGAGGCTCGATTTTCCCTCCTTCTCGTAGAGGGGCATCAGGAATTCCATCATTTTCAGCAGCTGCTCGAGGAAGGTCCTGCTCTCCTCCCACCCCATGACGTATTCCCGGATTTTTTCGTCCTGCCCGGTGAGGTGCTTCAGCTCCTCGATGAAGTAGGGATTGGGCAGAAAACGTACGTCGAGCACGATGTCCGCCTCGGGAGGGAGTCCGTAGCGGTAGCCGAACGACATCAGGTTGATCACGAGGCGCTTCTCGGTGGTCGACGTCATGAAGTGGCGCTGGATGACCTCCTTGAGCTGGTGAACGTTGAGCGAGGAGGTGTCGACGATCTTGTCCGCCATCGACCGCAGGGCCGAGAGTTTCTCGCGCTCCAGCGTGATCCCCTCCATGACGGTCCCGCGCTCGCAGAGCGGGTGTGCCCGCCGCGTCTCGCTGAACCTCCGCAGCAGCGACTCGTCGCTGGCGTCGAGAAAGAGGATCTCGATCCGGTGCCCCTCTTCCTTGAGATTGGCAAAGATCCGGGCGTACTTTTCCAGGAAGTACCGTTCCCGCAGATCCATGACGAGGGCAACCTTGCTGATCTCGCTCGCGGCGTCGGTCTGGATCTCGAGAAATTTCGGCAGCAGGACGACGGGCAGGTTGTCGACGCAGAAAAACCCCACGTCCTCCAGTGCCCGAAGAGCCGTGCTCTTGCCGGAGCCGGACATGCCGGTGACGATGATGATTCTCAGGTTCTGCATTCAGCACCCCGGGACAGTCGCAAGCGCTGGAAGAATGGAAGAATGGAATCCCCGGCCCCAGCACCTTTTGACGGGTGCCGACGAGCCGAGCGGGCTTTAATAGGAGTCGTCTTTATCGGCGATTTTCCGGTAGATCTCCTCTGCGTTTTTTGCCGACAGGAGGTCGCTTCGGAAATCCGGGTCCTTGAGCATGCGCGAAATCTTTGCCAGGGCCTTGAGATGCTGACCCGTCGAGCTCTCAGGGGCCATCAGCAGGAAAAAGATGTGGACGGGCTTTCCGTCAATGGATTCGAAGTCGATGCCCTCCCGGCTGCGCCCGAAGGAAATGACCAGGCTCTCCAGCCCCTTGAGTTTTCCGTGCGGAATGGCGATACCGTCGCCGATCCCCGTGCTGCCGAGCTTTTCACGATCCAGAAGGACATCGACCATCGCTTCGTTCTGGATGCCCGCGTGATCGCGGGTGAAGATCTCCGACAATTCCGCCAGGACGGCACGCTTGGTTTTCGCCTTCAACGCCTCGATGATGTATTCCCTTTTGAACATGTCGGTGATCTGCATGGGGGCCCCTCCGCTCAGCTGTTGGCCTCTAACAGTGCGAAGTTGCCGTCATCCCGGCGGTAGATGACGCTGATGTTTTCCGAGTGGGCATCCCGGTAGATGACGAATCGGTTCCGGGATGCCTCCATTTCAAGGATGGCCTCCTCCAGGGACATGGGCTTCAGGACAACCCGGCGGGTCTCGACGACCCTCAGCTTGAACTCCTCTTCGAAAGCGGCCGGCGCCGCCCGAAGGCCGCCCATCTCCTCGGCCCGGTTCATATTGGTCTTGTGTTCCCGGCTCTTTTCCTTGTGTTTCTTGATCTGGCGCTCGATCTTGTCGCAGACGTTGTCGATGGCCAGCTGCATGTCTTTGGCCTCTTCCTTGCCGACCAGGTTGATGCCCTTTGCCATGATGTTGATCTCGGCCACATTCCTGAATTTCTCAACGGAGAGGACCACGTGGGCTTCCACGGGCTTGTCGATGTATTTCTGGATTTTGCTCAGCCGTTCCGTCACATAATCCTTGAACCAACTTTCCGACCCCGTATTCCGAAAGGTCACGGAAACCTGCATACGTCGTTGCCTCCTCATCCTTCGATAGATTGTGTTTGCCCCCGACCCTCATCATGGTGTCCTCGCAAGATGAACACCCGGAAAGGGCAAGACGACCGGCGGGATTCTGTCGCGCGGTGAATCACACGGCGGCTGTCCTTCAGGAAACGGCGGCCGCCGCGGGAAAGGCTGCCTGTCCCGTCTGAAAAAGAAGCTCTGCTCTTAAGCCAGATGCGGAAAATTGTCAATGGTTTAATTTTTAGCCTTCAGGATGAATTTCTTTCTCTTCGACGACGGGAGGATCCCCATCATCTCGCGGTACTTCGCGACGGTCCGCCTGGCGATGGAAATTCCCTGCCTGCTCAGGATGTCGACGATCTCACTGTCGCTCAGCGGTTTGCGGGTGTCCTCGCCGCTGATGATTTTCCGGATCTCCTCCTGGACGCTCTTCGAGGCGATGGCGTCGCCGCTGGTCTTGCTGATGCTGCTGTTGAAGAAATACTTCAGCTCGAAGATCCCCCGGGGCGTGTGCATGTACTTGTTGGTCGTGACGCGGCTGATGGTGGACTCGTGCATCTCCACGTCATCGGCGACGTCGCGCAGCACGAGGGGCTTCAGGAACTGGATCCCCTGGTCGAAAAACTCCCGCTGGAACTTGACGATGCTCTCCGTGACCCGGAAGATGGTTCTCTGGCGCTGCTGGATGCTCTTGATGAGCCAGGTGGCCGACTGGAGCCGTTCCTTGATGTATTTCTTGCATTCATCGGCACTGGTGGGCCCTTCCGACGCGCCCCCCAGGATTTCCCGGTAGAAGTTGCTGATCCTCAGCCTCGGCAGACCCTCGTCGTTGAGGATGATCTTGTACTCGTCGCTCACCTTGAAGACGAACACATCGGGGATGATGTACTGGGGCCCCTCATCGCTGTATACCAGTCCCGGCTTCGGGTCCATTCGGCTGATGAGAAAAATGGCGTCCAGAATGTCCGTAAGCGGGACTTTCAGCTTTTTGGCGATATTGTTGTAATTCTTGGTCTCCAGGTCGTGCAGGTGGTCCCGGATGATGCTTTCAATCAGGGGGTTCTGGACCCCAAGAACCTTTGCCTGGGCCATCAGGCATTCCTTCAAGTCCCTGGCGGCGATTCCCGGCGGGTCGAATTCCTGGATCTTTGCCAGCACCTTTTCGACGACCTCGGGACTGACCTTTTCCGGTTCGGCGATCTCCTCGACGGTGGCCGCAAGGTAACCGCTCGAATCAAGGTTGCCGATGATCTGTTCTCCGATTTTCCGCTCTTTTTCCGACAGCCTGGAGAGGCCCAACTGCCACATGAGATGATCCGCGAGGGTCGTTTTCCTGGAAAGCATGTTCTCCCAGGAGGGTCCCTCGTCCTCCTCGCGGTCGTAGGTCACCCTCATGGGCCCGTAATCCTCGAGGTAGCTGTCCCAGTCGAAGTCCTCCTTGCCGTCGCCCTCGCCCGTCACCTCACCGGTTCGCTCTGCCGTCTTGACCTCGCCGACTTCCGGGGCCGGCGCCCCTTCTTCTCCGAATTCCTCGGTGGCCGGCTCCTCGAGCAGGGGGTTCTCCTCCATCTCCTGCTGGATCATGTCGACGAGTTCGATCCGTGAGAGCTGCAACAGCTTGATCGCCTGCTGCAGCTGCGGCGTCATGATCAGCTGCTGGCTCAGTTTGAGACTTTGTTTGAGTTCGAACGTCATGGATTCCTGGATTCCTGCCCGCTATGTTTCTACATGCGAAAATCATCCCCGAGGTAGAACTTCCGGGCGATTTTACTCTCTGCGATCATCTCCGGCAACCCCTCGATCAACACCGTCCCCTCGTTGAGGATGTAGGCCCGATCGCAGACCGACAGGGTCTCCCTGACGTTGTGGTCCGAGATGACCACCCCGATGCCTTTGGACTTGAGCTTCTGGATGATCTTCTGGATATCGGCCACGGCCAGCGGGTCGATCCCGGCGAAGGGCTCGTCGAGAAGGATGAACCGCGGCGAAGTCACCAGGGCCCGGGTGATCTCCACCCGCCTTCTCTCCCCACCCGAAAGGGAGTATGCCTTATTGCGGGCCAGATCGGTGAGATCGAGCTCGCCGAGCAATTGTTTGAGCCTATTCTTCCTCTCCTCGCTTTCGATGTCAAGCGTTTCGAGGATGGCCAGAATATTTTCCTCGACGGTCAACTTCCTGAACACGGAGGGTTCCTGGGGCAGGTAATTGATCCCCTTGCGAGCCCTCACGTACATGGGGTCCCGGGTGATCTCCTCGGAGTCGAGAAATATCCGTCCGCCGTCGGGCTTGATGAGCCCGACGATCATGTAGAAGGTTGTCGTCTTTCCGGCACCGTTGGGACCCAGGAGGCCCACAACTTCCCCGGGGTGGATCTCCAGGTCCACGCCGCTGACAACCTTCCGCCCCCCGTACATCTTCGTCAATGCCTTGGCTTCAAGTTTTTCCATTCCCGGCGCAGACCCGGAAGACCGGGCCCCCTGCGCTTCTACTCCTTTTTCTTTTTTCCCTTCGGCTCATCGGGGTGGATGGTTGCCGTGACCCGTTTACCCGTGGTGCCCTCGACAATCCCCCTGTTTTCGTTGAGCAGCACCACCACCCGGTCACCGGTGATGACATTGTTGCCTTCCCGCATGACGGGGTTTCCCGTCACCACAATCCGCTGCTCGTCGCTGTGGAATACGGCTTGTTCCCCCGTCACGATGCGCTCGTTCTCGGTGATGCGCACATTTCCCTTCGCCACGATCCGGTCGATGTCCCCGGCCTTGGCGGCATCGCCTGCAGCCACCCCCGCTCCCTCGGTTTTCTTTTTGAAATACAGCGCCAACGTATCGCTTTGGATCACGCGCTCGCCCTGGGTGGCCACGACGTTTCCCGAAAACTGAACCATGTCCTTATCCCGGTAGGCATCGAGACGGTCGGAGACGATATCGATGGGCTTGTTCTCCCCGCCCTTCAGCAACTTTGCGCGGTTGTCCTGCCCCCAGAGGGGCCCCTGTACCGCCAGGAGGACCATCGCAACCAGGATCAGGATCGGGATGAATTTTTGCATACCCTCGGTTCCTTCCGGCCTCTCCGGGTTATTGGATCCGGGCCCGAATGCCGCCGGACATCGCCACTTGCTCTGATTTCAGCAGGAGGACCATCCCTTTGCCCTTCATCTCGAATCGCGGGCTTGAAAGCGTGACGGGATCCTCCGTATAGATCTTCTTCTCGCCGTCGGAGTATTTCAGCCGGTCCGTCGTGAACCGGTCGCCCCGGTTCGACAGGATCACCACGTTTCCCTCGAGCTCGGCGTCCTTCGAGTCCGTCCGGAGACTGCCCCGGTCGGCCGCCATTTCATAGATCTTGCCGTCGGGCAGGATGAGCTTCATGCGCACCCGGTCGAACCGTGCCTGGTTCTCCTTCTTCAGAAAGGTTGCCGAGTCGGCGTTGATCTCGAGCCGATTCCCCGATTCGCCCACCTCTGTGTAGTGAACATCCTTGATATAGAGATCGACGTTGTCGTCGATGATCTTCAGTACCGGCTGCTTCTCGTCCGCCCGCTGCCCACCCCAGTACAGTCCAGCGGCAACGAGGGCGAGCGTCAGGAGCGCAGCTGCCCAGAGAACGGTTTTCCGCGCGGGCTTCCCTGCGAGTTTTCGAAAAAATTCAAGCCACTTAGACATGATTCCATCGCAGGGGTGAACCATACCATCCGGCATCCGTGTTGTAAAGCCAAAATCGGGGCGCATCCCGCGCAAGAAGAGAAGTTAAGGAGATGAGGAGGTTGGATAAGCTGAAATTCATTAGCGCGCCCTGACCCTCTCACCCTCTCACCCTCTCACCCTCTCACCCTCTCACCCTCTTCTTTCATGCCCGGTAGCGGCCCATCAATTCTTCCCACTTCCCCTGGGTCTTGAGGATCATCTCGCAGACTTCCCGGATGGCGCCCCGGCCCCCCGGGTTCTTCGTCACGAGATCCACGGCTTTCAGGACCTCGTCGTGGGCATCGCTCACGGTGATGGAGAAACCGACGCGGCTGAGCACGGGCAGATCGACGATGTCATCTCCCGCATAGGCGACCTGCCCGGGGACGAGCCCCTCCTCAGCCAGGATTTCGTTGAAAACGGACAGCTTGTCCAGGACACCCTGGTGTACCTTTTTGATGCCGAGTTCGCGGGCACGGTGCTCCACAACTTTGGATGTGCGGCCCGTGAGGAAGATCACCTCGATCCCGGCGCGCTGGATCAGTTTGAGGCCGTGCCCGTCGCGGACGTTGAAACACTTGGTCTCCTGCCCGTCGTCGCTGATGATGATCCGGCCGTCGGTGAGCACCCCGTCCACGTCGAGCATGAGGACCTTTACCTTCCGGATCTTTTCAGTCAGTTCTGCTCCGTGCAGATCTGCTCCGTGCAGGACTTCTCCGTGCAGGCCTGCCCCCGTCTTTCCCTCGAGTCCCATCCTCAACCCTTCTTCATTGTTTTCTTGACCAGTCCGTCGATCCCCCTGAGCGTCATGAGCAGCTCCCTCATTGAGTCGAGCGCCATCGAGTTCGGCCCGTCACAGCGGGCCCGGTCCGGATCCGGGTGGACTTCCATAAACAGCGCATCGACGCCGACAGCCGCAGCCGCCCTGGCCAGATAGACGGCCATGGCTCTCTCCCCGCCAGAGGCCTCCCCTGCCCCGCCGGGCAACTGCACGCTGTGGGTGGCGTCAAAGACGACGGGGTAGCCCATCCTCCGCAGGATCGGAATCGACCGCATGTCGGAGACGAGGTTGTTGTACCCGAAGCTGGCCCCCCGCTCGGTGATGAGGATGTTGCGATTGCCCGCGGACAGGACCTTCTGCACGACGTTCTCCACGTCCCAGGGTGCCAGAAACTGGCCTTTCTTGATGTTGACGACCTTCGCGTGCCGGGCCAGTTCCAGGACAAAATCGGTCTGACGGCACAGAAAGGCCGGAATCTGGGCGACATCCAGAACCTCGGAGGCCCTCTCGATCTCCTCGAAGCGATGAACGTCGGATAGCACGGGGATGCCGAAATCCTCCCGTATCGCCTTCAAGATCTTTAATCCTTTCTCGATGCCAGGGCCCCGGAAGGAACGGACGGAAGTGCGGTTGGCCTTGTCGTAGGAGGACTTGAAGATGAAGGGGATCCCCAACTCCGCCGTGAGCTCCTTCAGGCTCGCGGCCACCTTGCGCGCAAGTTTCTCGCTCTCGATGACGCAGGGCCCGGCGATGAGCACGAACGGCTCCCCGCCACCTACCTTGATGCCTCCGATATTCACTTTTCGCATGGTGCTCATCTTTGTGATCTTACCTCTATTTGCTATCCCAAGCTTACAGGCGGCAGCCTACAGTCGACAGCCTACAGCCAACAGCCTGAAGAAAGGCAAGAAGCCGAATCATGTCGGCTGTCGGCTGTCGGCTGTCGGCTGTCTTCTGTACCCTAATCCCTGTGTTTGTCCTCGAGCATCCTGATCCTCAACTGCGGGATCTTCTCCGCGGCCTTCGACTCGGGGTTGATCTGATAGGCGGCCTTATACGCTTCGACGGCTTCCCTGTACATCTTTTTTTTCTCGTAAGCCTCGCCCAGACCCAGCCAGGCGCCCTCATCTTCCTTCTCATACCGGACGGCCAGCTTGTAGTTCTCGATGGCCTTGTCCGTCTGCCCCTTGAGGCTGTGGATGGTGCCCATGTTGGCATAGGCCAGCCCCCGCTTGGGGTCGGCGGCGGCCAGCTGCCGGTACGTCTTGAGAGCCCCGTCGTAGTTTTTCGCCTTCATCTGCTGAGCGCCCATTCGCTCCAGGGCCTCTGTCTGGGCCTTCCCCGATTTCCCCCCCTTCTCGACGGCCTTCGCCGCTTCCTTCGAGCGGCCCTGTTTCTCATAGATGGCGGCAAGGTTGACTCGGATATTGGGGTCGTTGAGGCCCATCTGGAGGGCCTTCTTGTAATTCTCCTCCGCCTCGGGATATTGCTTCAGTTCCCCGTAGGCAACACCCAGGTCTGCGTAAACCCGGGGGTTCTTCGGGGCCGCCTTTTTGATCCGGTTGAGGGCAACGACAGCCTCCTTGTAACGCTTCTCGCGGAAATAATATTCCGCGACTCTGGCCGCCGCATCCGTGTCGTCGGGCTTGAGCTGCAGTGTTTTCTCGTACTCGGCAAGGGCTTCCTTGTGACGCTTTGCCTTGTCGTAGGCCACCCCCAGGTTGTAGTGGAGTATGGGGTCTTTCGGCTGCAGCTGCAGGGCCTTTTTGTAATTCTCGATCTCCTCCTTGACCTGCCCCTTTTTGCCGTGGGCCTGGGCAAGAGTGGCGTAGGCGTTCGGGTCCTTTGGATTTTTCTTCAGAAGCGTCGAATAGAGCCGCGCGGCTTCCTGCTGCTTGCCGGCCTTGCTGTAGGCGTCTGCCAACGCCTGCGCGATCCGCTGGTCATTGGGCATTCGCCTGTGTGCCTCTTCATACTCCTTGATGGCCGGCGCAAGCTTCCCCGTCTTCTCATGGGCCCCGCCCAGGCTGAAGTGGACCATGGCCTCGTCTGGCTTGAGCCTCAGCGACGTCTGATAGTGTGTGACGGCTTCATTCCACTTGCCCATCTTGCCGTACAGGAACCCGGCGATGGCGTGGGCCCCCGCATCCTTCGGGTTGAGCTCGGTAATGCGCTTCGTGAGCGGCAGAGCCTTCGTGTAATCCCTCTTCTCGACATAGAAGCGGGAAAGCCCGGCCAGGGCCGTCATGTCATCGGGCTTCCGGGAAAGAACCGCCCGGTATTGGGCACCGGCCTGGTCGAGTTTTCCGGACTCGAGGTACTGCTCGGCCAGCGTTTTCCGCAGGGCCGTGTCATCGGGGTTTATGCTGAGGGCCTTTTCCAGGGCCTGTGCCTGCCATTTCGCATTGGCAGGCATCTTTGCGAAGCGCAGCCAGTCCTGTGCGGTCAGCTCGATACGGACCGGAACGGTCCCGATCCCCTTGTCGCCATACCGGATCGTGATGGCGGAATCCGGAAGGGGGTTTCCGCGCAGTGCCTCTCGCACGGAGGCGCTCATCGCCCTGTCAACGAGCTCCACGGCCTTGAGCAGGACCTTGAGGTCGTTTGCCCCGCCGAGGCCCTCCGCGTCGACGGTGATGTTCCTTTCGAAGAGGGAATCCGTGGAGACCTGCTTGATGATGAACTCGTCGCGGTAGGTGATCTTGAAGACGTCGCCGGCTGCGAGGCGCTCATCGGTTCCGTTTCTCTCGATGACGAGGTGATGGAACTCCGGCGTTTTGCCCAGGATGCTGACCCGGACGAGCCCCTTCAAACCCTTGAGAGAGAAGATCTCCCCGTAGAAGGCAATCAGCAGACCCGCCCCGACGATGACTGCGACTCCCGCCAGGGCCCCGATGAAAAGGATGAGAGGTCGCCCCGTTGTTTCTTTCCGCTTTTTCCGCTCCCTGCGCTCTTCCTTCTTATAATAGTCCATTTTATCCTTTAGCCCGATGCCTGATTCCTGAAGCCCGATTCCCGTTTCATCCTCTCGGATGAAATTTTTTGTGTATCTCCTTCAGCCTGTCCCGCGTCACGTGGGTGTAAATCTGTGTCGTCGAAATGTCCGCATGACCCAGCATGACCTGGACCGAACGAAGGTCAGCACCCCCCTCCAGCAGATGCGTGGCAAAGGAATGCCTGAAGGTATGCGGGTGGACCTTCCGCTCGAGATTCGCCATTCTCGCATATTTCTTGATCAGTTTCCATAGCCCCTGCCGGGTGAATCCGTCGCCTGAGCGGTTCAGGAAGAGAACGCTCGACGTCCTCTTTTTCAGGAATACGGGCCGGGCCTGCTCGACATAGCGCCCGAGCCACTGCAGGGCAGAGCGGCCCACGGGCACGATCCGCTCCTTGCGCCCCTTGCCCACCGTGACGAGAAACCCCATCTGCCGGTTCACGCGGTTGAGGGTGAGCGTTGCCAGCTCCGAGACCCGTATCCCCGTGGCATAGAGAAGCTCCAGGATCGCACGATCCCGGATGCCCGCCGGTGTCGCGTCGGCGGGCTGACCGAGGAGGGTCTCCATCTCCTCACGGCTGAGCGTGCCGGGAAGCCGCATCCAGGTGCGGGCAATCTGAACCCGGGCCAGGGGATTTTCCTCCAGCCGCGCTTCGCGAAGGAGATATTTGTAGAAGCCCCGGATCGCGGCCAGCTTCCGGTTCATGGACGTCGAGGAGAGGCCCTGGTCACGAAGCTCCCCAAGAAATGCCGTCACGTTTTCGGGCTTCACCCCGAGCGGCGCCGAAACGCCACCAGCTGTCGCGAAGTCCAGAAACTGATGAATGTCGCGGCTGTATGCATCCAGGGTGTTGAGCGAAGCCCCCCGTTCGACTGCAAGAAAATTGAGGTACTCGTCGACCAGTGAATGTTCCCGGATGGCTGCCGGCATTTGCGCTCCTGTCCGGTGCAACTCGCCCCTCCGGGCAGGTGCCCCGCAGACCGTCTTATCGCAAAGAGAGAAGGCAGGCAAAGATTTTTTTACGTCGACCGATCAGTCGCCGGGCGCCCGCTGCTTTTCAGCCACAACCAGCAGGACCATGGCGAGGCGTGTCGGCGCAAGGCGCGCATCGATCCGGGCAAGCCCCGCGTAGAGGCGGTTGATCAGCTCAAAGGCTTTTACGAGCCCTGCCGGGGGGCGTAACCCCCTGCCTGCCGCCGGGGAAGACTTTCCGGTGAAGGAACAGTGCGTGAGGAAGGCTGCCGTGGCCCACATGGTGAGTTTTTCGAGGGGTCCCAGGACGTTGCAGACGGACAGGCTCCGCAGGCCCGCTTTTTCCAGCATGCCGATCATCTCCGGCAGCTCGTAGCGGCGGTGATGCCCCACGAAGCGGTCATCGACGGCGAAAAAATCCCTGCGGTGCGGGAATGTCACGACAAGACGGCCGCCCTTTTCCAGGACGGACGCCATCTGGCCGATGGCCCCGAGGTCATCTTCGATGTGCTCGAGGACCTCGGAACATACGGCACTGCGAAAAACCGCTTTCTTGAAGGGCAGCCTCGTTGCGTCGGCGACTACGTAGTGGCCTGCGCCCTGCCCTTCTTTCAGGCACCGCAGCGCCGAAAAGGAAAGCTCCGTGAATACCGTCCGGTCCGTGGCGGGCGAGATCGGCGAGATGCCGCTTCCCACCTCCAGCGTCATCCCTTCATCCTGCCGAAGAAGTTGCTCCCGGACGGCACGCTTGCGCACCTGATAGTTGTAGAGGTGATTCTTGAGAGAGAGGTAAGCCGGCTCTACGAAAAAATCATCGAAACGATTACCCGGTCCCTGCGCCACGCGAGATCCCTCCTTCACCGCGTCGTGACCCGGATGTGCGGGAAGAGAGAGGTCCTTGCCATGCCGAGACGGGAAAGCCGGAAGAGGACAGCCGTCGAGAGGCACCCGAGGCCGTATCGGACGCTGCGCCGGAAATTGATGGACGAAGAATCGGCGTAATATCGCGTGGGACAGCTGATCTCGGCAATCGGGTGGTCGTACCAGAGCACCTGGAGAAGCATCTCGTTATCGAAGATGAAATCGTCGGAGTTCCCCTCCAGCGGAAGCTCCTCGAGTACCTTTCGGGAAAAGGCCCGGTAGCCCGTGTGATACTCGGAGAGTTTTGCGCCCGTAAGGAAATTCTCGAAAAGCGTCAGGAACCGGTTGGCCGCGTATCGCCACAGAGGCATGCCGCCGCGAAGGGCATGGCCCCCCAGGATGCGGGAACCCAGGACGCACTCGTAAAGCCCGTTGCCGATGAGCGATGCCATGGCCGGGATGAGCTTGGGCGTGTACTGGTAATCGGGGTGCACCATGATGACGATATCGGCGCCCTCTTCGAGGGCCATCCGGTAGCAGGTCTTCTGGTTCGCCCCGTAGCCCCTGTTTTCGGGGTGCCGGTGGACTTTCACGCCCGGAAGTGTTCGCGCAAGTGCCGCGGTCTCGTCGTGGCTCGCGTCATCGACGACGATGACCCGGTCGACGACGCCCTGGGCCATGACCTCCTCGAAGGTCTTCATGAGCGTCTGCGCCGCGTTGTAGGCGGGCATGACGACAACGACTTTCTTCCCTGCAAACATGCTTATTCTGAAAGCCTTTACCTTAATCTTCCTCTCCCTGCTAGACCTGCAAGCTCCCTCTCCCTTGAGGGGAGAGGGTCGGGGTGAGGGTGAATGATCCGTCAAGGAGGCGGTCATCGAATCCGGTAGACAACGTGACCATTCGATTCATAAACTTTCGTAAGACAATCTGCAAGCTTTTCCCGAACGTTCCGGACGGTATCCCCCGGGAAGTTGTCCTCGAGCGCCTTCATGAGCAACCCGTCGCGCACCAGCAGATGGGTGCCACCCAGGGATCTCAGGAAGGCGGCAAGCGTCGCCTCATCCCCCGACGAGCGCACCATGGCCCTCACAATGGCTGTCTCCAGGCCGACATGGTAGATGTAGTCCCGGTCCAGGTAGTATCCCCGCCCACTAAGATACAGAAGATAGACAACGGCATCGCCCGGCAGCTCTCGATTGACAAAGGCAACGGCCGGGTAGCTGCCGACTTGCCGGGAAAGAAACTCGTCGCGCGATTCCTCGCCGAGGATGTAAGGCAGGGGCCTGATGGCCGTGAATAGATTCCCCAGGTAGAAGAGATTTGCACCGATGAGAAGCGCAACCGCGACAATGACGGCACCCTCTGACACAGGGATACGGGAATAACGAGATGTCATCGCGAGCGAAGCGTGGCGATCTCGCCCTTCGTCGGAGATTGCCGCGCACCCTTCGGGTGCTCGCAATGACCGTGTTGAGGCTATTTCGTTCCGAGTTCTCAGCCACTCGGTGCCGTTTCGGATGCCCATGACGGCGAGGATCGTCATGAACGGCAGGATCGGAAGGATGTAGCGGATACGCACGTCCGCCATGAGAATCGACACGAGGAAAACGAAAACGATGAACAGAAGAAAAAACGACCGATGGCCCTTCCGGCTTCCGATGAATGCAAACGGGATCGCCAGCGCAAACAGCGGGTTCAGGACACCGTCGAAATGCTGCGGGGAGTGATCCCGGCCCTCGAAAAAGATACGGAGAGGCAAAAACAGGATTTGCCAGAGATCTTCGCCGTACAGGAGCGTCCTGTTCCTGAGGAGATTGTAGCCCACACCCTTCTCCGCCTCGCCCGCCGCAAGGAATGCGGCGGTTTCGCGGCCGCCATGAATGAACGAGAACACGTTGTCCATGAGGGGATAGATCGGGTTTCCCTTCAGGACGAAGTTTTTTACCAGCCAGGGGGAGACGGTGACAAGGGCAACCAGGAAAAAGATCAAGCCCCATCGGAGGGCCTGCAGCTGTTTTCCTGTATCCCTCGCGTAGAGGAAACAGACCGCCCCGCCGAGGAAGAGCCAGGAGATGAGGGCGTTGTACTTTGTACCAGCGGCCAGCCCCATGCAGACGGCCGCAAGAAGGATCCATTTCACGTCTTCATAGCCGCCGTCCCGCCACCGCAGATAGGAAAGGACACTGGCCGTCGTGAAGAAGATCATCCCCAGATCCACGTATGCGGTAATGGATAAACGGACAACCATCGGGGTGCTGACGAAGACCAGCAGGCCGAGCAGCCCCCAGACGTTTCCCGCCTTATCCTTCAGATATCGGTAAACGAGATACCCCGTCCCCCATCCGAAGAGAAGGTGAATGAACGCAGGCACCCGATCGTTTCCGAACAGCAGCGGGAAGAGATACAGCAGGTCGACGTTCATCGGGAAGTAACTGAAATCGGCCCAGGGCGTCTCATAGAACCCCCCGTGACGGATCCAGAGCTTCGGGATGGCCAGGTGGTGGATGAGCGCATCGCGGGAGACGGGAGGCATCAGGCAGAGGATCACTTCGACGATCAAAATCCCCGCCAGGGCGCACGCCATCACCAGGCAGAGAATCCGCTCCGCCCGGCTGGAGGCTTCCGCGGCCAACAGGGGCGAAACTTCCTGATGTCCCTTTGTGCCGGCTTCACTGTCATCTCTGGAGTGCTGCACGATCTAGATAGACCCTTTCCCCGATGTGTCCTTCTGCCGTTTTTCGTAGGCTATTCTCAGATTTGTTTCTATGGCGGCGTTTCCCGGCATAAGCTCCCGGGCTTTCAGGAAACTCGCGATGGCGTCTTCGGTCTTTCCCTGTGCCGTGTGAACGATGCCGAGATTATTGTGCGCCTCGGCGCTTCGTTGGTTAACATGAAGAGCCTCGCTCAAATGAGTCTCGGCATCGCCCAGGTTTCCCTGTTGGAGGAATATGAGGCCCAGGTTCGTATGGGCTGTCTCGTGCGAGGGATCAACCCGGAGAATCTGTCTCAAATCCGCGACGGCCTCATCCAGCCTTCCCTGCTGCATCAGCAAAAGCCCGCGGTCTATCCGGGATATTTTCAATCGGGGATCGATCTGGATTGCCTGCCCATAGTAGTCAAGAGCGCCTGCCGCATTGCCTTCACGAGAGGCGCAGACCCCCAGACAGTGGAAGGCCTGGGCGAAGTCTCTTTTCATCTCGATGGCTTGCAGAAAATGAGGCACGGCATTCTGGCAGTCATTTCTCTCCAGGTAATGGGCGCCGATATTGTATCGGGCAACGGGATTGACCTTTGTCACCGTGAGGGCATGTTCGAAAAGTGAGATGCTGTTCCTCCAGGTCTCGACCTGTGGCTTCGCGAGAATCAGCAGCCCTGCAACCGCAACGAAAAACATGGCGATGATGAAATGTTTACCTGCAGGCTGTTTCTCGACGAACGATTTCGCCCCCCAGGCAACGGCGATCAGAAGTCCCACCAGGGGAATATACATGTACCGGTCCGCCATGGCTTGCGAGCCCACCTGGACGATCCCGATGACCGGGACCAGCGTTCCCAGGTACCACAACCAGCCAACGACCAGGTAGGGAAGTTCCCGGGCCTTTCGGATGACAACGCAGGAAACCGAAACGAGCAGCAGAAGTGCAACCCCAATCTTCCACACCGGTGGCATTCCCGCATGGGGGTACAAAATGGCGAGATCGGCGGGCCAGATCGTCTTTCCGATATATTCCACGTAGGAGACAACAGCGTTGGCAAAGCGGACCTCGAGCGGCATCTTTTCGAGGGACCAAAGGGCATCGATGCCTTTTTGCGCGATGATCGTTGCGACGCACGAAACGGCAGCGAGCAGCAACAGGGGCGTTTTCTCAATGATCAATCGCAGGGCATTGGTCCAGCCTGCCGTCCCTCTTGGGGGCACCCACCGGTCGAAAGCGGTCCTTGAACCGGCAAATCGTTGAAGAGGCCAGTAATCGAGGAGCAACAGGACAAAGGGGAGCGTGACGGCCATGGGCTTCGACAGAAGGCACAGGACAAATGAACCCAGCACGAGAAGATAACGCCTGAGGGTCGGGTCTTTCACATAATGGGCGTAGACACCCATCGTAAGGATCCAGAAAAACCCGCAGAGGACGTCCTTCCTTTCCGAGACCCAGGCAACGGATTCCACGTGGAGGGGGTGGACGGCAAAAAGCCCTGCCACGAGGGCGCTTGCCCAGGGCGATTGAGTCATGAGCCATAAAACAAAAAAAAGCAGGATCGCACTGACCGTATGGATCAGCACGCTCGTCCAGTGATGGCCGCCGGCATAGGACCCGTACATGTCGAAATCCGCCATGTGGGAAAGCCAGGCAAGCGGGTGCCAGTTGCCCGCGTGGAAGGTAGTAAAGGACCACTGGATCCCGTCAAGCGTGAGACCGTCCTGCACCTGCCGGTTGTCAGTGACATAGAGATGATCATCGTAGACGAAATCAAAGTTCTGTACCGGCCAGTAAAGGATAAGCGTCATCGATGCCAGGAGTAAACTGATCATCAGAATCTGGCGCAAGGATTTATCTTCTGTAATGGAAATATCCGAATCCGGCATCCTGATCTTTTAGAACCTTTGTGAATGGTCTAATTGTCCCTGTAAACGGCATTCTTTCCCGGACCTGAAGTCCTGATGACGATTCCCATGAAGATAGCAAGAAACGGGCCGGGCGCTCCCACGCTCGCTTCCGATATTTT
>CAWHEJ010000035.1:0-24096 GCA_963828305.1 uncultured delta proteobacterium | reverse complement strand
TTCTTGTAGGCATCCACAAAGGCATTCTTGAGACCGAGGCCCCAGTCGTTGTTGACGTACATGACGGGGACTTTCTTGTAGCCCATGTCGATGGCGAGCTTTGCCAGGTGGGGTCCCTGCAGGGTGTCGGAGGGGAACACGCGGAAGATGTGATCCCCGGCCTTGGTCAGGCCGACGGCGGCCCCCTGGGCCGAGAGCAGGACCACCTTGTTTTCCTGTGCGACAGGGGCCGTGGCCATGAAGTTGGAGCTTCCGGCGGGCCCGAAGATCACGGGGACCTTGTCCACGGTGATGAGCTTGCGGACGGCGGTTACGCAGTCCTTGGGGTTGCTCTTGTTGTCCTCATAGACGATCTCGATCTTTCTTCCCTTGATGCCGCCCTTGGCATTGATCTCCTCGACGGCGAGATCGATGCACTTTTTGAAACCCTCGCCATAGACGGCGATGCTTCCGGACAGGGCGAAGGCGGCCCCGATCTTGACGGGTTCGGCAGCCCGGACGGTTGGGACTGCAAGGAATGCAAAAATCGCAACGACGGCGACAAGCACGGCAAGCTTTTTCATGCCTCGACCTCCTGCAATTAAGTCTGTGTTTTTTTATAGTCAAAGGCAGGGAGTGTCAACAGAAAAGTGGCTCCGCCCCCGGGGGACGAGATTTCGTTTGTCGTGCCGGGCTTCCGTGGTATGATCCATCTCGTAAAAGATCGGATGCATGAAAGGAGGGTCGGCATGAAGACGATCATCAGCACATTGGATGCGCCCAAGGCAATCGGCCCCTATTCGCAGGCCGTGCGATACGGGGACCTGCTCTTTGTTTCGGGCATGCTCGGGATGGACCCGAAGACGGGCGAATTTGAAGGCACGGGTATCGAATCACAGGCCGTCAGGGTCCTGGAAAATCTCAAGGCCGTCATCGAAGCGGCCGGGATGGGGCTGCAAAACGTCCTCAAGTCGACGGTGTTCCTGAAAGACATGAACGATTTTGCGAAATTCAACGAGATCTACGGGCGCTATTTTCCGGACGCGCCCCCCGCCCGCGAGACCGTCCAGGTGGCGAAGCTCCCCCGCGATGCCGCCATCGAGATCTCGGTGATCTGCGGGAAGTAACGCATCGTTCAAAGAGAAGAAAAAGGCCCGTCCTGTTTTAACGCAGGGCGGGCCTCGTCGTGGTTGGAAGGGATGATGGAATCGTATTCTGCATCCCGCCTATTTGAAGTTCACGGAAATGACGACGTGGCCGTTCGGGTCCAGGCCAACGTATCGTGCAAAGACGGTCGTGTTCGGCGCCGTGGGGGTGAGCTTCGTGATCGTGCCGAGAGACAGCAGGTCCCCTTTCTTCAGGGCGATACCGTCCGCCCTGAGCGAATCCCTGATCCAAAGGACGACGTTCATCGGATGCTCCATGAGATTGCTCCCGGGGCCTTCGATGAGCATGGTGCCTTTTTCGTCATAGATCTGGCACTTGAAGTTCTTCAACCGCTCCATCCACTCCTGGGTGGGTTGCACGGGAATGGGCTCGCCGACGATCCCGTATCGGGCGGCCATATTGACAGCGGCAAGCATGAGGCCATTGATCTTTACCCCTTTTGCAAAGACGAGGTCGGGAAGCTCGATGAAGGGGATGGCCGCGTCGATGGACCGGAGGGCCTCCATCGGGGTTGTCGCCCCGTTGATGGCATCGCTGCCCACGCGAAGGATCAGGTCCCCCTCATAGAGCGGCTGTGCCCCGAAATTCGCCTCGATCAAAGTGCCGGATTTGAGGATCATCTTTTCCATGAGGGTCCCTCGGACAGGCGCCGTGACGCCGAAGACCTTCTGGACGCTGGGGTTCGTGAGCCCCGCCTTGTAGCCGACCACCTTGCCGAAAAAGGGCGTGATGGCCGCGTTGAACTCTGCCTGGATCTTCATGGCCTGCTCCAGCGTCGGGGACGGGGTCAGAGCCGGTGCCGGCAGCTTCGTCAGATAAAAATCGGCAAGCTTCGTCCCCTCACCGGCCGCAAGAGCCTGGTCGCACAGTGCGCTCACGAGTAATAAACTCAACAGCACCGCGAAAAACAGTCTGGTCTTTTTCATCGCATTCCCCTCCTGATGGTTGGTTTGCTGGTTTCCGTCATTCTGTATCCGGTACCCATCACGCTCCTCAGCGCCCGTATCGGATACTGAAGTCCGTAAATGCGCCCGTGTAGGGTTCCTCGATCATATCGACACGCTCTACTGCGGCCAGGCTGGGACCGATGCGGCACCAGCCTACGATACGGTCCACGTCTTCGGGCTTGCCCTCGAAGACGGCCTCGACGCGTCCGTCAGGGAGGTTTCTGACCCAGCCCGACACGTTGTTCCGGATGGCCTCCTTGCGGGTCTTCGCCCGGAAGAATACCCCCTGGACCATGCCGGTGACGGTGACGTGGACGCGTTTCATATGAAGAAGGCCAACGGCATAAGGCTAAGGGCTAAAGGTAAGAGGACAAGACTCGGAGCTCATAACACGCAACATTCATTCCTTTCCGTCCGCTTCCCGGATCAGCTTTACGAATTCCTCCTCGTCGAGAATCGCGACGCCCAGTGACCTGGCCTTGTCGAACTTCGAGCCCGGGTCCTCGCCGGCGACGACGTAGTCCGTCTTTTTCGAGACGGTAGACGTGGCGGCCCCTCCGAGGGAGACGACGATCTCTTTTGCCTTTTCCCGGGAAAAGCCCTTGAGAGAGCCTGTGAAGACAAAGGTCTTTCCCGCCAGTGCCGTTGACGTTGCCTGCTTCTCGACGGCGGGCCGAACACCGGCCTGTTCCAGCTTCCTGAGGATCTTGAGGTTTTGCGGCTCGTGGGAGAACTTGTAGATGCTCTCGGCGATGGTGGGGCCGATCCCGTCGATCGCCGTCAGTTCCTCCTGGCTTGCAGCCTCGATCTTTCCCAGACTCCCGAACTTCCTGGACAGGATCCTTGCCACGTATTCGCCCACGTGGCGGATGCCGAGCGCGAAGAGCAGGCGCTCCAGCGGGGGGTGCTTCGAACGGGCTATCGCCGCAATGAGGTTGTCCGCGGACTTGTCGGCAAATCGCTCGAGCTCGAGGAGCTGCTCCTTCGTGAGGGCGTAGAGATCGGCAGGGTCGCGGATCAGCCCTGCATCCAGGAGTTGGGAAACGATCCTGTCGCCAAGGCCTTCGATGTCCATCCCGCCGCGGGTGACGAAGTGCCTGATGATCTCCCGGATCTGGGCGGGGCATGCCAGATCGATGCAGCGGTGCGCCACTTCGCCCTCGAGCCTCACGACCTTCGAGCCGCAGACGGGGCACTTCTCGGGCATCCGGAAAGGCCTCTCCCTGCCGGTCCGCCTGCCTTCGATGACCTTGACGACCTCGGGGATCACGTCGCCCGCCCGCTGCACGATCACGGTGTCGCCGATGCGGACGTCCTTCTTGGCGATCTCGTCCTCGTTGTGCAGGGTAGCCCGGCTCACCGTGACGCCGCCCACCTGGACGGGCTTCATGACGGCAACGGGGGTCAGCACGCCCGTCCTGCCCACGCCGATGACGATGTCCTCGATGACGGTCGTGGCCTGCGTGGGCGCGAACTTGACGGCCACGGCCCAGCGGGGGCTCCTCGAGACCATCCCCAGGCGGTCCTGGAGGGAAAGCGAGTTCACCTTGAGGACGATTCCGTCGATTTCGTAAGGGAGCGTCTCCCGGATGGATTCGATGTGACGGTAGTAGGCCACGCAAGCCCGGACGTCTCGGGCAAGGCGGATGTCGGGGTTGGTCGGGAATCCCCAGTCGCCCAGGGTCTCGAGGGTGTCCCAGTGGGTCGTAAAGATCTTTCCCTCGATGCTCCCCACGCCATAACAGAAGATGTTGAGGGGCCGCCTGGCCGTGATGCGGGGGTCGAGCTGACGCAGGGACCCCGCGGCGGCGTTTCGCGGGTTGGCGAAAGCGCTATCCCCCTGTTCGACCCTCCGTTCGTTCAGTCTGCGGAAAGCCTTCTTCTCGAGGTAGACCTCCCCCCGGATTTCGATCCGGTCGGGAATGCGAACCAGGTCGCCGGCTCTCATCTTCAAAGGCAGGGTGCGGATCGTCCTGAGGTTCTGCGTCACCTCCTCGCCGCTGACCCCGTCGCCCCGGGTGGCGCCGACACGGAAAACACCCTTTTCATAGATCAGGTTGACGGCGACGCCGTCGATCTTCGGCTCCGCCACGAAGTCGATCTCCGCCTTGTCGCCGAGCAGGCGCCTGATACGCTCATCGAACTCCGAAACCTCCTCCTCCGAGAAGGCATTGCCGAGGCTGAGCATCGGGGTGAGGTGGGTGACGGTGCCGAACTTCTCCAGCGGGGAGGCTCCCACGCGCTGGGTGGGCGAAGCGGTGCGGTCGATGTCCGGGAATTGCTCCTCCAGATCCGCGAGCTCCCGCATGAGCCTGTCGTACTCGTGGTCGGAGATCTCCGGGTCGTCGAGCTGATAGTAGCGGCGGTTGTGGTACTCGATGAGGTCCCGGAGCTCGGAGATTCTCTTGAGGGCCTGGGATCTGTTCATCTACTTGACGAGCTTGAGGTTCGGTCTTCCCTTCGGCGCAGGTTCTTCCGGCCTGAGTTCGCCGTGCTGCTGATGTTGAAGGATGCGCTCGTTGAAGATATGGTTCTTGACTCGGACGGAATTGATGATGAAGAAGACGATGACGGAGCGTTCCCACTCCCTTGTGGGCTGGAACTTTTCCATCTTCTGCTTGTACTGCTCCCAGAGGGAGGCGAGCGACGCCTCATCGAGGGTCAGGATCTTTTCGGCGATCTTTTCGAGGGTGTTTTCGAGCATTTCCCGTTTCCTTTTTCGCCCTGTCCGATCATAGTCCCGCGCCACGGAAAAGTCAAACCGAAAGCGGGGCGCAGCTTTGCAGATGTCAAAAAAGACTTGTCTTTTTACCCCCGGGAGATATAATCCCAATCGTTCCGGGAGGGTCAGGTTTGAAGATCGGCGTCATCTCCGACACGCATCTCAGGGAGCCCGACGAGAGGCTTCTGGATATCGTCCGGAAGCACTTTCACGACGCTGAACTGATCCTCCATGCAGGCGACCTCGTCGACCTCAGGGTTCTGGATGCCTTCGGCGACAAGGACGTCATCGCCGTCTGCGGGAACATGGACTCATCCCGCGTCGAAGACGAGATTGCTCGGAAGCGTGTTCTCGAGATCGGCCGCTTCCGGATCGGCCTCATTCACGGTTGGGGCTCCCCCCGGGATCTCGAGGATCGGATCCGGAGTGAATTCGACAACGTCGACTGCATCGTTTACGGTCACAGCCACTATCCGGCGAATCACATCCGGGAGGGGATTCTTTTCTTCAACCCGGGAACAGCCTGCGATCGGCGTCACGCCGGTTCCAACACGGTCGGGATCCTGGAGGTCGGGGAGGGCGCGATCACGGGCCGGATCATTGCAATCGACGAAGGCTGAATCGGCAGACCGGGTAAAAAGATCATGAAAAGCTTGTACGCGCCATGGCGCATGGAATACATCAGGGGGAAGAAGGTGGAAGGGTGCATTTTCTGCAGGGATTCCATCCGGGACAACGGGTTTGTGCTCCATGACGGCAAGCACGCCTTTATCATCATGAATCGCTATCCTTACATCACGGGCCACCTCATGGTGGCGCCCCACCGGCACGTCCGCAACATCGAGGAACTCCTTCTCGAAGAGCACTGCGAGATGTTTAACCTGACGGCACGCTGTGTCAAAGTGCTCAAGGCAGCCATGGACCCCCAGGGCTTCAACCTGGGAATGAATCTGGGACGGGCCGCCGGTGCAGGCGTGGAGGACCATCTGCACATGCACATTGTGCCGCGCTGGGTCGGCGACACGAATTCCCTGTCCGTCTTCGGTGAGGTGAGGATCATCTCCGAAGACATCATGAAAACGAAAGAGTTGCTCCTGCCGCATTTCAGGAAATACGAGGAGGAGGTCAGACCATGAGGTTTCTCTATGTGATCGTCATCCTTGCCTTTGCCTTCTTCTTTGTCACGTTCGGCGTGCAGAACAGCGATCCGATCAAATTGCGATACTTCGGTTACGCCTATGACGACATTCCAATTTATTTATTCGTCTTCGCTTTCTTCGTGATCGGTTTTTTCGTGGCGGCGCTGCTCGGCGCCATCGACAAGCTCCGGATGAGCCTGAGGATGAACAAGCTGTACCGGAAGATCGATGAACTCGAGCAGAAGAACCTCGCACTGATGCGCGGCTCCTCCTACCAGCCTCCTCCGCCCCAGTCGACGGGGATGATGTAATCTCTTCTTACTTCCTTCTGCAGCAGGGCCGTGATGAAGTTCCTCGCCGACAGATCCCTGGGGCGCCTGTCCAAGTGGCTGAGGATCCTCGGCTATGAAACGGTCTACTGGCGAGGCGAAGCCGACCGTTCCTTTCTGCGGCAAGCGGAGAGGGAGGGCAGGGCCGTCCTGACGAGACGAAAGGATGTTCTTGCCAGGCAACACCCCGGGCTCGTGCTTTTTGTGGAAAACGACCGGGTGGAGGACCAGATCGTCGAGGTTCTCGGGAAGCTGGGCCTCCGGCCGGAACCGGGAAAGCTCTTCACCCTGTGCCTTCGCTGCAACGAACCCCTGGAAGAAGCCGCGCCGGAAGAGGTGCGGTCACTCGTTCCCGACTACGTCTTCAGGACTCAAAGGGATTTCCGGGTGTGTCCTGGCTGCGGCGGCGTCTTCTGGCCCGGCACGCACCGCGCCCGCACCATGGAGACACTCCGCAGGATTCTGGGATTGGATGACAGTGGCGCGACAGGCAGGAACGGATCAGAGGGTAAGAGGGTAAGAGGGTAAGAGGGTAAGAGGGTCGGAAGGCGGAAGCATTGCCAACCTTCTCAACCTCTCAACTTCTCGTTTTCAAGTGGCGCAGTCGCTGGGGTCTCCCTTGATCTTTTCGATGGCGTGCTTGAGCGCAGGCAGGATCACGGCGAGGTTTTCACGGACGCCCTTCGGGCTGCCGGGCAGGTTGACGATGAGGGTCGTCTTGCGGATCCCGGCAACGGCGCGGGAGATCATGGCGTGAGGCGTCTTCAGCATGCTCTCGCGGCGCATGGCCTCGGCCATGCCGGGAAGCTCCCGGTCGATGACCTGCAGGGTGGCCTCCGGCGTCACGTCCCGGGGACTCACGCCGGTGCCGCCCGTAGTGACGACGAGATCCAGTTTGCGCGTATCGACAAACTCGATGAGCTTCCGGGCGATGATCTCCGCCTCGTCGGGGATGATCTCGCAGCGATCGGTCTCGATCCCGATTTCCTTCAGCATCCGGATCACTTCCGGGCCGCTCAGGTCTACGCGCTCCCCGCGGGACCCCTTGTCGCTCAGAGTGAGGACTCCTGCCTTGATCAACCTTTCTCTTCCTTTTCTCTCCGTGCGGCGGCGATCACCTTCTCGGCGATCATGGGCGGCACTTCCTCATAGTGGGAATGCGTGTAGGTGAAGGTCCCGCGACCGCTCGTGATCGAGCGAAGATCCGGGGCGTATCGCAGGATTTCGGCCAACGGCACCTGCCCCTTGATGATCTGGTTGTGGCCCTTGGGCTCCATGCCGATCACGCGGCCGCGCCGGCTGTTGAGATCGCCGATGACATCGCCCATGTATTCGTCGGGGATCTCGATGTCGATGTTGACGATGGGCTCCAGGAGCGTCGGGTTGCACTGCTCGACGCCCTTCTTGAACCCCATGGAGCCTGCGATCTTGAAGGCCATTTCAGAGGAGTCGACCGTGTGGAAGGACCCGTCAAAGAGGGCGACTCTCACATCCACGACAGGATAGCCCGCGAGCACGCCTTCCAGCATGGCCTCGACAATTCCCTTCTCGACTGCGGGGATGTAATTTCGGGGGATCGCGCCGCCGACGATCTTGTCGGCGAACTCGAACCCGCCGCCCCTGGGCAGGGGCTCGATCTCGAGCCATGTGTCGCCGAACTGGCCGCGCCCGCCGGACTGCTTCTTGTAGCGGCCCTGGACGGTCGTCTTGCCCTTGAGGGTCTCCTTGTAGGGAACCTTGGGGGTGTTCAGCGTCACCTCGACGCCGAACTTGCGCTTCATCTTTTCGACGGCGATCTCGATGTGGACCTGGCCCATGCCGGAGAGGATGATCTCGCGGGTCTGCTCGTCGCGACGGTAATTGAGCGTGGGATCCTCTTCGACGAGGCGGTTGAGCCCCGACATGATCTTCTCCTCGTCGCCCTTGGACTTGGGCTGGACGGCGAAGGAGATGATGGCGGGGATTGCCTGGACCTTATCGTACTGGATGGGGTTCTTCTCTTCCGTCATCGTGTCGCCCGTGAAGGTTTCCTTCAGCTTTGCCACGGCGGCAATGTCTCCGGGGACGACCGATTCGGCGGGCTTCTGGCTTTTCCCGTCGAGATAGAAGATGTTGCCGAAGCGCTCCGTCGTCTTGCGGGTGGGATTGAAGAAGGTCCCGTCGGAGCCGGCCGTGCCGGAGTAGACCCTGAAGAGAGTCAGACGGCCCGCAAAGGGATCCGAGATGGTCTTGAAGACGTAGGCGGAGAAGGGGGCCTTCTCGTCGGGGTTCCGCTTCTCGTCGGCGCCCGACGAGGGGTTTTTTCCTTTGGCTTCCCCGCGATCCAGCGGCGAGGGCATGGCGGCCGCGATGAGGTCCATGAGAGGGGCGATGCCGATATTGCGGTTGGCCACGCCGCAGGCGACGGGGAACAGGGCCCCGCTGACGACACCCTTGCGCAGCCCCGCCTTCAGTTCCTCCGGGGTGAGCTCGCCGCTTTCGAGGTATTTGTCCATGAGGGTCTCGTCGCACTCGGCGATGTCTTCGGTCATGGCCTCGCGGTACTTCTTTGCCTCGTCGGCCAGCTCCGCGGGGATGTCGCCGGTCTTCACCTTGCCCTTGGGATCGTCGAAGAAGAGGGCCTTCATCTGCATGAGATCGATAATGCCCTTGAGCTTGTCCTCGGCGCCGATGGGGATGAACAAAGGGGTTCCCTTCCTGCCCAGCTTCGCTTTGACACTGTCCAGGGTGTTGCTGAAATTGGCTCTTTCGCGGTCCATCCTGTTGATGAAAATCAGGCGCGGAAGGGAGTACTCGTCTGAAGCCTCCCAGACCTTTTCCGTCTGAAATTCCACTCCGCCCACGGCGTCGACGACGACGACGGCCCCGTCGGCGACACGGAGGCAGCTCTTGGTGTCCATGGCAAAATTGGCATCGCCCGGGGTGTCGAGGAGGTTGAGCCGGTGCTTGTCCCACTCGACGAAGGCCACGGCGGCGCTGATGGAGATGCGTCGTTTCTGCTCCTCGGGCTCCCAGTCCATGATGGACGTCCCGTCATCCGGGCGGCCCAGGCGATCCGTCTTCCCGGAGACAAAGAGCATGGATTCGGCGATCGAGGTCTTCCCGGTGCCACCGTGCCCGACGATCGCGATGTTCCTGATGGACTTCGAATCATGCTTTGCCATAGATGCTCCTTTCCGAGCTGCGCGTATCAATTAATATCCGCACCGTTTAGCCCAAAGGAACTTTTAAAGTCAAGACAATTTTGGTTTCCCGGGAACAAAGCCCTTGACAGGTTTCCGGGTTGACCGTATAAGCAAACCTTCATGAAAAAAAGGGGCATGTCAGAGGCCGTCTTTCGGCCGAAATGACGTCAAGAAGGGATCCGATGGCAGCGAGAAAAACGAAGGAGAGACGGATCAGCAAAATCCTCATCGCAAACCGCGGGGAGATTGCATTGCGCATCATCCGCACCGCCATGGAAATGGGCCTCAAGACCGTGGCCGTCTACGAGAAACCCGACAGCGAGGCCTATTTCATCCGCCTTGCCGACGAGGCCATCCTCATCGGCAACGGGCCTCGCAAAGACTACCTGGACATCGAGAAGCACATCTGGGCGGCCAAGAAGAGCGGCGCCGACGCCATCCATCCGGGCTACGGCTTCCTCGCAGAAAACCCGGACTTTTCCGCCGCGTGCGAAAAGTCGGGCATCGTATTTATCGGTCCCTCTTTCGAGGTGATCCGCGATCTGGGCGACAAGGTTGTGGCCCGACAGATCATGGAGAAGACGAAGATCCCATTCATTCCGGGAACGGGGACGCTGCAGCCGGGCGAAGCCGGGCTCCATCAGGCGATCGCGTTCGGTAAAGAAGCGGGATACCCCATCATGCTGAAGGCATCCCACGGGGGAGGGGGCCGCGGCATCCGGAAGGTGGAGAATGACGCGGATCTGCTCATGCAGTTGCCCAACGCACGGACCGAGGCAAAGTCCGCATTCGGCGATGACAGCATCTACGTTGAGAAATGCATCGAGGCGCCCCGGCACGTGGAGGTCCAGATCCTGGCCGACGAGCACGGCAATGTCATCCACCTGGG
Source organism: uncultured delta proteobacterium (assembly GCA_963828305.1). Taxonomy (GTDB): domain Bacteria; phylum Desulfobacterota; class Syntrophia; order Syntrophales; family UBA2192; genus UBA2192. The sequence goes on along the minus strand of CAWHEJ010000035.1, from coordinate 13,739 downwards.
AACCCGCGACTGCTCGATCCAGCGCCGGCACCAGAAGCTCCTCGAAATCGCGCCGGCGGATCTGCCGAAGGACGTCCTCGACCGGATGTACGAGGCCGCCATCGCCGCGGCGAAAGGCTCGAACTACGTCAACGCCGGGACGGTCGAGTTCCTCGTGGACGCGAAGACCAACGAATTCTGGTTCATGGAAGTGAACACGCGCCTCCAGGTGGAGCACACCGTGACGGAGGAACTCACCGGCGTGGACATCGTCCGCCAGCAGATCCGGATCGCCCAGGGCGAGGCGATCGACATCCCGGCCGAGCGCGTCCACATGATGGGCAAGGCCGTACAGGTCCGGATCAACGCCGAGGACCCCAAGAACAACTTCATGCCCGAGGGCGGCAAGACCGTCGAGGTCTACCACTCCCCCGGCGGACCGGGCATCCGCCTCGACGGCCTCGTCTACCAGGGCTACAAGATCCCGACGGAGTACGACTCGCTCATGGTGAAGCTCACCTGCCGCGGCTACGACTGGAACGAGACGATCGACCGGCTCAAGCGGGCCCTGCTGGGTTTCAACATCGTGGGGCCGAAGACGACGATCCCCTTCTACATGGCGATCTGCGACGAGCCGGACTTCCGGGCGGGCCGCTTCGACACGAGCTACATCGAGACGCACCCGGAGATCTTCGTGTACCCCGAAAAAGAACGTGAAGTGGCAAAGCTCGCCAAACTCATGGCGGAGATCCACGTGAAGAAGATCAATCCGTACGCCTACTAAAAACCAGGGTGTAGGGACTAGGGTGTAGGGTGTAGGAAACGACAAGAATTAAAAGAGAAGAGAGATGGCGAAGAAAGCAGCGAAATTCACCGATGAGCGCATCACTCCCCAGGAGCTGAAGGAGCATGGGGTTACATACGTCCTCGACAAGATCCGCAGGTCGAAGGGCTATTTCATGACAAACACCGAGAGGGACCTCTCCCAGTCGGATTTCAAGAACCGGGTCATGCCCCACACCCAGATGCTCGTGGCCGGGGAGCGAAACACATGCGGCTACTTCTCCATCGAGATCTCCGGCGGGGCATCGATCCACGTGGACATGCTGCGCAAGCAGATCAACCCCTTCGAGAAGCTGCGGGTGCTCAAGTCCATGATGCCCGACACGCTGTTCCAGACGCTGTGCCGGGGGATCAACCTCTTCGGGTACAGGCCCTACCCGGAAAACGTCATCCGCCTCACCGTGAAGCACTTCGCGGAGGTGATCGACGTGTTCCGCGTCTTCGACTTTCTCAACCATGTTCCGAACATGGTCCCCGTCTTCGAGGAGGTCAGGAAGGCCGACCGGATCCTCGAGCCGTCCATCTGTTTCTCCACGGGGCCCGAGCACACGGACGCCTACTACGTGAAGAAGGTGGCCGAGATCGTCGACGTGACCGGCGAGGACATCATCCTCTGCATCAAGAATCACGCAGGCCTCGGAACACAGAAACGGATCGGCGACCTGGTGAAGGCCATCCTCGACAGGTTCCCCGACCTGATCCTCCATTACCACGGTCACAACACGGACGGCAACGATATCGGGCGTACCGTCGAGGCCGTGCGCAACGGTGCCCGGATCGTTAACGGCGGCGACCACTCCTTCACGGGATTCTACGGACCTCCACCCATCCTGACGATCGTCGAGACCCTGGAGGACTACGGTTACCCCTGCGTCGGGATCAACAAGCAGGGCATCATCGACACGTCGAACAAGCTGCGGCCCGAGCGCGAATACTACAAGGACTTCGAGTCTCAATTCCTGGGCTTTGACCCCACCGTGCAGATCCACAAGCTGCCCGGGGGGGCCACCGGCTCGAGTTTCGAGCAGGCCGTCAAGGGGAACTTCCTTCACCTCATGCCGGAGATCCTGCAGCACGAACTGCCGAAGGTCCAGGTCGAGCTGGGAAACTGGTGGAGCGTGACACCGGGGTCGCAGATCCTCTGGACGACGGCCGTCAACAACGTCCTGAAACGGGTCCGGTACAAGGACGCCAACGACGATCTCAAGAACCTCATGCTGGGCCGCTACGGGGAGCTGCCCTTCCACAAACCGGCAGACTGGATCTACGAGGCCGTTTTCGGGCCCCAGTGGAAAACGGTCTGCGAACGCGACTACGGCTACCAGAAAATCGAGGACGTGGACCTCACGATAGAGAAACGCGTCCTGGAGAAAAGACTCGAACGGAAAGCCTCGGAGGAGGAACTGGTCCTTTACCTCCAGCACCCCAACGACGCCGTGAGCTTCTTCAAGTTCGAGGAGAAGTACGGGAAGGTCTGGGTCCTGCCGCCGAAGGTATGGTTCAAGAAGGGCGGCTTCAACCTGGGCGACACCTTCGAATTCCCCGATGCCTACGGCAAGCTTCACTCCATCGTCATCGGACCCCAGAGAAAGACCTCGAGCGGCGATGCCGTGACTTACCTGGTCATCGACCATCATCCCGAGCCGATCCTGACGGAGCTTGAACAGGAAGGCGAAAAGGTGGCAAGGAAGGTGACGCTCACTGCCAAGGAGATCGAGGCCCTGTCCAAGGACGGAGACATCCGCTCGCCCATCAAGGGCACCGTCAACGAGGTTCCCGTCTCGGAAGGCGACGAGGTGTCCGCCGGACAGGTGCTCATCGTTCTCGAGGCCATGAAGATGCTCAACAACGTCGTGTCGGCCATCAACGGCAAGGTCATGGAGGTCCTGAAAAACCCCGGTGACCAGGTCGACGTGGGCGATCCCGTCATCACGGTCAAGAAGGCCCCGGAAGGAGTCGTGGGAAGCCACGGTGCGCACCCGGGGAAGGGGTAAAATCTGATCCGGACTTATTCGCAACTCATTGAAGTCGTTGTATGATCCCTGAAAAAGTCGATTTCGGCTTGACAGGAGGTTCTTTTGCGGGTATGAAGGTGCCCTGCCTCCGGAATCAGGCTGCTGCAAGGTTCTGGACGGGCGGTTTTCGACGCTGTGATTTGGGGGATATGAATTGTCCCTCGGCATCACGCGACTTCTTTCTTCCCGTACTTGTAGGGGAAAACGGAGACTCTGATTTCCGGTTTTCGAGTACAACGTAAGGATGAGGATGAGCAATGCCGAAGCATTTTTATACCCTCCTGATCATTCCGCATAAGAAAAGGGATTCCGTCAAGAAGTTCCTTGCCACCCCTCGGCATTTCCAACTTACGGCCGTCTTCGCGGTTATTTTCCTCTGTTTTTTCGGATACTGTGCAGTCGACTACCTGACGCTCAAGCTGAAACAGATGGAACTGGACAACCTGCGTGAGCTGACATCGACGCAGCAGGAGCAGATCGACACCCTCCAGGAGAAAATCTCCTTCTTCGACCAAAAGCTGGCCGATCTGAAGCAGGTCGATGAAAAGATCCGGAACATGGCGAGCGAGCTGACCGGGAAATCCCGAAAGCCTTCCGGGAAGGAAGAAGCGAAATCGAGGGAGCAGACCCTGGGGGTCGGCGGGCCGATGCCGGCCGCTGAGGCCGGTCATGACCAGCTGACCGGTCTGAACCGGCGGATGGATCGGCTGCTCGAGGATGCCTCGGCCCGGGAGCGAAGCCTGGCGGAGCTGCAGGGATACCTGCGTGCCCAAAGATCGATTGCGGCCGTGACACCTTCTGTCTGGCCGGTTGCGGGCTGGGTGACCTCCGAATTCGGGCGCAGGACAAGCCCCTTCGGAGGGCGAGGTGAGTTCCATACGGCCCTCGACATTGCAACCAAGCTGGGTTCCCCCATCCAGGCCCCGGCCGACGGTATCGTGGCGAACGTGGAGAAACGGCCCGACATGGGTCTCATGATCCAGGTCGAGCACGGGAGGGGCATCCAAACCCTCTATGCGCACCTCTTCCGGTCCGCCGTGAGCAAGGGCCAGGTCGTCAAGAGGGGCGAGGTCATCGGGTATGTCGGGAATTCAGGCCGCAGCACCGGCGCCCATCTCCATTACTCCGTGAGCCTGAACGGAGTCTACGTGAACCCCAGGAACTATCTGCGCTGATTCCCTTTTTCGAAAAAATAGGGTATACTCTCTAATCCGGTAAGGACTTACCGGGTTTTTTTTAGGTTGGATCATGCTGAATTTCATCCAGAAGATGTTCGGAACCAAAAACGATCGGGAGCTGAAGCGCATTGCGCCTCTCGTTGACGAGATCAATCGCCTCGAGCCCGACGTCAAAAAGCTCTCCGACGAAGAGTTGAAGGCCAAGACGGCCTACTTCAAGGAGAAGCTCGCAAACGGGGCCTCCCTCGAAGACATCCTGGCGGAGTCCTTCGCCGTTGTCCGCGAAGCGGCGTGGAGGACCGTGGGGATGCGGCCCTTCGACGTCCAGCTCATCGGGGGAATCGTGCTCCACGAGGGCAAGATCGCCGAGATGAAGACGGGCGAAGGAAAGACCCTTGCCGCGACCATGCCCCTGTACCTGAACGCCCTCACGGGCAAAGGGGCCCAGCTGGTCACCGTGAACGACTACCTGGCCAGGCGAGACGCCTCCTGGATGGGGCCCATCTACCATTTCCTGGGGCTCTCCGTCGGCATCATCGTGCACGGTCTCACCGACGAGGAGAGGCGCAAGGCCTACGGCTGTGACATCACCTACGGAACGAACAATGAGTTCGGGTTCGACTACCTGCGGGACAACATGAAATTCACCCTCGAGGAATACGTCCAGAGGGACTTCCACTATGCCATCGTCGACGAGGTCGACAGCATCCTCGTCGATGAGGCGAGGACCCCGCTCATCATCTCGGGCCCTTCCGAGGAGTCGACGGACAAATACTACCGGATCAACCAGATCATCCCCGGGATCAGGAAGGAACAGGATTACACGATCGACGAGAAGGCGCGGACCGTCGTCCTCACCGAGGAGGGGGTGGCTCGGGTCGAGAAGGCCCTGAAGGTCGAAAACCTCTTTGACCCGCGCAACATCGAGCTGCTCCATCATGTGAATCAGGCCCTGAAGGCCCACACCCTCTTCAAACGCGACGTGGACTATGTCGTCAAGGACGGCGAGGTGCTCATCGTCGACGAGTTCACGGGCCGCCTCATGCCCGGGCGGCGTTACAGTGAGGGGCTGCACCAGGCCCTCGAGGCGAAGGAGGGCGTCAAGATCGAGCGGGAAAACCAGACGCTGGCCTCCGTCACCTTCCAGAATTACTTCCGGATGTACGATAAACTCGGCGGGATGACCGGCACGGCGGACACGGAAGCGGCCGAGTTCAAGGAGATCTACGATCTCGAAGTCATGGTGATCCCCACGAACATGCCCATGATCCGTACGGATCACGCCGACGTGATCTACCGGACGGAGAAGGAGAAATACGATGCCGCCATCGAGGAGATCAAGGAGCTGCACAAGCAGGGACGGCCTGTGCTTGTCGGTACCATCTCCATCGAAAATTCGGAGAAGCTGAGCACCATGCTTTCCCGGAAAGGCGTCAAACATCACGTTCTCAACGCCAAGCACCACGAGCGCGAGGCGGAGATCATCAGCCAGGCAGGGCAGCGGGGCGGAGTGACCATTTCGACGAACATGGCCGGCCGCGGAACCGACATCAAGCTGGGGGAGGGAGTCGCTCAGCTGGGCGGATTGCACATCCTCGGAACGGAACGCCACGAGAGCCGGCGGATCGACAACCAGCTCAGGGGGCGCTCGGGGCGCCAGGGCGATGCGGGCTCCTCGCGGTTCTATCTTTCCCTGGACGACGATCTGTTGCGGATCTTCGGCGGAGAGCGAATCCAGTCCATCATGGAGCGCATCGGGATCGAGGAAGGCCAGCCGATCGAAGCCAACCTGTTGAGCAAGGCGATCGAAAACGCACAGAGACGGGTCGAGGCGCACAACTTCGACATCCGAAAGCACCTCCTGGAGTACGACAACGTCATGAACGCCCAGCGCCTGGCCGTTTACGACCAGCGCAAGGACGTCCTCAAGGGCGAGGACCCCTGGGGGATGCTCGAAGAGATGCTCGACGAGGTCGTCGAAACCACCGTCGGGGAATACGTGGACGAGAAAACACACGTCGAGGAGTGGAACCTCAAGGGTCTCGACGACATCGTGTATCAGATCTTCTCCCTGAAGCTCCGCTTCAGTGACGCGGGCCGCGAGCAGGCGAGCCGTGAGGCGATGATCGAGGAGATCCGTTCCGCCGCCCTGGCGCATCTGCGCCGGAAGGAAGAAAAATTCGGCAAGCCGCTGTGGGACTATCTGATGAAGGCCATCATGCTCCAGTCCATCGACACCTTCTGGAAAGACCATCTCCTGGGGATGGATCATCTCCGGGAAGGCATCGGCCTTCGGGGCTATGCCCAGAAGGACCCTGTCCGGGAGTACCAGAAGGAAGGCTACGAGATGTACCTGGACATGATGTACCGCGTGCGGCAGGACACCCTCCAGAAACTTTCCCTGGTCCAGATCCAGCGCGAAGAAGAGGTGGAGAACCTGCGGGACCGGACGCAGCGCGACGTGGTGATGACCCACGGCACGGCCGGGGCACCGGTGAAGCAGGCAAAAAAGGAGGTCGGAAGGGTCGGGCGCAACGATCCCTGCACCTGCGGGAGCGGGAAGAAGTACAAGAAGTGCTGCGGGAAGTAGCAGGCTACAGGCAAAAGGCTAAAGGCTAAAGGCAAAAGGAATACAAAAGAATGGCAGCCGAAGACATGAAATTCGAGGTCCCGGGGTTTCAGGCCGCGGGGATCGCGTCGGGGATCAAGGAGGACGGCAAAAAAGACCTGGCGCTTCTGTTTTCCGAGGTGCCCGCGAAGGCGGCAGGCGTCTTCACGACGAATGTCTTCAAGGCGGCGCCGGTGCTGCTCGACATGGAGCGCATCAAGGGCGGCGCCTCGCGGGCCATCATCATCAACAGCGGAAATGCCAACGCAGCGACCGGCGACGAAGGCTACCAGGACGCCGTCAAGATGGCGCGGTTTTGCGCAGGGGCCCTCCAGATCGACGAATCCCAGGTCCTCGTGGCCTCGACGGGCGTCATCGGCCGCAAACTGCCCATCGACAAGGTGGCCGGAAGCGTAAGCCGGCTCGTCAAGGGGCTCACTCCCGGCGGGATTCCCGAAGCGGCCCAGGCCATCATGACGACGGACCGGTATCCCAAAATGCAGTTCCGCGAGGGGCCCGCAGGCGGAAGCGATATCTGCGTGTGCGGGATTGCCAAGGGGGCAGGCATGATCGAGCCCAACATGGCGACGCTGCTGGCCTTCATCCTGACGGACGCCGACATTGACGACCAGGCCATGAAGAGGGCCTTGCGGGAGGCGGTCGACCAAAGCTTCAATGCCATCAGCGTCGACGGCTGCATGAGCACGAACGACTCGGTGCTCATCCTGGCAAACGGCCTGGCCGGAAATCGCAAGATACGGACATCGACGCGGGATTATGCCGTTTTCACGGGGATGCTCACCGACGTGATGTTGGAGCTCGCCAAATCGATCGTGCGCGACGGCGAGGGGGCGACAAAGCTCATCGAGATCGTCGTCGAGGGGGCGAAGACGACGGGGGAAGCAAAGGCCGTTGCCTACCAGATCGCCCGGTCGAACCTCGTCAAGACGGCCTTCTACGGCGCCGACCCGAACTGGGGACGGATCATCTCGGCCGTCGGGGCGGCCGGTGTGCCGGTCAACGGAGATGCCGTGGAGCTGACGTTCGACGGGCTTCCGCTCTTCCGGCAGGGTCAGGGGGTGGCGAGCCACCTGAAGGAACTGGCCGAGGTGATGAAGAAGGATGAGGTCAAGGTCCTGGTGAAGCTCGGGCAGGGTTCAAAGAATTTTCGGGTCTACAGCTCGGACCTGACTCTCGATTACGTGAAGATCAACGCGCATTATACGACATAAATACAGCGTGTAGGGTGTCGCGTGTAGCGTGTAGGAGAACCCCCTTGTTCTTCGGCCCACATGGAGAACCGGGGGTTTCTATTTTTTATTTGCGAAATAAACGGCTTTGTGCTAACTAAACCCGTTCTATCTCTCACACCCTCGGATTGCCGGCCTGTTGCTTTTCGAAAGAAAAGTTCCCCGGCAAGTTGAAGGGGTGGAGGAAACAAACAGGAAAGGAGAATCCCATGTCTACCGTATCGATGAAATTGTTGCTCGAGTCGGGTGTTCACTTCGGTCATCAGACCAACAAGTGGAACCCCAAGATGAAACCCTATATTTTCGGCGCCCGCAACGGCATTTACATTATTGACCTTCAACAAACGGTTGAGATGTTCAAGGGTGCATACAGCTTTGTCGTCAACACCGTTGCCGATGGTGGCGAGATCCTTTTCGTGGGCACCAAGAAGCAGGCGCAGGAATCCATCCGCGAGGAAGCCGAGCGCAGCGGAATGCCCTACGTCAACTACCGCTGGCTGGGCGGGATGCTCACCAACTTTTCGACGATCAAGAAGCGCATCGACCGCCTGAACGAGCTCGACGCGCTGTTCGGCAGCGAGTCCATCAACGTCTTCCCGAAAAAAGAGATCCTCCTCTTCCAGAAGGAGAAAGAGAAACTCGACAAGGTCCTGGGGGGGATTCGCCGGATGAAGGGCCCCCCGGCCGCGATTTTCGTGGTCGACCCCAAGAAAGAGGATATCGCCGTTCACGAGGCGCGGAAACTGAGCGTTCCGGTGGTGGCCATTGTGGATACGAACTGCGATCCCGACGTGGTGGACTACATCATCCCCGGCAACGACGACGCCATCCGGGCGATCAAGCTGTTTGCGGCCAGGATCTCCGACGCGGTCCTCGATGGCAAGCGGAAGTTCGAGGAAAAGATCCAGGCGGAAAGCGACAAAAGTCAGGCCCCCGAGATGAAGGAGGCCGAGGCAGGCGAGGCCGATGTGCCCGACAGCATCGAGATGAAGGGGACCGAGGCCGAAGCGGAGAAAACCGCGAACTAAAGGCAACAATACACATTTCTCTGATGATGAGGAGGTACGGATAAATTGGAAATCTCAGCAGACATCGTTAAGGAATTAAGAGTCAAAACGGGCGCCGGCATCATGGATTGCAAGGAAGCCCTGAAAGTAGCGGGCGGAAATTTTGAAAAGGCGATCGACTTCCTGAGGGAAAAGGGACTTTCTGCGGCAACGAAAAAGTCATCCCGCGCCACGAAGGACGGCCTGGTCACCTCCTACATTCACATGGGCGGCAAAGTCGGCGTCATGATCGAAGTGAACTGCGAGACCGATTTCGTGGCCAAGACGGAAGATTTCAAGACCCTCACCCGGGACCTTGCCATGCATGTCGCCGCCATGAACCCCCTCCACGTGAAGCCCGAGGATGTTCCCGAGGCGGTCTTGCAGAGGGAGAAGGACATCTACCGCAAGCAGGTCATTGCCGAAGGAAAGCCCGAGAAGATCGCCGACAAGATCGTCGAGGGAAAGCTCAAGAAGTATTACGAAGAAGTCTGCCTCCTGAAGCAGAAGTTCATCCGGGACACGAACCTGACGGTGGAGGACCTCATCAAGGCCTCCATCGCAAAGACGGGCGAGAACATCCTCGTGAAACGCTTTGTCCGCTACCAGCTCGGCGGCGACGATGCCGCGGGAAACGCACTGTAATAAACCGCCGGGATTTCCCGGAAAGCTGCAGGGGAAATGACAGGCGCAAAAAAAGCCGTCTACAGGAGGGTTCTCCTCAAGCTGAGCGGTGAGGCCCTGATGGGAGGCCGCTCCTTCGGCATAGACCCGGACATCGTCCAGGCCATCGCCGAGGAAATCCGTGACGTCGTCAAGCTCGGCGTCCAGATCGGCGTCGTCATCGGCGGGGGGAATATCTTCCGCGGTGTAGAGGGCAGCGCACGGGGCATGGAGCGCACCCAGGCCGACAACATGGGCATGCTTGCAACGGTCATCAACAGCCTGGCCATCCAGAGCGTTCTCGAGAGGCTCGGGGTGCGATGCAGGGTCCAGACGGCCATCGAGATGCGGGAAGTGGCCGAGCCTTTCATCCGCAGAAGGGCCACCCGCCACTTGGAAAAGGGAAGAGTGGTCATCTTCGCCGCGGGAACCGGGAACCCTTACTTCACGACGGACACGGCGGCTGCCCTGCGCGCGGCGGAAATCCAGGCCGATGTGATCCTCAAGGCCACCAAGGTAGACGGGGTCTACGACAAGGACCCCATGAAGCATGCGGATGCAAAGATGTACAAAAAGATAAGTTACACCGAGACGTTGGCGAAGAACCTTAAAGTGATGGATGCAACCGCCATTTCCCTGTGCCGGGAAAACAACATCCCCATCCGGGTTTTCAACATCGCAAAAAAAGGCAATATCAAGTCCGTCATATGCGGGAAAACCGTTGGGACGATCGTGGGAGGCTGACATGAGCGAAATGACGGATCTGGTCTTTTCCGAGTTGAAGGACAACATGGAAAAGAATATCAAGTTCCTCGAGAAGTCCTTCAGCAAGCTCCGGACCGGCCGGGCCTCACTGGCCCTGCTCGACGGCATGAAGGTGGAGTACTACGGGGTGCCCACGCCGCTCAACCAGGTGGCATCCCTCTCCGTTCCGGAGTCCCGCCTGATCCAGATCTCTCCCTGGGACACGACCGTCATCCCGAGTATCGAGAAGGCCATCCAGAAGTCCGAGCTGGGGCTCAACCCGGTCAACGACGGCAAAATCGTCAGGATCAATATCCCGCAGCTCACCGAGGAGCGACGCAAGGATCTGGTCAAGGTCGTCAGGAAAATGGCCGAGGAAGGAAAGGTCAAACTCAGAAATCTCCGGCGCGATGCCAACGAGGAGCTGAAGAAACTCAAAAAGGACAGCGACATCAACGAGGATGAGATGTTCAAGTACCAGGCCGACGTCCAGAAAGTGACGGACGATTACATCGAGAAGACCGACAAGGTATTGCAGGCGAAGGAAAAGGAAATCATGGAAATATGAGGGCTGTTGAAAAACGCCCGTCTGCTGCGTTCCCTCATCCCTCGTCGCTCGACGTACGCACAAAGTACGCCTCCGCTCCTCGGGATTTCGGAGGCCTTGCATCCGGGCACTTTTGAACAGTCCTCGAAGAAGCGCATTCTTGCTTGCTCACCGGCAGATCGAAAACAGCGTAAGGAGCCCGTTGGGCTCCTTATTTTTTGGTCCTTCGGCGTGGGGAGAAACACCCCTTGAAAATGTCGGCGCGCTGTGATAGTCAAACGAAAAATCATCATTGAAAATCGATAAGTAGACTCTGAATGGATCGTATCGACAAATCCAATCTGCCCCGGCACATCGCCATCATCATGGACGGCAACGGCCGGTGGGCGCAGAACCACTCCCTGGGGCGGATTGCCGGTCACCGGAAAGGGGCCGAATCGGTCCGGAACATCGTCGAGTCCTGCCGAAAAATCGGGATCTCCTATCTCACCCTGTACGCGTTCTCATCGGAAAACTGGAGCCGCCCGGAGAGAGAAGTCCGGGCCCTCATGACCCTCCTGGAGAGGTACCTCAAGTCCGAGGTCAAGGTCATGTTGAAGAACAATATCCGCCTGCTGGCGATCGGGGACACGGGGGCGCTTCCGGAGAAAGTGCGCACAATCCTCCGGGACACGATCGAAGAGACGGCGGGCAACACGGCCATGACGCTGGTCCTGGCCCTGAATTACGGCAGCCATGACGAGATCCTGGGGGCGGTCAGAAAGCTGATCGACGAGGCCCGCCAGGGGAACATCACCGCGTCGGATGTCACGCTGGAGCGCTTCGCGGGCTATCTTTTTACACGAGGCATCCCGGACCCGGATTTGCTCATCCGGACGAGCGGAGAGTATCGCCTGAGCAATTTTCTGCTGTGGCAGATGGCCTACACGGAGTTTTACTTCACGGATATTCTGTGGCCCGATTTCAGGGAAGAGCAGCTCATCGAGGCCATCTCCGAGTATCAGAAGAGGGAGCGGCGTTTCGGATTGACGAGCGATCAGGTGCAGAGGAAGACATGATGAAAAGTTCCCACGCCAAGAGGTGGATCACGGGGATCATCGCCGTACCCATCCTCTTCTCGGTCATCTACTTCAGCACGGAGGCGGTCTTTGCAGGCTTCGTCCTCGTGGTGACCGTCGTCGCCGTCCTGGAGTACAGCCGCCTCGCACTCGGCACGGAAGGCATCATGTTGCAGCGGGCGCTGCTGTTTTTCGGCCTCCTGGCGCCCCTGGCAGCCGCAGTGTCCGGTCAGGGCGCTATCCTCGCCGTTGCCGTCCTGTCGACCCTCACGGTCTTTATTCTGTATCTTTTCAGCACGAAGGAGGGGGCGCTCGATCTCAACCCGCTTGGCCGCTACGTCCTGGGCTATTTGTACCTGCCCGTGATGCTTTCGCACCTGATCCTCCTGCGAAGCGGCGACAAGGGGGTCCTGTGGATCTTCTTCGTCATCGTGCTGGCCTTCTCCGGTGACATTGCCGCCTTCTATGTGGGCAGGACCTTCGGAAAGCGCAAACTCATGCCGCACGTCAGCCCGGGCAAGACGGTGGAGGGGCTCCTGGGGCTTGCCGTGGGGAGTGTGGTCGGGTGCCTGGTCTATCGGCATTTCCTCCTGCCCGAGATCCCCGCCGGGCACATCGTCATGCTGGGACTCGCGGGAGGGATCATCGGGCAGCTGGGGGATCTTTTTGAATCCCTCATCAAGCGGGCCTCGGGGGCGAAAGATTCCGGTGAAATCCTTCCGGGTCACGGCGGGATCCTCGACCGGCTGGACTGCCTGTTGTTTATCGTACCGTTTGTCTACTATTACAGGACGTACATACTCGCGTGAAGAAGATCGCCATACTCGGCTCTACGGGATCGATCGGGGTGAACGCCCTCGACGTGGTGTCGAAAAACCCCGGCGCGCTGGAGGTCGTTGCCCTGGCGGCGGGGAAGAATATCGGTGTCCTGAAAGTTCAGGTCGAGCGCTTTCGGCCTGAGATCGTCTCCGTGATCGACGAGGACCACGCCCGCAGGCTCGAAGGAATGCTCGATTCCTCGATCCGGACGAAGGTCCTCTTCGGCGATGAAGGCTACCGGTGCGTCGCGACTGCAAACACCGCCGATCTTGTACTGTCCGCAATCGTCGGTGCGGCGGGCCTCGTCCCCACCCTTGCGGCCATCGAGGCGGGAAAGGACGTGGCCCTGGCCAACAAGGAAACGCTGGTCACGGCGGGATCCCTTGTCATCGAGAGGGCTCTCGCAAAAGGCGTCCGCATCCTCCCCGTCGACAGTGAGCACAGTGCCGTCTTCCAGTGCATCGAGGGAAACAGTCCGAAGGGTGTCGGTCGGATCATCCTGACCGCATCGGGAGGGCCTTTTCTGAAGGCCACCCGGACGGAGCTGGAAGCGGTGAGAATATCCGATGCTCTCAATCACCCGAACTGGAAGATGGGGAAAAAGATCACCATCGACTCGGCGACGATGATGAACAAGGGGCTCGAGGTGATCGAGGCGCGGTGGCTTTTCGGGGTCGATTACGATCGGATCGATGTGGTGATCCATCCCCAGAGCATCATTCATTCCCTGGTGGAGTTTGTCGACGGGTCCGTCATGGCGCAGCTTGGGCTTCCGGACATGAGAGGGCCCATCTCCTATGCCCTGTTCTATCCCGAACGGACACCGGGCGGGTTTCCCCCCTTCGAGCTCTCGCAGGTGGGCAGGCTGGAGTTTCAGGCGCCGGATCTCGATCGGTTTCCCTGCCTGAGGCTGGGCTACGAGGCGGGCAGGGCGGCAGGAACCATGCCGGCCGTGATGAATGCGGCCAACGAGGTGGCCGTCCATGCAT
>CAWHEJ010000034.1:0-93062 GCA_963828305.1 uncultured delta proteobacterium | reverse complement strand
ATCGAAAATAGAACGGCTTCAGAAGATAAGGATCGGATAAGGGGTAGCAATATCCAAGAGATACTAGAAAGGCATCTGAGATTACTAGAGAATAATAGTAGTGCTTATGCAGGTTCAATCCTTCAGTTGCACGAAAAAGCAGTGAATGTATTAGATCTGATGATTCAGTTTCTTGGAGAAACGAAAAAAGGTCAGGCACAAGAAGTATGATGAAATTATGATAAGGGTTATCTCTTTGGTATTGCAGTACACTCTTATTGACAGAGAAAAAGATCCGGAAATGAGCATGGTCAGTTACTGTCTGCTATTGTCCGGTGAGGCAATTTCCACGAAAAAATATAAAGCAGTAAAGGGCACCGACCTTCAGGACGTAATACAGGCTATTGTGGATAGAGGTACAGATCTTTTGACTCTGCTGAAGGCAGACGTTTTATGATTAAGAAAAGAGAACCAAATGAGTTCAGATAAGATACCTCGAGTTCTCGATTGTCTGGCAAGAGCTGGCTTTTCCATAATTGCGGGGGTCGATATGGACAAGTACGCCTTAGCTACATATGCTAATATTCATGGAAGTAAAAAAGCTATTCTAGAAGATGCCAGTATCTTTCTTTCAGATATTACAAGCTATGATAATTGTATAGACGTAATAGTCGGTGGTCCACCTTGTCAGTGGGACTGAATGTCTACCGCAAGAAGTGACATGGCTGATATGGTGGAGGGAACATGGCGACGATGATCCCGGTGATGTGGGGGAATTCAAGACCACCGGCGAGAGGCAGTTCTACAGGTTCATGCAGCAGGCGGCAAAGCCGAACTCACGACCCGGGAGACAGCAATGCGCTTTTCGACAGGATGGCAGTCGCCTACGGACTCACATACCCGTTGCCTGAGCTGGATAGGTACGTGCTGCCGAAGGACGCCCCGGATCAGACACCGATTCTCGTGAGGGAAAAGGTGCGCGATCGGGATGAGCTGTACGCAAAATGACCCGCTCGATTGCACGGCGGCATCGGGCGCAGGCCTTGCATGAAGACAGTTTCTGAATACCGGCGTTTAGGGGGATTCGCATGGAAGAGCAAGTGGTGAGGGATTATTATGAATTGGTGAGGCGGAACAGCGACCACTGGAAGCAATCGCATGTTATCGATCACGGGATCAAAAGGATGATCTCCCAATCGGTCATCGCGGACGCGTTGCTGAGAGGCGGGTACTACTCGGACCCGGAGGATGCGAGAAAGAGGGTCAACAGGCACTTGAGGTCCGACCCGCCCTCGAGAAGAACAGCTCGAGGCATCGTGACGGATGAGGATGTGAGAAGGTATCTTTCCCTGGGTCAGTTCTCATGAGCAAGATGGCGGGCCTGCGTTCCTGACGGGTGGGGTGATGAAACTTCGGATGCTCGAGGGTCGATGAAGTGCGGTCGAGAATCGATGGGATCGAGACCAAAATAGCGATCCTTCGGCGCGAAAAATCGAGGGGGAGAGAGATCGGAACCGCAGAGGCTGAGAAGGCCGTGTGGGAAAGAGTGCTCCATCACATCGCCAGAGGCCAGATCATCACCGTCGACGACGAGGGGCGAATCCATTGGCACAAGGACGCCCCGACGGCATAAGTGTTCATAAGCACGCGAGCTTTGAGTGAAAGGGAACACATGATCGAGGATAAGTTTTCGACAAAATTTCTGCAGAAATACGGGAATGCCCGAAAGAATTGCAGCTGCTGATCAAAAAACTGATCGAAGGTGCGTCGAAATATTCCCAACGGCACTACTCAACCCGCAAGCCCGATTACAGGATCAAGCACGATGTTGTGTATTGCGCGATCGAGATATACCCGGTCAAGCGCGAGATAAGACTGTATTTGAGAACCGAAACACTCAATTTGATGTCGACCATCTTGGATGTAAAAGATGCAGGCGCTTATTACACGGGGCCCGCAAAATGGGTATCCGTCACGGTGGATAGGCCGGATCAGCTTGACGAGGCGCTCAGGCTGATCGAACAGTGCTATAGGTACAGAAAAGATTTGTACCGGGCCAAATAAAGGTCGCGTGCGCTTGTTATGGGGCTCTAGCCTGTGAAATGCTCAAACAGTCAGCCCTCAGGTATTGCAGAGGTCAGGGCTTCCAAGAGCGATTCGATGGGACAGGTAGACAGATGCTTAGATTTGTGGATGTCCTGGATGGATAGATGGATCCTTCTATAGACTTCCCTTCAATGCTCGAGTATTCTCGGCGCAGGCGGTTATCTGCGAAAATAGATGTTCAGACATTTTCAAATTATAGAAATATTATTATTTCTTGTCGCACGACCATTGGGTCCCTTTCCTGTGCCAGGATGAGGTGGATGATTTCCAATCAGATGATAGAATTTTTCGGGTACAGGTATCACAGGTTCTGGTGGGGGAATTGTTCTCTTTCTTTTAACTGTTAAGGTTGGACGAGCGGTATATTTCCGACCAAAATATTGTTCAGCTATGGAACGTGCCAAAATCTCAGCCATAAGTGATGGGACTGCATTGCCGATCTGCCTTTGTATCTCATGACGGGGACATGAAATTTTGAACTCACGCGGAAAGGTCTGAATTGCAGCCATTTCTTGCCACGATAACCGACGGTTCTTCCAGTGAAATGGTCCGATAGTGGTTCTTGGCTGAGCTTGAATTGTCCAGCTGGGTTGTGACTTGTAATTTTTAATAGAAAACCCCAATAACGAGTTCGCCATCCAAAAAGCGGAAGACCTTTTTTCCGATCTGTATGCCAGAGGTAGTTCTCCCCTTCCGGTATCGATGGTAACAAATCAGCCCATTGTCCAGTTGGTTTCAGATTCTGCGTTTCCCCTTCTTTAATATGACCAATCGCCTCCCATGCTGTAACATAAGGCTGAACCGTTCGCTGTTTTCAAAAGATGTGCTTGTTCTTCCTCTTTGGGTGCGTGTGTTGTATCTGGGAAAACGAATTCCCTCCCTGTCCGTTCAGCTACAAGAAAAAATCTAACCCTTAATTGGGAATTCCAAAGTCAGCGACATTGATCACCTTCCAACAAGGAACATAATTGACGTGCTTACGCCGATTGATGTCTTTGATGCGTTCAATAATATACTGAAACCCTTCTTCTTTTCCATTGTAGTTCAACCCATGTACATTCTCGAGTAAGAATACGCGCGGCTTCAAATCCTCAACGAAACGAAAATAGTGATCA
This sequence comes from uncultured delta proteobacterium, assembly GCA_963828305.1. Classification (GTDB taxonomy): domain Bacteria; phylum Desulfobacterota; class Syntrophia; order Syntrophales; family UBA2192; genus UBA2192. Next base: position 89,862 of record CAWHEJ010000034.1, on the reverse strand, counting down.
AGGGTATCCGCACGAGGATCTTGAAGTCTGAATGTATCCCCACATCGACTCCAGTATGCAGACTTTGAAAAGGGTTGACAGGGGGGGCCACCGACTAGGACATCGACGGAATTGTTTCCAGTTCCAACAAGTTTACGACAATCCTGCGTACTGACTTTTTCGATTGGCGCTTCGAGAACGTTACCTTTCTCATTCAAACGTAAAGTGGCGCAAGAATATGAATCCGAATCGTTGTGGAAAGGCACGATGAAACCGGCTCTTTCAAAACCGTAATCCAATCCCCCACACCCTGAAAAAAGACTGACTGCAATCATAATTAAATTTCCGGATCGTAAACTATTTCTTGTCTTTTCCGATTTATTGCACTGACAATATCTGAAAGACCTTTGTCTTCTATACGATGTAATACCTCATTCCAAGGCTTGGTCTCTTCGTTAAGAGATATATGGACGTTTACCTCCGCATTAGATCCCGTCCCCCAAGCACGCAACTGAATACCCGAGTTCTCTTTGGTTGTTGCTGAAGAATACGAATTGCCTTTCGGGTTGAAATTACTTTGAAATCAGAGGCGGTGATATTGTGCCCAAAATTCTCCCAATGTTTATTAACCATCCCGTAAATAAAGTTGTCTTCAGCATCTCTTATATGAGCACCTGCATGATTAGTGAGCAAATCCCAAACTGTTTTTTCAGCAGGAGAAAACAATGGGAAAAAGCTGTCTCAATGGTTTTCACAAGATTATAGTCGACGGAAATAACGTAAATAAGGTTGGGTTCTTTTTCAATCGCATCGTGAGCTTTATAAGCTGGAATTGGCACACAGTCATCGGGATTCAATCCAACAAGTTGAAAAGCATTTTCAAATCGTGTCCCTGCATTCTTTACATTGATAGGAAGCTCGAATTCCCCCTCCTTCAATGTGAAATCTTTTAAGCTGTGACTGGTGAACCTATTATCTTCGTAATCGACAGTTCTTCTAATTTCGGTTATTCGCTCCAATTCGCCAAGAAAGCGTCGCTCAGTAATAGCTGCCGGGAATAATTTTGTTACTGGATTTTCCGCAGAACCTATTTTTTTTCGGTCCGGTATGAATATTGTGAATCCCTCTGAGCCGAATCTCGAAACCATTTCTCGAGATTTACGAAGAGTAATGGTGCCAGCTCCATACATATTTCGACAAATTGTTTCACTGTCTTTTCCATTTAGGTAATCAATGTATGCTTTTGATAGGGTTACCCCGATCCAACGCGAATCACAAATTGTCTCTAAAACCGCATGTGCAATATCGATCTGCGTCATTTCTCTTTCCCCCGCAGCCGCACTTTGATCGTCATGAAATTTTGAGATGATTATTGCAATGGCGACGGGGTCTTTCATGATTTCAGACTCCCAAAACCTTAAAACAGTCCAATCCATTTGACTAAGTGCCATGGCGTTTTGGACATCTTTATTCATGTTATATTCTATCTTGGCAATCCAGTATTTTGCGTTTGAACCTTTCCTTAATTTGCTCTTTCTCCCTTGCCAATTGTTGCCGTGCCAAAAGTCACCGTCACAAAATACGGCGATTCTTGAATTCGTCAGTACGATATCAGGTTTGCCCGGAAGATTAGTAACATTTTTTCTGTATCTCAACCCTCGTGACCACAATGCTTTTCTAAGGGCGATTTCAGGAAAGCTATCAGACTTATTGCTGGAACCTAGTGCTGCTTTGCTTGCCTTTTGCGACGAGCGACTTCCAACCCCTTATATGTCGGTGAACTTTTGGTCATTGGGTCAGCATTATACCGAAAACATAAAAAATGTGTGATTAAATACGGAGATGAAAAGAAGGGATATTCGGTCAATTTCTATGACATAAGCATCTCGAGTGCTAGACGGGTTAATTGGATAACAGGATATGGACAACTCAAAGGATTCGCTTTGTAAACCGGGTCACTTGTGTGACTTCAGCATCAGTTATCTCTTGGGGTCCTTTTGTGGCCCCTTGAGACACTTTTGGGTGCGAATATTAAAGTATTGCGACTATTGATCGTCGCTAAAACCAGCCCCATCAGTTTGAAATCAAAGGAAAGGACCGGATTACTGGGTTTCGAAAAAATCGATTCTTCGCATTCAAATCCCGGCTAAAGCAATCGAGCCACAACGAATGGCCAGACGCGCCGCCCGGGTTGTTGTGTGTGGTCTACTCAAACCAGATTTTGTCCCTAAATCGATCCTGGCGCCTTTTATGGCTGGTCTGATAGACGAGCTCGACTACGGCAACTTCAAGGCGACCATACCCCACAGTGACCGACTCAGGCACGATGCATATTATAAATGCTGGAAAGCGATGGATGAGTGGCAGGGGAAGATGAGGAAGCCGTTAGATTAGAAATCCAAAGGTCTTAATTGTGATAAATTTGTGATAGGAACACATGGAAAAGGGGTATTTTTTCACAGAATAGACGGGAACAAATGGAATTGGCTCGTTTGCCCTAAATAGTTGATATAACGGGAAATCAGACCAAATATTAAGGGCTTCCGTTTAATGATTTTTTCTCTCTGATCGACCTACGAATCCAAAGGTCCTAGGTTCGAGCCCTAGAGGGCGCGCCAATAACACCGCAGGGCTGGCTTGATTGCCAGCCCTGTTTTTGTTTGTTGCTTCAACGTTGTTATCAACAGGGCCGCCGCCATTGACGCCCAACGGCGTGCTGAGCGAACGTAAGCGGACTTGCTTGCAGTTGATGAATCGATTCACGCCGAGAGGACGAGGCGCCCTCCGGGCATGTGAATCCGGATGTACTCGACGCGGATACGACGCTCGGAGCCGGTGCGAAAATCGTACGCGAGATGGGCGTGACTCGAATGCGCGAGGGCCTTGTAGGAAACGGTCAGCTTGATCCAGACAGGGTCGCTGGCCGAGACGCTCAGCGTTTTCAGCATGACGCGATGGTCGTCGACCCAATACGCCATGTCGACGTTTTTGTGATGCTGGTCGATGATCTTCGCGGTGGCTTCGCCGTCCCAGTAATGTTGAAAAAGATCGAAATGCAGCTTCATCTCCAGCATGACACTCGTGTTCGTGTACCGGTGATCGTGTGCGCTGAGGACGACGTCGCCCTGAAAATCAACATGCGGCTCCACGGTCAGTTCGCCCGCTCGCGGCGGGATGTAATAAAACAGATACGTGCAGGTGTTGAGACGAGCGGCTGCTGCCATCCATCCCCAGCCGTCGCCGGTATCCTCACCCTTTATGTTGAATTCCCCCAAGCCAGGGTTCAGGCCGCACTCTTCCGTATTGCCCCACGCCTCCTGAGCGGGAGGATAAATCAGCGTGTTGATGTCGCGCGACGGCACCGCGATGCCTTGATCCAGCAGAATGCGCGCTTTCCGTCCGCGTCGCAGAGGCGGCGCTTCGATTTTACGCAGCGCTTCAAAAAGGCTCTTTTGCTTTTTCACTTGCTGTTTGGATTCCGCCTCCAGCGCACTCACGTTGATTCCCGCTTTTTTGAGGGTTTCTTTGAATTGCTCGTCCGAGCCACCCGCTTCCTTCAGGATGCGCCATTGTCGCTGCGTCTCCTTTTCTTCGTACTTCCACCGCGCCTCGTCGTCTTCGCGAAATTCTTTGATTTGGGAGCAAATACGCTCCAGGCTCGCTCTGGACTGATTTTGCATGATCCATCTCCTTTCCCAATGAGCTTCGGCAGCTTTCGCTGGCGTGAGTTATTGCTGAAGGGGCATTATGAATCGTCGCGCAACCCCGCGTCCCTCTCCGACAAGGCTTGCGGGTCGCGGCGAATCACGAGATCCCGGACCCCCGTTTGTTTTGCCCGAACGGCTGAACTAAGCGGTGGCGAGGCTGCGAGTTCAGACCATTATGTGTTGAACGCTTCAGCGATTTGTTCGCGCCGCTCGAAACAGCACGAACGTGGCACAAACATTAAACGAGGGATGGGTCGATTTGAATATCGGGAAAAGGACTAGAGGACGGATCGAAAAATATGATTTTCATATCCGTTATCGGATTAGATTCAGTGAGTCAGAAAGAGACACAGAGTCACAAATTGATAATAAAAGCAGCCATTTTCGTGCGCGCCACAAAACAGAAGGGGTTATCCGAAAATGGATAGCCCCTTTCTTGTTTTGGCTACGAGGTGGATAATGAGGGGGGCTTAGATATGCAAGGGGATAGGGTCAGGTCGCAAAGCTCTTTCACCTGCCTACTCATTAATCCCTCAACAATGAGATATCATCGATGATCAGGAGAAATATCAATCGTGTCACTCTAATTGACAATGGAGACCCAATTCTCTAAACTCCAAAAATGAAAGCTGATTTTTTGCCTGTTGTCCGGGGAATATGGCGGCAATCAACAACCCTGCGGATAGGTCCGGGAAACAACGGTGGAATCATCAGAGGGCAGCACAATGTCCGAGCAGGCCCAGATCCATAAAGTATTTGATAATGTCCAGGCTCATCAGCGCATCGCCGCCTTGATCCAAAAATTTTCATCGAATAAACACGACGTCCATCGGACCGCCCTGGAGGGACTGGATCTGAAGGCGTGCCGACAAATCCTGGATCTCGGGTGCGCCTTCGGATCCTTTACGGATAAACTCAAAGGCAGGGTATCCCCTGAGGCTGTCGCCACAGGGGTGGATGTCATCGGGACTTACGAGCCGTTATTTCTCGCGGCTTGTCAGCGAGCGGGTATTCATGGACGGTTCTTCTCAACGGGAGCACCCATCCTCAAGGCATTTACTGACCGGTCCTTTGATCTTATCCTGTGTTCCTATGCTCTGTATTTCTTTCCCGAAGTGATTCCGGAAATTGCCCGTCTGCTGCACAAAAAGGGTGCCTTCGTCGCGATTACCCATCACCGGCAAAATACAGCTGAGATGCTCGGGCTGATTAAGAGTATCCTCGACACAATCGGATTGTCCCATGAAAGGGATTTGCCGATGGAAATCATTACCGGCCGGTTTTCATCGGAGAATGGCGAAGCACTGCTGCAACCCTGGTTCGGGAGGATCAACGTGATCGATTTTCCCAACAAGCTGGTATTCTCGAAGCAGGATATCGAGTACTTCCTGGAGTATTTCCACTTCAAGAGCCCCCTGTATTTCACGGATACGGGGCTGGATATGGAGGCCATCATTCCTGTAGTCTCGGAACATATCAGGCGGGCCGCCGCCGAGCGAAATGACATCACGATATCCAAGGATGACCGCATTTTCATCTGTGCGTTGCCTTGGGATCGACAGGGAAAGCCATGAAGAAGGGGAAAAGGCAGTTTTGTCACATATGCGGCGGGCCCATCTCCGTTAAAACAGAAGATGGCATCAACAGGGATTTTTGCCCCCTGTGTAACCTCATTTTTTACGAAAATCCCCTGCCTGTTGTCTCGGCGATTGTCGCCGTGGATCGTCAGATTCTGCTCGTGAAGCGAGGGAAATCCCCCTACAAAGGATCCTGGTGCTTACCCACGGGATTTGCCGAAATCGGGGAAAGCATTGAAGAAGCTGCCTTGCGGGAATTGGCGGAAGAAACGGGCGTCACCGGCCGGACCCTTGCTCTCGTGGATGTACAATCGTACAAGAGCCGCTTTTATGGGGACCTCATTTTCATTACCTACGAGGTGGAGCAGACCGGCGGCACCCTGCAGCCCGGCAGCGACACGGTTGCGGCCCGATATTTTCCGGTCGATCAGCTTCCACGACTTGCATTTCCATCAAACCGGGAGGCCATGCGGTTTTACATAAAAAATAAATCCGAGTACTGGGCTATCGTCGACTCCTTCAGCATTTCCCTGCGTAAAGACACCCCGATGAATCTCAAGAAAAATCTCCTGTCGGACAAGCTGGTAGACGTCATTGAGCGAAATGCGAAATCCATCGCCCGTCGCTGGCTGCAGGATGTGTTGTCCAACCCTTCCACGGCAGGGTACCGGCAAATGGATCCGTCCCGCCTGCTGGAGGATATACTCAGCATCCTTTCCCAGTTCGGAAACTGGCTGGGCGGCTTCTATCAGGACTCTGACATTCGTGACTATTACACGGCTTTCGGGAAGGAAAGCCGGAGAAACGGTGTGGCCTTGAGCCATGTGCTCAGCGCCCTGAGCTTGATCAAAAAACATCTCTGGGAATTCGCCCTCTCCCGGGGCATGTGGAAAAGGACACTCGATATTTACATGGCTCTGGAGCTTGACCGACGGATCGTGATCTTCTTTGACAAAGCCGTGTTCTATACGACTCAAGGCCATGAAGCAGGGGGAAATATTATGCAGTGAGAGAACGTTCCTAAACTGACAAGCCAGCAATTTCAAATGACATAAAACGTTATTGATAACCGATCGCATTCTTCAAACCGGCTTCAAGATCGATTTTAATCCTGGACGATGAACAGGTCACGAGAAGAATTAGGGTCAAATCTTTATCCTTGACAAAGCAACTCAAAATCGTACACTGTAACGCATGGCACGGCCACTTCGGATCCAGTTCGAAAATGCCTATTATCATGTAACCTGTCGCGGTAATGACCGACAGGATATCTTTTCCTCCGATGCCGACCGCTTGGCCTTTCTCGATCTGCTGGGACGTTCCTCTGAAATATACCAGACTGAGATCCTCGCCTATGTCCTGATGAGCAACCACTTTCATCTCCTGGTTAAAACCCCCCGGGGGAATCTCCAGGAGTTCATGCGACACTTTAATATCTCCTACACGGCTTGGTTCAATCGGCGGTATCGTCGCTCGGGCCATCTTTACCAGGGTCGCTACCATTCCTTCCTGATTGATGAGGACAATTATCTGAAGGAAGTCTCCCGCTACATCCATCTGAACCCTGTTAAGATCAAACAAACGAGCTCGAAGGATTTTCCTGCCAGGGGAAAGGCTTTGCGTTTCCATGTATGGAGCAGCTTCCCAGGATATGTCTCTCTCCGCGCGCGGAAGCGATTTCTTCGGGTGGTGGAAGTACTTGACTATTTTGGCGGTGATACGTCAAGCGGCAGACGGGGTTATGCCCGCTATGTCGAGCAGGGGTTTGTGACCGATTTGGAAAGTCCTCTGGAGCTGGGGAAGGGTCATGGCATCATCGGCGAAAGGGATTTTGTGGATGCGATTAGGGACAGGTACTTGTCCCCTGCGATAAAAGACCGGGAACTGCCGGCGGCAGGGAAGATAAGGGGACGCGTAGAGCCGGAGCTGATCGTAGCGACTGTCAGTGCCGTCCTGAAAATCGGACGGGACGATCTAATGAAAAAAGGACACAGAGGGCCCGGGCGTGGGCTTCTGATGGAAATGCTTTACCGGTACGGCGGGATGAAGCAGCCGGAGATCGGGGCGATGCTGGGGATCGACTACAGTGCCGTGAGCATCGGCCGTAAACGGTTTCTGCTGATGACGGAGGCAGATCCGGAACTCAAGTCTCTGTTTGAAAAAGCGACAAGCCGGATCAGTCAAGGATAAAGATTTGACCCCAACTCTCCCCCCCCCCAATCGGCAATCCCCAGAATGAAGAAGGCAGAGCCAATCGACTCTGCCTTCCCTCCTACATCCTTATTTGCGGTAAGGAAGCTTACTTTCTAAATCTCCTTACACCTGCCAATCCAACCAGACCAAGACCAAAGAGGAGCATAGTTGCAGGTTCGGGAGTGCCAATCGGTATGCCGCCATTCTCGTCACTTGACTCGATATACACACGGTCGATGACAACATCGGCAGCGGGCGCTGCGAGGGTCAAGTAATGAAAGGCGACTTCATACGTACCTGCATTTAATACGTTTGCAAGGCCAGAGTAATGCACCCATGTTTGTGGTGTAGCATCAAGCTTAACGTCAAAATCAGCGAGGATCACGTCTGCGATGGTGCCGCTGAATGTTGCCGTAAACCTATTACCGTATCCATTTCTCGGGACGTAGGTGTCGAAACCTATTTCATAGCTCCCAGCCGCCAGATAAACAGATTGGCTGAGAATTTGATTGGCGACATCATCAACGAAATAAGTCCCATGAGTACCGGCAGGATCAGGACTACCGCCGATAATCGTATCTGCTGGAACTGCTTCTCCAAAAGCGGAGCCGGTAGAACCGTCTGTTAGAATCACGGCAACCGGATAAGTCAGATAGGAACCACTTTGTGTCCAGCCGGTCAATCCCGATTCAAAGCTACCGTTAGTCAATAAATTTAAAGCGTTAGCTGAACCAACCTGCGCAATGAAGAGAATCAGTGCGAAAGAAAGAATTTTTTTAAACATATAATTCATCCTCCAAGGAGATAAAATACGAGCTAGGGCAGTCAGGGTATCAGCAACTATTATGCCTAATTATTGAACATATTGTAATCATTAACAATTGAGAAACTGCGACACGAAAAAAGTGCTTGAATTTGTAAAGACATCCGACAATCTTTCGTGAGCATGAAGATAGCAATACAATAAAAGACATTAAAATACTATATGTTACGTTCAAAACGATAGTTGTTAAGAAATCCGACGATCTCATCATTTTTACTCATAATCATCTATTTCTTAGAACGCTCACCGTGAATACTTGTAGGTGCTATACGTAACAAAGACTGTTTTTCTCACGGATTCTGGTTTGTTAAGTCTTGTTTACCATCTCATCCTTTTTCCTGTTCATCAAGTGCTATCGACGCTTTGCCTCATGATCGCCTCCATGGCCTTGAAGTAATCCCGCTGCACTTTCAGGTTTGACACCCTGCAGTAGCGTTGCGTGGTTTTGACGTTGCTGTGCCCGAGGAGGTCCTGGATCGTGCACAGGTCGGCATCGGCATTGAGCAGCTGCGTGGCCATTGTGTGGCGCAGCTGATGACAGCAGACGCGAAGCTTCGTCTTGCGGGCATAGTGCTCCATGCGCTTCTGAATGCCGCGAATCGAGATCGGCTGGCCCGTGCAAGGGCCCTTCTCCACGAGAAAGATCCGACGAGTTCGCGATGAGGGCCGCACCCGAAGATAGGCCACAAGCGCCTGGCAGGCATCCTGACTCAGATACACGATGCGGTCCTTTCCGCCTTTGCCGTCCTCGATCAGAAGCTTCCGGTGTTTGTAGTCCACAGCCCCGAGCGTCAGCTGGGCGACCTCCTCGACCCGCAGCCCGCAGCGGACCATGAGCATGAACATGGCCCGGTCGCGCGGTCGAGTGATGATCTGGAAGAAGCTCTCGACCTGCTCGTCCTTCAGGTGCCGGGGCAGCGGCCGCGACATCTTCAGGGCATGCGTGTTCTTCACCGGGTTTGCGATGTCCAGGACGCCCTCGTCCCGCAGAAAGTGATAGAACTGCCGGATGACGTTGAGCTGGCAGTTGATGGTCTTGGGCTTCAGGCGCCGCCTCATCAGCTCGTCGATGTAGTGCGAGACCTTGGAGTGCGTGACGTGCTCGATCGGCACATCGAGCCACAGCACAAAGCTTCTGATCGCGCACAGGTAGTTCTTAACCGTGTTGGGCGAGCAGTTGCGCCTCTTCAGATAGCGCCGCCAGTGGATGATCGCATCCGTCATCGTTTGTCCCCCTCTCGATTACGGACATGGCCCGGAAGTACTCTTCCTCCCGTGTCTTATCCGTAAGGCAGGCATATCGCCGCGTCTCCTCGATGCTTCGATGACCCAGGAGCACCTGCAGGCACTCCAGGCGCATCCCGGCATTGAGAAGCTCCGTCGCAAAGGTGTGTCGAAGCGTGTGGACCGTATAGCCCCGATCTGCAAGCCCCGCCTTCCCGAGATAGCCGGCAAACCGGGCCCGGGCCGTGCTGTAGCTCATCCGGCCATCCTCACTACGTCCATAGAACAGGTACTCCTTCAAGACGTTTCGTTTGCTCATCCAGATTCCCAACGCCGAAAGCGCATCCTCGCTCAGGTACACCACACGGCCCAGCCGGTTCTTCTCCGCCTCGTAGATCTCGATGCGGCGCTCCCGGACGTTGACGTCTGTCACCCTGGTGTGCAGAAGCTCGCCAATCCGCAGGCCCGTCCGAAGCAGGACCAGGATCATCGTCCGGTCCTCGGGATGATCAATGACTGAAAGCAGCCTGGCCGTATCCTCGGGCGCCATCGCCCGCGGCAGCCGCTCGGGCAGCTTCAGCTGGATCCTTCGCACGAAGATCTCCGGGGAGACGACCTTCTCCTCGGCCAGGTACCGCAGGAACGCGCACACACAGACGAGCCGCGTCCGGATCGTCGTGATCTTGATCCCCCGGTCCTGTTCCCGCTCGACGAACGCCTCCACGTCTGCGCGGCTGATGCCAGCCAACTCGTGCCGGCCCGCATCCTTGAGCATGCACAGAAACAGCATGTTGGATTGCCACAGGCTGCAGAGCGTACGGGGCCTGCGGTTCCGGCGGGCGACATGGCGAAGAAACGCTTCGAACTGATCGGCCCCGGGCAGGCCCATCCTGCCGAGCCGGTTCAGAATCCGTTGAAGCGTCTTCAGGACGCTGCTCGATTCGGTATGCTGACTTGGATAAGAAGGGACGATCCGGGGTGGGCTGTTCTCGATTGGATCGACAGAAAAGAACCCGTCAGACAGAAGCGAAGCCTGATTGAGGCTGAACTCAGAAACGTGCATCTCTGCCTCCTTTTTCTGTGAATCCACAAGAAAAACAGGCAGATGATGGGCCGCTCGCCAATCAGCTGTCAATCAGTGTTTTGTTACGTATAGGTAGGTGTAAGAGGTGAACTGCTTGCTATCCGCATAAAAATGAAAACCGGGGTCAACCCCCACACTAGACCAACCCCGGTCTGTCATGGTGATACCCTAATTCATGGACTCGATTAATAAATTGACCCTCGACACCCTACACGATGGGACCCATTTCCCGTAATCACAACTTACCCCGATGTAAGGAATAGAAGGAGCCCGGCCGCCGATGGGACCCGCGCCTCGCGATGGGGGGGTCCGCCCCCCTGCCCCTGACACGGGATAACGGCAACTTGGTCAACACTTGGTCAACACATTGCCCCAAATATCCCCTCTTTTCCTTGAATTTCCTTGAGCAGCCCAGAAAATGAAAAGCGGGATAACCACTCGATATATTAATATCTTTGGTTATCCCGCGGTTTCCCTGAATTGCCCGGTTCTCACATTCGAGCCCTAGAGGGCGCGCCAATAAAACAGAAGGGGTTATCCGAAGCGGGATAACCCCTTCTATTGTTTTGGTACTGTCAACTTTCTTGTGTAAATTGTCTGTAAGCCATCTCCTGGAAGAACGGCAGGCTCTTGCGCACTTTCCCTACAGGGGTTGATCGCCAATGCAGTTCCATCTTCAACGAGATGAAGGCCAAGAGCCGATAGCAGGCTGTCTCCCCGGGCAGGATCTCCATCGGCTTGGTTCGTCGCCGGAACTCCTTGTTGAGCCGCTCGATGATATTGGTCGTCCTGAGCGACACCCATTGCTCCACCGGGAAGTCGAAGAAGGTCAGGCACGCACCCAGAGAGCGCTCCAAGGAAGCAAACGCCGAAGGGATGACCTCTTGCCATCTCTCGCGGAAGCGCTCGAAAGCCTCCAGGGCTTGCTGCCTCGACGGGGCATAGAAGATGGGCTTGATGTCCGCCGCCACCTCCGTCTTGAGCTTCCGGGGCACTTTGGCCAGAACGTTGCGAACGACGTGGACCTGGCAGCGCTGGGTCTTGGCCTGAGGGAACTCTTCCCGGAAGACCGTCTCGAGGCTCGTCAGTCCATCCATGATGCCCAGCGTGACCTTATGGCCGTCGAGTCCCCGCATCTTGAGATCCCGGAAGAACTCCCGCCAGCTGGCGGCCGATTCCTTGTCTCCGGCCTGAATCCCCACGACCAGTTTCTGCCCCTTCTCGGTCACGCCAATGGCCACCAGAACGGGGACGATTTCGACGCGTCGCTCGATGCGCATCCGGAAGTTGACCCCATCGATGAACAGATACCGGATCGCCTCGACCGACAGATCCCGCATCCGCCACTTCTCCACGGCCTCGACGAGTTCCTTGTTGGCCTCGCTGACCTCGGCAGGCGAGATCTTGCGCCCCAGCAGCCGCAGCGAGATCGCCGAGAGGCTCCGGGTGGAGATGCCGCACAGAAACAGCAGGCTCAGGTCCCGGCTGATCTCATGCTCGTAGCGGCGGTATCGAGGCAGCACCCGGGACTGGAACTCTCCCCGGCGATCCCGCGGCACCAGAAGCCTCACATCGCCGATCCCCTTGATCGTGAAGCGTCGAGGGTAAGAACCATTGCGGTGGTTGACGGCGCCCCCCGTCCGCTGGTAGCGCTCTCGGCCCAGCCAGTCGGTCAGCTCGGTTCGCATCACGGCGTCGAGGTACGCCGCCACGGCCTGCTGGATGTCCGAACGCATCATCTCAAAGAACTGTTGAGGTTGCTCATGAAGAGACTTGAAAATCTCTTTGACTTCGGTTACGGTAATCTCCAGTTTCACGGGCGCTTTCTCCTTTCATGGTGGGTTTGGGCAAAACCCTTGTAAAGGAAAAGCGCCTTTTTTACGAGATGGAGAATTTACACAAGATTCTTTACACTACCGTCTGAGTGCGGGAGTGTCTGAGTGAAGGAATAAAAGCGTATTCTTCACCCCATCACTCAATCACTTTATCACTCAGTCACTGCTTTGTTACTTGATTCCGTCCCAGTCGGCTGCGCCCTTCTTCATCGCCTCCAGCAGCTTCTCGTTGAAGTCCATGAAGGACTCGAAGTACTTCTCGAGCTGGTTCTTGATGTTGGAGAGCTTTTTGATCTCGCCGCGTAGGTTGTCCACCTCGTTGCGGCCGCTGGTCAAGGGGATGGGGATGTCGAGGCCCTTCTTCCAGGTCTCGAGCAGTTCGAGGTTGAAGGTGAGAAACGAGAAGAAGTCCTTCTCGTGCCAGGCCTTGAGGTTCTGGAGCTTTTCGATCTCTTCGGTGAGGACCTCCACCTCGTTTCGCAGGGTCTGGAGGTTCTGCCCCGCAACCTGACCCTCGGCGGTCTTTTTGGCCCTGGCTTCGTCGGTCTCCGCCTGGGCCTTCTTCAGGTACTCGTCGGCCTTGGCTTTTGCCTCGGCGAGGATGCGCTCCTGCTCCTTGTGGCTCTCCTCGGCGAGCCTGGCTTTCAGGCCTGCCGCCTGGCTTTCGGCCTCCTTCACGATTTTCTCGGCCCGGCTCTTCGCGTCGGCCAGCAGCGCATCGAGGTTCTTTTTGTTCTCCTCCTCGAGCTTTCCCTTCTGACCCGCCGCCTGGGCGCCCGCTTCCTTCAGGATCTTATCGGCCTGGGCCTTGGCCTCGGCGATCAAGTCCTTGCCCTGCTTCTCGGCGTCCTTGATGGCCTCTTCCTTCCATTTCTTCGACTGTTTGTCTGCCTCGGCCTTGGCTGTAGACAGGATCTGCTCGGTCTGAGCCTGCGCCTGGGTGAGCATTTCTTTCGCTTTCCTTTCTGCTTCCTTTCCCAGCTCTTCTTCCTGCTTTGCCCGATGGGTCTCCGCCTCGATCATGGCGTTGTTGATGATGTCATCGGCCTTTTTTTTCGCCTCGGAAAGGGTCTCGCTTGCTTTCTTCTCGGCATCCTGCAGGACCTTGTCTTTCTTTCCGTCACGGGTCGCTGCGGCTTCCTTTTCGGCGTCCTTGAGAAGGGCCTCGGCCTCGGCCCTGGCCTTGTCCAGGATCGCTTTATACTCTTTTTCCGCTGCGAGCTCGGCGTTCTTCTGCATTTTCGCCCGGATCGCCTCGGCTTCCTTCCTGGCCTCGAGGGGGGCCCTCTCGGCCTCGGCACGAGCCTCGGCGAAGAGCTCCTTGCGCTTCTCCTCGAACGTCTTCTCCAGGATTTCCTGCTGGCGGGCCGTAAGCTGTGCTGCCTGCGCCTCGGCATCCTTGACGATCTGTTCGGCCCGTTCCCGCGCGTCGGCAATGAGTTCCTTCGCCCGCGGATCGGCCTCTCTGGTCACTTCCCTCTGCAGCTTCGTCTTCAACTCGGCGGCTTCTTCCCGCGCCTTCTTAAGGATGGACTCCGCCTCGGCCTGTGCCTGATTGATGACCCCCTGGCGTCTGTTCTCGAGATCCTTGACCAGGACCTTTTCCTGCCTGGCCTTCAAATCCGCCGCGTGCGCCTCGGCTTCCTTGACGATGTGCTCGGCCTGGGCCTGCGCCCTGGAGAAGATGTCCTTTGTCTTTGGCTCGATCTCCTTGGCTTTTGCCTCGGCGTCCTTGACGATCTGCTCGGCCTGGGCCTGCGCCTTGGCGAGGAGGTCCTTTGTCTTGGGCTCGATCTCCTTGGCTTTTGTCTCGGCGTCCTTGACGATCTGCTCGGCCTGGGCCTGCGCCCTGGCGAGGAGGTCCTTTGTCTTGGGCTCGATCTCTTTCGCTTTTGCCTCGGCGTCCTTGACGATCTGCTCGGCCTGGGCCTGCGCCCTGGCGAAAAGCTCCTTCGTCTTCTGCTCGACTTCCTTTGCCAGGTCGGCCTGCTGCTTCCCCTTCAGAGCGGCCGCCTCATCCCGGGCCTTTTTCGCGATCGACTCCGCCTCTGCCCTGGCGCGCTCGATTTCCTTCCTGGCGGCCTCCAGCTCCTGGACGGCAAGGCTTTCGGCCTCCTGCCGGGCTGCGTTCACGATCTCCTCGGCGCGGGCCCTGGCGTGGGCCACGATCTCGTTTGACTGCTCCTCGGCGCCTTCGATGCCCGCTGCGGGCCCGATGGTGCTTGCCTCGGCACGGGCATGCTCCACGATCTGCTCGGCCCTGGCCCTCGCATCGGCCATGAGCTTCTCGGCCTCGGCGCGGTATTCATCGCGGATCCGGGCTGCTGTATCTTCTCGCTTCGTGGTGGCTTCCCGGACGATTTCCTCGGCCTTGGCCTTTGCCTGGGCCACGGTGTTGTTGTAGTTTTCCTCGGCCTGCAGCTGCAAAAGCTGCGTCTTGAGCTGGTGGGCCCGTGCCTCCTCGAGCATCTGGCCGTACTGCTTCTCGAACTCCTTGGCGGAGTCCTCCTTGACCTTTGCCCGCAGAGCCTCCGACTCGGATTTGGCGGAGCCGACGAGCTCCTCGGCCCTGGCCCTCGCCTCGGCGAGGATCTGGTCCACGTCCTTCTTGATCTCGAGGGGCATGTCCTCGCTTTTTTCCTTGCCCCCGAAGATCTTTTTGACCTTCAGGACGGTGAGCTTCTTTTCCAGGTCGGCGATGAGGTCGGACAGACGGGCATTCTGCTCGATCTGGCGTTCCAGCTCGGCGGCCACGGACTTCATGTACGCGCCGACCTCTTCGGGGTCGAATCCCGTGAAGCCTTTCTTAAACTGCCGTTGTCTCACGTCCTTCGGGGATATCTTCACTAACGCCATCCATCAGGCCCGGAGCTTGAATGCCAGCTGGCTCAGGCTCGGGACCAGGAAATATTGCAGGAACATGATCGCCAGGATCACGACAAGCGGTGACAGATCGATGCCGAAATTTCCAAAGGGAAGCCACCGCCGGACCGGCCGCAGGACCGGTTCCGTTGCCCGGTACAGGAACCGGACAATGGGGTTGTAGGGGTCGGGGTTCACCCAGGAGAGAAGGGCCCGAATGATGATCACCCAGGTATAGAGGCTCAGGACTACGTCAAGGATCTTGGCAAAAGCCTCTATCAAATTGGCCACAAGGAACATCGCTTACCCTTCGGAAAATGCAGAAGTTCGAAAATAAAAGTTGAGTTCGTAAATGTCAAGGCATATATTCTGGCGGAAACCCGCTTCCGGTGCGGGATTTCCCGGAGGTGGCCTCCGCGGTGGCCATTCCGGTTGCCCCCTCGAAACGGGTGTGCATTCCGGTGCCATGAGGACTTGATAACAAGATTCATGCCAGACGGGCGGCCATTTGTCCGGCTGGACGGAAAAAATAGGAGGGAGCTGAAATCATGAAGGGAAAGAAGATTGCCGTCATCGGCGGGGGGAAGATGGGCGAGGTCATTATGGGCGGCATCCTGTCGGCCGGGCTGGGCCAGCCGGGGAGTGTGACCGTGACCGACATCGTCCCCGACCGGCTGGCCTACCTGAAGGGCAAGTACGCCGTGGCCGCCACGGAGGACAACCGCAGGGCCGCCCGGGAGGCCGATATCATCGTTCTGGCCGTCAAACCCCAGGGGATGGGCGATGTGCTCAAGGAACTGGCCACCGTCATCGACCGCAAGAAGCTTGTCATATCCATCGCCGCCGGCATTCCCATCCGGTTCATCGCCGAGCACCTGAAGAAGGGCGTGCCTGTCGTCCGGGTCATGCCCAACACGCCGGCTCTCGTCGGCGAGGGCGCGGCGGCGCTGGCGGCGGGCGAGAATGCCTCCGGGGCCGATCTGGCTGCGGCCCGGGAGATCTTCGATGCCCTGGGCGTGACGGTCGTCGTCAAGGAAGACCTCATGGACGCCGTGACGGGGCTCTCTGGAAGCGGTCCCGCCTACGCATTCATCATGATCGATGCGCTCTCCGACGGGGGGGTCCTCATGGGCCTGCCCCGGGACGTGGCACTCAAGCTGGCGGCCCAGACGCTTCTGGGGGCGGCAAAGCTCTTCCTGGAGAGCGGCAAGCACCCCGGCGAGCTGCGGGACATGGTCACCTCGCCCGGCGGGACGACGATCGCCGGCATCCAGGCCCTGGAGGAAGGCGGCCTTCGCTCGGCCCTCATCCTGGCTGTCGAGGCGGCGACGCTGCGCTCGAAGGAGCTGGGCAAAGGCAAGTAGGCCCCCTCGGGGCCTACGGGCGTCGGGAATCGGGCTTCAGGATTCGGGATCAGAAAAAGCCGACAGTCAACAGCCTGCAGCCGACAGCCAACAGAAAAAGAAAATCCCCCTTTCATCCCCCTTTATCAAAAGGGGGACAGAGGGGGATTTTTTTAGCCTTGTGGCTTGGGGCTCTCCGTTAGAACTTGAAGATATCGTAAATCCTTGTGATGATGCCCCCTCCGGGCTTCTTCTCGTCGGTCGATTCCTGCTGCGGCGGGGGCTCCGCCGGCCCTGGCTCGGGGGAGGGTTGAGATTCCGAGGGGGCCTCGCCGGCTTCCTGGGCAGGCTCGTAAATCCTCTCTCCGGGCTTTCTCCGGCCGCGCCGCGAGCGCTTCTTCCGGGGCGCCCGGCTTGCTTCCCCGGGGGCGCCTTCCGCCCGGGCTTGCTCGCCCTTTCCTTCCTCCGCTTCGAGCGTCGGCACAGGGATCGTCTCCCGTTCGACGAACTCGAACTTTGCCTCCTCCCAGAGCATGTCGGGGTTGCCGGAGATGAGGATCGACACGCTGTGGAGGCTCTCCAGATCGACGATCTCGCTGCGCTTCTGGTTGAGAAGGTAATTGGCGATCTCGTGGGGCAGCGTGATCCGGGCGGACGCGTAGGTCCCCTTCAGGACGTTTAGGCGGATCTTGCGAAAGGTGCTGAGCGCCGCGTACTCGAGCGAGGGCCGCATGCCGGCGCCCTTGCAGTGGGGGCAGGTCACGTGGCTGATCTCCTGGATGTTGGATTTCTTGCGCTGGCGGGAGAGCTCCATCATCCCGAACTTGGAGATGCGCGAGATCTGGGTCCGGGCCCGATCGAGGCTGAGCGCCTTTTTGAAGGTCTTCTCGATCTCGGCGATGTGTTTGCGGTCCTTCATGTCGATGAAGTCGATGACGATGAGCCCCCCGAGGTCGCGAAGCCTCAACTGCCGGGCGATCTCCTCGGCCGCCTCGAGGTTTGCCCGGAAGGCCGTCTCCTCCACGTCGCGGCGGTCCGAGGCCCTGCCCGAGTTGACGTCGATGGTGATCATCGCCTCCGTGGGGTTGATGATGAGGTAGCCGCCGCTCTTGAGGTCCGCCCGTTCCTTGTAGATGGCGTCGAGCTGGGGTTCCAGGTGGTAGCGGTCGAACAGCGGCGTCTTGTCCTGGTAGAGCGTGATCATCTTGACGTTGCGGGGGGCGACCGTGTTGATGTAGAGGCGCATCTTCCGGTACGTCTCCATGTCGTCGACCAGGATCTCCGAGATCTCCGTCGTGAAGTAGTCCCTGAGCGAGCGCACCCCGAAATCGCCCTCCTGGTGGATCAGGGCCGGCGCGTGGGCGGTCTTGGCCTTGTTCTCGATTTCGCGCCACATCTTGAGCAGGACATAGTAATCGCGGGAGAGCTCCTGCTTGGTCCGGTTCATCCCGGCGGTGCGGACGATGAACCCCACCCGCTCCTCGGCCGAGATCTGCTCCATGAGCTCCATCAGGCTTTTGCGCGACTCGTCGTCGTCGATCTTGCGGGAAATCCCCGTGCTCTGCCGGTTCGGCATCAGGACGACGTAGCGTCCGGGAAGCGAGATGAAGGTCGTGAGCATGGCGCCCTTGTGGTCCTTCTCGTCCCGGGCGACCTGCACGATGATCTCCTGACCGTTGCGCAGGAACGGCCTGCTCCGGTGCCGGTGGCCTTCCTCCTCGGCCTCCTCGTAGTTTGCGCGGAAGTACTCGGGACTCACGTCGTGCAGGGGCAGAAACCCGTGCTTCCTGGCGCCGTAGTCCACGAAGGCCGCCTGGAGGCCCCGCTCGACCTTGAGGACGATCCCCTTGTAGATGTTGCCCGTGATCGGCTCCCGGGCCGACATCTGGATGTTGTACTCCACGAGTTTGCCGCTCTCCAGGACGGCCATCCGGCTCAGTTCCTGGTCCACGGCGTTGATGAGCATGATCTTTTTCATGAAAGTTTTCCTCGCTGTCCCCCACCCGGTTAAACGGGCATTACTGGAACTCGCTCACGTCGCCCTTACCGGCGCGTATCACCTCGGGAACGTCGTCCACGAGGCTGATGACGCTGGACATCTCCGATGTGAGGATGCCCCCGTCGAGAATGAGCTCCACGGCATGCCCGTAGCGGTCCCGGATCTCTTCCGGGTCGCTCAGGATCTCGTCCTTGTCCGTCGATGCGCTGGTGCTGATGATGGGGTGTCCCAGCTCGCGCACGAGCGACAGACATATCTCGTTTGCAGGGACCCGGATTCCCGTGGTCTGCCGTTTCGTCATCAGGATCTTGGGGACGAGACGCGACGCGGGGAGGATGAACGTGTAGGGCCCCGGTAACAACCGTTTCATGGTCCTGTAGGCGTAATTGGTGACAAGGGCATACTGGCTGATGTCACTCAGGTCGGCACAGATGAAGCTGAAGGGCTGCTTCTGGCTGCGGCGCTTGAGCTCGTGGATCTTCTCGATCGCCCGTTTGTTGTAAAGATCGCAGCCGATCCCGTAGACCGTGTCCGTGGGATAGATGATGATCCCCCCGTTTCGCAGCGCTTCGACGGCTTTTCGGATCAGCCGCACCTGCGGGTTCTTCTCGTTGATCGACAGAAGCATAGATTTGGGCCATGTGCCGATGGCTTTTTCTAGTTAACAGAAAAGCACTTTTTTTTCAATAAAATAAGCCCATTCTGACGTTTTCTCCTTGCGGGGGCAGCCGTGGCGGGCCCTGCCTGATGCCCGAAAAGGTCACCCCGACGGGTTTGCAGGAGGGGCGCCAAACTTTATGGGAAGGACTTGACAGGGGAAAAAGCCTGTGATAATGGGCAGGCAGGTATCGATTATGAACAGGCTTTTCGCAATCAACACGTTCGGCTGGTGGTGGCAGGGCAACAGGACCCTGCCCACGGGGCCCTCTTATTGACATAAGGGGCTGTGGGTGAGGAAGATCACCCATGGCTCAGCCAAAGTATAAAGCCATGGGAGAAATTCCCATGGCTTTTTTGTTATTTGCGTGTCCGGAACCGTCCCCGGACACCGGGGTGTCCAGGGAAGAAGCATGACGTATCAAATCCTCCCCAACCCTCCTTTTGCAAAGGAGGGAGTCATAACGCTTCCCCCTTTTAAAAAGGGGGATAGAGGGGGATTTTCTTCGAATCAGATGGAGCTGTTTCTCAGGTGGGGAACAAAGAAAGAGACTTCATAATCGAAAATAAACGCATAAACGAAAGAAACGAAATGAAGGAGGCAAAAAAGATGGAAGAGCGAAAGATCATGCTGAGCGAAGCGGAGATTCCCAGGCAATGGTACAATATCATACCCGACCTGCCGACTCCCATGAATCCTCCCCTTCACCCCGGCACCGGCAAGCCGGTCGGCCCGCAGGACCTGGCCCCCATCTTTCCCATGAACATCATCGAGCAGGAGGTGAGCACGGAGGGCCTGATCACGATTCCCGACGAGGTCCTGGACAAGTACCTCCTGTACCGGCCCACGCCGCTGAGGCGCGCCCTCAATTTCGAGAAGGCCCTGAAGTGCCCCGTCAAGATTTACTACAAGGACGAAAGCGTGAGCCCCCCGGGCTCCCACAAGCCCAACACGGCCATCCCGCAAGCCTATTACAACAAGGTCTTCGGGATCAAGAAGCTCTCGACGGAGACGGGCGCGGGGCAGTGGGGAAGCGCCCTGGCCATGGCCTGCCAGATGTTCGGCCTGGAGTGTGAGGTCTTCATGGTCCGCGTGAGCTACAACCAGAAGCCCTACCGGCGCATGATGATGATGACGTGGGGCGCCAACTGCACCCCGAGCCCCAGTGAGAGGACCCAGGCGGGGCGAAACATCCTCGCCCAGGATCCGGATTGCCCCGGCAGTCTCGGCGTGGCCATCAGCGAGGCCGTCGAGTACGCGGTCTCGACCAAGGACTGTCGCTATTCCCTGGGGAGCGTGCTGAACCACACGCTGATGCATCAGACCGTCATCGGCCTCGAGGCGAAGAAGCAATTCGAGAAGATCGGCAAATACCCCGACGTGGTCATCGGCTGTGCCGGCGGCGGAAGCAACTTCGGCGGCGTGAGCCTGCCTTTCGTGCGGGACAAGATCAACGGGAAAAAGGTTCACATCATCGCCTCCGAGCCCGCGTCATGCCCGACCCTCACCAAGGGTCCCTTCGCCTACGACTTCGGCGACGTGGCCAAGATGACCCCGCTTCTTCCCATGCACACCCTCGGCCACGACTTCATCCCCGAGTCGATCCACGCAGGCGGGCTTCGCTACCACGGGATGGCGCCGATCGTGAGCCACCTCGTCAACGAGAAGATTGTCGAGCCCCGGTCATACAACCAGCTCGAGACCTTCGAGGCGGGCGTTCTCTTTGCCCGCACCGAGGGGTTCATCCCCGCCCCCGAGACGAACCATGCCATCGCCGCCGTTGTGGACGAGGCGAAACGCGCCCGGGAAGAGGGCAAGGAGAAGGTCATCCTCTTCAACTACAGCGGCCACGGGATCATCGACCTGGCCTCCTACGATAACTACCTCTCGGGGAAGCTCGAGCCCCACGAGCTGCCCGACAAGGAGATCCAGAGGGCCCTCAAGGCCATCGAGAAGCACCCGAAGTGTATCGGGCGGTAGGCCGCTGCGCGGCAGTCTGAAGCCGACAGCCGACAGCCAACAGAAGACAGAGAAATCCCCCTCTTTCCTCCTTTATAAAAGGGGGAGGGCAGGGGGATTTTTTTGTCCCGGCATCCCGGTCCTCGTGCGGATTCATCCGGGTCTGTGTGATTGTGTTTTGCAAGGTTCCATGTTATCTTTTCGCCGCCCGCGGGGAAGGCGACCGGCAGGCTGTTGACCGGGGGCGTGCACCGCGGGATAGAGAAGTTGAGAAGGTGAGAGGGTGAGAACGTTGGATACGGCGACGGCCATGTTCCTGCTTTCCGCTTCTCCAACCTTCTTACCTTCAGATCCTCTTACCTTCTGTCTTTTCAAGGTCCCGTGGAGCGAATGGACTCCTCCGATGAACGACTGAAAAATGCCCGCCCCCTGGCGGACCGGATGCGGCCGGAAACCCTCGAGGAATATGTGGGTCAGTCCCACATCCTGGAAAAGGGGGGGCTGCTGCGCAAGGCCATCGAGGAAGACCGCCTCTTTTCCATGATCTTCTGGGGGCCGCCCGGCTCCGGGAAGACCACCCTTGCCCGCATCATCGCCGGCGAGACGAAGTCCCATTTCGCCACCTTTTCGGCGGTTCTCTCCGGAGTCAAGGAGATCCGGGGCGTCATCGAAGAAGCCCGGGTGGAGCTCGAGCGGACGGGCCGGAGAACGATCCTGTTTGTCGATGAGATCCACCGTTTCAACAAGGCCCAGCAGGACGCCTTCCTGCCCCACGTGGAGAGCGGCCTCATCACGCTGATCGGAGCCACGACGGAAAACCCGTCCTTCGAAGTCATCTCGCCGCTTCTGTCCCGCACTCGCGTCATGGTCCTGCGGCCCTTCACCGAAGAGGAGCTTGCGGAGATCCTCCGGCGGGCGCTCCGCGACACCCGGAGGGGCCTGGGCGGGCTCTCGATCGAGGCGGAGCCCGAGGCGCTCGACCACATGGTCCGCGCCGCCGACGGCGATGCGCGAACGGCCCTCAACAACCTCGAGGCCGCGGCCTCGCTCATGGCCGGCAGGGCCGCCGCGGAGCGCACCATCACCCTGGCACTGGCCGAGACGGCCCTGCAGCGCAAGGCCCTGCAGTACGACAAGGCGGGCGAGGAGCATTACAACATCATCTCTGCCTTGCACAAGAGCCTCCGGGGGAGCGACCCCGACGCGGCGCTGTACTGGCTCGCGCGCATGATCGAGGCGGGCGAGGACCCCCTTTACATCGCCCGGCGCATGATCCGTTTTGCCTCCGAGGACATCGGCAACGCCGATCCCATGGCCCTCACAGTGGCCATGGCGGCCATGCAGGCCTTTCATTTCATCGGGCTGCCGGAGGGCGAGCTTTCGCTGGCGCAGGCGGCCGTCTACCTTGCCACGGCCCCCAAGAGCAACGCCGTCTACCGCGCATACGGCAAGGTGAAATCCGTCATCGGCAAAACGGGGACCCTGCCCGTGCCCCTGCACATCCGCAACGCGCCCACGCGGCTCATGCGCGATCTCGGCTATGCCAAAGGGTACAAATACGCACACGATTACGAGGAGGCCATCGTACCGCAGGACCATCTTCCGGAGAAGCTCCAGGGGCAGGTCTACTATTCGCCCACGGACCGCGGGTACGAGAAGGTTATCCGGGAGCGTCTGTCGAAATGGCGCAGGATCCGGGAGCAGGCAGCCAGGGACCGGGACCAGAAGGAAGAACGGGAGGAGTGATCCGGTGACAGAGTTCGAGAAAGAGCTGGCCATGAAAGAGCTCGCGGCGCTTCGCGAGCGCGTCCGGTACCTCGAGGAGGTGGAGAAGGAATTTGCCACGCTCGCCCGGGCGCTGAAGGATTCGGAAACAAAGTACCGGTTCCTGGTGGACAGGGTCCAGGAGGCCGTCGTGCTTGTCCAGGACGACACGGTCAAGTCCATAAATCCCGCCGCATCGATCATCAGCGGGTATTCGGCCGGCGAGTTTGGCTCGGTCCCTTTTTCCGAAGTCATCGATTCTCGCGATCGGGACAGGGTCCTCGCCCTTTACAGGCAGGTACTGGCCGGTAAGACCTCACTGGCTTCGATCACCTTTGGCGTCATCCGCAAAGGGGGCGAGGTTTTTCAGGCCACGACCCGGGTCATCCCCGTGAGTTGGGAGGATCGGCCCGCCATGCTCTGCCTGATTCAGGATGCGACCCGGCAGGGGGATCTCGAGTCGCGGCTCCTGTACGCCAAGAAGATGGAAGCCGTCGGTACCCTTGCCGGCGGGATCGCCCACGACTTCAACAATCACCTGCAGGGCATCTCGGGCTACATCCAGCTGCTCATGATGCGGGGCGACCGGGACCGCACCGAACAGGGATGGCTGCTCCAGATCGAGCGCTCCGTCAAGCGGGCTGCAGCCCTCACCAAGCAACTGCTCATCTTCAGCCGCAAGGAGGAGAGCCGTCTCGAACCCATCGATCTCAACGAGGTGGTCCGCCAGGCCCAGAAGACGTTGGCCCGGACCATTCCGGAATCCATTACGGCGGAGCTGAGGCTGGCCGCCGAGATTGCCTCCGTTGACGGCGACGCGGTGCAGCTCGAGCACGTTCTCTTCAACCTGGGGATCAACGCGAAAGACGCCATGCCCGATGGCGGAAAGATCGTCATCGAAACGCGAAACGTCCAGCTCGATGAGGCGTTCTGCCGCAATCTCGTGGGCGTCAAGCCCGGTGCCTACGTGGAGCTCACCTTTGCGGACTCGGGCCACGGGATGGATCGGGAAACCCTGGAGAGGATTTTCGAGCCCTTCTACACGACCAAGGGGGTGGGCTCGGGGATCGGGCTGGGCCTTGCCATTGTCTACGGCATCGTCCAGAGCCACCACGGGCTCATCCTGTGCGAAAGCAATCTCGATAAAGGGACGACCTTCCGCGTCTACCTGCCGGCCCAGGAAAGAGAGGGGGCAGCCCCGGCGAAGGAGGAGCGCAAGAGGGGCGACTACCGCGGCGCCGAGACCATCATCATCGTCGATGACGAGCCCGACATCATTGATATCGGCCAGAACACCCTCGAGCAGTTCGGCTACACGGTCCTCACGGCGCGAAACGGCGAAGAGGCCGTAGAGACCTACTCCCGGCAGGGGGATCGCATCGACCTGGTCATTCTCGATCTGGGGATGCCGGGGATGGGGGGGGAGAGATGCCTGAGGGAGATCCTGCGCATGAACCCGGCGGTGAAGGTGCTTATCGCCAGCGGATACGCGGCCACCCAAACCGTCCAGAGCATTCTGGAAGCGGGCGCCACGGGGTTCATGGCGAAGCCCTACCGGCTCGAGGACATGCTGAAAAAGGTCCGCGAGGTCCTGGACGGGGAGAGGGACGAGATTCCCTTCGGAGACTAGGGGGATAGTGTTTAAGTGTCTAAGTGCAAAAGTGTTTGAGTGAAGAAAAAGAACTACCTTTTTCACTTAGGCACTAGACACTCAGACACTCAGACACTCAGACACTTCTTCACTGTTCCGGTTCCTGCGGCACGAAGATCCACAAAAGGATGTAGATCAGAAGCCCGGTGCCGTAGAGGATGACGGCAAGCGTAAAGATCAGCCGCCAGACCCACGAGGGCAGGGGCGTCATGGCGCCCAGGGCCCCGCAGATCCCGCCCAGCCACTTGTCCTTCCGCGATCGCTTGAATGTGTTCAGCAGATTCTTTTCTTCCATCTTTCACCTCAACCGTTCGTCGATCAACCACCGGGCCAACCGGAACCCGTTGTCAGGAACATGCCGCCATCCGCTTTCTTGTCGTCGGCCGAAACCTTCGGCCGTTTCATCAGCCTCCTCAGGAGGGGCCGCAGCTGGTGGCGCTGCAGGTCCCGCAGCCCGAACCCTGCGAGCTCGCGAACTTGCCGTCGCTGGAGTGGCTGAAGGCGGACATGAGTTTCTTGACCTTCTTGCTCTTGCACTTCGGGCAGGACACCTCCTGGCTGCCGAAGACGAGGGTCTCGAAGGTTTTCTTGCATTTTTCACAACGGAACTCAAAAATCGGCATATGGTCTCACCATCCTTGTCCAGTATCCGGCCATGCGCATCAGCCTGTCTGCAAGGCCACGATATGTAGAAGGTAAGAGGGTTTGAAGGTGAGAAGGTTGGAGAAGCGGCGAGGATGATTCCAGTCTCCGGCTTATCCAACCTTCTTACCCTCTCACCTTCAGACCTTCTCTTCTCGCGCGACTGTCCAGCCTGTACAGCCCCGCCTTGCGCGCCTGCTCCAGGGCTTGTTCGTATTCCCCGCGGGTGATCCGGCGGCTGATCGCTGCGTCCTTCTCGGCCTTCCAGCACGGGCGGTACTGGTCCATGACGTTGACGTACGTGTGCCTCGAGATCTCCTCGGCCAGGAAACGCATGACCCCTTCGGTGCCCGCCACGACGCCTGGCATGACGAGGTGGCGGACGAGAAGTCCCCGGGTGGCCGCGCCGGCCTCGTCGATCTCGAGATCCCCCACCTGCCGGTGCATCTCCCGCAGGGCCGCCATGGCCCGCTCGCGGTAGTCATCGGCATGACAGAGACGTTTTGCCCACTCGTTGTCCCAGAACTTGAAGTCGGGCATGTAGATGTCAAAGACCCCGTCGAGGAGCTTCAGCGTTTCCAGGGAATCGTACCCGCCGGTGTTGTAGACCAGCGGAACGTTCAGCCCGCCCTCGACTGCCGGGATCAGCGCTTCGAGAATCTGCGGCACGACGTGGCTCGGGGTGACGAAGTTGATATTGTGGCACCCGCCCCGGGCCAGGTGAAGCATGACGGCGGCGAGTTTGCCCGGCTCGACCTCCGCGCCTTCCCGCAGGTGGCTGATATCATAATTCTGGCAAAAAGTGCAAAGGAGATTGCAGGAGCTGAAGAAGACGGTCCCCGAGCCGTGCGAGCCCACGAGCGGTGACTCCTCGCCGTAGTGAGGCCCGAAGCTCGAAACGATGGCCTTGCGCCCCGTCTTGCAGAAGCCCTGCTCGCCCTCCAGCCTGTTCACCCTGCAGTCCCGGGGGCAGAGCCTGCATTCCCGCAGGCGCTCGACGGCCTCCCGGGCGCGCTCCCGTAGCACGCCTTCGCGATATAATTTCAAATAAGATGGCTCGCTCATAAAAAAGGATCGAGGACCGAGGAACGAGGTCCGAGGACAGCAAAAATCCTCGATCCTCGAGCCTCGTGCCTTTGTCCTGCCGCGTCAGCGGCGGTATGTTCCCATAATCTGCGCCTCGCCGAGGATGTGTCCCCGCATGGCTGTCAGGAGCTGGTCCTTCGTGATCCCGGGCTTGAGGCCGAGTGTAGCGTCCAGGGCGTAGAGCTTGAAGAAGTACCGATGCGTCCCGCCGGGAGGGCAGGGCCCCCCGTAGCCGATCTTGCGGAAGTCATTGATCCCCAGCGTCCCTCCTCCGGGCAGGTCCTTCTCCCGGGTGATCCCTTCGCCCAGCATGGTTGCCGACGGCGGGATGTCGAAGATCACCCAATGCACCCAGGTCCCCATGGGCGCATCGGGGTCGTCGCAGATCAGGGCAAAGCTCTTTGTGCCTGCGGGGCTTCCCGCCCACTCCAGCGGAGGCGAAAAGTCGGCCCCGTCACAGGTGTACTTTGTCGGGATCATCTCACCGCTGCCGAAGGCGCTGCTTTTGATCTCCATGGGGTCCCCTCCTTTTGCACGATGGATACGAATATAATATAATCCTTACGGGAGAAATGAAAACCCTCTTTCTTCCACTGTCACAAAAAGTAATTGCGGATCTGAAAGGCTGTTCGGATCGATGCATGAAAGTGAATTTGCCGCCATGCTTGACCGCTTTGCCCTCTCCCCCGAAGGGTACCGGAAGGTGCGAAAGGGGGTGCAGAAGCGCATCGTCAGGCACATGCAGGAATTGAGATGCCCCTCGATGAAGGCCTACCTCGAGCGCCTCGACACCGATGGGGCCGCGGAGCATGAAGCGCGGCGCCTCATGGACGTCTCGATCAGCCGGTTTTTCCGCGACGAACTGTTGTGGCGAACCCTGGAAGCGGAGATCCTCCCTTCGCTCATCGCGGAGCATCCCGGGGGGGTGCGGGCCTGGTCGGCGGGCTGCGCCCTGGGGCAGGAGGCATACAGCCTCCGGATTCTCTGGGCCCTCCTGGCAGAAAAGACAACCTCCATGCCCCCCCTCGAGCTTTGGGCGACCGACGTCAACCCGGCTTACCTGAAACGGGCGATCGAGGGGATTTACCCCGCAGGGGCCCTTGCGCGAATCCCTGCAGAGAAGAGACCCCGCTTCTTCAGGCCTGCCGGGCGGGCGAGCTTCCGTGTTGTAGACGAGCTGCGGCAAGGCATCCGCTGGCAGGTTCATGACCTCACCGCCGATCAGCCGCCTGCGCGGGACTTCCACCTCATTTTTCTCCGGAACAACCTCCTCACCTACTATCGGGATGAGATCGTCGAGGCAGCTCTTCCGGTGATCGCTGGCAGTCTTGTGATGGACGGGTTTCTCGTCATCGGGCAAAAGGAGCACCTGCCCGATTTCCTGAAGGGCTTCAACCCTCACCCGGCAGTGTCCTGCCTTTACCGGAGACAGGAATCATGCATTGCTTCCCGCAATACGGAACAAAGAATGCGCTTGACTTGGCAATAAACAGTGCTATTTTTTAATCACACTCCCGACTTTAAACCTCGTCTGATCCTGAATTCTTAGCCACAATCCGTTACCGTCCATAACATCCTCTTCCGCATTTCTCCGATTCCGTCTCGCCAGCGGTTTATCTCGATTGTCACCGGGCCGCAGGAATCACACCTTGCGTTAAAGTCCACGGTTCAGGATCTGTGACAATGAGCCATCGCATTTCCAAACGAGAACACGCGGAAGCCGAGTACAGGCGGGCGAAGGAATCGCTCAATTATTTGGAAAGAAAGCTCGCGCTGCACTTCGAGCAGACGCTGCTCGGCGTGATCGAGTGGAACGCGGAGTTTCAGGTGAATGAATGGAACCCGGCGGCGGAGGCGATCTTTGGGTACAGCCGTGAAGAAGCGCTTGGCCGCCATGCCCGCGAGCTGATCCTCCCCAGGGAAATACTGGGGGAACTCGATGTCGTATGGGAAAAGCTCTTGAGTCTGAAGGGTGGGGAATACAACACGAACGAAAACCTCACCAAGGATGGAAGGATCATTCTCTGCGAGTGGTTCAATACCCCCCTGGTTGACGACGACGGCCATATCATCGGTGTCATGTCGCTCGTACAGGACATCACCGAGCGCAGGCGGATGGAAGAGGCGCTCAAGGAGTCGGAGAGCAGATACCGGGTCATTTTCGAGACCACCGGGGTTGCGACCCTGATTATCGAAGAGGACACGATCATATCCCTGGCGAACAGCGAATTCGAAAAAATCACCGGATACGCCAGGGACGAGACAGAGGGTAAGTTAAGCTGGACGGTCCTTTTCCCCCAGGAAGACGAACGGAATAAAATTCTAGGTTACCACCGGTCGAGAAGGATCAATGCCGCTGCCGCCCCGAAAAGATATGAGACGCAAATTGCCGACAGACAGGGGAACCGCAGGGATATCCTCGTCAATATCGACATGATCCCGGGGACCACGACAAGCGTTGCCACTTTCATGGATATTTCGGACAGAAATCGCAGTAAAGAAGCCCTCGGAGAGATGAACGCGGCCTTGAGGGTCCTGCTGAAACAACGAGAGGCGGATAAGATAGAGCTCGAAAATAGCGTATTGACGAGCGTGAAAGAACTTGTCATGCCTCATGTGCAGGAATTGAAAAAATGCCTTTCCGGTTACAAGGAACTGACCCACGTCCACATTCTAGAATCCAACCTTCAGGGGATCATTTCCCCCTTTGCACAGAAATTGTCCCTGCAGTATTTAAATCTCACGCCGAAAGAAATGCAGGTTGCCGAGCTCATCAGGGAAGGGAAGACGACAAAGGAGATTGCCCGATTTATGAATATCTCCAGATTTGCCATCGATACCCACCGAGCCCATCTTAGAAAGAAACTGGGGTTGACCCAGAAAAAAGCCAATCTCAGGACTTACCTGTCCTCTCTCTCAAAATAGTGGTTTTCTATCACTATTTTCTCACGAATCTTTCATTATTGCTTCTCCCTTCAATCCGATTATATTTCTAATAAAATAGTTGAAATGACTGGATTTAGGTGTTCTCGGTCTCAGGCTCCCGTTTATCATTCATCTCGATTCAGATCCGTTGTTGACCCATTAAACTCAACCCTAACGCAAACCCGACTCACACCCGTTTCCGCCTGGATCTTTACCATTCGATACCAGACGCCAAGAAGGGGTGTAACACCATGAAATTCATGGAAGTAGAACCCAAAGGGGAGGTTTTTCACCGATCCCCTGCCATGCACTGGGAAATCTTTCCCACAGGCCATGCCGATGCCGTGATCCACAGGGTCCGGTCCATTGGGGGAACGATTTTCTTTGTTACGGACCGGTCGGGCCTTAACTTCATGCATTGTTCAGATATGGAAGACTGTTACAGGATTATTGAAGAGCATTTCCCCTGGGTCATGCTTGACGGGATACGGTCGGAAGGCACGATAGAGATCTTGCGTAACAGTAGCGCTCTCACCGCCCCGGTATGATCGCTATGCCGAAACATTGATTCTGTTTGCTTTTCGCCAATTCGATATCACACTCACTCATCCTCACCCTCAAAGCTCATTCTGTCGTTTCTCAGCCTGTTCGAGGAATAAGCTCAGGTTGGCGTTAGTTGGATCCGTTGAGGGCCAGAGGTTCGATGATCAACTTTAATGAGGGAGGTGAGCGACATGAAAAGCAAGATTCTTATCATCACGTTGCTGTGCGCGGTTCTTGTTGTCTTACCACGGACGTCTTATCCGGCCGAAACGGCAACGGAAGGGGACGCCGTGCAGATGGTCGAGATGGCCGGCAAACTGATCGAAGTGATGGGTGATGGCGCCCTTGCGGTGATCAGCGATCCATCGGGCAGATGTTGCGACAAGGAACGAAATCTTTACGTTTTTGTATACAGCAAAGATGTCGTGCTGATTGCCGATTCCATGAGGCACGATGTCATCGGCGTATCGTTCAAGGGGAAAGACCCTGTCGTCAACAATTACCAGGTCTCGGAGATCATGGTGCAAAAGGCCCTGAAAAAGGGGAGCGGCTGGACCGATTACCCGTACATGAATGCCTCAACGGGCAAGATCAGCATGAAGCATACTTATGCGAAGTTGTTCCGGCACGCCGGTAAAGACTACATCGTCTGCTGCGGCGTCTGGCAGAACGAGCCTCAGGGCTCTCCGAGCTTTGCACCACGCGTAGAGTCAGTAGAGTATCGCTACTAGATCTCATCTCCGTGCAGCCATGACAGCTGAGGTGTCTGGCGAAAAATAGGGAAACAATAGAAAGGCGGCAGGGCCGAAAACGGCCCTGCTTTTTTTATCTATTTCAGCTGCAAATTTCAAATCCTTCTCATCCATTCGGGCATGGTTGCAGGACACCACATCCAGGCGATCCATCGGGAAATCGGATGCGTAGAGCACCCTCTCGCGAAGTCTCTCGGAAAAAGGCCCACTGCGGACAAGCCTGCCGAGGCGCCTGTCATCCGGGACCGGAAGACGTCTACAAATTTGCGGGGACGACATAGAGCAGGACGGCCACGTAGTGGCACGCGCTCCCGCCGAGCACGAAGAGGTGCCAGATGGCGTGGTTGTAGGGCAGACTCTTGATGAGGTAGAAAAGGGCGCCCACGGTGTAGACGAGTCCCCCGGCCAGGAGCCAGGCGAACCCCCCTGCGGGCAGGGCGTCGAGGAGGGGCCTGACGGCGAAGACGGCGAGCCACCCCATCAGGACGTAGGCGATCGTGGCCAGGATCTTGAACCGGTAGACGAAGAAGATCTGGAAGATAATCCCCGCGGCGGCCAGCACCCAGATCAGCCCGAACAGGGTCCATCCCCAGCTTCCCTGCAGCGTCACGAGCGTGAAGGGCGTGTAGGTCCCGGCGATCAACAGGTAGATGCACGAGTGGTCCATGACCTTGAAAATGTGTTTCAGTCTCGGCGAGCGGACGGAGTGGTAGAGCGTCGATGCCGTGTAGAGAAGCACCAGGGTCGCGCCGAAGATGCTGCAACTCACGAGATGAAGCATCGTGCCGTTCTTGTACGCAAGGAAGACGAGCACACCGAACCCCGCAGCGCTCAGGAGAGCCCCCATGCCGTGGGTGAGGCTGTTGACGAGTTCTTCAATTTGAATCGGCTGTGACTGCATGGCTGGATCAGGGATGCGGACTTCCCGCATGGATTTCGGCTTTGGAATTATAGGGGATAAAAAGCACTTCACTTTTCTGTAAGAGTTATATATATAACCAAAACAACGGAACCTCAAGGGATATTGAGGGTCTGAGATTCATCGAAGACGATTTTTGTGGCGCAGTCAAGATCACCGGGCTCCGCAGAGGCCGGTGGATTTTTTTATGGGGAGGAACAGCGATGATAAAAGCCATCCAGTCGGGGGATAGGGTCAGCGTCCATTACACGGGAAAGGTCGAGAACGGCGAGGTCTTCGATTCCTCGTCGGGCCGGCGGCCCCTCACGTTCACCGTCGGCTGCGGTCAGATCATCCGCGGGTTCGATGAGGCCGTGGTCGGCATGACCGTGGGAGAGAAGAAAACCGTGACGATTTTACCCGAAATGGCCTACGGCCCCCGGCAGGTGGAACTGATCGTAGACATTCCGAAAAACACGGTTCCCGAGGACATGGAGCTGGAGAAGGGGATGATGATTGAGCTCATCGACCCGCAGGGAAACAAGATCCCCGCCGAGGTCTTCGAGATCCTCGACGAAGTGGTCAAGATGGACCTGAATCACTTCCTGGCCGGCAAGACCCTCGTATTCGACATCGAGATCGTGGAGACGGGCCCGTCGCCGGACCCGGCCTGATGAAAGCGGTTGCACGCGCAACCCCCGCAGCAACGTTCGACAAGCTCACGTAAGGCGCTGAGGGGTTGCGCGCATGATAACGGATCCATGAACAGGAAAATGAGACTCTGATTCCTCGCACCTTCGTTCGAGGAATTTTAATAAACGGCGGCGGCCGACACGATCCGCTACCGCAACGAGGAAAGGCAACGATGAAATTTCTGGAAAAACTGTTCAGCACAGGTGAGAGTACCGCGAAAAAAGAGGAAATCGGCCGCAACGAGCAATGTCCTTGCAGGAGCGGCAAGAAATACAAGCGCTGCTGCATGGAGGGTGACGAAAAGAAGAGAAGGAAGCAGTTGGGGCTGGCCTGAAGAAATAGTGCAACACCCTTTGTGCTCCTCCTTTGGAGACCGTGATGCAATCCTTTTTTGTCATTGCGAGTGACCGAAGGGAGCGCGGCAATCTCCGCATTTTCCATGTCCTGTGAGATTGCTTCAGTCGCTTCGCTCCTTCGCAATGACGTTTTGACTGAGCCTTGAGGCAAGCGGGCGATTGATCCTCAGTCGCCCGCTTCTTCTGCGCACAGATCGTAGATTTCCGCTGCGGTAATTTTGCAGCTTACGATGTCGCCCGCGGTGAGTTTGCCGGCGCGCACGTAGGTGATCCCGTCAATCTCCGGGGCCTGGAAGCGTGTACGGCCGTAAAAAGGAAAATCGGTCCTGTCCGTCTTTCCCTCGATGAGCACCTCTTCCGCCGCGCCTGCGCGCGTGAGATTGATCTCGTCCGAGATGGCCGCCTGGGCCTCCATGATCCGGCCCTGGCGCCGCGCCTTTTCCTCTTCCGGCACCTGCCCGGGCATCCCCGCCGCCTCCGTCCCCTCTTCCGGTGAATAGGTAAAGACCCCCAGGCTCTCGAAACGAGTCTCCTCGACAAAGCGCAGAAGCCCTTCGAACTGCTTCTCCGTCTCCCCGGGAAACCCCACAATGAGCGATGTCCGGAGCGCAATACCCGGAACGGCCTCACGGATTTCGGCGAGCTTCTTCCGGATGAAGGCGGAGGTGCCCTTGCGGTTCATGGAGCGCAAAATCCTGTCGTCGATGTGCTGCACCGGGATGTCGAGGTACCGGCAGATCTTGTCCTCCAGGGCCATCGTGGCGAGAAGCTCGGCGGTGATGTTCTTCGGGTATGCATAGAGAAGCCGGATCCAGCGAGGCCCCTCGATGGCGCAGAGCCGCTTGAGAAGGCCGTTGAGCGTGGGGCGCCCCTTGAGATCACGGCCCCAGCCCGTCGTGTCCTGGGCGATGAGGATGAGCTCCCGCGTCCCCTCGGCGGCGAGCCGTTCGGCCTCCGCGACGATGTCGCCCATGGGCCGGCTCCGGAAGGGCCCCCGGATCGAGGGGATGACGCAGTAGGCGCAGCAGTTCGAGCACCCCTCGGCGATCTTCAGGTAGCTGTAGAACCGCGTGGAGACCGTCCGCGGGGTCGCGGCGTCCATGAGAAAGAGGGGCTTGCCGACCCTGAGCAGAGGGCCTTTTTTCCAGCCTTCGTCGAGGAGCTTCAGGTGCTCGAGGATGGATAGGAAATCGCCCGTGCCGAGGAAGAGGTCCACCTCCGGCATCTCCCGGGCAAGCTCGGCGCCGTAGCGCTGGGGGAGGCAGCCCGTGACGACAAGCCTCCGGCAGCGGCCCTTTTTCTTCCAGGCCGCCATCCGGAGGATCTCCTCGATGGATTCCTCCCGGGCGGGCAGGATGAAGGCGCAGGTGTTGACGACGATCGTGTCGGCCCGGTCGGGCCGGTCGGTGATGCGCAGGCCGGAGCGCGCGAGCAGGGCGGAGAGGACCTCGCTGTCGACGAGATTCTTCGGGCAGCCGAGGCTCAGGATGTAGACGCTTTTTTCGCTCAACTTAGCGCGGCAGCTTTCTGGCCAGGACCTTTCTCGGTTTCACGCCGTCGGAGGGGCCCACGACCCCCTCTTTCTCCATCCGCTCGATCATCCGGGCGGCGCGGTTGTAGCCCACCTTGAGGTAGCGCTGCACGAGCGAAACCGAGGCCTGGCCCAGCTCGGTGACCAGCTCCACGGCCTCGTCGTACTTCGCGTCGAAATCGCCATCGGTCTTTTCACCTTCCGTGGACTCCGCCTTGAACTTCTGGATCGACTCGTCGTAGACGGGCGTTTCCTGCTTGCGGATGAAGCTCACGATGCGCGAGATCTCCCGGTCGGAGACGAAGGCGCCGTGGATGCGCTGCAGCTTCGAGGTCCCCGGG
The DNA here is from genome assembly GCA_963828305.1 of uncultured delta proteobacterium. Classification (GTDB taxonomy): domain Bacteria; phylum Desulfobacterota; class Syntrophia; order Syntrophales; family UBA2192; genus UBA2192. Next base: position 55,437 of record CAWHEJ010000034.1, on the reverse strand, counting down.
GGCATGAAGAGCATGTCGCCCTGGCCCAGGAGTTGCTCGGCGCCCAGCTGATCCAGGATCGTCCGCGAGTCCACCTTCGACGAGACCTGGAAGGAGATTCGCGTGGGGAAGTTCGCCTTGATGATGCCCGTGATGACGTCCACGGAAGGCCGCTGGGTCGCCAGGATGAGGTGGATCCCCGAGGCCCGGGCCATCTGGGCAAGCCGCGTGAGCGACTCCTCGACATTTCGCTGCGCCACCATCAGCAGATCGGCCAGTTCGTCGATGACGATGACGATGTAGGGGAGCTTCGCCGGCAGCGGTTTGGGCTCGGGAGCAGCCGCATCGGCCATGAGCAGTTTCGCCTGCCCCTCGTCGATGATCCGCTCGCGGCCCTGCTGCTTCTTCTCCACGAAGCGGTTGAACTTGTCGATGCTCTTCTCGCCCGTCTCGCCGATGATTCGGTAGCGGCTCTCCATCTCCTCGACGGCCCAGCGCAGGACCGAGGCGGCCTCCTTGGCGTCCACCACGACGGGGTGCAGCAGGTGCGGGAGCCCCTCGTAGGCCGCAAGCTCCAGGCGCTTGGGGTCGATCATGATGAATTTCACCTCGTCCGGGGGCGCCTTGAAGAGCAGGCTGCAGATGAGCGCGTTGAGGAAGACGCTTTTCCCCGAGCCCGTCGTCCCCGCGATGAGCAGGTGGGGCATCCGGATGAGATCGGCGATCACGGGCATCCCCGTGATGTCCTCGCCCAGTGCGATGGGAAGCCGGTGTTTGGCCTGGGCGAAGGCCTCGTTGTCGATGGCATCCCGGAGGTAGACGGCGTCGCGCTCGGGGTTGGGGATCTCGATCCCGATGGCGGCCTTGCCGGGGATGGGCGCGACGATGCGCACGCTGGGCGCCTTGAGGGCCAGGGCCAGATCGTCGGAGAGGTTCGCGATCCGGTTGATCTTCACGCCCGGCGCCGGCTCGAGCTCGTACATGGTGATGACGGGCCCCGGCTTGACCTCCACGACCTTTCCCTCGACGCCGAAATCGGCCAGCTTCTTTTCCAGGAGCCGGGCATTGGCGATCAGGTTCTCGCGCCGCTGCTTCGTGTCCCGGCGGGGCACATCGTCGAGCAGGGTGAGCGGCGGAAGCATGTAATCCCCCTTCGGCTCGGCGAACTCGAAGAGGGTCTGTTCGACCTTCTTCTTTCTCGTTCTCTCCGGTGCCGGGGTCTTCTCTTCGCGGATCACGGGGGGCGGGCGCTTCTCGGCTTTTTGGGGCTCTTCGCGCTCCTCGATCGGATCTTCCTTCAGGTAGTCCGTCATTTTTTCCCGTCCCATCTCCGTGTAGGAGCGGATCCCGCGGCCGGTGCTCCGGGCTACGGCGGCAGCTTTCCGCAGCGCCGTGACGACGGAGAGGTCCACCGTGACGATGAGCGAGACGATGAGGCCCACGAGGAGGAAGATGAAGGTCCCGCCGGGGTTGAACAGGGCGTTGAGGTATTCGGAGAGCAGCGTGCCGGCGAACCCGCCTGCCGCAAAGGGTGAATCAATCAGCGGAATGAGCTTGTAGACATGGGCAAAGAGCCCCGAGGTCGTTACGACGAGGCCGATGAACCCGCCGATCCAGCCCGGCCGGAAGAGGAAGCCCGCATCGAGGAAGAGCTTCACGGAGGTGATGAGCAGAAACAGCGGCAGCCAGTAGGCGCTAAGCCCCAGGAACCGGATCAGGATGTCGGCCAGGTAGGACCCGAAAATGCCGCCGATGTTGGAGATTTTCGATGTCGAGGTCTCGTAGTTGGAGAGCGACGGGTCCGTCGGGGTATAGGAGATCACGGCCAGGAACAGAAAGACCGCCAGGGCAAAGAGGATCACCCCCGCGATTTCCCGCGCCCGCCCCTGCAGTGGTTTGCGATCAGCCATACTTTTTCTTTGCTTCATGTCCGTTTCAGGATGAGACGCCGGCACCCGGCAGGCTCAGGCGGCCTGCCCCGGAGCACGTTGCCCTGCCCGACAACCTCCACCTCGACGCTCGTGATCCAGAGAAGCATCCTGGCCCAGAGGACGGAAACCCGATGGGTCGTGTACTCCCCGCGGGGAAAGAGGCCGTAGGAGACGACGACAAAAAACGAGACGAAGGCGGTAATCGATGTCCCCAGGATGACCAGGATGGCCGAACGGAACATAAGGGTCCTGAAAAAGGCAATGATTTTTGAAATTTAACCTGTTATTTCTACTTGATATGCCTGTTGAAGTCAACAGGGAATCTGGCTGTTTCCCGCGTAAACACGGCCCTTTCGGGCCTCTCGGCCGCTTGCGATAATTTCGTTGCGAAGAGGGACGGTCTTCTATATGATGGCCGACGCCTGTATGGATCGTTACAGGTGATTCACGGGTAGGAAGAACCCAGTTCCTGCCCTCGACAGCTGGATGGGGTGGGCACATGACGGAACGAAATGAAAAGGGGGGAACTGATGGTTAACAAGGTTATCCTGGTCGGCAGGCTCGGGGCGGATCCCGAAGTGCGCTACATGCAGGACGGGACCATGGTCACGAACTTCCGGCTCGCCACGGACGAGCAGTGGAAGGACAAGAACGGGGAGAAGGTTCAGCGTACGGAGTGGCACCGGGTGGTCGCTTTTCGAAAACTGGCCGAGATCTGCGGGAATTATCTGTCCAAGGGAAGGCTCGTCTACATCGAGGGAAAGATGCAGACGAGATCCTGGGAAGACAAGGATGGACAGAAACGATTCACGACGGAGATCGTCGCGTCCAACATGCAGATGCTCGAATCCAAAGGCGGTGGCCGGGAAGAAACCGGTGCCGGCAGCGGAGCACCCCCCTATGGCGGAGGCGAGCAGCCCCCTGACGAGGATGTGCCGTTCTGAAGAAGGAAACAGGCTACAGGCCACAGGCTGAAGATGTTAGACAAAAGAAAGCCCGGTCGTGAAACCGGGCTTTCTTTTTTTGTGATTTCGGGGATGCGAGCGTTCGGGGACCTGCAGACTGCAGGGTTTGTTGCCCCTCATCTGCCCGACGGGACCGGAGCTATTTCTTGTCCTCGAGTTTCTTCGCCTCGGCTTCTTCCTCGCCTTCCTTGGAGGACTTCTTGAAATTCCGGATCCCCTTGCCGATGGCCCCCCCGATTTCGGGGAGTTTCCCCGCTCCGAAGACAATGAGGATGATGACGAGGATGATGATCAGTTCTGGCATTCCCAATCCAAACATGGTTCCTGTCTCCTTGCAACCGAAGCCCTCCGCGCTTCATGCCGGGGGCTTCACGATGATTTATTCCGTGGCCGGTTTCAGCTCTTCGGGTTTCTTCTTCTCCGTGCGCTTTCCCTCCGGGTAGACCAGGTGAATCACTTCGCCGCGCTTCCCGGGGCTCCCCAGGGATTGTCCCTGAAAGGTGATCTGGACACCGCCCGCGTTTCCGAGATCGAGGGTGATTCTCTCCTTCGCCTCGGTCGTCAACTTTTCCCCCGCCTGCATGAGTTTCTGCACGGCCGGCGTCCTGTCCGCCTTCACCTGGACCCAGGCCGCTTCGGTGGCCTCGATCGTCAGGCTGAGGGCTCCCGCGGCAGACGGTGCCGGCGGTGGCGGCTCCTTCTTCTCCGCGGGGGGCGGGGCCTCCGGCTTCTTTTGCTCCGGGGCGGCCGTCAGTGTCGGGGCGGCCGCTTGCGTCGGGGCGACCGTTTGTGACGGGGCCTGCTGCTGCGAGGCGGCGTCCGGTTGCTGAACCGCGGGGGGCTGAGGCGCTTCGGCGGGAGGAGTCTCCGGTGGTTTTTCCGCCGGCTTTACGGCCTCACGGGCCACCGTTTTTGCCGGTACGGGCCTCTCCCCGCTGTCCTGGAAGACGTAAATGCCCAGGATCACGACCACGGTCAGGGCGAGGACTGCCCAGCCGATCCTGCTTCCCATGCTTCCCAGCCTGTCGAAAATGGCATTTTCCGCGCGCGCCTCTCGAACCTGCTCCCTCGGCGCCTCGGGCGGGGGTGCGGGCATGGTTTGTTCAATATATTTTGCGTATCGCGCCAGGATCGGGCCGGTGTCCACCCCCAGAAGCCCCGCATAGGTCTTGATGAAGGTCTTCGTGTAGACGGGCTCCGGCAGATCCTCAAAGCTGCCGCTCTCGATGGATTCCAGGAAAGACGGCCGGATCTTGTACCGGTTGGATATGTCTTCCAGGCGGAGGCCTTTCGATTCCCGGATGCGTTTCAGCTCCTGGAAAAACTCGTCTCTCTGCAGATCCGTTTTATCCACGGTTTTGCCTGTATGCCTCTTCCATTCTCGATTTTGGCTAGGAGTATCACCAATTTGCGGGGTGCGCAACAGAAAATGTCCCGGCCTCCGGGGGCGGTTTTTCTCTTCACAGGAGAGTCCCGATGAGATAAGGTAAATCGCTTTAAACAACATCCGGATGGTGGCCATGGGATCGTACAGGGATTTTGCCGTGGAGATTGCCCTCGAGGCGGGGAAGTTTCTCAAGGGGAAATTCCACGAGGCACACGACATTACCTACAAGGGGGAGATCGACCTCGTCACGGAGGCCGACCGGGGTTGCGAGGCGCTGTTGATTGCCCGCATCGAAAAGGCCTTTCCGGTCCACGGGATTCTGGCAGAAGAGACGAGGGGATCGGCGGAGAAAAAAGAGTTCACATGGATCATCGACCCCCTGGACGGGACGACAAACTATGCCCACCAGTATCCCGTGTTCTGCGTCTCCATCGCCCTGCAGTGCGATGGGGAGGTGATCGTCGGGGCGATCTGCAATCCCATGATGGATGAGCTCTTCGTCGTCGAGAAGGGCAAGGGGGCCTTTCTGAACGGGAAGCGTCTTGCCGTCTCGGCTACCGCGGAACTCACGAGGGGCCTGCTTTCCACGGGCTTTCCCTACGACATCCGGGTGAACCCCGACAACAACATCAACTATTTCAGCGCCATGGCCGTCCGGGCGCAGGCCATCCGCAGGGCGGGCGCTGCTGCCCTGGATCTGGCCTACGTGGCGGCGGGCAGATTCGACGGCTTCTGGGAACTGAAACTGCACCCCTGGGACACGGCGGCGGGATGCCTCATGGTCACCGAGGCGGGCGGGGTGGTGACGGATCTCTTCGGCGGGCCCTTCGATCTGTATTCGCCCCACATCCTGGCGACAAACGGCAGGATTCACGGGGCGATGGAGGAGGTGCTGAAGGGAACGGACCCGATGGACGCGCGACTCGTAAGAAGCGTGTAGCGGGTAGCGGGTAGCGTGTCGGAAAGAAAACAGTCAACAGCCAAAAGCAAAAAGCCAACAGAAAACAGAAAATCCCCCGGGATCAAAGAACCGGGGGATTTGTTTTTTGGCTGTGGACTGCAGGCTGTAGACTGTCGGCTTTATTTGCCCTTGATGAACGCCTCCGTCATCTCGCAGGCCTCCTCGTCGGTGAACTGCCGGGGCGGGTGCTTCATGAAATAGGCCGAGGGGCCATAGAGGATTCCGCCGATCCCGTTGTCGAGGGCGATCTTGCAGCAGCGGATGGCGTCGATGACGACGCCGCCCGAGTTGGGCGAATCCTCGACGGAGAGCCTCATCTCCAGGTGCATGGGCACATCCCCGAAGATGCTTCCCTCCATCCTGAGGAAACAGACCTTGTTGTCCTTCTGCCAGGCCACCCAGTCGCTGGGGCCGATGTGGATGTTTTCCGGGGCGAGCCGCTTGCCCGTCTGGGACTGCACGGCCTCCGTCTTGGAGATGCGCTTCGATTTCAGGCGGCTGCGGTCCAGCATGTTGAGAAAGTCCGTGTTGCCCCCCGTGTTGAGCTGATAGGTCCTCTCGAGCTTCACCCCCCGCAGGTTGAATAGGTGTGTCAGCACCCGGTGGATGATGGTGGCCCCGAGCTGGCTCTTGACATCGTCACCGATGATGGGAAGGCCCTTCTTTTCGAAGCGCTTTGCCCACTCGGGGTCGCTGGCGATGAAGACGGGGATGTTGTTGATCAAGGCGACGCCGGCCTCGAGGGCGCAGCCCGCGTAAAACCGCGTCGCCTCCTCGGAGCCTGCCGGCAGGTAGTTGAGCAGGATCTCCGCCCCGGAATCCTTCAGGGCGTTTACCACGTCCTTCTTCGTGGCTTCCTTCTGCCTGGCCGGCACGAAGGCAAACCGGGGGTCGTACTGGCTCATGTGGGGGGCCACACTGTCGAGCATCTTCCCCATCTTTACCCTTGCCCCTGTTTTCGGGACCCTGGGCTGGAATACCGCGGTGCAGTTGGGGGGCTGGAAAATGGCCTCGGCGACGTCTTTTCCGACCTTGCGGCGGTCGATGTCAAAGGCGCAGACCACCTCGATGTCGGAGGGCCGGTAGCCGCCGAGATCCCAGTGCATAAGGCCGATCCGGTCTTTCGGTGATTTCTTCCGGTAGTACTCGATCCCCTGGATCAGCGATGAGGCGCAGTTTCCGATCCCAGCGATTGCAATCCGGATCTTCCCCAAAGTATCTCCCCCTTCTGGACGACTGGCAAAAACGATGCGGATGTGCTCGCAAGCGAAAATATTACAACAATTCACGGGACAATTCAACGGGAAGGATGCAAAAAGATTTGAGGTTTATTTGCCTGCCTTCCCGTAGTGCTCGTCGATCCATTTCAGGTACTCGCCGCTGCGCACACGCGAAATCCAGTCGCTGTTCTCCAGGTACCAGACGATCGTCTTGCGCAAACCTGTGCGGAAGGATTCGCGAGGAGCCCACTTCAGCTCGGCCTGGAGCTTGCTGGAATCGATGGCGTAGCGCCAGTCGTGCCCCGGCCGGTCCTTGACGAAGGTGATGAGCTCCCTCCGGGGGCCGCTGCCCGCCCTGGGGCGAATCTCGTCGAGGATGTCACAGATGGCGTGGACGACGGCGATGTTCTCCTCCTCGGAGTTGCCGCCGACGTTGTAGGTCTCGCCGCGCCGCCCCTTGTTCATGATCGTCCAGATGGCCTCGCAGTGGTCCTCCACGTAGAGCCAGTCGCGGACGTTCTTCCCGTCGCCGTAGACGGGAAGGGGCTTGCCCTCCAATGCATTGAGGGTGATCAGCGGGACGAGCTTCTCCGGGAACTGCCAGGGGCCGTAGTTGTTGGAGCAGTTGGAGATCGTCACGGGCAGACCGTAGGTCTTGAAATAGGCCCTCACCAGGTGGTCCGAGGATGCCTTGGAGGCGCTGTAGGGGCTGTTGGGCTTGTAGGGCATCGTCTCGGTGAAGAGGCCCTCTTTCCCGAGGCTCCCGTAGACCTCGTCGGTGCTCACGTGGTGAAATAGGCTGAAGCCCTCCGCGTGGTTGCGAGCCGCCTCGAGAAGGTTGAAGGTGCCCACGATGTTCGTGAAGATGAACTCGGCGGGCCGCTTGATGGATCGGTCCACGTGGCTCTCGGCGGCATAGTGGCACACCGCGTCGATCCGGTAGTCGGTGAAGATCGCGTTCATCCTCTCGAGATTGCAGATGTCCTCCCGCAGGAAGACGTAGCGGCCCGGAAAGCGCTGCTCGAGATCCCGGAGATTCTCCGGGTTTCCGGCGTAGGTCAGCTTGTCGACGTTCACCATGCGGCCCGCGAAGCCCGATTTCTCGAGCAGATAGCGGATGAAGTTGCTGCCGATGAAGCCGCAGCCGCCGGTGACCAGCAGGTTGTTGAATGCCATTTTCAATCCTTTCATTACAAGCTTCTGACCGGGGTGCATCCAACCTGAATGCAGAGGTTAAGAAGGTTAGAGGGTGAGAAGGTTGGAAAACCGGCGGCTCGATTCAAGCTCTCCGCCTCTCCGACCCTCTTACCTTCGCAACCTCTTACCCTCTGTCTTTCCGATGCCCGGCATGGAATTTGCCAACACGTAGGCAGGGGACTCACACAGTACGTGATGCCAACTATCACGAATGCTTCAAATTCTCAACCAGGAATCCCCTTGCCGGCGGGCAAGGGTGGAGGGGCGAGTTGAACGACGAGCAGCGTGAGGGCAAGAAAATCAACTGCTTCGAATGCCGGCACTTCTTCATCACCCACGAGCCGGCCCACCCCTCCGGCTGCCGGGCCATGGGCTTCAAGTCCCGGGAGATGCCCTCATCGGTCGTCTTCCATAGCTCCGGGACCGAATGCCTGTTCGTTTGCCCGAAGGAAAAAGGCGCTACGAAAACGGGTCATTCTCTGCGACGTTACGGAAAGCCTGCGGTGGAAAAGAAGGGGCCCGGGGCCTGAGCGGTCCGGGCTGCTTCCCGAACCGCAAAAAAAGAAATCCCGGTTTACCGGCCGATGCCGGAAGTGTGGGCTTGTGAGAACCCGCGATGGGTGATGCGATTCCTGGGGTCAAGAGGCGGAGTAGCAGATCAGCTTCTGGTTGACCACGTCCGACACCAGCCTCAGATCCTTCTCCCTTACATCGTAGACCCGGACGACCTGCGCGTAACGACCCTCCTGCGGCAGCAGGTCCAGGAGCCGGTTCGGCAGGCTCTCCAGCCAGCCGGTGTTGAAGAACACCTTCTCCTTCTCCGGGTAGATGGCCATGTAAAAGATGTCCGTTTCGACCAGGTCCTGGAAGAAATGCGTTCCGAAGGAGAGGTCCGGGATGAGGCTTCCGTCCCGGTAGGCAATTTCCGCGATGACCGCGATCTTGCTGATCTCCGAAAACGTCACGGGCACCCCCATGGCCGGCGTGGTCGTGCCCCAGCGCCCGGGCCCGAACACCGCCGTCGGCATGTCCTCCCGCCGTTCGATCAGTTTATTCAGACGACCCACGAGACGGGCGATGTCGTACTTTTCCGAAAGGGTCAGCTTCGTGTATCCCTTCGGATCGATGTAGATGATGCGGGCAAGGGACTGGGAGATGCTCCCTCCCATGAAGTTCCCCTCCTGCCGGATCAAGACCCTCTTCTTGGGAATCCTCTCCGGGATCTCGACCTGGGCTTTCTGCCCCTTCGTCTGGAACGGTCGGCACTGCAGAAGATTGACCTGAAGGCGCCCCTCGGCGTTGAAGTTTGCGGTGAACTCGATGTCGATCGGATATTGATAGACCTCCTCGAGGTCTTTGAGCATACGGGACATGATGGACGTAAAATCCGTCCCGGAAAGCAGTTCGTCGAAAGTCAGGATCCAGACGTCCTCCCCGGCGTGGCCCGTCGAACGCATCCGCTCCACGGTTTCTTCGTCCCGCACGCCGATCAGGTCGAGCCGGGCCTCGACCCCTTCATGAATGACCTGCATCAGGGAGATGGAGTGAAACCGGTTGTCATCGAGATTCAGGAGGTCCACGTCGTGTTGCGAGAAGCGCCGGGCGTCGGCGATGCCGCCGTGTGATTTCACCAGGGGCGCATCGAGGGCCACGATGCGGGGGTAGTCGTTTTCCACCCGGTTGACGGCGCGTGTCCCCAGGCCGAAGACGATGCGAAGCATGCCGGCGCGGGGGTCCATCCCCTGTTTCCACACGAACGGGTTGTACGAGAGGCCCACCCCGGCCACTTCGGGGAAGAAGTAGTGCTTTCGGTACGTGCCGGAGACTCGCTGGACGAGCAGGGCCATCTGCTCGTCGTGCTGGTCGAGGCCGCGCTGCAGCCGGTAGGTCAGGGCATCCTCGTTCATGGTGCTGGCGAAGATGCGGCGCACCGATTCCTCGAAGAGCTCGTAGCGCCTCTCCGGCGTGCCCTGGTTGACGCAGAAGTAGCTCTCGTACTTGCCCGCAAAGGCGTTGCCGAAGGCGTCCTCCAGGAGGCTGCTGGAGCGCACGATGATCGGCGACTGGCCGAAGTACTCCAGCATCAGGTGAAACTGCTCCTTCACCTCCTGCGGAAAGGCGCCGCTGAGCATTTTGGCCTTGAGCTCCCGGGCGCTCTCGAAATACCCCTCCCGGGTCTTGTGGGCCATGAGGGTTTTCCACCAGTTGTTCTGGACGATGTAAGAGTAGAAGACGTCGGAGCCGATGAAATAGGAGTCGTGCAGTTCCAGGTGCCGCGGCCAGTCGAAGTCCCGGTCCCTGCGGAGGATGTTTCTCGCCAGGAGCATGCCCACCGATTTGCCGCCGATGAAGCCCGTCCCGATGAGGCGGTCCTTGATCTCCAGGAGATCCTCCAGGGTGAAGAACTCCTTCACGAGGGAGAGCATACGCTTTTCCCGGCCGATCAGGACCCGCGAGAGCTGATCGACCAGTTCCTTTCTCTCGGCCAGAGCCGATTCATCCCCGGCAACCTCGCGCGCTTTGAGAAAAATACGGTCCCAGTAATCGAGGTGCCTCTCCGCGTCTACGGTGCTCCGGTCGGAGAGAGCGGCGAAGAGCCGGGTGGCGTCGACGCTGTTCATGATCGGGACGAACGTCTCTTCCTCCCTGATGTGGGGCAGGAACATGGTGGGTGAGTATCGCTGCCAGGATTTCAGGGGATGAACGCAGGTCTTTCCCTCGAAGTTGTAGACGTCCAGAAGGACCTGGGTGGTTTCACGGATGCGGGCGACGGTCTTGAAGGAGTGGCGGCCCCGCAGGATGGCAAAATAGGCCACCGTGTTGAGTTCGAAGAGGTACGGGCAGGTGATCACGAAAAAATTGCCGATCATCAGGTCGGTTGCCCAGGCCAGCAGAAGATCCGAGAGGGAATCGAAGACGTAGAACACGTCCCGCCCCTCCTGGCGGATGATGTTGTGAACCTGGGTGGAGAAGGATTCGAAGCCCGTGTCGGGGTTGAGCTTGTAGACGGCGACCTTCCGGGTTTCCTCGAGCAGGGGTGCGTGGCGGGCAAAACGCATGTAGACGACCCGCTCGTTGTTGTCGAGGGCCTCTCTGACAAAGGGGGTGACAAAGCTCCTGTAATCCTCGATGGAATCGACCTGCAGGACCACATTGTCGCCTGTCTGCAGGTGGCCGAGGACCTTGTCGAGCCCCTTGATGCCTGTGCTGACACGGGAGAGCGATTTCATAGGCAACCTCTGCGATAGTTGATCGGGCGAATCATATCAGATTCAACCTCATTTTCCATTGTTTTTATGACCAAAATGTTCTAATTTACATGGACTAAAAAAACGTTTCAATTTTGTTCCATATGAGCAATCACACTTTCGAAGAACTGGCGGCCCTTCATGCCATTGCCAAGGCCCTGGCGCAACCGTGGGACCTGAGGGACCAGCTCGAGCAGGTTCTCGGCGAGATGAGCGCCCGGCTCGGCATGCAGCGGGGGATGATCTCGCTTCTGGACAGGGACTCCGGTGAAGCGATGCTGGAGGTGGCCCACGGGGTCGATCTGGAGGGCGTGGACGTTTCCTACCGGGCCGGTGAGGGAATCACCGGCAAGGTTGCCCAGACGGGTCAACCCATCGCCGTCCCGAGCCTGGGGCAGGAGGCCCTCTTCCTGGATCGCACCGGGGCGCGCAGGCACCTGGCGAACCGGGACGAACTGGCCTTCCTGTGTGTCCCCATCATCTATGATTCGCGGGTGGTGGGCATCCTGTCGGCCGACAAGCCGGCAACGGACGTTACGGAAATGGACCGGGAACTGGCGATGCTCGCCTCTGTGGCGGAACTCATCGCCAAGGCGGTCCATATCCTTGCCCTGGAGGATGAGAACCGGCGCCTGCGCCGCATGGTCAACCCCGAAAATGCCGCCGGTCTCGACATCATCGGGCAGTCGAAGGGCATGCAGGAGGTCTACGCGTTGATCCGGCACGTGGCCGATTCCGCGACGACGGCCCTCATCCTGGGGGAGACCGGGACGGGCAAGGAACTGGTCGCCAAGGCGATCCACGCCAACAGCCCCCGGAGAAAGGGGCCGCTGGTCAAGGTCAACTGTGCGGCCATTCCCGAGACCCTCATCGAGAGCGAGCTCTTCGGTCACGAGAAGGGGGCCTTCACGGGAGCCTTCCGGCAGCACCGGGGCCGGTTCGAAGAAGCCAACAACGGCACGATCTTCCTCGATGAGGTGGCGGAGCTCTCCCCTGCGGCGCAGGCCAAGCTCCTCAGGGTCCTCCAGGAAAAACAGTTCCAGCCCCTGGGTTCGTCCCGGCTGGTGACGACCAATGCCCGCGTGATCGCCGCGACCAATCGCCGCCTGGAGGATTGCGTTTCGGCCGGGCAATTCCGGACGGATCTCTATTACCGTCTCACCGTGTTTCCCATCTTCCTGCCCCCGCTGAGGGAGCGGGGCAACGACATTATCCTGCTGGCGGATCATTTCGTTCTCAAGTACTCGAAAGAATTGAAAAAGCCTGTGAAGAGGATCACGAGCGCCGTCATCGAGGCCTTCCTGTCGCATCCCTGGCCCGGAAACGTGCGGGAGCTGGAAAACTGCATCGAGCGGGCCGTCCTGCTGGCCAAGGGGCAGTCGATCGAGATGATGCACCTTCCCCCGTCGCTGCAGATCAAGGGGCACGACGACCCGGGGAAGGACCCGGGCAAACTCGGCGCCGTCATCGGGGCGCAGGAGCGCTCCATGATCATCGAGGCCCTCAAGGAAGCCCGGGGCAACCAGAGCCAGGCGGCGCGGCTTCTCGGTACGACGAAACGCATCGTCCAGTACAAGATCCGCAAGCTCGGAATCGACCCCGCGAAATTCAAAGCGGCAAAGCCGACGGGCTGACCCGCTCTCCCGCTTTTCCCCGCCGCGCCACGGGCGTTTGCGCCGGGAAGCACAAAAAAAAGAGCCCGGCCACACGGCCCGGGCTCTTTTCGGTTGATTCCTCATGGGAGCATCCGCCCCATGGAGGGGATTCCTAGACGATCCCGTAGGCCAGCATGGCATTGGCGACCTTGGTGAACCCGGCGATGTTGGCACCGGCCACGTAGTCGCCTTTCCTGCCGTATGCCTCGGCGGTCTCGACGCAGGACTTGTGGATGCTCTTCATGATGAGGAGCAGGCGCGCGTCCACTTCCTCACGCATCCACGACAGTTTCATGCTGTTCTGGCTCATTTCGAGACCGGAGGTCGCAACGCCGCCGGCGTTGGCGGCCTTGCCCGGGCCGTAGAGGACCTTGTTGTCCTGGAAGATCTTGACGGCGTCGGGGTTCGAAGGCATGTTCGCACCCTCGGAGACGCAGATGCAGCCGTTCTTGACCATGGCCTGGGCGCAGGCCCCGTCGATCTCGTTCTGTGTCGCGCAGGGCAGGGCGATGTCGATCTTGATCCCCTGATCCTTGATGGCCTCCCAGATGTTCTTGCCTTCCACGCACAGGACCTTTTTGTATTTATCCGCGTACTCCTTGATCCGGCCGCGCTTGACGTTCTTGAGCTCCAGGATGAAGTCGAGCTTCTTCGGGTCGATGCCCTCCTCGTCCACGATGGTGGCCCCGGAGTCGCACAGCGAGATCACCTTGCCGCCCATCTGGTTGACTTTCTCGACGGCGTACTGGGCCACGTTGCCGGAGCCGCTGATCGCCACGACCTTGTTCTTGAAATCGAGGCCGCGGGTGGCCAGCATCTCGGCGGCGAAGTAGACGCAGCCGTAGCCGGTGGCCTCGGGGCGGATCAGGCTGCCGCCGAAGGAGAGCCCTTTCCCGGTGAAGACGCCCGTGTGCTCGTTGCGGATCTTTTTGTCGTAGCCGAACATGAATCCCACTTCGCGCCCGCCGACGCCGATGTCACCCGCAGGCACATCGCACTCCGCGCCGACGTAACGGAAGAGCTCGCGCATGAAGGACTGGCAGAACCGCATGACCTCGCGGTCCGACTTGCCCTTGGGGTCGAAATCGGAGCCGCCCTTTGCGCCTCCCATGGGCAGCGTCGTCAGGGAGTTCTTGAAGATCTGTTCGAAGCCGAGGAACTTAAGGATGCTGAGATTGACGGAGGGGTGGAAGCGCAGCCCGCCCTTGAAGGGACCGATGGCGTTGTTGAACTGGATGCGGAACCCGCGGTTGACGTGAATCTTTCCTTTGTCGTCTTCCCAGGGTACGCGGAAAATGAACGTCCGCTCCGGTTCCACGATGCGCTCGTAGATGTTGGCCTTTACGAACTCCGGGTGCCGCTTGGTCGTGGGCTCCAGCGACTCCATGACTTCTTCCACGGCCTGGTGAAACTCGGGCTCGTTGGGATCGACCTGTTTGACTTTGGCGATGACATCTTTGATCACGGACATACGATACCCCCTTCAGTAGTTTGGTTTTATTGATTTCATGATCGTTTCTTCACGAACGATTGCCTGTCGGGGCCCCGGTTCGGATGGAGCCGCTGCGGAAATCTTTCCGTCCCCCGTCCTCGTCAACCCGCCCGTCCCTGCGCGACGGCGGATTTGAATGGCCTCAGCTCGCCGAAATCCATGACGGCGGACATGGCCAGGTTTTCGACGGGGATCCCCGCCTCCTGGGCGCAGCATACGGGATTGAGACCCCCGATGAGGATCATGCCCACCTTGTTCATGTCTACGGGAACCTCGCAGACGGGTTCGCTGACCTTGCCGATGGCAAGCACGCCGTTGATGCCCGAGGCCCGCATGTCCTTCACGATTCTTTCCGTGAGGCTTTGGCTCAGGGCCGGGATTTCGCGGAAGTTTCCGAGGATCCTGCCTTCCCCCGCGTCGATCACATCCCGCACGGAGGTCATCCGCGCCCGGATGAAGGCCTCCGAGGGATCGAGGGAAGATCCGGAGTAGTGGATGAGCTCGACGAAACGCAGGGGCTCTCCCCGGGAGATCTGCACGATGCCCCCGAACTTTGAATCCATGGGGATGCCGTGTTTCAGCAGCACGCCATTGACGACGATGCTGCACACCGTGGCCAAGCCGATCTTGCCCTCCGGGACGACCGTCTCGCCGAGTTTCCCGCCCGCTCGAGCCATGGCGACGAGGTCGCTCACGCAAAACCCCGCATCGAACGCAGACTGCATGGCCTCTGCGGCACGGCGGAACTTCTCGCGGGGGATCAGGGAGATGTTCACGGGCACCAGCCCGCGTTTCCGTTTCGGGTCGAAGGTGGTCCGGAAGGCGAGCGTCTCGATCCGGGAGATGGCCAGGCTGAGCTTGTCGCGGACGCGGGCGCTGCCGATCTCCTCGATTCCCCGTTTCGTGATGGCCCTGCCGTCGCGCTGCCCGGCCAGCTCCGTCAGGCCGCGCTCGTCGGTCAGTTCCAGATGGTATCGGACCATCCGCTCGCTCAGGGGAATCCCGTGGTCGGCCATGCGCCGCGCGATGATGCGCGCCCCCATCGGCTGCCCGGAGTCGCGAAGGATCCGGAGGATCAGCAGCAATTTTTTTTCGATGTCGGGAGTCATGGCGGTCCGGATGAAAATGAATCGGCAATGGCTTGCCGATGGTGCCTATCATCAATAGACAGGGTTGTCAATTACAAATTCGTAATGGTTGCGTTTCGCGTCCCGCCGCGGGGCCTTCCGCCCGATCCGCCCTCCCTGGAGGCCCTGTCCGGAGACTGCGCCTTGACTCTTCAGAGCTTTTCCAGTACCGTTTTGTCAGCCGGCGCCGCCGGCAGGGAAGACGCAACCCATCGAGGTGCTTATGGAAAAATCGGCAAAGTGCCCGGCCCCGCGACTCCGGGTGGGGGAGAACGTGAACGGCTTCATCGTCCGCAGGGTCGAGGCCGTCGGCGACATCTGCTGCACGGCCTACGAGATGGAGCACCTCGCCACGGGGGCGAAGGTCCTGCACCTTCATGGAAACGACAGCGAGAACCTCTTCGCCGCGGGGTTCCGCACGCCGCCCTGGGACTCCACGGGGATCGCACACATCCTGGAGCACTCCGTCCTGGCCGGCTCCGAGGCCTACCCCGTGAAGGACGCCTTCAACGAGCTTTCGCGGGCAACCCTGCAGACCTTCATCAACGCCTTCACCTACCCCGACAAGACCCTGTACCCCGTGGCAAGCCAGGTGCCCGTCGATTATTTCAACCTGGCGCGGGTATACACCGACCTGGTGCTCAAGCCCCGGATCCTGAAGGAGACCTTTCTCCAGGAAGGGCATCACCTGGAGTTCGTGAGCCCCGACGACCCCGCAAGCGACCTCACCGTATCGGGCATCGTCTACAACGAGATGAAGGGTGCCTACTCGTCGCCAGACGGGCTCATGTACAAGGCGCTCCAGCAGAACCTTTTCCCCGACAACCCTTACGGGTTCGATTCCGGCGGCGACCCCGCGGTCATCCCGCGGCTTACCTGGGAGCAGCTGCGGGAGTTCCACCGGCTCTACTATTCCCCCACGAATGCCTATTTTTTCCTCTACGGCAGCATCCCGCCGGAGGATCACCTGGCCTTTCTGGAGGACGTCCTGCGCGGATTCGGCAAGGTGCGCGTCGATTCGGCCATCGGGCTCCAGCCCCGGTGGGCAAAGCCGCGTTCGGTGCGGGACTGCTACCCCGTGGGCAAGGGAGAGAGCCTCGCGCGGAAAACGGCCGTGAACCTGGCCTGGATGATGGCGGAAAATACGGACCCCGAGGAGGTGCTGCTGCTTCGCATTGCCGCACACGCCCTGGTCGGCACGGCGGCAGGCCCCCTTCGAAAGGCCCTCGTCGACTCGGGCCTGGGTGAGGACCTCTCGCCCGTCACGGGACTCGAATCCGACCTGAGGCAGGTCGTCTTTGCCGTGGGTCTGCGCGGAACCGATGCCGACAAGGCCGGCGCCATTGAGGATCTGGTCTTGAAGACTCTGGAGGTTCTGGCGCAAAAGGGGTTCGACCGGGACCTCATCGAGGCGGCCCTGCACCAGGTGGAATTCCACGGCAAGGAGATCGTCCGCGGCGGCTACCCCTACGGGATCACCCTGATGGGCCGCGCCTTCCATACCTGGCTCTACGACGGGGACCCCCTGGTCCCGCTGAAGTTCAACCTCCTCATCGAGCGAATCCGGGAACGCCTGGAGAAGGAGCCCGGGCTCTTCCGGGAAGTGATCCGACGCTGGTTCCTGGATAACCCCCACCGGCTTGCCTCCGTCATGGAGCCGAGCCACAGCTGCATGGAGGAGGAAGAGGCGGAGTTCCGGCAGCGGATGGCGGAGCTGAAGGCGACCCTCTCGGAGAAGGAACGCGAGAGGATCCGGGACGAGGCGTCACGCCTGAAGGCTCTCCAGGCGCAGCCCGAAACACCTGAGGCCCTTGCCGCGCTGCCCCGGCTCAAGCGCTCCGACATCCCCCGCGGAGTGGAGCGGATCCCTTCCGAGGAGGGCCGTGTCGGGGGTATTCCCATCCTGAAGCACAAGGTCTTCGGCAACGGGATCGTCTACCTGGATTGCGCCTTTGACGTATCCCATGTACCCGAAGACCTGCAACCGTACCTGCCGCTGCTTGGTAAATTTGCAAGGGGCATGGGGGCCGCCGGGCGCCGATACGACGAGATGGCCACGCGGATCTCCATGACCATGGGAGGTTTGGGGATTCAGCTTGCCTCGGGATTCGGCCGGGACGGGAAGGAGACCTGGCAGAAGATGATCTTCCGCGTGCGGGCTCTGCAACGCAATATCCCCGAGGCCGTGGCACTTCTTGGCGACATTCTCGCGGCGGGGGACCTTACGGACCGCAGGCGGATGGAAGACCTGGTCCTGGAGAAGCGAAACGGCCTGCAGGCCGCCGTCGTCCCCTCGGGACATCTCTTTGCCCAGCGAACGGCGGCAGCGTCGCTGAACCTGGCGTCCTACAGGGACGAGCAGTGGAACGGGCGCCTCCAGCTGCGGCTTTTGAGCGGCCTTTCCGAAGGATTTGCGGCCGACCCGCTCGTCGAGGCCATGGAGCGCCTCAAAAAGCTCGTTTTCCGTCGCGGGGGGCTGCTTCTCAACGTGACGGGCGATGCTGCCGGGATCGAGCTCCTGCTGAATCAGGCCGGGCCGCTGATGGAACGGATTGGCGATGCGGCACCCGGAGGGGTGACGGCAACGATGCGGCCGGAGCCGGCTCAGTTGGGAATCTCGATTGCAGCCCAGGTCTGCTACGTGGCGCGGGCGGCCGCAGCGCCGGGCTACCTCGACCCGTCCGCGGCGGCGCTCTCCGTGGTATCGAGAGAGCTCTCGAAGGGATATCTCTACAACCGGATCCGGGTACAGGGCGGCGCCTACGGGGGGATGTCCCTCTACGATCCCCTCGGGAGGATCTTCTCCTTTTTGTCCTACCGCGACCCCCACCTGGCGGAAACCCTGAAGGTTTACGACGGGGCCGCCCGCTGGCTGCTGGATGCGGGGATCGGCGAGGAGGAACTGGAAAAGACCATCATGGGCACGATCGGGTCCCTGGACCGGCCGGCGGACCCTGCCGGGAAGGGCTACCTTTCCATGATCCGGCACTTTGCAGGGATTACCGACGACAACCGTCAGGCCTTCCGGGAGCGGGTCCTCGGCCTTTCCCCGGAAGATCTCCTGAAGACGGTCCGGGAGGTCCTCGTCCCCATTCTCAAGGAATCCTCCGTGGCGGTCTACGCCGGCGAGGACCGGCTCGCCCGGGCCAATGAGACCCTGGTGCCGAAGCTCGTCGTCGAACCCCTGATGGGCTAACGCCGGACGTTCCGTCCGTCTGAGAGGGTGAGAGGGTAAGAAGTTTGGATGAGCCGACGGGTAATCGCACGCCGGATGCCCCACCAACCTTCATACCTTCTCACCTTCTTACCTTCTGACGGGTCGATGCTCTGGCCCCTCCCGGTCGCCGTGACTGAAGGGACCCGGGAAATCGTGGACCGATGAGCCGGCGGGCACAGAAATTGCTCATTCTCAGTTGTGGTGGGGACGCGGGAAATTGCTTCCCCTGCCGGTCTTTACCCAACAGCCGGAGTTTCCATCGTGGACAACCGCACCATCCTCATCGGAATCGGCACGATCCTCTGCATCGTTGCAGTGCTCAGCGTCGGGGTATACCTGGAGCGTGGCGGCCTCGAAGATCTGGGCATCGTGCGGACCGGGTTCGCCCAGTCCCATATTGCGAAGCACACCCCCGGCGAGGCCCCCGACGTCCAGAACAACCGCGTCTACCGCAAGAAGCTGCGGAGCCAGAAGATACCGAAAGAGTGGAAGGATTTTGAGGATCTCGAGCAGGACATGATGCGCTTCTGCCGCTATCTCGACGGGCGGGAGTACATCAAAACCCATCAGCTCCCCGAAGGGACCTTCCGGCAGTTCGTAAAAATCCTGAACGACCTGGCCGCCTATCCACCCATCGTAAACGGAGAGGCCACCGACCCCTATAAGCTCAAGCTGAACCAGGAGCACTTCCTGAGAGTCATCGGGCGGGAGAACATCGAGCTGCTTCTCGACATCTTTGCCCACGAGACGGAGTTGATGGAGTCGACGGCTGAGATGGTCTACGACTGGCTCAACAAGGGGATCGAGGCGAAGAGCCCCGAGATCCGGATGACGCAGAAGGAACTCTACGAGTATGCCGCCTTTTTCCTGACCACCCTGTCCGGAAAGGCCTATCTGTGGCGGCGGGATTCCAAGACTCGAATCCTTGCCACGTATTATTCCGTCCTCATCGTGGACCGGGCGAACGTGGAGAAGGCAAACCGCTTCAATGTGGACATCAAACCCCCCGTCGCCCAGCTCATGGACGACATGGTCAACTACCGCAACCTCAGCTACAGGGGCCTGTATCTCAAAAAGCTGAAGGCCCTCGAGGCGCCAGCCTCGGCTGGCTGACGCAGCCAAAAGCCGACAGCCGACAGCCTACAGCCTACAGTCAACAGCCGACAGCAAACAGCCAAAAGCCACAAGAAAAATCCCCCTTTCATCCCCCTTTATCAAAGGGGGAAAGAGGGGGATTTGTTTTTTTACTGTAGGCTGTCGACTGTAGGCTGTAGGCTGCCATGCGGCCCCAGGCCGCCATGGCAGCCTAGAAGTCCAGCATGGAGGGTAGCCCCTTGTTCCGCCGATACCACCAGTTCGGAAACATCCGGTAGAGGACCCGGGAGACAGGGCCGATGTATTCCTGGGAGCGCTTGTCGAACTGGATGGACTCGATGAGCCGCTCCTCGATCTGCTTTCGGTCGCCCGTCTCGTTGAAAATGTGGTAGGCGCAGCAGAAGATGGGGCTGTACATGTTTTTCTTTTCCAGGTAGCGGTACACGTTGCGGATCGTGTTGGGCCCTTCCGGCGTCCCGTCGATCTGGGCCAGCACTTTCTTGTCCGTCTGGATCGGGTTGCCGTCGAAAAGGTCGTAGAAGAGCTTCCCGTAGCGGTAATTCTTGCTGGCGTCCGAGGACAACGTTACGTAGAGATCGCCCACCCCGGCCTGGCTGTAGAAGGCCTGGAAGCTTCCGCCCAGAAGCCGCGCCAAAGAGCGGATCTCGACGCCGGATCGCGCAAAGATCGTCCCGGGGATGGAATTCCCCAGGTTCATGCGGTCCGTGACTCCCTTGATGTTCGCGACGATGTTCTTGAGGGCCCCGCAGGCCTCGATCCCCACGATGTCAAAGTTGTAATACGATGTGATCTCGCGCCTGTCGAAGTTCAGGACCTCTTTCCGGACGGTCTGCGCCACGCTTCGCGGGCCGGCAATGGTCAGGGCCACCGGCTTGCCCAGCGCGATGTCCACGTCGAAGAAGGGGCCCCCCATGGCGACGACCTTGAACTTGTGCTGGATGTGGTTGAGATCGCTCTGGATCATCTGGGAAGGGGTGATCAGCTCCTTCGTCTTCTCGTCGGCCACGAGGCCCTTGATGGCCGAAATGATGCACGTCTTGCCCCGCTTCTTGGCGATCATGGGGCGAAGGTAGTCCAGCAGTCCCGACAGGCGGTTCATGGTGATCGTGAGAAAGATGAAGTCGTGCTCGTGGACGACCTGCTCGAGGTCGCTCGATGCCGTCACCTCGGGCGCCAGTCGGGGCACGTTAGCCATCCCGCCATAGAGGCGCGCCAGGTCCGTCGTGAGGTGCGTCGGGTTGAGGTGCTCCTCATTGATGGTACGGCACACCTCGGCGTCGTGATAGTACATCGTCACGCGTCTGCCGTTGCGGCCGTAGATGTAGGCCAGCGCCGTCCCGAGTCGCCCCGGACCGACGATGGCTATTTTGCTTGTGTCCACCGGCCTCACCTGTTAGAAGAATGAAGCGAAAGTATAGGGACTTAGATCCCTTCTGTCAAACAAAAACGGTGCCGTGCCGTGCGGCGGAAAATTTCAAGTGCAGGGAATTTCTTGGGGTTTCAGATGCCCCGTTCCCTGCGCCCGCATCGCGCCGCCCGTGGGACCCCGGTATCGACATGGACGGCGTCACCCTGATCGGACTGCTGGCTGCTGCCATTTCCACCCTGGGCTTTGCACCGCAGGTCATCAAGATTCACAGAACCAGGATGACCCGGGATCTGTCCCTGGGATCCTATATCCTCCTCTTCGCGGGTCTTTCCCTCTGGCTGATCTACGGCCTTCTCCTCGGCGCCCTGCCGATTATCCTGGGCAATGCCATCGCCTGCGCCATGGCCGCCTACATCATCTATATGAAAATAAAAAACGGCTAACGGCTAAAGGCGTAAGGCAAAAGGTAAAGAAGTCTCGGGCCCTTTGCCATAAGCCCTTCACCTTTTGCCATGCGAGTTCGCCTTACTTGATAAGGCGCACTCGCATTTTTTTGAGGGCCAGCGGGAAGAAGAGGGCGCTGAAAAGGGTGAGGTAGAGCAGGTTCCACAGGGCGAAGCCGTCGAGGGGGCCGATGGCGATGGCCCGGGTGATCTCCACCAGGTGGGTCAGCGGCAGGAACCAGGCCAGGGCCTGGGCCCACCCGGGGAGCGTGTCGAGGGGGAAGAAGGTCCCGCCGAAGAGAAACATGGGCGTGATGAAGAGGAAGATGGGCAGGTTGAACAGGTCGATGTTGCGAACGACGGCCGTGAAGTACATCCCGATCGACGCGAAGGCGAAGCCGGCCAGAAAGGAAAGCGGGACGAGAAGCAGGCCCTCGGGGTAACGGATGAGGCCGAAGAGGCTGATGATGGCGAGCATGATGGACGATGCGATCACGGACTTCGTGGCGCCCCAGATGATCTCGCCCGTGATGATCTCCTCGAGGAAGAGCGGGGTGGCCAGCATGGCGTCGAAGGTCTTCTGGTAGTACATCCGCACGTAGGAGCCGTAGGTGGTCTCGAAGAAGCTGTTGTACATCATGTTGACGGAAAGCAGGGCCGGCGCGATGAATACGATGTAGGAGGCGGACTGGTTTCGCCAGGAGACTTCCCCCACGAGCGCGCTCATCCCCAGGCCGAAGGCCGCAAGGTAAAGAAGCGGCTCCAGCAGGGGCGGCATGAAGCTCACCTTCCAGGTCTTGCGGTAAACCGCGAAATTGCGCTGCCAGATGCGGAGAAACCGCGAAGAGATGACCGGCATGGCTGTCCTGCTCATTCGCGCAGCTCCCTCCCCGTGAGTTTCAGAAAAACATCCTCCAGGGTGGCCGTCCGCAGGGTGCAGCCGTCCCGGCAGTAGCGCCCGCTCACCTCCCGGTAGAGCTCATCCCGCTGGTCGCAGTAGACAAGGAGGCGGTGCCCCAGGTCATCGTACCGGAGGTTGCGCTCCCGCAGGAAGGAGCGAAGCTCCTCGCCGGGCTCCGAGACCTCGATGATGTCCCTGCCGGCGTGCTCCCGGATCAGATCCTGCGGCCGCCCCTCCACGAGGATCTTCCCGTGGTCCATGATGATGAGCCGGTCGCAGAGCCGCGAGGCTTCCTCCATGTAGTGCGTCGTGAGCAGGATGGAGATGCCCCGGGCCCTGAGCCCCTCCAGGCGCTCCCAGATCTGGTGGCGCGACTGGGGGTCGAGGCCCGTCGTGGGCTCGTCGAGAATCAGGAGGTCGGGCTCGTTGATCAGGGCCCGCGCGAGTACGACCCGGCGCATGAGCCCCCCCGAAAGCTCCGGGATGGGTGTGTCCCTGCGGTTTTCCAGGGCGATAAATTTCAGCAGCTCCAAGGCCCTGGCGGTGGCCGCCGGACGGGGCACGTCGAAATAGGACGCGAAGACCTCCAGGTTCTGCAGGATGGAGAGTTCGGGATCGAGGTTGTTGTCCTGCTGACAGACGCCGATGCGGTACTTGACCTTGCGCAGCTGCCGCCTCCGGGTGACATCCTGTCCGAGCACGTGCAGCGAGCCTCCCGAAAGGGGCGAGAAGCCGTAGATCATCCGGATCGTCGACGTCTTGCCGGCGCCGTTGGGCCCTAGAATGCCGAAGCACTCCCCGCGCCTGACGGAAAAGGAGATCCCGTCGACGGCGGTGAAGGCGCCGAAGGTTTTTCTGAGGGCATCTGCCTGGACGACGGGTTCCATCATGGTTGACTGACCGATGTCTTTCATACGGGTGCCTTCGTGCGCCCCGGTCGAGCATTTGCTTACGAAGATCGGAAGTGAAGAAGATCGGAAAAGTATTCGCATTCTCTGTTCTTCCTTACTTCCTGACTTTGCGAACGTCGGGCTTCAGTAATCAGCTTATCATGTTTTGGTGCGGAAGGCATACCGGATCCTGGCAGGTTTGCGCCCGGCGGGCCTGAGGTAGGTGACGGCCGGTTTTCCCAGGGCGATGACGGCGTGGATGTCCTCCGTCTCGGGGATGCCGAGGGATCGCTGGATGGTGCGGTCGCGGCGCATGGCCTCGACGGCAAAGCCGATGAGGCAGGTCCCGATGCCCATGGCATGAGCGGCCAGGGCAATGTTCTGGGCGGCAAGCAGCGCGTCCTCCCGCGGGCACGAGGCGCCGGGCTCCGTCCCGACGAGGATCGCCGCCGTGGCGCCGTGGAAGAGTTTGTCGCGCCCGGTCTGACTGAACTGACGCAGGGCATCCTCCACCTGGGCGTGGTATCGCCGGTAGTAGTGTCCCAGCTTGTCCTGCATGAAAAGGCTCGAGAAGAGACGGGCTGCGGGGTTTGCGGCAAGACGGTTGAGGCGCTCGTAGAAGCGGCCGATCCGATGCCCGAAGCCGAGCAGGGCCTGCCGGTCGGGTACGATCGTGAAAATCCAGCGCTGGCTGTTGGTTCCCGAGGGGGCCATGGTGCCGATCCGGGCAAGATCCTCGAGAACGTTCTTTTCGACGGGCTCTTCCGTAAAACATCGGCAGGAACGGCGTGAGTAAAGAAGACGGACAAGAAGGGCGGTGTCGAACTCCCCGAAGGGAAGCCAACGACCGCCCGTCTCTACCGTGGCAAGCGCAAGATTCCCGGTGCTGACGGAATCGATCGTGATGGCCCCTGTGGGACACACAGCGGCGCAGTGATCACAACCGAAACAGCCCTCCCGGGAGAGGGTGATGCTCCCGTTTTCCAGGACAAGCACATCGGAGGGACAGACATCAAGGCAGAGCCCGCAGCCGGTGCACCGACCCGCGTCGAGTCTGGGCTTGGTCAGGTCTTCCATCCCCGATTTGCTGCCCCCTGTTCCTGTTACTGCTGCTTCGGGGGTTCAGGCCCGTAGTAGGTCACCTTGGCATCCTTCATCGCCTTCTCGAGGAAGGCATTGAGGCGTTCCTGCTGGATGGCCTGGGTGGCCTTCGCCTTGACCTGCTCCTTGACCGACTCGTAGGGCTGCTGCTCGGCGGCCTTGCGCTCTTCGAGCTTGATGATGTGGTAGCCGAATTCCGTCTCGACGACGGGGCTCAACTCACCGGGCTTCAGGCCGAAAGCGGCCTGCTCGAATTTGCCGACCATGCTGCCTTGCGTGAAGAATCCCAGGTCTCCGCCTTTTGCCTTGGAACCGGGATCATCGGAATACTCCGAGGCGAGCTTGGCAAAGTCCTCGCCTTTCTTCGCCTTATCGAGGATTTCTTCGGCCTTTTTCAGCGCCGCCTTTTTTTCGTCCTCCGTGGCGTTGGGCTTCACGGCTACGAGGATGTGGCGGGCCCTCACCATCTCGGGGTTCTCGAACTCCTTCTTGTGGGTGTTGTAGTAGGTCTCGTAGTCCTTGTCCGTGAGGTTGATCTTCCCGAGGATCTCCTTCTGGACGTACATCCTGGCCAGGTACTCATCCTTCATGATCTCGATCTGCTTCTTGATCGCCGGATTCTTGTCGAGGCCTTTCTTCTTGGCCACGTCGGATACGACCATGATGCTGACGAGATTTTTCACCAGGACCTCCTCCATGCGGGGGTCGGCCTTGATGAGGGCCTGCTGCTGCTCCGGGTAAAGCCCGGCGTAGGCCTGGATGTCGCTTTTTGTCACTTCCTTGGCTCCCACCTTCGCAAGCACGTCCTTCTTTGCTTTTTCCGCCGCCAGGAGGTCAGCGGAGGTGAAGATGAACAAAAGCATGAAGATTACCAGAGCGCCTGCCGACAATTTTTTCATCTCAACATCTCCTTTGTTGTGGTTAGAACAGGGCATCAGCCCACCCGTTCCGGGTCGCGATGTGAAACGATATCACAAGGGATTGAAAACAGAAATCCTTTTTTCATCCGCAGCGACCCCCGCTTCCCTGCACGGATCATACCCGTGATCGCCCAGGCAAAAAGTCCTGAGACAGAGCCCCCCGTTTTGTGGTATGGATAGTCCAGATTGTCGTCAACCGTTCACAAACCGTTCACATGAGGGGAGAGGAAGGATGAAACGACAGGGTGAAACCCGGATGCTTCTGTTCGTCATGACGGGAATGGCCTTCCTCTTTGTTGCGGCTGTTGTGCCGTTGTCGGGTTTCAGCATCTTCCTGGCAGTGCAGGGAATCGCCATTGTCCTCGGCGGAATCACCGTCGTCTCCCTCTTCAAGCGCTACAGCGGCCTGGATCTCGTCTCGGCCGCCACCATTTTTTTCCTGTACATCCTCATGGTTTCCCTGTTTTCCCCGGGGTTGGTGGATGCCCTCGCTGCCTACCTTACTCGGTCAGGCGGGTGAAAAACGGCCATCTGCGGCGTTGCCCTCTGCCCTCGTCGCTCAATGTACGGAATAGTACGCCTCGCTCCTCGGGCTTTCGGGCGCCTTGCATCTGGCCATTTTTGACCCGCCTGAACATGAACTCCAAAGCAGGCGCGAGGAGCGAGGTTCGAGGACCCAGGATTTCATTTTGTATCCTGGTAGCCAGTCCCTTTGTCCTCTTCACTTAGACACTCAAGCACTCAGACACTCAGACACTTCTTGTTTGTCCCGATACCCTTTCTTCGATGTTTCGTTCACCCCCGGTTGAACGTTTCTTTCAAAACGGGGCCTTTTCGAGGGCTTCGGAGGGAGGGACGTGCAAGCCCTCGCGTCGCAGTTTCCCTTTATGATTCAGCGACTTGCAAACTATCTTTCGCCCGGCGCCCGTCCTGGCACGGTCCTTCCAATACCAATAGGCAACAAACAAAAACACCGAGGAGGACCTCAAAATGAAAAAGACGCTTTCCACCCTGATTCTCAGCGCAGTCGTAGTGCTCATCACCGCAACCTTCAGCTTCGCCGAGTACTCCGCAGCCGGCGCCGGCAGCTTCCCCTACTTCCACCTGGGCGCGTTGATCGTGGGCGGCATGACGATCGTTTCGCTGAAGCAGAAGTACGAGAAGCTCTACCTGAGCGAGGCCGTTGGCAGCTTCGCGATGTACGCGGTGATGGTGGCCCTGTTCACGAGCCCCGTGGCCGACGCGATCAAGAACCTGATGTAAGAAGAAGCGTGTAGCGGGTAGCGTGTAAAACGAAAGAAAGGAGGAGCAGGTCATGGCACAGACAGCAATCAAGACAAGACCGCGGCAGATCGATTTCTCACACATCCTTGTGATCGGCGCCTGGGGGTTTGCGATCGTGATTGCCTCGATGCTCTTCCTGTACGTGGGTCACCTGATCGACGAGATGCTCAACACGCCGCCGACGTTCATGCTGGGGCTGTTCTTCCTGGGGCTGGCGCTCTGCATCGGCAGGCTCTACAAGGACGCCTGGGACCGGATCGAACGCAGGCCCCAGGTGAAAGGCTGAGCAGGATCGAGGAACGACCGGAAAACGAAAGAAACGAAATAGACGAAGAACGAAAGAAACGAAAAGCGGCCAGATAGGTCCTCCTATAAGAAACCCGCCCGGAGTGAATCCGCGGCGGGTTTTTCGTTCTCTTGATCCTGAAGCCCGATGCCTGAAGTCTGATGCCTGCCGCGGAGCGGCTGAAAGGTCCTCCAAGTAAAAGCCCCCATCCCGGATGAGCGCCGGGACGGGGGCTTTTTTTATTTCTTTCACCTTCGACTGCTCAGAGGTGGACAACTGTCAGACAGGGGGATTACGTATTGAAAGAGAGTAACGTTACGGTTGAGCCGCGCGCCTCGAAGCTCAGGTGAGCTGCAGGACAGCCTTCACCTCATTGAGGAAGGACTCTTCGGCACTGCTCACCCGAACGCCGCCGAAGCCGAGAAACCCGCCTTCCTTGGACGCATTCGCCGTCTTTGATGCCACACTCATGATCATCTGCTTGTAAGCCTTTGCCTCATCGGGTGTTGCCTTCCGGCTTACCAGGTTTACCACCTCCCCGATGCGACCCAGCACGGCGGATTTGAGATTTGCCATCTGCTGTTCACGATTGCCCTCACCGACGAGTGTCTTCGGATCAGGCATCCCGGGAATGCTCTTGTCCGCCAGCATCGCGTCCAAGAGCTCGAGCTTTGAGCCTTTCTGGAGCGACGCGATCATTTCCGTCATTCCGGCCGCGGCTTCCTTGACGGCGCCGAAGATGCCGTTCGGATCGGCGGCGGAGACGCCACCGACGACGAGCGAAGGCACGATCCTGAGAAGAGTCCATTCCTCTGGTGTAAATGCGGCTTGCGTGGCCATTTCCTGTAGTTCCTTTCTCCGGCTTGTGAAAAACAAGGATCAGGGCTGTCGGGTCAGCCCGCGCGGTGAACGATCCCGTCTTCCTTGATCCTGTTGCATAAGACTCGAGGTCGATGGCCATCGGATTTTGGGTCAGCGGGGGACAGGCTGCCGGACGCCGACATGGCGCCCGGCAGCCCCCTGACCCCGTTGTTGACAAGGCTTACCGGCCATCTCCCACGAAGCGAGCGCTTCCCTTACTTGCCCGTTACCCTCAGATCGATTCTCCGGTTCTTCGCGCGTCCTTCTTCCGTAGAGTTGTCGGCAACCGGGAACTTCTCCCCATACCCTTCGGCCTCCAGCCTCTTGGCATCGACGCCTGACTTGACAAGCTCCTGCATGGTGTTTTTAGCCCTCTGCTGGGATAGCTTGAGATTGGCGTCTGCATTGCCCACATTATCCGTGTACCCTCCAAGCTTCAGTGCAACTTTCGGATAGGCTTTCATGATCTCCGCGATGTTCTTCAGCTGCTCCGCTGAGGTCGGTTTCAGCGTTGCGCTTCCCGTTTCGAAATCCAATCGATCAAAGGAAAACCAGGTCGTTTTGTCAACAGGCTTGTTTTTGTCTTCGATGAAGGCAATCAGTTTTTTCTCGACGCCGAACTCGGGAAGGTTGAGCTCAACCCCGTTCGGCAGCTTGGTTGCCATGAATTTGCCGAGCTTGTCCATTACTGCCTTGGTCGCCGCGTCAACGGCCGGCTTCACGGCTGGGGCCGGCGGCGTGGGTGCGCAGTACCGGAGCTGCAGGAAGACCAGGATGATGATGCACACCATGACGACCAGAAAAGCCGTGTTGCCCTGTCCGCGGCACGAGGTCCATTTTGAAAGGAATACGCGTTTGTCAATCGGATGAAACATAGCCATTGATTCTCCCTCCTTTTTGTTTTGTACGTCTGTCCATAGATCTTCGTTCAACCTGCCCTCCCGGCTCCTTGCCGGGGGGGCAGCGGCCCTAAAACATCTTCTTGATCATGTCGATGCCCTGGCTGAGCTTGTCACGGTGCGGCACCGATCCATACGACGTAAGCTTGTCCGTCCATGACGGAAAATGTTTGCGGAAAACCGAACACCCCTCTTGCAAGAGGGAACCTGGAAAGCCTGGGTTTGATGTTGAATGACGCCTGGGCGTTGGTGGATATAATTGCTTGTGCGGAAAACGCTTCGTAAATAATTCTATTCTTTTTTACATCGAAGGCAAGCAAATTCGCCAAGCGGAGGGAATGTCCATGAATGGACACCGTATCCGTTTGTCATCTTCTGTCCGATTCGGAAATGCGGTTCTGTCGTTTCAGAAAGGAATGCTTAAAAAAGAGTCGGGCGACTGTTCCGGTGTTCTCGTCTTCAAATGAAAGGGGTAACATCCTGGCCGGTGTTACCCCTCTTTTCGTTTTGTTCAGGTTGGAAAAATGGGATGTGGCCGACAGGGGTCGAGCCATCAAAACTTAAGAATGTTTTTCATTTTGTCCAACGTGTCCTTCACGGGGTCGGGGGACTCTCCGCGCTTCGGCTCCGCCGGCTGTTCATCCTGCTTGGGCCGGCTTTCCTTGGTTCCCTTCATCCCTTCCTGCCCGAGCGGGAGCATCCCGGTGGACTTGTTCCTCAGTTTCACAGCCCATATGGTTTCGTGCGGTTTTGTCGAGTCCCTGGGTTTCGGCGGATAAGCGATGTTCAACTCGTCGCCGTAACCGATGAACTGCAGTGCAGCCCCGTTCGCATCCTTGAAGATCCCCTTGGGCACCGAACAGCTCATCACGTCGGGACCCATGACCACCTTATCCCGGATGAACCGGCTGACATCGGCCGGGGGGAGATAGTTCATGAGGCCGTATCCCGGGTCCTGAGCATCGCTCGACGACCAGAGGATCGTCTCGCCGGTTTTTTCGTGATGGCCGATGGCCATGGCGAAATAGCCGATCGCCGTGGGGATCTTCTTCCATTGAAAGGTGATGCTGTCCGTCAGCCCTCCTGTGGCGGAGGTAAATTCGACCGGCGCCATGAAGTCATGCCTCTCGCCGACGGCGAATTTGATATCCGGCGTGTAGTTGCCGTGAATGAAGTGCTCTCCCGAAAGGGAGCTGCTAGTCGGCACATCCTGGCGGTCCTTCTGGTTGGGCCATTCCGCGTAGGCCCATCCTGACCTCCGTGAAGGGGGCGACTGTCCGGAACCGGTGCGCCCTGACATGGCTTTGCCGAATTCCGGCATGCTCATCTTCTCCGTGTCGAGCACCTTCGGCTGGCCCGGCCGCACCGCCTCGCTGCATCCCCAGTAAAGGAGCATGCGCATCTTCGGTTTCTCCATCTTTCGTTCCGGCTCTTCACCGCCGCGCACGGGCTTTTCACGCTCGGGGATCAGCAGGGGCAGGGTCTTTCCCATGTTCAGGCCGGGCGGGATGTCGTGGGTCGCTTCAGGGCCTGACGGCATTGTCCTCGGCGAATTGAGCTGCAGGTGAAGGCTTTTCTTCGGCCCCACTCCCGCCATCTTTCCGACGATTATTCCCTGAAGTCCCGACATCCCTTCCCGGGGCATGCCCGGGATGCTCATGTTCTGCGTTGCGACGCTTACCCAGTACTGGGTCACGGGGGTCTTTGCTTTCTCGGCCGCTGCAGCAGGCGATCCTGTAAGGAGCAGAATTGCGACCGTCACGGTCCAGCCTGTCTTTGCCAGATGATTCATGGTCAGGTATCCTCCGTCTTGGTTAAAAAATCTCGGATGCATGTTTGTCTTGCCGAAGCGGTGGCGTACAACGTGATGCGATGGGGGGCTCAATACTCATGCAGTGACGATTGCGTGAGCAGGCCGCCGGGTGAAAACCTGAGAACCAGTTCTTCGGTCCAATTATCGGCCATGGCAGATGATCGCGTTGTCCCATAGGACGTTCTGACCCATTTGGCTACCATGCTTCCGTCGGACAACGTTTCCTTCGCTACGGGCGGCCCAAGCTGGGCGACGACATCGTTATAGGTGGCTTGACCAATTTGAGAATTCCAGTACGCCTCTTTTTTTTTGGCAGCGCTGGCGCAGCCGTTTATGGAGGCCATGATCACGAAGAAGACAAGTACCGGCACCATCGAAACGACAACGGGTAGAGTGGCTCTTTTCATTTCCCCTCCTTTTCTTCCCTCACGCACCGCATTTCCGAAGGGCAAGAGGATTTTTCTTTTTCCTCCACGGGTCACTAATCACTGATCACTGGCCACTGTCTTTAAACGATCGGCTCGCCGTCGTTGATCCGCTCGTAGGCGCGGATGTAGGCGGCGATCATGTTCTCGAGCCTGTAGCGCTGCCGGGTCTCGCGCATGATCCGCCGGATCTGGGGCTCGCGGATTTCGGGCGGCTTCCGGTGGAACCTGACGCTGTTCTCGAGGCCGTACCACAGCCCCCGGGCGTCGTAGTCCCGGAACAAAAAGCCGTTTCCCACGTCCTGGGGCGCGCCGGCGCTCTTCAGGCGAAGCTCCCGGATCTTGTCGTGGTAGCCTCCCGTGTCGCGGTTTGTGGCTGTGGCGCCGAAGATGTTCCCCACCTGGTCGATCTGGCCGCAGGGCTCGTAGAGCGAAGCCCCGAAGACGTCGCTTGCCGCTGCGTAGCCCAGCATGCAGAGCTCCTCGCTGAAGGGCTGGTAACCGATCCGCCCGCCCGAGGCGTAGGCGATCCGCCCCAGCACCTCCACGTGGGTCCGGTCGCTGCCCACCCCGTCGCCCACGATGGCGATCTGAACGTCGGGGTGATCGACGACGAAGGGCCCCGCCACCTGCTCCAGCAGCGCCACCCCCTTTTGTGTGGGGTCGAGGCGGGAGGGCCAGAAAAGAAGGATCGCGTCGGGATCGACGTTGAGCCCCATCCGTTTCTGGAATTCCACGCGGTTGATGCGCTTGGCCTCCAGGACGTCGTCGTCGGGGCCGAATTTCTCGACGCAGAAATCGCATCGCTCCGGGTACATGTAGGGCGGCGGCGCATTGATGATGGAGATGGCCGTCCCGTGGAAGTACTTGGCCTTGACCTCCATCCTCACGCCGGGCGGCACGAGGGGCCGGTCCATGAAGTAGTCGTAGACCACCTCCTTGAGGAATTGCTCGCCCACGAAATTAATCAGGTTTGCGTTCTTGATGGCCGTGGCCTGGCTGTCGATGCAGCGCCTGCCGTACTCCGACGAGTAATAGATGTTCTCGGAGAAGTCCTCCAGGTCCACGCCGAACAGCATGTCGAGCGGGACATGGCCCGTGAAGACATTGTGGACGGTGTGCAGGACGGGTACTCCCCGGGCCTTCAGGTAGGCGTTGATGATCCCGCCCGCCATCCAATCGTGGGTGTGGACGATGAGCCTTCCGCCATGGCGGGCGCTCACGGCCTTGATGACGTTGTTGACGATCTCGCGCTGGAATTCTGCGGCGTTGAGCAACGGGTTTCCCCCGTAAGCGCTCAGCAGATCGGAATATACCCCCGAGCTGACCAGGTGGATCTTTTCGGGATCGATCTTGTAGCGGACCTCCCGCCACTGCTGCGCGCTCAGCCGGGATTCTCTCTGGAATCGTTTTTTCAGATTCAAAACGGCCAGGTGAACGTCGACGCCCCGCTCCGTCAGGCCCTCGCACAACGCCGAGATGACCTCGCCCTGGCCTCCGCTCTTTCCGGAGATGTACTTGGCGAGGCCCCCCAGATCCTCTGGCAGCCGGCCCGTTTCCGGCGTGATGATGAGGACGGCGGGCCTCTCTTTTCGCGTGAGGATCTCGAAGCGGAAGATGGTGACCGTGAGGATGTCGATCTTTCGCGTCAGGATGTGGACGGCGCTGGCCAGCGATTCCCCGAAGGGGTTCTCATAGGCGCCCAGCGAGGACTCCCTGCCTGTCCGCTGGTGGATGGCGTAGAGGTGATCCGATGCCGTGAGGTGGCGCCAGTGGGTCAGGAGCTCCCCTCCGGCCTTGCGGGCGATTTCCTCCATCTTCTCGATGTCGCGGAAGAGATCGAACTGTGCCGGGTCGTCGAGCCAGCCGCCCGTCTGCCGTTCCATTGCTGCCCGGTCGGCGACGGCCGGTGCGGGGATGTCCGTCTCCGGGCAGTCGGCGTCCCGGAAACGCCGGGCCAGCTCTGCCGGAGTGGCTGCCTCGATGCCCGAAAATTCCGGTATCGCCTCGGCCACACCTCTCCAGAAGTCATGGATCCCGATGCTTTCCGGGCCCGGTGCGCCCATGTGCTCCACGTTGGTTCCCAGGAGCACGACCCCTCCTGTGCCCTTCGCGATGCGCTCCAAAACCCCGCGTGGCGTGAGGGGGTGCTGCGCGAAGCGGAACTGGACATCATCGCTCAACTCGCGATCTCTAGGGATGACGAGCAGATCCGTCCCCTGCGCCCGGTATAACGTCCCGCTTGCGGCCCCGGGCTGAGCCGTCTCGCAGAGCATTGCCGTGTATCCCATGTCGGTGACGACGGCGGCGATGTCGTTGTTGAAGATCAGGTCCGTGTTGCAAAAGGACGTGGGGCGAGTCCCGAAATGCTTGGCCATCCGGTCCCGGTGGAGGGAGACCTGGTCCCGGAATTCCTGCTTGCGGGGATCTTCGAAGAGGCTTGCCAGGGAGTGATAGTGCGTCTCGTCGAGAAACTCGACGCGCTCACCCTCCCGGCCGGTGTCGAGGAGGTCCTGGAGGGCCTTGATGACCTCGCTCTGGTAGAGTTCCGCCTGATCCAGAAACGTCCCGGACAGGCCCACGGTGAGCTTGAACTCGGGCTGTTTCACGACGAGCGACGTCAGCGTCCGGATGGCGGGAAGGTAGCACTGCCTCGCCTTATCGGTGAAGAGCTCCCGGTTTCGCTCATCCCACAGGAACTTGTCCCGCTCGGGATGGAGCAGGAACGGGTGATGGAACTGGAAATAGAAAATGACGGATAACATCTTGAAGTAAGTCCTTGCCTCCCGCCTGATGCCGTCTGTCGCCGTGCCTTGATCTCAACGGTTGCCGTCCGCTTCTTTTGCGGCTTCCCCGGCGAAGTCGCCTCCGACGGGGCCCCCGTCTTTGGGGAAGAACTCCGGGTAGTGCCGATGGAACTCGTCCACGATCCGGTCAAAGGGGACATCCGCAAAGGCCCCGTGGTCGCGCAGGTATTGCATGTGCCTGTGCCCCTGCTTGTCGTATTCGTGGAAGAGGCAATCCGATTTGCCGTCGAATTCCAGGGGCCTGACGCCGAACTTCTCGCAGAGGCTCATGTTGAAGGTCGGCGTGACCTTGAACCAGTGCCCCTCCAGGAACAGTTCCGCGTAACCGTGGAAGACAAAAACGTCTGTTTTCATGATCTTCCTGAGCCGCTCCGTGCTCAAATGGTTTTTTACATCGGCAAACCCGACCCGCGAGGCAATCCCCGATGCCCGGGCGGCGGCGGCCAGGGCGATGGCCTTCGCCACGCAGTACCCTCTGCGCTTTCCGATGATGACGCTTGCCTTGTACTCTTCCGGGACAAGCCGGATGTTATAGGGGTCGTAGAGGATCTCGTCGCGGACGGCCCGGAAAAGGCTGATGGCTTTTTCCCTCGCCGTTTCACCCCGTGCATGGGTTTTCGCGAAGTCGATCACCACCGGAGAGTCGGAGTCGATATAGAGCGTCGGCTGGAGATAGTTGCGAAGATCTTCCGGATTTCGTTCTGCCATGGGAACCCCCTGATCTCGCCATGGGCCTTCCCGCCGGGAAGACTCGGCGGGAAGACCCGGATTGAAACCGCCGGTTCTGTGCCGGACTCGATTCGGGTCGGGGAAAGCAAACCGGCCGACCGTGGAAAGTGCATGATGGGCACGATAACGCAGTTTTGAAATCCATTCAAGGGGTTAAAGCGAGTTGCTTCAAATGGATAACGGCAAGGACCGGAGCGGCTTGAAGGGTAATAGATCATATAAAAGGCTTGCCTCGCCCGAGGCAAGCCCTTGAAAGGGGGTTTACAGGTAAAGAGTGACAATAATGGCGTCATTCATGGAGGAGAACATCGTTGATCCCCCCCATGAACGAATAGGAGAGAGGTAGATGACAGAGAGAGTTCTATGTGCGCCCGAGGGCTGTTTTATCTCATGCCGTCCTTCCGATTTCGTCTTGCCGAGCAGTTTTTCGAAATAGAGCCTGCCTTCCGCGGCGCCGAAAGAACCTTTCGGTTTTCTTGCGTTGCGAACTTGCCGCTCGAACCAGAACCTGAAGTTTACGGTGGAGCTCTTTCTTACGTTCATCAGATTGCCCTTTTCGATTCCCTTCGCTTTTTCACTTGGTTTATACCCGAAGAAGAAGCATGGGTATATCGGAGCAACTCTGATTTTCCTGTCGGATAGACTCCTGCAAAAATGCCCGGTTTTGTCTTACAAAATGGAAAAATGTTCCTCTATGCGGAACATCTTGTATACAATATACGGTCTGTTTTTCGAAAAAGCAAGAAAAAAACGTAAGGGGTGATTCCTCGATCAGACTTTGTTTCCTGCAGGCATGATGGTCCGCAGGATGTCTTCCTTGCCGATGATGCCGACGAGGCGGCCGCCGTCCAGGACCGGAAGCGTGTGGATGTTGTTGTTGACCATGAGGGTTGCGATGTCCTCCAGGCTTGCATCGGGGTCGATGGTGATCGGGTCCATCGTCATGGCCCGGGAGACGGTTGTGGCTACGATCTTTTCCACTTCCTTCTCCAGACTCCGGTAGGAGGTCAGCGGAATGAGGCCGTCAAAAAAGGTGAACAGGGAGGGCAGGGGGAGCCTTTTTTGTTGGACGATGAGATCGTCCTGGCAGATGATCCCGATGAGCTTGCCCCTGTCGTCGACGACGGGCAGCCCGTTGAAGTGATTCTCCAGGAGGAGCTTTGCCGCCTGCGTGATCTCCGTGTCGGGTGTGACGGTGACCACCTCCTTCGTCATGATGTCCCTGGCCCTGAGCATGGCCCTTTCCCTCCTTTGTCCTGGTTTCGCGAACAGGCTGTCGATCATTCCCTCTCAAGTTCGGCGATGGAATGCCGATAGATAGATCAAGGACACTGGTTGGAACCGGCGCCGGGCTGTCACGAGCCCCGGGGATTCCCCGCCCGGACGGACCTGGCCCGCTTCATCCCTTGTTCCGGCTGACAGCGTTCCTATCTTCTCCTTTCTTCCTTCTCCCCCTGGGCCGCACCACCCGGGGGGACCTTTTTTTAGTGACCCGTGAAAGAGAAAAAAGTGTCTGAGTGCCTGAGTGTTTAAGTGTCTGAGTGAAGAGGTGGAAGCAGAGTCCGAATTCCGGACGACCGATGCCCCATTCCGGCTGCGGCCTGACCAAACAGACGAAATAGACGAAACAGACAAGATAGACCGGATTCAGGCCCGGCTGCGCCGGATCACGAGGCGGCAGCAGCCGACGATGTTTTCGCGTGTGTAGAGGGCCAGTTCGTCGCGGTAGAACCGCGGGTATAGGTCTTGGATCACCGCATCCTCGTCACGGGGATCGTTGCGGATCTCCTCGTAGAGGGACCGGGCGGCCTCGCGGGCGTCTTTGAACGCCTTCCGGGCCTCTTCTCCCACAAGCGGCCCCTGGTGGGCCAGGCAGAGGATTCGAGGCTTCAGGGCTTCCAGCCGGTCGATTGCGGCCATGTAGTCCGCATACCCCGTAAAGAAGATCGGGAAGAACCCGATGCTGGGGATGCGGAAACCCAGGCTGTCGGAAGCCATGAGGGCCTGGAGCTTCGGGACGTGGACGAGGATGTTGCCGATGGCGTGGCCTCCGACATGAAGTATCCGGAGCGTCAACCCGCCCAGGTCAATCGTTTCATTGTCGCTGGCGGCCTCGGCGCCGCTCACGGAAGGAGGGCGCCCGATGGGGGGACGGCCGGGGTGGTATCCCTGCGATTCGAGGAACTCCGACATGAAGCGGTCCTCGGCCACGAGGGCCGCCTCGGTCCTGGGGTGGGCCAGGAATTCCCGCGCGCCCGGTCCGATGACCACGCG
Source organism: uncultured delta proteobacterium (assembly GCA_963828305.1). GTDB lineage: Bacteria > Desulfobacterota > Syntrophia > Syntrophales > UBA2192 > UBA2192. The sequence goes on along the minus strand of CAWHEJ010000034.1, from coordinate 18,940 downwards.
GGCTTCGGGGTAGCGCTCCCTCAGGGCATCGAGCCCGTTGATGTGATCGGGGTGCGGGTGGGTGACGATAAGGGTATCGGGCTTTACCCCGAGCTTCTCCATCTGGCCGATGACCTCGTCGGCCATGGCGGAAATCCCCGTGTCGACGAGGGCCGACGCCGCTTTCCCCCGGACGAGATAGAGGTTGAAAAAGGAATTGCCCAGGACCCAGAGACCCTCTGCCAGGCGTTGGGGGAAGATTGCCGCAGTCTCTTGCGATGGACGTCCCATGGTCCGGAGATCAACCCCCCTCGTAGCCTTTGAAGCTGCGAAGGGAGACCGATTTCTCGGGATACTGAAAGATCTCGTAGCCGGTTTTCTTGCCCAGGATTTTGTCGATCTTGTCCTGGAGTGTCGAGCGCTCCTTGCTCCCGAACCACTTCTTCCAGTCGTCCATTGCCTGCCAGGTGCTGATGACGAGATACTCTTCGGGGTTGTCGGCGCTGCGCAACGTCTCGCCGGAGATGTAGCCCGGTTGACGGGACGCCAGCGTCCTGAGTTGCGTGATGAGATCCAGAAGAGCCGCTTCCTTTTCCTGCGTGACCTTGCGTTTGATAAGCACTTTGACGAGCATGTCCACGCCTCCTCTCTTGGATTTCCAACGCTTCGGTTTTCATCATAGTATCGATAAGCCCGAACTTCAACGAAAAACTGTCACCGGCCGCTCGGCGGATCTTTTCAATCCTGTTGACAAATCGGGGCGAGAAGGTATCTTATAAACGATTGTACATCAATCGCCTCGATGATCCGTACTGGGGTGGAAGACCGGTTTCAACCGGTTTTTTTCGTATCCATGCGACGAAAGAGTGACCCTATGGCAGCTGACGATCTCTCCCGGCTCAAGATCGACAAGTCCGCAAAGTCCGTCCAGCAGGGCCGGCGAAAAAAGCCGATGCTCATCATCGGCGGTGCGGCCCTTGTGGTGCTGGCGGCCGTCCTGTTCTGGATGGGGGTCTTCAGCCCCGCCCAGTCGGTGGAAGTGGCCACGGTGAGCCAGACCTACCCCTCCCAGTCCTTCACGCTTCTCAATGCCAGCGGCTATGTGGTTGCCCAGCGCAAAGCCGCCGTCGCCTCGAAGATCACGGCCCAGCTTCTGGAGATCAACGTCGAGGAAGGCAGCCGCGTGAAGAAGGGGGACATCATTGCGAGGCTCGAAGGAGCCGACGCAGCCGCGGCCCGGGAACAGGCCCAGGCGAACGTCAGTGTCGCCCGATACAGCCTTGCCCAGGCTCGCGCGGAGCGGGAGGATGCCAAGATCTCCTACGAGCGGGAGAAGGGACTCCTGTCCCAGGAGTACACGACAAAGGCCCAGCATGACGCGGCCGAGGCCCGCTACAAGAAGGCCGTCGCAGGCGTTTCCGGCGCCGAGTCCGCCGTGAAGGCCGCCGAGGCCGCCCTCGAGGGGGCGAGGGTGAGCGTGGAGTACACCCTCGTCCGGGCACCCTTCGACGCCGTCGTTCTCACCAAGAATGCCGACATCGGTGACATCATAACGCCCCTGGGCGCCGCCGCCAACGCCAAGGCGGCCGTCGTCACCATTGCAGACATGAACTCGCTGCAGGTGGAGGCCGACGTGTCGGAGTCGAACCTCGAACAGGTAAAGGCCGGACAGCCCTGCGAGATCCAGCTCGACGCCCTGCCGGACAAGCGTTTCCGTGGAGAGGTCCACATGGTCATCCCCACGGCGGACCGAAGCAAGGCGACCGTCATGGTCAAGGTCCGCTTTCTCGACAAGGACCCCCGGATCCTCCCGGAGATGAGCGCCAAGGTGGCCTTCCTGTCCAAACCGGTGGGACCCGGCGAGGAGAAGTCCCTCACGACGATCAACCCCGCCGCCGTGATGAGCCGGAACAACAAGACCGTGGTCTTTGTCGTCAAGGGCGGCCAGGTGGAGGAGCAGGAGATCGCGACGGGCGAGAAACTGGGGGATCTGCTCGTCGTGACGGGCGGCGTCAAGGCGGGTGACCGGGTTGTCCTGAACCCGCCCAAGGGCCTCAAGAGCGGAAGCCGCGTCAAGCAGGCCGAGAAATAAAGACAGAAGGTAAGAAGGTCTGAAGGTGAGAAGGTCGGCAAAGCACAGGGCAAACGATTGACCGCCGGCTTTTCCAACCTTCTTACCCTCTCACCCTCTCAACTTCTTGATTCGAGCAAGACCATGGCCGACCCGATCACAACCTGCGATGAGCAAGGGCCTGCACCCGAGCTGGAGAACCGGCCCGTCATCGTCGAGGTCAGAAACGTCAACAAGGCCTACCTGCGCGGCAGCCACGTCATCCCCGTGCTCCAGGAGATTAACTTCGACATCCGCGAGGGAGAGTTTCTCGCGCTGATGGGCCCCTCGGGGTCGGGAAAGAGCACACTTCTGAACCTCATTGCCGGGATCGACAAGGTGGACAGCGGCTCGATCGTCATCGGCGGCGTCGACATCACGGCCCTCGGAGAGACGGAACTGGCTCACTGGCGGGCCACGAACGTGGGGTTCATCTTCCAGTTCTACAACCTGATCCCGGTGCTTACGGCCTTCGAGAACGTGGAGCTGCCCCTTCAGCTCACGGGGCTCTCCCGGTCGGAGAGGAGAGAGCACGTGGAGATGGCCCTGAGCGTGGTGAACCTCGCGCACCGGATGGATCACTACCCCTCGCAGCTCTCCGGCGGCGAGCAGCAGCGCGTGGCCATCGCCCGGGCCGTCGTGACGGACCCCACGATCCTGGTGGCCGACGAGCCCACGGGGGACCTGGACCGCGCCTCGGCGAAAGAGATCATGTCGCTGATGTGCCGGCTCAGCCGCGAGTCGGGAAAGACCATCATCATGGTGACCCACGACCCCAAGGCCGCCGAGGCGGCCCAGGTGATCCGCCACCTGGACAAGGGCTCCCTGAACAATGCGCATTCTTAAGCTCCTCATCCGCAACGCCTTTCGCCACAAGCTGAGAACGGGGCTCACCATCCTGGGCATCACCATCGCCATCCTCGCCTTCGGGATGCTGCGGACCATGGTGAGCGCCTGGTACGCAGGTGTGGAAGCCTCCTCGGCCAACCGCCTCGTGATCCGCAATGCCATCTCGCTCGTCTTCCCGTTGCCGCTGGCCTACAAGGACAAGATCCGGCAGGTCGGCGGCGTGACCCTCGTCTCCTGGGGCAACTGGTTCGGCGGCGTCTACATCGAGGAGAAGAATTTTTTCCCCAACTTCGCCGTGGACCCCCGCAGCTTCCTTGCCCTCTACCCGGAGTACATCATCCCGGATTTGCAGCGTGCCGCGTTCCTGAACGACCGCAAGGGCGCCGTCGCCGGGAAGAAAATCGCCGAGAAGTTCGGCTGGAAGGTGGGGGACACGGTCACCCTCAAGGGGACGATCTTCCCCGGCAACTGGGAGTTCACCATCCGCGGCATCTACCGGGGCAAGGACCGCAGCGTCGACGAGACCCAGTTCTTCTTCCACTGGGATTACCTGAACGAGACGATGAGGAAGGCGTCGCCGCGGCGTGCGGACCAGGCGGGGTACTACATCATCGGCATTGCGAACCCGAACCTCGCGGGCGAGGTGAGCACGACGATCGACGGAACCTTCAAGAATTCGCTTGCCGAGACCCTCACGGAGACGGAGAAGGCCTTCCAGATGAGTTTCGTCTCCATGACGGAGGCAATCCTCGTCGCCATCCAGCTCGTCTCCATCGTGATCATTGTCATCATCATGGCCGTTGTCGCCAACACGATGGCCATGACGGCCCGCGAGCGGATCGGCGAGTACGCCGTCTTCAAGACCCTGGGCTTCGGGGGCTGGTTCATCGCGGGGCTCATCTTCGGGGAGTCGCTCGTCATCAGCCTCACGGGGACGGCGATCGGGATCGGGCTCACCTTCCCCGTTGCGGCGGCATTTGCCGATTATCTGGGGACCTTCTTCCCCATCTTCTTCGTGGAGCGGGAGACGGTGTACATGGACATCGCCGCAGGGACCCTCGTGGGGATCGTGGCGGCGCTTTTCCCCACCTGGCGCGCCGTGAATATCCGCATTGCCGATGGTTTGAGGAGGATCGGCTGAGGACCGGAAGATCGGAAGTGAGGAAGAGCAGAAGAGCGGAAAAGACAGAGAAGGCGTTAAACTCGGACCTGAAAACATGAAAGTCCCCGTTTCGTACAGCTTCCGGAATCTCTGGACACGACGCCTCACGACGATCCTCACGGCGGGGGGCATGGCGCTCGTTGTCTTCGTATTTGCCGCCATCCTCATGCTGGCCGAGGGCCTGCAGAAGACCCTTGTCGACACGGGATCCTGGGACAACGTGGTCCTCATCCGCAAGGGGTCCCAGTCGGAGGTCCAGAGCGGCATCGAGCGGCTGCAGGCCTCCGTCATCGAGACACAGCCCGAGGTGGCCGCAGGGGCCGGCGGAAGGAAGATGCTCGCCAAGGAGGTCGTGGTGCTCATCAGCCTGCCCAAGCGGGGCACCGACAAGCCCTCGAACGTCATCATCCGCGGGGTGAGCGAGGAGTCGATGGCGATGCGCCCCCAGGTGAAGCTCGTGGAGGGCAGGATGCCGAGGCCGAGTTCCTCGGAGATTATTGCCGGCGAGAGCGTCTCCAGGCGGTTCCAGGGCGCCGGGATCGGTGAGACGCTGCGCTTCGGCATGCGGGACTGGACGGTGGTGGGGATCTTCGACGCGGGGAGCACGGGTTTCAGCTCCGAAATCTGGGGCGATGTGGACCAGCTCATGCAGGCCTTCCGGCGTCCCGTGTACTCGTCGGTGATCTTCAAGCTTCGCGATGCCTCCGCGTTCGACGCCTTCAAGGCCCGCGTGGAGAGCGACCCGCGGCTTACCGTGGAGGCCAAGAGGGAAACGCGCTTCTATGCCGATCAGTCGGAGATGATGGCGAAGTTTCTCCGGATCCTGGGGATGTCACTCACGATCATCTTCTCGCTGGGCGCCGTCATCGGAGCCATGATCACCATGTACGCCGCCGTGGCAAACCGCACCGCCGAGATCGGTACGCTGAGGGCCCTGGGATTTCAGCGGCGCAGCATCCTGGGGGCTTTCCTCATGGAGGCGCTGCTGCTGGGGTTCATCGGGGGGGCCGTGGGGCTATTCTTTGCCTCCTTCCTGCAGCTGCTGACGATCTCGACGCTCAACTTCCAGACCTTCTCGGAGCTGGCCTTCTCCTTTACGCTCACCGTGAATATCGTCTGGCAGGCCCTCCTGTTCTCGCTCATCATGGGCTTTGTGGGCGGAGTGCTGCCGGCCCTGCAGGCCTCGAGGATGAAGATCGTCGATGCGCTGCGCACCTCCTGAGAAGCGTGTAGCGAATCAGCCGACAGCCCACAGCAAAATCCCCCTCTTTCCCCCTTTGCAAAAGGGGGATGAAAGGGGGATTTGATTTTTTCACTGTCGGCTGTAGACTGCGGGCTGTAGGCTGGGTGTATCGGACGCAGGAGGGCTGACCAGACAGACAAGATAGACTAGATAGACTAAATAGACGACCCCGGCTGGGTGGGATTGGGGGCAGTGTCCTCGGGGGCTCTCGTGAGGCTGCCCGCTCCTTCGACGAGGGCGGGGCTGCCGGCTCCTCCTTCTTTACCGTCGTATCCATGAACCGGTAAATGAAATTCCCCGGTTTCACCATGCCGAGCTCGTTGCGTGCCACGGACTCGATGTAACGGAGGTCCTCGCGCATCAGCACCACTTCGCGCTTCAGGCCGCTGTTCACCGCCTCGAGCCGTGAATTCTCGGCCCTCAGCTCGGAGAGCTTTTCCTTAAGGCACTGATTGTCCAGGAGCCCCCGGTTCCCGAAGATGATGAAGAAACCGACGAAGAGAATAATCAGAACAAGGTAGCGACCGATCCTCATAGCTCCCGCTTCAAACGACCCGGATTCCTGAACGGCCAGGGTTTCAAAGACACTATCACTGTAAAAATGCATGCAAGATTTGTGAAAGAATCGGCTGAAACGCGGGTGAAATCGGAGGAGTCCACGTCTTCTGACGCGTGGACCCCGCGTCGCAGAGAATGTCAGCCAACAGGATTAAAGTTCCTTGCACCCGTGTGCCAGGAATTTAGACGATTGCCGGACGGGACGCCCGGCCTGCTTGGAGAAGGGGTTGATCTGTTATCATGCCGCGCTTGCCCCACGCAGCAACGTTCGGTGCCGTTTGACATCCTTCGACAGGCTCAGGACAGGTGCTGACGGCAAGTGCTCACGTCAGGCGCTGCGGGGCAAGCGCGTGCAAGCGTTTTCATTTGACAGGCGATGCATTTCAACGTAATGAATGAACACTACTTACTCGACTCCTCAACCGTTCCATTTCCCTTCTTCTCCATCTGCGCATCTCCTGCTGTCTCGCATTCTTCCCTGGTCTCGATGCTGAAATTCGATCAAGGAGTATTTTCCCTGCGGGGTCTTTACATCGGATGAAGAACCAACTACATTTTTTGTAGTAGAGAGGCGTGGAAAGATCCCAATAAGACCTTTTGATGAGTCTCTGGATCCGATTGCCCGGCTTGGATATCAGGTCCCAAGAGGGTGAGGGGGCGGAAAAAAACACAAAGGCATAATAATGTAGATCGAACTCAACTGAGGCACCTTTCTTGCAAAGTGCAGAGGGTGAAGAGACATAACGACACAGGGAGGTGTGCGATGCATAACAGGTTTCCCTCTCCCATGAAGGTTCTCGTCGAACTTCTGTTCGTTGTCTCCGTGATCATGATCTGCCTGGGATCAGCTTTCGGCAAGCTCGACGAGTTCGTTGGTCACCCCATGCTAGCCCTTGTCATCTTCTGCGGAGCGGTATTTCTCTGGTATCGGTTCCAGGAAACATAACAACCCTTCACGAGCGTAAATGGGTATGCGGGATCGCCCCGAGAGGGTTCATCGACCCAGCGGGGCGATCTGCGTTTTCCGGAATCTGAGTCTTTTTTCTTAGCTGAGAAAACAAAACAGGGCGGGACCGATGAACGGTTCCCGCCCTGTTTGTTTTCTTGAAACCCCCTCTACGCCAGGAAGGGCCGGTTCTTCCAGTCCCCTGTGTCGATGACGTCCAGCTTCGCAGTTGGCTTGTTGTAGAAATACGCCCAGGCCAGCGTGCTCTGCCCTACCGCCGTGTCCGCGCGGACAAGGGCCCGCCGGAACTCGGAGCGGGCGTCCCCATAGCCCCGGAAGTCCTCGACGATGTCGAGCATCTCGAAGGCCTGACGGTTGTCCTGGAGGCGGTACAACTCGCCCTTCACGGCTTGTCCCTCCTTTTTGGCCGGGACCAGGCAGGGATGCCCCTTTCGGGAATCGAAAAGTATCCCTGGCGCTCGGGCCTCCTGGCGGGTCATGGGGTGGGCCCAGGCCTCCAGCAGATGGTGCCGGGCAAAGCCCTTCATCAGCGTCCCGTAGACGAAAATGTGGTCGACCGTCCAGGGGGCCTCCCTGCCCGCGGCGACGGCCACGAGCATCCGGTCGTCGAGCCCGTGGGACAGCAGGCCCTCTCTCAGGGCCGCGGCGTAGTCCAGCCTCGGCGGGTAGAACGTCCCTGCGATGCGGTCGGCGAAGACCCTGTAGACCACAGCCTCCATCTCCCTGCCGTCCTCGGTGAGGACGATCGCATCGTAAGGGCGGTAGCAGCGGGGCACGAGTTTTTTCGCCTCGATGGCCTTCCATCCGCCGGGCTTCACTTCAAAGAGTACGCCGGGCATGGCCTGACCGAAGCGTCGCCGGATGTTCGATACGCGCCCCCGGTTTTCCCTCTCGCGGTAATTGAAGATGAGTTCATGATCCGGGAGCCAGGCGTTTGCCACCTTGGACTTCAGCGGGTAATCAACCCCGTTCTTCGAGCACCACTGGGTGAGGCTCTTTTCGTTGATGTCGGAGGAGTAGGCAAAGTAGAGGGCGGCCTTGTCCATGGGTCTTCCCTTCCTGTGGAATCAGTTGATACTATAATTCCGAATCCCGGTCTTCGTCAACGACGAGCCTCTGATTGCAGAAGGTGAGAAGGTGAGAAAGTAAGAGGGTTGGATAGGCTCCCAACCGTGAATGTATCTCCGATTCTCCAACCTTCTTACCCTCAGACCTTCTTACCTTCTGTTAACGGCGACGGAGTCGCCGTTAACATCGCCTTCCGGAATTCCTCCAGGAGGAACTCCCGGCTCACGCCGTGGTCGATGAAGTCCCAGGGGAGAACCTCGCCGGGGTCCTTCTCGCGGTATACGTAGTAGTCGGCATTGACGTTGACCCCTTTGAGGGCCTGGGGCCAGTTGCCGCCGTTTGCGTGCACGGCCAGGAGGATCTCGCCGACGAGGCGGTCGCCCAGCGAGAGCAGCGCCTGGACGTAGTTCCATTTCGGCAGGTCGTGGATGACGTTCACGGAGCGCTCTTTCCCGAATGCCCGTTTGATCTTCCGGATTTTCTTCCGCACGAGGGCCGCGTCGGCCAGCGGGAGCCACTGGAAGGGGGTTGCGGGTTTGGGAATGAACTGGTTGACGCTCAGGGTGATCCGCCGGAAGCGCCGGGTGCCCTTCGAGGTCTTGACGGCATGGTGTCCGATCCTCCGCGCAAGATCGATGATCGCGTCGATGTCTTCCTCCCCTTCCGTGGGGAGCCCCACCATGAAGTAGAGCCGCAGGTTCACGATGCCGTTTCCGATGAGATGCTCCACGGCCCGGAAGATCTGATCCTCCGAGATCCCTTTGCGGATCACGTCCCGAAGCCTCTGGGAGCCTGCCTCGGGGGCAAGGGAGACCATCTCCACGCCGGAGGCGGCCAGAAGCCCGGCGAGGTCTTCCGAGATCCTGTCGATCCGAAGCGACCCGATGGAGAAGGAGCCCTTCTCGCCGAGGACCTGCCTGCAGATGTCGGCCAGCTGCGGGTGGTCGGAGACGGCCGTTCCGAGCAGCCCCACCCGCCCTTTCCTCCGAAGCCCTTCCTCCAGGGAGGGTGCGAGCGCCGAGAGTTTGCGGAAGCGGGCCGGCCGGTAGACGAATCCCGCGGGACAGAAGCGGCACCCCCGGAAGCAGCCCCGGCTCACCTCGGCGAGAAACATGTCGGAAAACTCCGTGTGCGGGGTGGTGATCACCTGGTGCGTCCGGAAGGCGCTCAAGTCCTTGACGTGGCGCACCCGGATCGTGGACGGGAAGGTCGCATCGACGGGCCGGAAGGAGTCGATGCGCTGCCCGGGCCCGTATCCCACGCGGTAGAATTTCGGGGCATAGGCCCCCTCGATGTCGCGTTGCAGCCCGGCGAGGATCTCGTCGCGTGAGACGCCGCCTGCGCGCAGCACCCGGTATCGATCGAGGAATTCCGGCACCATCTCCTCGGCCTCCCCCAGCAGGAAGAGATCGAAAAAATGCGCCAGCGGTTCGGGGTTCAGGATCAGGGAGATCCCGCCTCCCATGACGAGGGGATCCCCTTCGCCGCGCACCGCGGCCGCGAGCGGGATGCGTCCCATCTCGAGTATTTTCAAAATATTCGGGTAGTCGTTCTCGAAGGAGACGGAGAAGGCGACGATGTCGAAGTCGCGAAGCGGCCGCCCCGATTCGAGGCTTGAAAGGGGAGTGGATCCCGGGGAGAAGGACGCTTCATCCCCGGGATCCGGAAGGAAGACTCTTTCACAGAGGAAAGAGGGGTGTTGATTGAAAAGGGCATAGAGCGTCTGGAAGCCCAGGTTCGACATGCCCGTCCGATACGGGCTGGGATAGGCAAGACAGATGCGGATCCTGTCGCGCCAGGGCGTTATTAGAGTGCCTTCTTCTTTCGAAAGGAGGGAGGGGTCGCTCTCTTTCAGCCTCCCGGCCATGCTAGTCCGCCTGTCTCCTCAAAAACGTCGGGATCTCCAGGTTCGAGTCCTCGTCCTCGTCGCCCGCCCCCATCTTGATGACCGCCTGGGTTGCCAGGGGCGCCTTGTCCTTGTCCTTGCGCATGAAGGCCGGCGTGCTCAAGTCCTCGCGCTGGCGGTAGCTGCTCAGGTGCGAGACGTTGGCGGTTCCCTGTCTCTTCTTGCCGCCCTGTTCGAAGCCCGTGGCGATGACGGTGATCCGGATCTCGTCCCCCATATTCTCGTCGATGACGGTGCCGAAGATGATGTTGGCGTCCTCGTCGGCCTCGCCCTGGATCAGGGTGGAGGCCTCGCTCACCTCGAAGAGGGTGATGTCGGGCCCCGCCGTGATGTTGAGAAGCACGCCGCGGGCGCCCTGGATGGAATTGTCCTCCAGCAGAGGTGACGAGATGGCCCGCTGGGCCGCCTCGACGGCGCGGTTCTCGCCGCTGGCGATCCCCGTCCCCATGAGGGCAAGCCCCATCTCGCTCATGATGCTCCGCACGTCGGCGAAGTCCAGGTTGATGAGGCCGGGCACCATGATGAGATCCGAGATGCCCTTCACGGCGTGAAAGAGGATCTCGTCGGCCCTCTTGAAGGCCTCGAGGAGCGACATCGTCTTGCCGCCCACGCTGAGGAGGCGCTGGTTGGGGATCACGATGAGGGTGTCGACGATCTTCTTGAGCTCCGCCAGCCCCTCTTCGGCCTGCCGCTCGCGCTTCTTCCCCTCGAAGAGGAAGGGCTTGGTCACGACGGCCACCGTGAGCGCCCCCATGCTGCGGGCGATCTCGGCCACGATGGGCGCCCCGCCCGTTCCCGTGCCGCCGCCCAGGCCGGCCGTGATGAAGACCATGTCCGCGCCGGAGAGGGCCGTCCTCATGGAGTCCATCGTTTCGATGGCCGCGCGCTTTCCGACCTCGGGGTCGGAGCCGGCGCCAAGTCCCCGGGTCACGTCGCCTCCGAGCTGGACCTTCGCCGGCGCCAGGGATGCCCTCAGGGCCTGGGAATCGGTGTTGGCCGCGATGAAATCGACCCCCTGCAGGTTGCAGTTGATCATGGTGTTCAGGGCGTTGCCGCCACCGCCTCCGATGCCGACCACCTTGATCCGGGCCGTCCCGCAGGACGCCGTCCCTCCATCGAGTAGTTCAAACATACGTCTTCCTCCCGTTAAAAGAATTCGGAAAACCACTTTTGTATTTTCTTGGTGGTGCGTCCCCACCAACCGCCGCTGTGACGGGTGCCGCGCCGCGACACCCGCTTGCTTCCGTAAACCACGAGTCCCACGGCCGTGGCGTGAAGCGGGCTGTTCACGATGTCCGTCAGCCCGCTGACTCCCATGGGGAACCCCTTCCGGACGGGCATCTGGAAGACCCGCTCGGCAAGCTCCGTGATGCCCGCCAGAAGCGCCGTGCCCCCCGTGAGGACGATGCCCGCCGTGAGGTGATCCTCGTAGCCCGCCTTGATGAACTCCTTGTTGACGAGCGAGAAGATCTCCTCCATCCGCGGCTCGATGATCTCCCCCAGGATCTGCCGGGACACCCTCCGGGCCTCCCTCCCGCCCACGCTGGGCACCTCGATCGTGTCGCTCTGGGGGATCATGAAGGTGTTGGCGCAGCCGAACTTGCGCTTCATCTTCTCGGCCTCGATCACGGGGGTGCGAAGCCCGATGGAGATGTCGTTCGTGAGGTAGTGACCGCCGATGGGCAGGACGGCCGTGTGCTTGATGCTCCCCTCGCGGTAGATGGCGATGTCCGTCGTGCCGCCTCCGATGTCCACCAGGGCCACCCCGAGTTCCTTCTCGTCGGCCGACAGGACGGCCTCGGCCGTGGCCAGCTGCTCGAGGATGATCTCGTCGATGTCGAGGCCCACGCGGTTCACGCTCTTGATGATGTTCTGCGTCGAGGCCGTGGCGCTGGTGACGATGTGGACCTTTGCCTCGAGTCGCACGCCCGCCATCCCCACGGGGTTCTTGACCCCTTCCTGCTCGTCGACGATGTAGTGCTGGGGCAGCACGTGGAGGATCTCCCGATCGAGCGGGATGCTGATGGCCCTGGCGGCTTCGATGGCGCGCCGCACGTCCATCTCTTCCACCTCGCGGCCCTGGACGGCGACGATGCCGTGGCTGTTCATGCTCTTGATGTGGCTGCCGGAGACCCCCGTGAAGACGGAGCTGATCTCGACGCCGGACATGAACTCGGCCTCCTCGACGGCCTTCTTGATGGACTCGATGGTGCTCTCGATATTGACGACGACCCCCTTGCGCAGCCCCTCCGTGGGGGCGGAGCCCAGCCCGATGATGTCGATGCCCGTGTTGGTGAGCTCGGCCACGACGGCCGTCACCTTCGTCGTTCCGATATCGAGGCCCGTCACGATATTGATTTTCTTCGCCATTCCTTCACTCCTGTGAATGCCGACAGCCTGTTTCCATCCAAAGCCTGCATTCGCTGTTTTCAGCTATCCGAATCACCCGCTGGCTGGCCGCTAGCTGAAAGGTTCTCAAACCTTCTCACCTTCCCAGCTTCTCAACTTCTTCTTTTCTCAAGCCCTTACTCCCCCCGACACCTTGACGGGCACCCGGAAATCGCGAAGCTGTACCGTCACCTTGCCGGGATTGTTGAGATCGATGATGAAATACCCCGAGAGGTTGCGCCGCGCCAGGTCGGCCAGTACGGGCTTCATGCGCCTGAGCTTCGCGTCGTAGTCGCCGAATCCCAGCTTGAGGCAGAGCCCCTCGGCAAAGAGCGAAAGCCCGAAGAGATCGTCCCCGTGGATCTCCGAGATGTGGCGGATCTCGGGGACCTCCGTGTAGGAAGCCATGAAGTCGAGAAGCTCGAGTGACTTGATGATCATCTCCCGGTTCTCGTCGCCCTTTCGATAAAACCCCGTGAGTACGGGCAGGTCCGTTTTCTCGCCGCTTCCGATCTTTTCGAATGCCGTGCCGTCGCGCTCGATGAAGTACAGGCCGTCGCCCCGTTCGATGAGGGCCACGGGCTTGCGCTCCGTGACCTCGATGACGAGCCGGTCCGGGAAATCGCGTCTCACGGACACTTCCTTCACCCAGGGATTCGTCTTGACCTTCCTGGCGACGGCGCCGAGGTTGGTCATGAGGATGTTCTGCGAGGGCTTGAGCCCCGTCAGTTCGATCACCACGTCGCTCTGGAGCCTCTCGGTGCCCCTGACCAGCGTTTCCTTCATCTGGAAGTAGGGCGACACGATGACGAAGTTGTAGCCGAAGATGAGCAGCGAGGCGATCACCATGACGCACGCAATCAGGAGAACCGTCTTGCCGATCTCGACGAGGATTCTCCTCGATCGCCGGCGCACCCGGTTCAGTCGTGTCTCAACGCTGGAACGGACCGATCGTCGCAACTCACTCCTCCCCGATGATCTTCACCTCGGGCTCCAGGGCAATGCCCTTCGCCTCGAGGACCTTTTCCTGCACGAGCTCGACAAGCCCGATGATATCCCTTGCCGTGGCGCTTCCGAGGTTCACGATGAAATTGCCGTGTTTCTCCGAGACCTGGGCCCCGCCGATCCGGGCTCCCTTGAGTCCCGCCTCCTCGATGATCTTCCCCGCGGGCATGCCCTTCGGGTTCTTGAAGACAGCAGAGAAGCGCCTGGACGTAGTTCCACTTCGGCAGGTCGTGGATGACGCTCACGGAGCGCTCTTTCCCGAATGCCCGCTTGATCTTCTGGACTTTCTTACGCACGAGGGCCGCGTCGGCCAGCGGCAGCCACTGGAAGGGGGTTGCGGGCTTGGGGATGAACTGGTTCACGCTCAGCGTGATCCGCCGGAAGCGCCGGGTGCCCTTTGAGGTCTTTACGGCATGGTGCCCGATCCTCCGGGCAAGATCGATGATCGCGTCGATGTCCTCATCCTCTTCCGTGGGAAGCCCCACCATGAAGTAGAGCCGCAGGTTCACGATGCCGTTTTCGATGAGATGCTCCACGGCCCGGAAGATCTGATCCTCCGAGATCCCCTTGTGGATCACGTCCCGAAGCCTCTGGGAGCCCGCCTCGGGTGCAAGGGAGACCATCTCCACGCCGGAGGAGGCCAGAAGCCCGGCGAGGTCCTCCGAGATCCTGTCGATCCGGAGCGACCCGATGGAAAAGGAGCCCTTCTCGCCGAGGACCTGCCGGCAGATCTCCGCAAGCTGCGGGTGGTCGGAGACGGCCGTCCCGAGCAGCCCCACCCGCCCTTTCCTCCGGAGCCCTTCCTCCAGGGAGGGTGTGAGCGCCGCAAGGTTGCGGAAGCGGGCCGGCCGGTAGACGAAGCCCGCAGGACAGAACCGGCATTCCCGGAAGCAGCCCCGGCTCACCTCGGCGAGAAACATGTCGGAAAACTCCGTGTGCGGGGTGGTGATGACCTGGTGGGTCCGGAAGGCGCTCAAGTCCTTGATGTGGCGCACCCGGATTGATCTCGGGAAGGCCGCATCGACGGGCCGGAAGGAGTCGATGCGCTGCCCGGGCCCGTAGCCCACGCGGTAGAATTTCGGGACGTAGGCCCCCTCGATGTCGCGCTGCAGCCAGGCGAGGATCTCGTCGCGCGAGACGCCGCCTGCGCGCAGCACCCTGTATCGCTCGAGAAACTCCGGCACCATCTCCTCGGCCTCCCCCAGCAGGAAGAGATCGAAGAAGGGGGCCAGCGGCTCGGGGTTCAGGATCAGGGAGATCCCGCCTCCAATGACGAGGGGATCCCCTTCGCCGCGCGCCGCGGCCGCGAGCGGGATGCGTCCCATCTCGAGCATTTTCAAGATATTCGGGTAGTCGTTCTCGAAGGAGACGGAGAAGGCGACGATGTCGAAATCGCGAAGCGGCCGCCCCGATTCGAGGCTTGAAAGGGGAGTGGATCCCGGGGAGAAGGACGCTTCATCCCCGGGATCCGGAAGGAAGACTCTTTCACAAAGGAAAGAGGGGGTACTGTTGAAAAGGGCATAGAGCGTCTGGAAGCCCAGGTTCGACATGCCCGTGCGGTACTGGCTGGGATAGGCGAGAGCGATGCGGATCCTGTCGCGCCAGGGCGTTTTTACAGCGCCTTCTTCTTTCGAAAGGAGGGAGGGATCGCTCTCTTTCATCCTCCCGGCCATGCTAGTCCGCCTGCCTCCTCAAAAACGTCGGGATCTCCAGGTTCGAGTCCTCCTCGTCGTCGCCCGCCCCCATCTTGATGACTGCCTGGGTCGCCAGGGGCGCCTTGTCCTTGTCCTTGCGCATGAAAGCCGGCGTGCTCAAGTCCTCGCGCTGGCGGTAGCTGCTCAGGTGCGAGACGTTGGCGGTGCTCTGTCTCTTCTTTCCGCCCTGTTCGAAGCCGGTGGCGATGACGGTGATCCGGATCTCGTCGCCCATGGTCTCGTCGATGACGGTGCCGAAGATGATGTTGGCCTCCTCGTCGGCCTCGCCCTGGATCAGGGTGGAGGCCTCGCTCACCTCGAAGAGGGTGATGTCGGGCCCCGCCGTGATGTTGAGAAGCACGCCGCGGGCGCCCTGGATGGAATTGTCTTCCAGCAGCGGCGACGAGATGGCCCGCTGGGCCGCCTCGACGGCGCGGTTCTCGCCGCTGGCGATCCCGGTCCCCATGAGGGCAAGCCCCATCTCGCTCATGATGCTCCGCACGTCGGCGAAGTCCAGGTTGATGAGGCCGGGCACCATGATGAGATCCGAGATGCCCTTCACGGCGTGGTAGAGGATCTCGTCGGCCCTCTTGAAGGCCTCGAGGAGCGACATGGTCTTGCCGCCCACGCTGAGGAGGCGCTGGTTGGGGATCACGATGAGGGTGTCGACGATCTTCTTGAGCTCCGCCAGCCCCTCTTCGGCCTGCCGCTCGCGCTTCTTCCCCTCGAAGAGGAAGGGCTTGGTGACGACGGCCACCGTGAGCGCCCCCATGCTGCGGGCGATCTCGGCCACGATGGGCGCCCCGCCCGTTCCCGTGCCGCCGCCCAGGCCGGCCGTGATGAAGACCATGTCCGCGCCGGACAGGGCCGTCCTCATGGAGTCCATCGTTTCGATGGCCGCGCGCTTTCCGACCTCGGGGTCGGAGCCGGCGCCGAGACCCCGGGTCACGTCGCCTCCGAGCTGGACCTTCGCCGGCGCCAGGGATGCCCGCAGGGCCTGGGCATCGGTGTTGGCCGCGATGAAATCGACCCCCTGCAGGTTGCAGTTGATCATGGTGTTCAGGGCGTTGCCGCCTCCTCCGCCGATGCCGACCACCTTGATCCGGGCCGTCCCGCAGGACGCCGTCCCTCCATCGAGTAGTTCAAACATACGTCTTCCTCCCGTTAAAAGAATTCGGAAAACCACTTTTGTATTTTCTTGGTGGTGCGTCCCCACCATCCGCCGCTGCGACGGGTGCCGCGCCGCGACACCCGCTTGCTTCCGTAAACCACGAGCCCCACGGCCGTGGCGTGAAGCGGGCTGTTCACGATGTCCGTGAGCCCGCTGACTCCCATGGGGAACCCCTTCCGGACGGGCATCTGGAAGACCCGCTCGGCAAGCTCCGTGATGCCCGCCAGAAGCGCCGTGCCCCCCGTGAGGACGATGCCCGCCGTGAGATGATCCTCGTAGCCCGCCTTGATGAACTCCTTGTTGACGAGCGAGAAGATCTCCTCCATCCGCGGCTCGATGATCTCCCCCAGGATCTGCCGGGACACCCTGCGGGCCTCCCGCCCGCCCACGCTGGGCACCTCGATCGTGTCGCTCTGGGGGATCATGAAGGTGTTGGCGCAGCCGAACTTGCGTTTCATCTTCTCGGCCTCGACGACGGGGGTCCGAAGCCCGATGGAGATGTCATTGGTGAGGTAGTGGCCGCCGATGGGCAGGACGGCCGTGTGCTTGATGCTGCCCTCGCGGTAGATGGCGATGTCCGTCGTGCCGCCGCCGATGTCCACAAGGGCCACCCCGAGTTCCTTCTCGTCGGCCGACAGGACGGCCTCGGCCGTGGCCAGCTGTTCGAGGATGATCTCGTCGATGTCGAGGCCCACGCGGTTGACGCTCTTGATGATGTTCTGCGTCGAGGCCGTGGCGCTGGTGACGATGTGGACCTTCGCCTCGAGGCGCACGCCCGCCATCCCCACGGGGTTCTTGACCCCCTCCTGCTCGTCGACGATGTAGTGCTGGGGCAGCACGTGCAGGATCTCCCGATCGAGCGGGATGCTGATGGCCCTGGCGGCGTCGATGGCGCGCCGCACGTCCATCTCTTCCACCTCGCGGCCCTGGACGGCGACGATGCCGTGGCTGTTCATGCTCTTGATGTGGCTGCCGGAGACCCCCGTGAAGACGGAGCTCACCTCGACGCCGGACATGAACTCGGCCTCCTCGACGGCCTTCTTGATGGACTCGATGGTGCTCTCGATATTGACGACGACCCCCTTGCGCAGCCCCTCCGTGGGAGCGGAGCCCAGCCCGATGATGTCGATGCCCGTGTTGGTGAGCTCGGCCACGACGGCCGTCACCTTCGTCGTTCCGATATCGAGACCCGTCACGATGTTGATTTTCTTCGCCATACGCCTCCAGCCTTCCTTCTCGCTATGCTCTCACTCCCCCCGACACCTTGACCGGTACCCGGAAATCGCGAAGCTGTACCGTCACCTTGCCGGGATTGTTGAGATCGATGATGAAATACCCCGAGAGGTTGCGCCTTGCCAGGTCGGCCAGCACGGGCTTCATGCGCCTGAGCTTTGCGTCGTAGTCGCCGAAGCCCAGCTTGAGGCAGAGCCCCTCGGCGAAGAGCGAAAGCCCGAAGAGGTCGTCCCCGTGAATCTCGGAGATGTTGCGGATCTCGGGGATCTCCGTGTAGGAGGCCATGAAGTCGAGAAGCTCGAGCGACTTGAGGAGCATCTCACGGTTCTCGGTCCCCTTTCGGTGGAATCCCGTGAGCACGGGCAGCTCGGTCTTCTCGCCGCTTCCGATCTTCTCGAAGGCCGTGCCGTCGCGCTCGATGAAGTACAGGCCGTCTCCCCGTTCGATGAGGGCCACGGGTTTGCGCTCCGTGACCTCGATGACGAGCCGGTCCGGGAAATCGCGTCTCACGGACACGTCCTTCACCCAGGGGTTCGTCTTGACCTTCCTGGCCACGGCGCCCAGGTTGGTCATGAGGATGTTCTGCGAGGGCTTGAGCCCCGTCAGCTCGATGACCACGTCGCTCTGGAGCCTCTCGGTGCCCCTGACCAGCGTTTCCTTCATCTGGAAGTAAGGCGACACGATGATGAAGTTGTAGCCGAAGATGAGCAGCGAGGCGATCACGACGACGCACGTCATGAGGAGAACCGTCTTGCCGATCTCGACGAGGATCCTCCTCGAGCGCCGGCGCACCCGGTTCAATCGTGTCTCAACGCTGGAACGGACCGATCGTCTCAACTCACTCCTCCCCGATGATCTTCACCTCGGGCTCCAGGGCGATGCCCTTTGCCTCGAGGACCTTCTGCTGCACGAGCTCGATGAGCCCGATGATATCCCTGGCCGTGGCGCTTCCGAGGTTCACGATGAAATTGCCGTGCTTCTCCGAGACCTGGGCCCCGCCGATCCGGGCTCCCTTGAGGCCCGCCTCTTCGATGATCTTCCCCGCGGGCATGCCCTTGGGGTTCTTGAAGACGGAGCCGGCGTTGCGATACTCGAGCGGGTGCTTTCCCGTGCGGGTGCGAAGGATATCCCGGATGCGTCCTTCGACGGCCTCGCGGCTCCCCCGGGCCAGCACGAAGACGCCGCCGGCGACACAGGACCCCTCGGGCAGGGCCAGGTTGCGATATTGAAACTGCAGGGCTTCCCGTTGACATGATTTGATGTTCCCCTCGCCGTTGAGGAGGCTCACCGACTCGATCACGTCTTTCAATTCGCTGCCGTAGGCCCCGGCGTTCATCCGGATGCCGCCCCCGACGCTGCCGGGGATGCCGGCGCAGAACTCCATGCCCGCAAGCGCCTCTCTCGCCGCTACGGCCACCACCTCGGCAAGCGATGCGCCCGCCTCGGCGAGAATCGCCGCCCGGTCCTCCCCGCGCGCCTCGATGCGGACCGCGCGGAGGCCCTTCGTGGAGATGATCACGCCGCGGAACCCGTCGTCGCGGACGATGAGGTTGGTGCCGTTGCCCACGAAGAAGACGGGGATAGACTCGGCACGCATCACGGCGACG
>CAWHEJ010000033.1:0-98231 GCA_963828305.1 uncultured delta proteobacterium | reverse complement strand
GGCCGGGGCGGCGCGTATCAAGGACATTTCCTCGATCGGGGGGATCCGGGACAACCAGCTCGTGGGCTACGGCCTCGTGGTGGGTCTCATGAGCACCGGCGACAGCATCAAGAACGGCTACACCCGGGAGACCTTGTCCAACATGCTCTCCAGGCAGGGCCTCGCGATGCGCGACAAGGACCTCAAGTCGAACAACATCGCCGCCGTGATGATCACGGCCGTGCTGCCGCCTTTTGCGAAGACAGGCGCCAAGCTCGACGTCATGGTCTCCTCCGTCGGGGATGCCAAGAGCCTTCTGGGGGGCACGCTTCTCATGACGCCGCTCAGGGGCGCCGACAACGAGATCTACGCCGTGGCCCAGGGCGCCGTGGTCGTCGGCGGCTTCGTGGCCGGTGCGAATTCGGCCTCGGGGAGCGCGGTCGGAAAGAACCACACGACCGTCGGCTATATCACCAACGGGGCTCTCATCGAGAAAGAGCTCCGGTACGACTTCGAGAAAACCCGCCAGCTCACGGTGAATCTCTATCAGCCCGACTTCACGACACTCACCCGGCTGGCCTCGACGGTGAGTTCCCGCATAGGCGACGTGGACGTGAAGCTCGTCGATTCGAGCTCCGCCCTGATCACCGTCAAGAATTCCTACAAGGGGAGCATCGTGAGCCTTCTCTCGGCCATCGAGAACCTCGACGTCTCCATCGACACCGCGGCCGTCGTGGTGCTCAACGAGAAGACAGGGACCGTCGTCATGGGAGAAAACGTAAGAATTTCAACGATCGCCGTGGCCCACGGGAACCTCAGCTTCCAGATCCGGGAGGATTACAACGTTTCCCAGCCCCTGCCGTTTGCCCCCCGCGGCGTACCCGGGCAAGGGCCCACTGACGCGGGGCGGGGTGTCACCATGGGTTCCGGGGGACAGACCGTCGTGACCCCGAGCACACAGATCAACGTTGCCGAGGAGAAGAGATCCCTCACGGTCGTGCCCAGGGGGGTCACCATCCAGGACGTGGTCCGGGGCCTCAATGCCATGGGCGTCACCCCCCGGGACCTGATCCAAATTCTGCAGACCATCAAGGCCGCAGGGTCCCTGCAAGCCGACCTGAAAGTGATGTAGGAGAACGGAAATGGAAGAAATCCGGCATATCCCGCCCCTGGCGACGCAGAGCCTTGCCAAGATGTCGGCCAGGGCCGGTGCCGCCTCGACGGAGGATGAGGAAAAGGATCGGAAACTGAGGAAGTCCTGTGCCGATTTCGAAGCATTATTCATCAGTTACATCTTTCAGACGATGAGGAAGACGATCCCCGAGAGCCAGACTGCAACCAAGATGCCGGGGAAGGACACCTACACGATGATCATGGATCACAAGCTCTCCGAGGACCTGGCCCGCCGGGGCGGTATCGGGCTTCAGAAGGTCCTTTACAACCAGCTGAAGCGTCCCGAGGGGGCCGTGAAGCCGGACGAGGGCGGCGGGGCCGAAACCGACCCTGCCATGAAAAAAACACTAAAGGCCGACTAGGGTTTTGCCGATAGGTGTGTTAAGATTCCAACAAGGAGTACGACATGAAGATTTCCAAGGTCGACGACGCCACTCTCCAGATGATCCAGCAGTACCAGAAGACCGAGAAGGTCGAGGACCGCGCACCGGAGAAGGCTGCTGCCGCCAACAATCTCGTACCCGAGGAAAAGGTGAATCTTTCCACCACGGCAAAGGACGTACAGAACCTGAAGAACGCCATCTCGAAACTTCCCGATGTCCGGGAGGAAAAGGTCCAGGCGCTGAAGGACCAGATCGAGAAGGGCACCTATCGGGTGGATGCGGACAAGGTTGCCGACAAGATGGTGGGAGAGTCACTGATCGATCTCCTCTCCTGACCATTCAGGCGGTGTTCCCGCCGTTTCGTCTCCCCGGAACTTTGTCCAGTCCTGTCCCCGTAGGTCCGTGTCGGAACTGAAACGGGTGGGAAGCGATGCACGACTTCCCACCCGCTAATCCCGTCGCCGGGTTTGCGCCCGGGACCGTCACTCGCGGAAGAGGTGTATCATGCTGAGCTGCAACACACAGGGGATGAACGAAGTGGACGTGAATGCCGATCTGGATGGCCACCTGGGCTCTCTGCTGGGCGTGATGAGAAAGGAAATCGAAGCCTACAGGGAACTGGCAGATGCCATGGAAGGCGAAAAAGGGGTCCTGGCGAAACCCTCCCTGGAGAGCCTCAACGAGAGCAACACCCGGAAGGAAACCTGCATCCTCAAGATCAGGATCCTGGAAGAGCTCCGGATGAGGGTCCTCGGGAGGATCGCCGCCGCTCTCGGGCTCGATGAGCGCAACCTCCATCTGAAGAGTCTCCTGCCCCACGCGAAGGCGGATCTCCGCCAGGCCCTCCGGGAATGCCAGGCGGAGCTTCGCTCCCTGCTGGCCCGCATCAACGAGGAAAACCGCCGGAACCGGGCCCTGCTCGATGCGTCCCTGTCGGGGGTGCGCACCACCCGCCATTTCATGGAGAATCTCATCGGCAGCGGTTCGACGTACAGGGGGTCGGGGGAGTTGAACAACGGCGGCCTGAGCGGCCGGATCTGTTCGGAGAGAGGGTGAAACCATGTCCGGCATCTACCAGATCCTCAATACGGCAAAGGACGCCTTTCTCGCCAGCCAGATCTCCATGGAGGTGACGGGCTCCAACGTCGCCAACGCCTCGACGCCAGGCTACGTCCGGCAGCGGGCCGTACTCGCAGCGAAAAGCCCCGGCGAGGTCGCCGGCAACGCGACGCAGACCGGTGTGGAGATCACGACCATCGAGCGGCTCTACGACCGCTTTATCGAGTTCCAGATGGTCGATCAGTCCGCGCAGGTGGGCGATGCCTCGATCCGCAAGGAAACCTTCGACCGCATCGAGGCCGTCTTCAACGAGACTGACGGGGGCGGGCTCAACGATCTGCTGAACCAGTTCTGGACGGCCTGGGAGGACCTGTCGGCAAACCCCACGGGCCAGGTGGAACGGACGGCCCTGGCGAACGCCGCAGACAGCCTCGCCACGATGTTTCGCGAGTACGCGGGCGAGCTCTACAGCATCCAGACCGACCTGAACGTACAGATCGAGGCATCGGTGACCCAACTCAACGGGTACCTCTCCGACCTTGCCGGCCTCAACGACAAGATCGTCCAGGGGTACAGCGGCGGCGTGAACGTCAACAATCTCCTGGACCAGCGCTCGGAGCTGCTCAAGAAAACGGCCGGACTCATCGATATTCAGTATGTGGAGGAGACGGGCGGAGCCGTCAACGTCTTCACGGCTGACGGCAGGGCCCTAATCCAGGGGAACTCGTCCTGGCAGCTCGCCGTCCGGGACAACGGCGCGGGATTCTTCAACGTCGTGTACGCCGATAACCCGACCGTTCCCATCAACGATGCCATCGGCGGCGGGAAGCTCTCGGGGATGCTGGGCATGAGGGACACGACCGTGTCGGGCTACCTGACCGAGCTCGACGATCTCGCCCGAACGCTGATCGACACCGTGAACGCCCAGCACGCCCTGGGCTACGACAACTATCGGAACGTGGGCGGGAGCTTCTTCCAGCCCCTCGGCTCCACGGGGGCCCGGGACATGCAGGTGGCCGCCGCCATCCAGGACGATCCGAATCGGATCGCCGCGGCGGCGACCGTCAATGCCGACGGCGACAACGCCGGGGCGATTTGCCTCATCAAGGACCAGGTCCTCATGAGCGGCGGCCTGTCCACCCTGGGGGACTTCTACGCCGCGCTCGTGGGACAGATCGGCCAGGATGTCGCCGAAGCAGGACGGACGGCGACCCACGAGGCGAGCGTCATGACCCAGATGAGCAACGCCTGGGAGCAGCGCTCCGGCGTATCCACCGACGAGGAGATGATGAACCTCATCAAGTTCCAGATGGGCTATTCGGCGGCGGCCAAGCTGGCCAGCGCGGCCGACGAGATGCTCCAGTCCCTCCTGGAGCTGGTGTAACGACCACGCGCCCTCCGCCGGGCCACCCCCCGACGGCGGGCTGAAGGGGTGTCTTTCATGCTGACGCGCATCACCAACAACATGCGGTTCACGACGATCGTCGACAACCTGAACCGGGCGCAGAACAATTACAGCTCCCTCATGGAGCAGATGTCGTCCCAGAAGAAGATCAACCGGCCCTCGGACGATCCCGTGGGGGCGACACGCGTCCTGGACTACCGGAGCGCGCGAGACTCCATCGCCCAATACGGCCGCAACATCGAAAATGCCAATGCGTGGCTGGAGATCACGGAAACCAAGCTGGGAAACATCAGCGATCTCATCGCCGAGGCCCGCAATGCGGGGATCAACAACCAGTCCTCGGAAACCGCACAGGTCCTCGCCCAGAACGTGGGATCGCTGCTCGAGGAGATCCTCTCGCTGGCGAATTCGAAGTTCGGCGACCGCTATCTCTTCTCGGGGTCCGCAACCGACGGGGCCCCCTTTGAGCGGATCATCCAGCCCGTGGCGAATTCGGCAAACGGCTTTGACGGATCCGTCTACACGGGCGGGACCTACACGGGGACGGCCGACAAGTCCTTCGCCGTGCGGATCGCAGGCAGCGGCGCCCCCGGCACGGCCACCTACGAGCTCTCCGCCGACGGCGGGACGACCTGGAGCGCTGCGGCCACCGTTCCCGCATCGGGTACCGTGAGCATCGGCGACGGCCTGACGGTCCGGTTCGGTGACGACGGCGCCACGGACCTCACGGCGGGCGATCTTTTTTACGTGAACGCCTACACCGGCGGCCGGAGCACGGACGCCAGCATCGAGACGCCCGGGGCCGCCGCGAACAACGGCTTCGCGGGGACTGTGTCGCTCGACGCCTCGAGCGGGACCTACGGCGGCGACCGGAACCGGACGTACGCGGTGAAATTCGTCAGCGGCGGCGGTGCCGTCGGGGATGCCGATTACCGGGTTTCCTCCGACGGGGGAAAGACCTGGGGTGCCATCCAGACGGCCTCCTGGGGGAACACGATCACCGTGGACGACACGGTGGGACACGAAATCGTGCTCTCGCTGACGGCGTCGGGGCCGACGGATCAGCTTGACGACAATGATCTTTTCTTCGTGAACGCTACTGCCACGGGGGTCTACGGCGGAAACGGCGAGGATCTCTCCATTGCCACGGGCCGCGGGAGCCGCATGACCTACAATGTGACAGGGGAGGAGGCCTTCACGGACCGGGGCAGGGGCGCCGTGGATCTCTTCGCGACGCTCGAGTCCCTGAAGACGGCCCTGGAGAACGGGGACCGGGAGGGCGTCAATGCCCAGGTCGACCGCCTCACGACCGCCCAGGACAGCATCCGGCAATACGTGGCCGAGAGCGGGGCCCGGATGAGCAGCCTCAATATCTCCAAGGAGAACTACCAGGTTCTCGACAACAAGATCAGCGGCCTGCTGTCCGAGACGGAGGGTGTCGACCTCGAGCAGATCATCGTCGAGTTCAAGATGCAGGAGACGGCCCTGCAGGCCTCCTACGCCATGTCGGTCCAGATCGGAAAGCTTTCGATCCTGGACTACCTGAGTTAGAAAGGTCTCAAGTTTTCTGGAAAACGGGTCGATAAGTAGCAGTGAAAGGGCAGAAAAATCCGGAAAGGAGGTGGAGTAAAGAGAGGGGCTTGAGCCCGATAAGATTCCGACGCTCTTTCAGACCCGCCGGCAAGAATGCCGGTCAACAATCCAGAAAAGGAGACTTGAATCATGGCAATCAGTGACATCTCTTTGACCGCAGGAATGCGGAACAACCTCGTCAGCCTCCAGGGCACCGTCGATCTTCTCAACAGGACCCAGGAAAGACTGGCCACCGGCAAGAGGGTGAACAGCCCCCTGGACAACGCGACCAACTACTTTGTCGCCAAATCCCACATGGACCGCGCATCCGACCTGAGCGTGCGCAAGGACGGCATGGGGGAGGCCATCCAGACGGTCAAGGCCGCCAATGCAGGCATCGCAGGCATCACGGACCTGATCGCGAGCGCCAAGGGTATCGCCCAGTCGGCCCTTTCGGCAGGGACCACGGAGCGCGCCACCCTGGCGACGCAGTTCGATGCGATCAGGGGCCAGATCGACACTCTGGCCGGCGATTCCGGCTACAAGGGAACCAACCTCCTGTCCGCCACGGAGGCGGAGCGGACCCTTGAAGTCAAGTTCAACGAGGACGGCGCAAACAAGCTGACGATCACCGGCTCCGACGCCACGACATCGGGCCTGGGCGTCTCCGCTACGGTGGGCAGCTGGGCTGAAGTCTCCAACGTCACCGTCTCGATCGGCACGCTCGACTCGGCGCTGACCAACCTGAGAACGCAGGCCAAGACCCTGTCCTCGAACCTCAACATCATCACGACTCGAGATTCCTTCACTCAGGGGATGATCAACGTTCTCTCGGAGGGCGCCACGAAGCTCACGGCAGCTGACACCAACGAGGAGGGTGCCAACATGCTCATGCTCCAGGTCCGACAGTCCCTGGGCACGACGGCACTCAGCCTCTCCGCCCAGGCGGCGCAGTCTGTCCTGAGGTTGTTTTAGTAACGGGGACCTGAACGGGAGTGCCTATATCCCGTCGAATTCGGCCCCCATGCAAGACCAGACTCTCGCATAGGCCGTGCATGAGGAGGGGCGCTGAGCCCCTCCCCATGCCTGCCTGGCAGGAGGGCACGTTATGGAAGGAATCAGAGCAGCAATGGATCGGGCGCTGATCGCCGTCGAGCAGGCAAAAGCCTCGATGGACACGGCGACGAAGCGGATCAGCTCGGGCAAGAAAATCAACGCCCCCGCGGACGACCCGGCCCGGTGGGCGGCAATCCAGAAGGGACGATCGATCGACGGGCATCTCCAGGCCGTCAACTCCGGCCTCGAGTCCGTAGCGATCAGCATCCGCGGCGCCGACAAGGCCATGGAGGCCATCGAAGAGCACATCGATCAGATGATCGAAGCCGTAAAGTTGTTCCCGCCGTACCCCGAGGGGGACAATGCGGAAGAGCGGATCCGGATGCTCCGGAGCTTCAACGGGATCCGGCAACTGATCGACCAGCTGACCATCCCGGCGAAGGACGACCTGGGACAGGCGATCCTGTCCGACCCCGCATCGAACCCGGAGGTGCCGGATTCGTGGCCCGTCATCGTCAATGAGCAGGGCGACGTCAAGACGATCGGGCGCCAGGAGGTCCACACGGGTCCCACGGGACTCGACATTCCCGAGATCAGCGAGGCAGACATCACCGAAAACGGTCAGATCGGCGGCCCTCTGAGCCAACAGAAGCTCGACGATATCGCGGCCAATCTCGAAAACGCCAAGGCCATCCTGAGGCAACGCAGGGACGCACTCGGCAGCGACGCGGCAGCCATCGGCCGGGCGAAGTCGTCCAATGAAACGGCCGCCGCTTTCTACACGTCCTACGCAGAGAATCTCGAGGCAGCCGACGTCAACGAGACGGCCGCTCAGGTGACAAGCATCCAACTCAAACAATCCCTGGCCCTGGAGTCGCTGGGAAGCATCACCTCCCTGCGCTCGGAGCTGGTCGCGCTGCTGAAGTGATCCTATGGCACTGAGAATTGAACTGAAACCGCGCGAGCGGTTCATCCTGGGTGGCGCCGTCCTGCAGAACGGCGAGGCGAGATCGGAACTGATCCTCGAAAACAACGTTCCGATCCTCAGGGGGAAGAATATCCTGAGCCTCGAGGAGGCCGATACCCCCTGCAAGCGCATCTACTTTCTCATTCAGCTCATGTACGTGGAAGGCGGCAATCTCGCAGAGCACCAGGACGACTACTGGGCCCTGGTCCGCGACATCGTCGGGGCGGCGCCCAGCATGCTCGGCCTCATCGACGCCATCAACGAGCACATCGTCGGCGGCCGTTACTACGATGCCCTCAAGCTGACCCGGAAACTCATCAACGAAGAGGAGAGGTTAATCCAACATGCAGACTCAGGTGCAGGCTTACCAGAACACCCATAAGATGGTGATGTCGGATCGTGAAGTGGAGGCGTCGGTCCTCACGAAGGGGGCGCTGATGCTCCGCAACTGCCAGGAGAACTGGACGAGCGGCGGAAACAACGGCATGCTCGACGAGGCCCTCCGGTACAACCAGCTTGTCTGGAGCATCTTCCAGGGGGAGATCACCCGGAAGGACCACCCGATGCCTCTGGAGCTGCGGCAGAAGATCCTGACGCTCAGCCGGTTCGTCGACCGGCGCATCTTCGAGGTCATGGCCTATCCCCACTCCGGAAAGCTCAACGCCATCATCAATATCAATCTCAACCTGGCCGCCGGACTGAGAGGGTCGTCCGGGGTCGAGGAGGACTGAGGCAACGTCTGCACGATGAAGATCCAAAACAAGGGCGGCCGACGCTTCAGTCAGGCCGCCCTTGCTGTTTTATTTCATCAGGCTTGAATCCGGAGATAAGACGGCACGGCAGAAAAATCATTGCGAGCCGCAGACCCCTTTCGGGGACGGGGTTATCGATGGAAGAAACAGCAGGAAAATATAAAAAAGTCATTGCGAGCGAAGCGCGGCAATCTTCGTTATTTCATTCTGAATCGTCGATTACCACGCCTCACGAGGTTCGGCTCGTAATGACACATATTTGAGCTGTTTCTCAGGAGGAGGGCGCAAGCCCGACGCGGCAACCCCATGAATCCAACGTACACTCAACACAAATTCATCGCTGCACCGAACAGCCGCTATCCTGCCGGCTCCGGTCCAGGGATGGCGGGGTCGGTCCGTTGTCGGTCCGGGGTTGCCAATCCATGAGGATCAGCAGCTTGTCGGCCTGGTCTTTTTTCCCCACCTTGCGCAGTTTCTCGATGACGGGAAGGATCTGCGAACGAGGCTCGAGTCCGGTCTCGTGAAGCCGCTGGAGGTGCTCGGTGCCCGCTTCCGCATGGCCGGCCAGGGCGCAGCAAATGGCAAGAAGGCTAAGGGCAGGGGGATAGTCCGGCTCGTTTTTTAAAATCTTTTCCGTCATCTTGATAGCCTTTCGGACATCCCCGGCGAAGAATTCCGCGGCGGCGCAGTTAAGCAGGAGCTCCCTCGTGCCGTTCGCGTGAGCTGCGGCCTTCCGGGCCTCATCGAGCGCCTCGTCGAAGCGATCCGCGTTCAGGCAGGCATTGATCAGGTTCACGCAGGCCCGGCTCACATCCTGCGCAGGCTTGCCGTCGAGATATCTCCTCCATAACCGGATCGCGTCGTCGTAGCGGCCCAGTTCGCCTGCCTGGATCGCAAGCTCCAGGATCGCCCGGGGAGTTCCGCCCGTCTCCTCGATCTTTTTCATTCCCAGCAGAAAGTAGCGCTCGCCCTTCTCGGTGACGCGCACCCGGTCGAGCTTGCCCGTGTGATGGACGGGGACGTCGCACGCGACGATTTTCATACCCGCCCCGAGCATCGACGGCTCGACCAGCTCGTGCACGGCTCCGGAGAAACGGATCCGGGGGTCGCGCCGGAAGAGCCGCACCTTGAGGTTGGGATACCAGCCAGTTCCTGCCTCCTCGTCGCGATAGGAGCCGTCATTGGCCGTCCACCCTGCAGTGTTGGGCTCGATGACGTAGTTCCGTGTCGTGAGATCGTAACCGCCGATGCCGTTCGGACTCTTTCGGATGAGGGACCTGAGCCTTTCGTGGTCCCGGGACGAAACGGTCTCGTCGGCGTCGATGACCAGGATCCAGTTGCCTCCGGCCTTCGAAAGAGAGAAATTTCTCGCATGGGAAAAGTCCTCGTCCCAGGCAAAATCGAAGACCTTTGCGCCGAAGACGGCTGCGATGTCCTTTGTGCGGTCCGTCGAGCCCGTGTCGACGACGATGATCTCGTCGACGACGGCCTTGACGCTCGAGAGGCAGCGGACGAGGTTGGGCTGCTCGTTTTTGACGATCATGCAGAGGGAAAGGGTATCCCCTTTTGCTTTTTCCTTGATTTTCAGAGGACCGATTTTGTTCCTCACTTCCAGGGCGGCGGTGATGAACCCGTCGTCCGTCTCGAAAGCGGCCATGGCGGCCTCGATCTCCTCCATCGCCGTCCCGTGGTCTCCCTGCGAGATGAGCAGATCGATCAGGAGGAAGACGATCGTGCGGCTCGACGGGCAGAGGTTCCGGGCTTCGCGGAAGACCTTCTCCGCCCGAAGATAGGCTCCGAGCGACACCGCCGCGGCGTGATAGCGCTCCGCCAGATCCACCACGTGGGGCGAGAGGATGAAACCTTTTTCCAGGAGATCGATGGATTCGTCCCGTTCACCGGCCGTCCAGAGCAGGACGCCCAGATTCGTCAGGGGTTCTCCCCAGGATGGATCGGCCGCGGCCGCCTTCTCGAAGTATTCTCTCGCCTTCTCTGCGGCATTTTGCCTGAAGGCAAGGGTGCCCTTGAGATTCAGCGCGGGGGCATGGACCTCGTTCATGGAAAGGGCCAGATCAGCAAGATTCCCGGCCTCCTCCAGCTCATTCAGGCCCTCCCTGCACTGTCCTTCCAGCACCAGCCTGTCCGCATCCTCCGCTCCGATGGGACATTGCCGGAGGGCATCGAGGGCATCCCCGTGTCGTCCTGACTGTATCAGCATTTGCGCAAGCTCGGTATAGTTGCGCTTGTCCTGGGGATCTTGCTGGATCGCGGAGAGGTACAGGTCTACCGCTCCCTTCACGTTACCCTGCTGAGAGCTCTTCCAGGCCAGCTCCCGGGCCACGAGAGCCCGGATCTTTCGCCCCTCATGGGGCTTCTGCTCGATGTCACGCCACTTGTCATTATAAATTTTTCGATTTCCCGTGAGGGAAGAACCGTAGTCGATGCGATTTCCGATGAAGCTGCGGCTCCCGAAGTGGTGGATGAAGACATCGCCTGCGATCACATTCCGATAGCCTGCAAGGGCCGCTCTCGCGCAGAAGTCGTCGTCCTCGAAGTTCCCCGTGCCGAAGCTCTCGTCGAGCAGGCCGATCTGATCCACAAGACTGCGCCTGAAGAGCATGCAGAAGCCCACCACCCGCCTGGCTTCTGTGCGCCGATGGCGGTTTTTCTCCCTGAAGGATCGGGCATAGCTTTCGAGGCCCTCGATGGCATCGTAGCCGACCCTCTCCACCTTCTGGACCCCGCTGATGTTGTTTGTCATGGGTCCGACGATTCCAGCCTCGGGCGTGCTTTTCAGGCATTCCAGCATGCCCGAGAGCCACCGGTCGGTCACGACGGTGTCGTTGTTGAGAAGGAGGATATGGTTGCCCGTGGCGGCCTCGATGCCCTGGTTGCATCCCTTGGCGAAGCCGAGGTTCTTGCCGTTTTCGATGAGTTTGTAGTGGCTATGTTCATTGACGAGCTTTTTCAGCCATTTGACCGTTCCGTCCTTGGACCCGTTGTCGACGAAGATGATTTCGTGGGGCTCCGGCGTGTGCCTGCGAATGCTCTCGACGCACTTTTTCGATGAGCCGGTAGCCGGTGTTCTCCTTGACGAGCTCTCTCAGCCATTGGAGGGTTCCGTCCTTGGACCCGTTGTCGACGAAGATGATCTCGTGGGGCTCCGGCGTGTGCCTGCGGATGCTCTCGACGCACTGTTTCGTGTATTCAATTTCGTTGAACGTGAGGATGACGATGGAGACATGATCCCCCATATTACCGGTTTTCAGGGGCATGCCGGAAGGCAGTCTATTATGAGGGGACACATATTCACGGATGATGCCCGCCTCTCCTTTTTTCACGGTGCCATCCTGTTCTGCAACAAAATCCGGACGGATCTTGGCCTGCCATTTCGCGTGCATGCGATGCAGATCAGCCTGGGCACGTTGCACCTGCTCAGGGGCATAACGGTTCACGAACCGAAAGACGGTGCTTGCCGGTTGGCAGACGGCGAGCCAACCTCTTTTCTGAAGCTTGAAGAGAAGATCGAAGTGATAACCCCAGATGTGGAATTTCCTGTCGAAACCGCCCACATCCTCGAACGCCGTTCTGCGGATCAGAAGGCAGGATGAGTCGAGGACCTGTACGATTCGGGGCTTCTCATCTTCGGAACCGTCTACGGTCTGGGTGCTGACGATGCCTCTGAAAGTCAGAGGATCTTTCGAGCGTTTATCGTGCAGGACGATCTGCCCGGCGGAGTATACCTGACCATTGGGAAGAATGAGGTTGGGACCTACGGCGCCCACCCTGGCATCGTCCGAAACGAGCGCTACAAGAGGGCTGATCCAGTCAGGCAGGACTTCTGCTTCCTCACTCAAAAAGACCAGGTACCGGCCATTGGCGGCTTCGGCGCCCCGATTCAGCGACTCTGAGACGGATTCATCCTTTTTGCCGGCGATCACTTTGATATGGCGGTTCAACCGTTCAAGGTGAAGGGTTGTTTCTTCTTGCCCGGTCCGATTGATGACGATGATTTCGCAGGTATTCTTGCCGGTGTACGAAAGAAGGGCCCTGAGGCAGTTCTTCCCGTATTCGAGCTGTATCGGACAGGGGCAGGATGACAGACACATTCCCCTGCACGCAGGGAGAAGGAACAACATCACGGCGTGACGCAGGCTTTTCTTTGAAATCTCCGCTCGTGCCGGGATGACATTCACCTTGCAAGGCCGCGGCGATTCGAAGATGAGAAAATGCCCGATCCGGGGTTCCCCTCCGCTGGAGGCAATCGGCCATGGCGAGATGGATCTGCGCACTCTTTTCTTTTGCGACATCCAGCCATTCGGTCTTGAGGGTTGCCTCTCCTGTATGACCTTGCGCCGTCAGTTGCTTGATCTCGTGCTGCAGGATTGCCCTCTCTCGGGCAGAGGACTGAAGGGATCGCACCAGATGATGAAAACGCTCATCCAGGCATGATGGGCCCGCAGCCACTCCCTTGAAGAGATGCCAGTCTGGATTGGGAAACTCCTCTAGACCATACCGCAATGCCCTTCGCGTCGCTTGGAGGAATTGTCTGCCGAATTTCAGATCCGGCTCGAGGTGACAGCCGTCCGCCCAGCTGTTCCACGCATTGATAAAGACGATGCGACGATCCGGAGTCCTGTTTCCAACGCGCTGTAATTCCATCCGGAGCCAGCTTTCGTAGGATCCCGGGGATGCGTGGTGGAGGATGGTCGCACCGGCCGCAGGCCTTTTGGGAGAATCGTCCCAGGACGGTGTGACGCAACTGAAAAGGGATGGGTCCTGTGCCGCGCTGCTGTTTGCTTCCGCCATATAGGGCCAGGCGACATAGTAGGGAATGACCAACTGCTTCGCGGTCCCCCGTCTTTCTTTTCCGTTCAGGGTGCGATTCAGCCATTGCTGGTTCTGATCCTCCAGGTAGCGTCGAGGAAACTCGAAGCCGGGCTGGTAGAGAAGACCGCCATCGAAACCGAGACGCCTCCAGTGGTCATCCGTTACGCCTGCGGTGTCGTGGGCAGCCATCAGGAACAGACCCTTGAAGCCATTCCGTTCCGCCAGCTTTTTCCAGCAAGCTGTCAGTGAGCCGATATCGGGGATTTCCGAAGGGTTGGAAATCAGAAGAAGCGGTTTGCCTTCTATCGTGATGTAGCGGCGATCCCTGAAGGCCTTCAGGAGCCATTGAAATTGATTCTCGAAGTCTTCTTCTCCCCCGTACGTTTGTGCTTGCAGGATTTCCGGTTCCAGACCGTACTGTCTCCTGGTCCAGTCTCCGTTGCGCCAGGCGAGACAGAAAGGCATATCGGGCTGACCGCAGGCAAGGGTGTCCTGGAGCGGCCCTTCCAGCAGCATTTTTCCATTGAACCAGTAATACCAGAAGCAGAATCCGTGGATTCCATGCATCCGGGCGATCCGGGCCTGCTCTTCCCGGAGCCGGCGGTCTTGAAGATCGTAGAACCCGAAATCCGATGGCAGATGGGGTTGATAGTGGCCAGGGAAGCAGGGCTTGGTCTGTGTGACCGGCCGCCAGTCCGTAAATGACTTGCCCCACCAGATGTCATTCTCGATGATCGGGTGGAAGTGCGGGCTGTAGAAGGCGATGAGTTTTGCCCCGTTGCCGGATAGCCCCCCCGTCGTTCCCAGACTTTTCCGGCCGGCCGTTTCCCGGGCAGACCAATCGTGCCGCGAAGGGATGGTTTTCTGCCGAATCCTGTTTCCGACCGCCTTGAGCACCTTCTCCACGGAGATGTCGGCGGCGGGACCTTTCGCGTTTCGGAGGATCTGCACCGTCTCCCCCCCCGCGTAGTGACCGGTGTAAGGCAGGTATTCC
This sequence comes from uncultured delta proteobacterium, assembly GCA_963828305.1. Lineage (GTDB taxonomy): Bacteria > Desulfobacterota > Syntrophia > Syntrophales > UBA2192 > UBA2192. Next base: position 84,061 of record CAWHEJ010000033.1, on the reverse strand, counting down.
CTGAAGTTGACAAAGTGTCCGAGCAAGATAATGCCGGGGGTGCCGACGGCATTGGCCAGATGGGCCGGGCCGCTGTCGATTCCGATGAATAATTCCGAACGCTTGATCACCTCCGCTGTTTCGAGCAGCGAAAGCCGTCCGCACTGGTTCAGGGTCCCTGCCTGTCCATGCCGGCTGAGAACGGAACGGATCCCGATCTCGACAACGGGCAGGTCGAACCGCTCCCGGATCGACCGGGCGAGCTGATCCCACTTGTCGTCCCGCCAGTCCCTTCGCGGGTCATTGGAGAGGCAGTGTAGCGTAATGAAACGCGGAGGCAGTTCGAGGGAGTCCACTTTTTCTTTGATGGAGGCCGGGATATAGACCCTCGGGGCATCGTTGAGTTCCTGCAATCCGGCGCCTTTGCAGAAGGCCTGGAGAAGGCTTCCATGAGAGTAGTACGTCTCTTCGGTGATGTCGGTGTTCCCGCTGCTCTTCTGCAACGCGACTTTGCAAACGGGGCAACTCTTACGGTTGACATGCAGATCGATGATCTTGTCGAAAACGCCGCTGTCGGCCAGGGTGATCCATTCGGTGAGACACCGAACCGCCAGAGTCTCATCGATGTTGGGATTCGTGTCTACCAGTTCCCTGTAGCGTTCGTTGACAACCCAGACGATGTGGGCCTCCGGGTGATTCTCCCGGAGAAAACGGGAGACCGGCTCGCAGGCGACAATGTCACCGAAATGCTCCGTCAGCCCGACGGCAATCGTCGTTTTCGGCTTTCCGATGACCACAGGGGCCGATTCGTGGTCGGAGGTCATTTCCGCCACCCGGGGAATGTCCATTTCGTGCCTGAACGAGGATGGGGCGCGGGTAGACGTAATCTCGGAAAGCGTCTCGAGCGTATTTCGTTCGGAGAATTGCTCGGCAATCGTCTCGGCGGCCTGTCTGCCCATCTTCCGGCACAGTTCCCTGTTGTGAAAAAGCTCGATCATGTATTCGCCGAAGTCGTGGGCGCTTTCTGCGATGAACCCGTTGACACCATGAATGACGGGAGAGCTCTTTGACACGTTCTTCAAGGTGATGACGGGCAGGCCCTGCGCCATGGCTTCAGGAATCTTGACCTGCATCCCTGTCCCGCCGATCAAGGGGCAGATCGCGAACTTGCTCGCGGCATAGTGCGCCTTGATGTCGTTCACGAAGCCGAGAAGCCTTGTGCCCGGGGCTTCCACGAAATGCTTGCAGGCGTCGCCCAGGACGTCGCAGGTCAGCCGCCCTTCCTTTTCGAGGATGGCCGGCAGGACACGAGACGCGAGGTAGAGATAGCCCTGGATGTTGAAGAGATTGTCCCCGGCAGCAAACACCGGTGGCGCATCGTACGTGTTGTGATTCGGGGACACGGAAAAAGTCATGGGGATGTAGATGACTCTCGTGGAACGGGCTTTTTGCTGAATCTTCGACGCCTCGTCCGGTGAGATCGCGATGGTGTAGTCATAACGGTTATAGATGTCGTACTCATCGTCGTCGGCATCGAGGGCGAATTTCCGGAAAAAATCCTCTCGGACCAGCTCCGGGGGAACCTTCCCGGCGTCAAAAGGGGGATTTGCCAGGTGGTTGCCCAGGGCCTGCTTCATCTTGATGCCCAGGGTAAGAAGGTCATGCGTGTCGATGAGGGTCCGAGTCCCCGAGAAATCTTCTCCAGAGGCGAGCGCCCCCCAGTAGGCATAATTCATCATGACGATGTCGGGCGCGAGGGTTGAATGCAGGTGACGGAAATAGTCGACAAGACCCGGCGGGGTGTACTGCTTCCAGTTGATCAGCCCGTGGTTCTGCCGGGAAACCGTGTCGATGTATTGCCGGTCGGCTCCGTTTCCTCGATAGAGAGCGACCTTGATGCCGTATTCTTTTTCCAGTTGCTCGGCGCTCCCCTGGTTCCAGGGAAAATGGGCGAACAGATCGGTACTCGCGACCGTCACCCTGAAGCCCAGCTCCTTGAAGGATCTCAACATGGACAGAAAGCGCTGGTGGGCGCCCGTTCTTGGCGGATGGGGGTTTTGCGGGAAAAAGAACAGCACTTTTCTTTCCGCAGCGTCCGGGGCGATGAAACGGCTTGAGACGTCCGAGGGCATCTGAAACAACCGGGTCCTGGAAGCCGTCACGGGCTGTTCGCCCGTCCGGGTCGGGTGTGCTTCATGCCGGATCAGTTCCTCTTTCCATTTATCGACAAATTTCCTGCGGTTGATCTCGATATACTTCTTGAAGCCCGACTTCGTGTCGCGACCCGCCGTGATCGACTCGTGATGAATCACAACGGCCCTGGGATTGTAGACGACTTTGTACCCTATTTTCCGCAGACCGAAACACAGGTCCGTTTCTTCATAATAGGCAGGGATATAACGTTCATCGAGTCCCCCCAGTTCGTCAAAAAGGCTCTTGCGGACGAGCAGACAAGCGCCCGAACAGTAATCGACCTCGCAGGCAATATTATAAATGTCTTTTCCCGGATCGTCGCCATATCCGAAATTCCAGCCGTTCCCGTCCGAGAAGACGATCCCTCCCGCTTCCTGAAGTCTTCCGTCGGGCAGGATCAGCTTGGCGCCCACAGCGCCCACCCGCGGGTTGCCGTCGGCCACCTCGATCAGGCTTTCCAGCCAGCCCGGGGTCGGCTCTGTATCATTATTCAGAAAGATGAGGTACTCGCCGCGGGCAAGTTCCGCTCCCTGGTTGCAGGCGATGACGAACCCCGTGTTCTCCGTGTTGGCGATGATGTTGACCGCATCGCCGAGACCCTTCAGGTATTCCGCCGTCCCGTCGCTCGACGCATTATCGACCACGATGAGTTCGTAAAGATCCCGCGGTGTGTTTTTCCGCAGCGTATCGACGCATTTCTTCGTGTAATCGACCTTGTTGAAGACGGGAATGATGATGGAAGCCCTTTTCTTCCGGTCCATGTCTTTGACGTTGTGAGTCTCCATGGCACCCGGTGCCCCTCCCTCACGGTGAAGGTCCCCGTCCGATTCCTTTCGTCCTTCCGCATACGGAAGCGGTGCATCCGCGCCGGGATACTGAATTCGGCGGATGCTTTCCAAGGTCTTCCTCGCCTCTTCATCCTGGGGGTTGATAGTCAGGACCCTTTCAAAGAAGACGGAAGCGTCTTCCAGAAGACCCTTCTGAACGCAAATTGCACCGATAGCCTTGAGGGCGTCCAGATCATCGGGATCTCCCTGCAGGATACGGTGATAGATTCTCAGCGCGTCTTCCATGCGTCCCGCATCGACGAAGTAGAGGTCCGCGAGGTTTTTTAATAACGTGGGATCGTCGGGATTTAAGGCAACAGCCTTTTCATAGTGGCAGCGCGCTGTTGCCGTGTCGCCTTTGCGATAGTGGAGAAATCCGAGGTCATTGTACGCCAGGGCATGTTCGGGACTCACCTGCAGCAAAGTCTCGAGCTTTCCGATGGCGCGGTCCGTGAGCCCCCGCCGGGCAAGCACGCGGGCTTCCCGCAGGAGACTCTCGGGGTCTCCTTCCACGCACTCCTGTGCCCTGGCATCCAGGGCGTCGAACATTTTTCCTGCAAGTTCGTTTGTCGGATCGGTCTCCAGAACTTTCAGGTAGCATGCTCGAGCCGCGCGGAAGTGTTCGGATTCGACCTGGATGTTGCCGAGGATGAGAAGGGTCTCCGTATCGTGCGGATTCATCACCAAGGCCCTTTCGTAGTGTGGAACGGCTGTGTCGGGCCGCTTCATCGCCACGTAGTGGAAATCGGCCAGGTTCTTTATGAACGTGGCATTTGCGGGATCCAGGGAGACGGACTTTTCATAGGCGGCCAGGGCCTTGTCGAGATTTCCTGTCTCGCCGTAGAGAACGCCCAGGTCGTTATGCGCTGGGGCGTAATCCGGGAAGGATCCCACCAGTTTTTCCAGGGAGATGATCGCGTCCGCGCGTTTTCCCGCAGAGACGAAAAGTATCAGAATTCCCGCGTGAGTATCGGCAGCCGGGCTTGTATTGACCAAGGGAGTAGTTTTTGGCGTCTCCGGATATATTTTACCGGCACGTTGATACGACTTGCCTCGTTCAGAAAGAATCAAATGCGCCTCTCTCATTTCTTGCTGCCGTCCCGAAGTCATCGTCGAGCCATCCTGACGCCAGGAAACTGAACATGTCACAAGGGGGATATGCGCAAACTGGAAAATACGGGACATACGCATCCAAAGATCCCAATCTTCCAGTGATTGGAGCGTCTCGTCAAAGGGACCCACGGTATCGAGGCAGGTTCTTCTGTGCATGACGCACAGGACCGGAATATAGTTTTCTCTCAATATTCTCTCGTAGTCGAACTCAAAAGAATACGGTACTTCTTTCTTTATCGTGACGTACTTCCCATTTCTAGTCTCCTGATATGCACGATGAGCGTCGGCATAAGCGACCTGGTAGTCGGTGGATTCCAAGAAATTCACGAGAGTCTCAAGATGGTCGGGATAAAAGAGGTCGTCATCATCGAGATAGGCGATATACTTTCCGCGCGCCGCCTTGATCCCCGTATTGCGCGCCGCCGGAAGCCCACGGTTGGAGTCGTGTTCCAGGTATCGGATGCTGTCGCTCGGGAGCCCGTCGAAGAGATCCCGCACGTTTGAGCCGCCGTCGTTGATGACGATGACTTCGTAGTGTTGATAGGTCTGGCCAAAAACGCTTTTCAGAGCATTGATCAGCATATGGGGGCGGTTGTAGGTTGGCATAATCACGGAGACGAGGGGTATCGGCGCTTCCTCTGGAAGTTCTTCCTGCTCCTCACGGCGCCGGTTTGCCTTTCCAAGGGCTTCAACAGAGCTGCTGATGCCTGCATCCTCGGATGGGTAGTTCTCCCCATGCACAAACCGGGACAACGTGTCGAGGTTCTCTATGGCATTCTCATTCCCCGGGTTCACTTCGAGGACTTTATCGTAGAAAAATCTTGCATCCCCATATTGCTTTTGTGATGCGCAAATGTTTCCCAGAATGAGCAAAGTCTCAACATCTCGTGGGTCAAGTTTTAGAGCTCTGTCGTAAAGCGCCAACGCTTCTTCGGTTTTCCCTTCTTCAATCAGCAGGAATCCAGCCAGATGTTTCAGAAGCGAGATGTTTGTAGGAGCCAGACTGACAGCCTTTTTATAGTGAATCCCGGCGTTGACTTTCTCGCCTCTCTGGTCGCAGAGTGCTCCCAATGCACTGTGCGCCGGAGCGAAATCCGGGTGGGCCAACAGCAAGGTTTCAAGGGCAGCGATGGCCTCATCGAACCTGCCCGAACGGATCTCTTCCTGAATGAGCTCGTAACGCCGTTCCGGCGGTACGGCCGGGGCGCGTTGCGGGGCATCTTCCGTTCCGAGCCGGCTCTGCCTTGCCGGGGGGTGGCTATGAGCGGATGAAGCCTGGAGAGTGGCCTCCCGGAAGAATCGCCGGTAGTCTTCGACCCGAATCCTCCAGTCCCAGGCCGACGTCACGGCCTTGCGTGCCGCCTTCCCGAGCTTCATGCGCAGCGCGGGGTCGTCGCGCAGTTTCTCAACGGCCTGGACGAAGGCCTCACGCTCGCGCGGAACGATCAGTGCGTTCTTCCCATCGATCAGGTATTCCGGGACCGTGCCATTGTCGGTGGTAATGATCGCCCGTTTCATAGCGGCCGCTTCCAAAAGGGAATTATTGTTTCCCTCGTTGTTGCTCGAAGCGCAGATGTATGCATCGAGCGAGTCATAAAATGCGCGCATTTCTTCCATCGCGAGGTTGCGGTCTGCGTAGCCGCAGAAGACGAGCTCCACCCCTGGGATCTCACCCAGCGGCTCCACGAATTCTTTAAATCCCTTGGCGGGCTGGTTCCGGTTGCCAGCCCAACCCAGGCGGAGTTTCTTACCGGACTGATCGGTACGCGTGGACGACGTAAATAATATCGTGTCAACGCCGTGAGTGACATAGATGACCCCCGGCAAGGCAGGCTCGAAAATATCAAGCAGGCGCTTTGAGACCACATGGACACGTTGAAAGAGGGTGGCGAGGAATTGTGTGAAATTGGCGAAATTGAGATCAGGCCACCAGACGTGCGAACGGATGCCCGTGATATATTTCCGCGGATTCCCGATTTGTCCCGCTTCAACGAGATTCCATTCCAGTGGGTAGATGAGATCGAAGTCATCCTCCCGGAAGGGTTCCCCCTGGACCTTGATGGTGAAATCGAATTCGCTGCCCAGGTACCGTTGGAACATCCGGCAATGGCGGGCAAATATCCAGTTCGGCACGTCGGCAATGAGAAGGATGCGAGGCCGCGCCTTTTCGACGGGTGATCCGCCCCGCGCGTAGATCGTGTTCCGGCCGGTCTGCGCGGCGGGCTGGTCAATCTTCCCGTCTTCTGCAGTGTCCCGGTCAAGGATCACGAGAAGATTCCTCCGGAGATCTCGCTCCCCGGCCAGAACCAGGGTGCGCGACAGCTTGAAGGATGACCCGTGCAGGCACTGCTTCACCGTCTCGTGCAGATGTTCTTCGCGGATGAACCGTTTCGATTGCTCTGCGGTCCAGTCGGAGGATTCGGCGTTGTGTTCCAGGATGATCACGCGCCCGCTTCGATCCAGGGCTTTCCGGAGGACCAGTTCAAAACAGTCCCTCGAGATGCCTTCGCCGATCAGGATGTGCAGGATCGTCGTGTCGGATGAGTAGTCCCGTCGCAGATAGTCATCGGCAGAGACGTTGACGCGATCGATTTCGTGGAAACCCCAGGGGACTTTGTGGGTGACTTCGACGACCTCTCCGCAGGCATAAGGCGCCAGGGCCGCATACGCGTAAGTATGCGGGTCGGCCGCAGGACGGCGGATTCCGTTGTTGCTGGTGGCGACCCAGCAAAGGCCCTGCGCTTCGACGACACGGCGATCGAGTGCATGTGCCCGTTCCTTCCAGGCTCCAGGGAACCAGTCATCCACGTTGGATATGTGCAGGACGAATCGCTCCCCCAGGCTGGACAGGAGGTGCCAGTCATCCCGGAGGAGATCGAAGGACATGAAGCGGACGGGCCTGTTTTGCAGGGCCTGCCTGACCTTCCGATAAGCTTCTTTTGACGCCAGCCATCCGTGCCCGTAGAAGAAGGTGTTGGTGTTCGGGACCAGCGCTCCCTTTTCGTCGGTTCCCAGAGCCTCTCCCGCTCCCACGGGGACCCTCTCGTCGATTGGCCAGCAGGGAAGCAGGCGCCTGCAATTTCGGACGCCGTCGAGGGTTGCGGCCGGAAGATGGGGTGCGACGAAGGCCTCGAAGGTCGATCGCTCTTCGGGGGAGAGCCGATTCAGAGTGTCGGACAGAAGCGTTTCGTTGACGGGCATGGAAAGAAAGCCGCGCTGGTTTTCACAGGTCAGTTTTTCCTCCCCTGTCCGGGCAAGGTACGATTTAACGGACCGGCAGAAAATGCGGCTGATGAATTCCTCGGGAGTTTTAGAGATGCCGATCATCGCCTTGATCAGCCGGGCATAGGCCACCATCCCGGGGTTGATGTCGAAGAAGACGATCGCTCGCGGATCGAACGCCAGAAGATAGTTCAGGCCGGAGAGCCCGCCGATCACGGAGGCGTAGGTGTCGACCTGTTTGAGCTGCTGGGATTTCAGTTCCCTCAGGTTGCTCACCACGCGGTCCATGCGGTCGGCACTTGCCAGATAAATCTCCGAGGGCGACATAAACAGGGGGGATCCACTGTTTCTTCCGCACCTGGGTGTGCCCCCTGGAAAATATGGGACGGCATTTCCATTACGGCGATCTTGTAAGCCGAGGGGGTGAAGTCGATGATCTCTGCTTCTATATTCAGCCGGCCGGATATGTGCTTGACGGCTCTCTGCACACCCGGGAATCGGTCATCGCAGTCGTCAAAGACAACAATGGTCCCCGGACGGAGATTAGGAAGCAAAGCGGTAAAATCCCTCAGAGCCGCTTCTTCTGAATGCTCGCCATCGATGAAGACCAGATCGAGCTCGTGTTCAATCTCTTGAGCGAGTTTACGAGAATCCCCATGCACGAATCGGACAATGCGGGCTTGCGGAGATCCCTGCCATAACTGTCGTCTCGTGAAGATGCGGTCCCCCGTGAGGGGGGTCTTATAAATCGGCTGATCCATGCCGTCAATATCGCAGGTATAAACAAGGCCGTCGGGGCTGGTCTCCAGAAGATACTGCGCCCACATGAAGGATTGGAAGCCCCGTGCCGTTCCCACCTCTGCAAAATGTTTCGCACCGATTCGTTCCGCCAGCCGTCTCAAATAAACGCCTCTGAGCACCACGAGCTCCGGATGCTCGGTGACGACCGGTGGCGTTTCATGGGGGCGGTTATTGACACCGTATTTATTCCAGATGATCAGCGCGGTCTCATCGGCGTGACTGCAGATTTCTCGGATGTGCTTCGCCGGACAGGCGACAGAAGAGGAACCTGCAGTGAGGGATCTGCCGCCCTTACGGATGGGATAAAGCGACGCCCAGCCCTCGGCCGTTTTCCCTTGCAGGCCGGCATGCACCGTTTTCACAAACTCCCGGGCCCGGACGTCTACGGTGTGTCTCGAAAGAAATAATGCGTTCGCTTCGTTGGCGATCCGGTCTATCAATATCCTATCGCTGAGCAGACAAATTGCCTTTTCAAGGAAGTTATCCTGCGAAATTGCAATATAGTTTTCACCATCCATGAGGCCCAGGTATTCAGCTCCGCTGGGGCGATCGCACATCAACACGGTTCTGCAGGCGAGGACCTCATAAAGCTTGATGAAGGGGATGTTATATCTGCCCGTGCAACTGGCAAATATCTTCGACTGGTTAATGACTCTCGCGTAAGCTTCCCCGGTCAGCGCTGTCCCGGTAGCGTGATAGTTGTAACCCGGGTGCGATTGAGAAAAGTAGGCGAGGTTCTTCTGCCTCGAAAAGGTTTCGTGCATCTTCTCGCGGAGGGGATAAAACGCAGCGTCCCTGGCACCGAGGAGACTCACATCGTATATTTTTTCAAGCCCGAAATCGCGAAAAACGGCGGGATGAATGGCGCGGGGCCATGGAACGAACTTCACAGACTCCCGAACGCGCTGGCTGAAGAATTGCCCGAATATATCCTCCGATGTGAAGGGCGGCGCATAGGTGGCGAAGGCCATTTCAAAACCGTTTCCCAGAAGGATTTCTTCCCATTCATCGCGTGAACAGTGCCAGAAATCATTGATCCAGGCGATCTTAGGTACTTTGATATCTTTTAGGCCGTGCGGAAAGACACGGAGAGAGGGTTTTATGTCGTAGTGTGAAACAATCTCCTGGGGCAGGGGCTCGCCCAAAAGCCTTCTCTCATCGATGTAGCAAAAGATAGCATCCGGCAAATTGTGTCCGAAAACTTCTTCAACGATGCCCTGAACATGATTTGTTTCGTATCGGTATCCGGGTCCATAGAATACGCTTTGCGGCATGAGGCGTTGGATGGCTTGCTGCTCGTAAAAAATGGTGGGTGCCACCCAATTCTCAAAATTTATCGCCAGAAAGAGCATTCTGGGAACACAGGATGAATTATCTGACATGTTTATCCCTCTATGCGTTGTTTTTTGCTGGCTTTTATCCGATGCCGATTTGTTGCTTGCTTCTTAAGCATTAGAGAAAATTGCACAGAACATGCCAGCGTTTGATAAACAAGGTAAGCAATAATCGACGGTTTAGCGGGATAACCGATCGGTATTCAAGGCGATCGTTTCAACCGTGGTTCAGTGCCATGGCGTTGCCCTTGCTATGTTCTTCCGGGATGTGCTGGGAGTCGTTTTATTTGTTTTCGAGGAGATAATTCTTGAGAGACTCTTAGAAAGGGAGGAGGCTTCTTCCCGTCTTTTTGGATGAGGAGCGAAAAATCACGCCATCGGACAGAGTGATACTCAGCCGGCGCTCTGCTTGGAGGTGATTCAGGAGGGTCTGGGCCTCGGTGAAGGCGGGGTTGATCTTCAGGGCCTTTTTGATGGATTCGGGAGGCAGAGGAGATTGTGTCGGTTGACCTGCCCTCGTGGTTGCCGGGTAGGCTGAACGCACCGAGAAATTAACATAAAACATCCAGAACGTTGCGGGGGAGGGATGTCACGAGACCTTGCCTTCATTGGTTCTCAGCTTTGTCTCCCCGCTTTCTTTAACCCCCTATGCTCTGCGGTGCTTCCCCAGCCCTGAGACGGGGTCCCGTAGTAGTCCCTGTACCATGCGACGAATCGGCCGATGCCATCGTGGATGGACGTGCCGGGCCTGAACCCCATGCCAGCCGCAAGATCTTCCACTTCGGCATAGGTCTCCGGCATGTCGCCCGGCTGCATGGGCATGAGGCGCATCCGGGCCTTCCGTCCCAGATGACTCTCCAGGGCGGCGATGAGCACCATCAGGTCGACAGGCTGGCCGTTGCCGATGTTGTAGATCCGGTAGGGGGCGAAGCTGGTCGCCGGGTCGGGCGTCGATCCGCTCCAGACGGGGCTGCCCGCGGGCATATTCTTCATCACGCGAACTACGCCCTCGATGATGTCGTCGATATAGGTGAAGTCCCGCCTCATGTTGCCGTTGTTGTAGACATCGATCGGCCTGCTCTCCACGATCGCCCGGGTGAAACGAAACAGCGCCATGTCGGGCCGGCCCCAGGGTCCATAGACCGTGAAGAAGCGCAGGCCCGTGCAGGGCAGCCGGTAAAGGGCCGAGTAGGTATGGGCCATCAGTTCGTTAGCCTTCTTGGTGGCGGCGTAGAGACTGACGGGGTGGTCGACGTTGTGATGCACGGAGAAAGGCATCTTCGTGTTTGCGCCGTAGACGGAACTGGAGGACGCGTAGACAAGATGTTTGACCGAGCTGTGCCGGCAGCCCTCCAAAATGTTCATGAAGCCTGCCAGGTTGCTGTCCACGTAGGCATGAGGGTTTTCCAGCGAATACCGGACACCGGCCTGTGCCGCTAGGTGCACGACGATTTCGGGCTGCTCGGTCCTGAACAGCTCTTCCATGCCCGGCCTATCGGCCAGATCGAGAAGGCGGAAGCGGAAGAACGGATAGGGCTTCAGGAGGGCCAGGCGGTCTTTCTTGAGCTCCACGTCGTAATAGGCATTGAGGTTATCCATGCCGACGGTCTCATGACTGTCTTCCAACAGCCTTCTGGCCAGATGAAAACCGATAAACCCCGCCGCGCCGGTAACCAGAATCCGCATCGGTTCGATCCATTCTCCCTGTTATCGGACTGCTTTCTCTACCTTGCAACTTTAATTCCACTTCTTTCACTTCCTGGCGTTACCCCTTTGGGGAGGGCGAGAATATGAGCGGGATCAGTGGCTCGCAATGCCCGTTCTGCAAAGCGCTTCCTGGCCATTTCGATGGATATCGGGAGAGGTGGGTTCTATCCGGGAAGCCTTACCCTGCCTGTTCGATGCTCTGCAGGAGGGCTTTTCCTTCCGTGAAGGCCGGGTTGATCTTCAGGGCCTTCTGGATGGATTCGACGGCTGGTTTCTTTTCTTTTTTCGCAACGTAGGCCCGGGCGAGGTTGTAGAGGATGCCTTCGTCGTCGGGAGCGACGGAGAGCGCCTTTTTGAGCTCCGTGACGGCCTTCTCGAAGTTGCCTTCCCTGCGGGCCTTGATGCCCAGGGCATTGTAGGTCTGGAGGATGAAGGCCAGGAGATCCTCGTTCGTGCCGATGAGGGCCCGGGCCTTCTCGTGCTCCCCCTTGTCGATGAGCCGCATGATCAGGAGGGCCCGGTTTTCCGGGGTCTCTTCCCCGCCGGCAAGGTTCCCGGCTATACCCTCCTCGGAGACGTTGACGAGCTGCCTGACGAAGGCCAGGGTCGTTTCGTTGTTGTCGTCCTGAAACGTGACGGGGCCGAAGGTGTTCTTGAAGGCGCTGCTCGTCATCAGCTGCTGCTGAAAATCGTTGACCGCCTCGCGAAGCTCCTTCTCGTCGGCGGGGAGCATCCGGGTGACGACCATCTTCTCCAAGGCGTCCCTGAAGCCGGTGAGGCAGGAGAAGACGTTTCCCTGGGCGAGAAACTTCCGGCAGTTTGCCAGGGTTCTCGAAATCTCGGATGCCCGTTCTCTGACGATGGCTTCGTCCATGTCGCCCCGAAAGGACTGAAGTTAAGAAGGGTTGACGATCAGAAGTCAGGAAAAGAAATGTGAATCGAAGGCCGTGGGAATGAGATTCATTTTTCCGATCTTCCTCTCCTCCTGACTTCCTTACTTCATGTGTTTGACCCGGCCGGTTCCGAGACCGGATTGGGCGCCTCTCCGTGGCACAGAATGTGCTAATCTCTTATCGGTAATCCTGAAGGCCAACTTGAGCAGGGGAAGGGTACGAAACAATCATGGATGACGGGGAAGGCGGCAGGGCAGAACTGAACTATGACGAAAAGAGCTTCCTCTTCGAGTGGCTCGTCGAGAACAACAAGACACTCACCCGGAAGAACAAGGAGCTTCTGGTCGAGAACCTGAGGCTTCACTCGCGGGTGGGGGAGCTTGAAAAAATCAATTTCGTCGACCCGACGACGGGCCTTCACAACCGCTGGTACCTGCAGCCCCGCCTCGAGGAGGAATTCTCACGGGCGAGGCGGGCAGGCTCGTCTCTTTCCTGTCTCTTCATCGATCTGGACCACTTCAAGGCCGTCAATGACCAATTCGGTCACTTCATCGGCGACAGGGTCCTGCGGGACACGGCCGGCCTGCTGCGGGGTCTTTGCCGCAGGGAGGATGTGCTGGTCCGATTCGGCGCCGACGAGTTTGTCATCCTGCTGGGCAGTGCAGGGCAGAGAGCGGCCAAGACGGCGGCCGAGCGCATCCGGGGCCGCCTCGAGACTCACTCATTCAACTGCGGGGAGAAGGAGATCACTCTCTCGGTCAGCATCGGGGTGAGCACCCTTAAAAAGGAACACATGAGCGCAGCGAAGGACCCCTGGGAGCTCGTCTGGACGGCCGACGGGGCCATGCATCTGGCCAAACAGAAAGGACCCGGCCGGATTCACCGGCTCGACTGCCATGGCCAGGGGCACAGGCCGGCCGAATCGGAGCGCGCAGCCTCTTGAAGAAGGGTGTAGGGTGTAGCGTGTAGGATGTAGGATCTTAACCCTTCGTTATGCATGTCTTTTCTGTTCTTTCGCCGTATGACACGACTTTTGCCTCCCAGTTGATATCTATCTGATTTTCCTTTCTTATTTCTTCCTCGAGCCTCGTTCCTCGAACCTCGTCCCTTTTTCTCCTCTAAAGTTTCTTTGCTTCCTGTCGATAAAACAAGTGCAGGTGTTGCACTGGATTTATATGTTGCTATAGTATTGAGAACCCAACCCGAATCGAGAGGTGTTCCATGGCGAAAATGTTTTTTTCCACGTCCGAGGTGGCCGATCTCTTCAACGTCAACCGGGTCACCATCTACCGCTGGGTGAAAGAGGGGATGGTAAAGGGATACAAGGTCGGCAAGCATCTCAAGATCCCGCTGGTGGAGGTCGAACGGCTCAAACGGGAGTTCGGCTTCGGCGACATGCCCCTCGAAAAGCTGCAAGGGTCAGATGTCGGGGCGGTAGAGGCCGGCAAGACGGCATCCAGGGGGCCGGCCCAAAAGAAACTCGTCATGGCCATCGACGACGACGAGAACATCCTCACGTTCATCGAGAACGCCTTCGATGGCCTGGGGCTCAACAGGCACTGCACCCTGAAGACCTATGCGAACGGGCTCGAAGCGGTCCTGCACATCGGCGAGGAGAAGCCGGATCTCATCCTGCTCGACATCGTGATGCCCAACCTCAACGGTCTCGAACTTGCAGAAAAGATCCGCAAAATGCACCGGGACATCAAGATCATCATCCTGACGGGGTACCCGGAGTATCTCACCGAGGACGAGCGGGGCAAGTTCCTCGACTACATGACGAAGCCCGTAGACGTGAAGAAGCTCTATGACACGATCGTAAAGGCCCTCGACATCCCTGCCGAGAGGATCAACGGGATTCAGGCGCGCTCTTAGGTTCAGCCTGCCGGGCGTGGCGCCCGGCCTTTCGATTCAAAAGGGTTTGGTTCGAGCGGAGTCTCGATCGGGATACCGCTTCATGGGATACAAGGAGGCAATCAGGCGATGCAGACGGGACGGATGGAAAAACAGGAAGGCCCTCTTGCCGGGATCCCGGGAAGGGAAGGGAAATATCTGACGTTCTCGCTTGCCGGGGAGGAATACGGGATCGGTATCCTGAGGGTCAAGGAAATCATCGGGATGATGGCCGTGACCCATGTCCCCCAGACCCCCGGGTTCGTCAAGGGCGTGATCAACCTTCGCGGGAAGGTGATCCCGGTCGTGGACCTGAGGCTTCGCTTCGCCCTGGAGGCCGCGGCCTGCACCGAGCGCACCTGCATCATCGTCGTGGAGGTGGCGGGGGCAAACGGCTCCGTCATGATGGGAATCGTCGTCGATGCCGTCTCGGAGGTCCTCAACATCCGGGGGGCCGACATCGAGGACACGCCCACCTTCGGGGTGCGGCTCAACACGGACTACATTCTGGGCATGGCCAAGGCGGCAGGCGGGATCAAGATCCTGCTCGACATCGACAAGGTGCTCAACAGCGAGGACCTCGTCACGATCCGCCACATGGCCTGAGTGTCAATCCAACAGCAGACGATGGGACCCATGAGAAGAATATCCCTTTCCAAGAAAATCGTCGGCATCGTCATCGTGGCGGTTGCCTTCGTCGGTCTTTCTCTCACGGCGTGCACCTGGTATTTCCTGAACAAGATCTACAACGATGAGAGCCGAAGGGAAATCACGCGGACGGCCGGTCTCGTGCAGTCCCATGTCGATGACGAGGCCGGCAAGCTCTCGACCGTAGCGCAGATGACCGCGGCGCGCAAAGACCTGGCCGAGGCGATTTCGCGAGGCGATACCGCCGCCATCCAGAAGCTGGGCAAGGACATCATGCGGGACAGCCGCATCAGCCTCATCACCATTGCCGACAGGGAAGGCAGGGTGGTGGGCCGGGGCCACTCCGACAAGGCGGGCGACAGCGTCCTCTCCCAGTCCAACGTACGAAAGGCCCTTAGCGGCGAAGTGTCCACGGGGATCGAGGAAGGAACGGTGGTGAAATTCTCGATGCGCGCAGGCGCCCCCGTGAAGCTGGGCGACAAGATCGTGGGCTCCGTGACCACGGGAACCGATCTGACCTCGGCAGACCACTCCTTTGTCGAACGCATCAAGAAGGCCTTTGGCACGGAATGCGCCATCTTCCAGGGCGACACCCGCGTGACCACGACGCTCCTGAAGGAAGGCCAGCGGGCCGTGGGGACCAGGATGGACAATCCCAAGATCCTCGACACGGTCCTCGCCAGGGGGCAACCGTTCCAGGACGTCAACACGATCCTGGGAAAGGAATACGACGCGGCCTACTGGCCCGTGAAGGATCACGCCGGCAAGATCGCGGGGATGCTCTTCATCGGCAAGGACCGCGAAGCCATGGGAGGGACCCTGAAGAATGCGATGCTGACCGTTCTTGCAGTGGTGTTCCTCGTCGGGCTGGCCATGGTCGTGGCGGGAATGTCCATCGCGCGCTCCGTGACGAGGCCCGTTCACCGGGCGGTTGCCACTCTTTCCGAGGCTGCCGAGCAGGTCGTGTCCGCATCGGGGCAGGTGTCCTCGGCGAGCCAGTCGCTGGCCGAAGGGGCCTCCGAGCAGGCCGCCTCCATCGAGGAGACCTCTTCCTCCCTGGAGGAGATGTCGTCGATGACCAAGCAGAACGCCGACAACGCATCGACGGCCGACAAGCTCATGAAAAAATCGAAACAGATGGTCGAGCGGGCCAACGGCTCCATGACGGAGCTCACCCAGTCCATGGAGGATATCTCCAGGGCGAGCAACGAGACCTCCAAGATCATCAAGACGATCGACGAGATCGCCTTCCAGACGAACCTCCTGGCCCTCAATGCCGCCGTCGAGGCGGCCCGGGCCGGCGAGGCCGGTGCGGGCTTTGCCGTGGTGGCCAACGAGGTGAGAAACCTCGCCATGCGGGCCGCCGAGGCCGCCAAGAACACCTCGGCGCTCATCGAGGGCACCGTGAAAAAGATCAAGGAGGGCTCGGAACTGGTCGAGCGCACCAACGGGGCCTTCGCGGAGGTCTCGAAGAGCGCCGCCAGGGTGGCCGATCTCGTATCCGAGATCGCCGCGGCCTCCGGCGACCAGGCCCAGGGCATCGAACAGATCAACAAGGCCGTCACCGAGATGGACAAGGTGACCCAGCAGACGGCGGCCAACGCCGAGGAGAGCGCCTCGGCCTCCGAGGAGATGAATGCCCAGGCCGAGCAGATGAAGGAGATCGCCGGGGAGGTCATGCGCATCATCGGAAGCAGACAGACGAAGAGCGCCGACACGGGAAATGGGGAGCCTGTGAAGAAAACCGAATCCGTCCGGAGGGTCCCTTTCATCGAGCGCCTGAAGTCTCCCCGTGCAAAATCCTCCCATGCCGCCGGAAGCCGGAAGCCTTTAACGCCCGAAGAGGTGATCCCCTTCGGGGAGGGTCATTTCAAGGATTTCTAACAGGGGAGACGGGATGCCCGAAACGGCGCCACGGGACGATTGTGACATGGCATGATGCTGGAACTGCGAGACACCGAATTCGAAAAGATCAGCCACCTGGTCTACAGTCACTGCGGCATCAACCTCCACGACGGCAAGAAGGAACTCGTCAAGGCGCGACTGAGCAAGCGGATCCGCGAGGGGAACTTCAGGTCGTTCGCCGATTATCTTGAATATGTGAAGACCGGTGAGGGGACCGACGAGTTCATTGCCATGATCGATTCCCTCTCGACGAACCTGACGAGCTTTTTTCGTGAGGACGGCCATTTCCGGGCCCTCGCCCGTATCGTTCCGGCCCTGATTTCCGAGCAACCCGGGCGGGGCAGGCCCCGCCTGCGTCTCTGGAGCGCCGGCTGCTCCAGCGGGGAGGAGCCTTACACGATGGCCATCACGGCCCTCGAAGCCGCCCGGTCGATGGGCGCCGTGCTTCGCATCCTGGCCACGGACATCTCGACACGGGTTTTGAAAAAAGCGCAGCAGGGCATCTATCCCGCCGGCCGGGTCAATGCGATCCCGCCCGACCTGCTTCGAAAGTATTTTCAGATCGGCCAGGGCAACTGGGCCGGGCATTACCGGGTGAAGAAGGACGTGCGGGACCTCGTCGCCTTTCAGCGCTTCAACCTCATGGATCCCATGGCAGCGGGCGATCCCTTCGATGTCATTTTCTGCCGCAACGTGATGATCTATTTCGACAAGAAAACCCAGGATGGCCTCGTGAACCGCTTCTACAACAGGCTCGCAAAGGGCGGCTACCTGTTCATCGGCCACTCCGAAAGCCTCACGGGGCTCAACCATCCGTTCAAGTACCTGGAGCCGAGCCTGTACCGGAAGTAAGGACCCATGGCGGAACTCGTCGTCGGCATATCGGATCTCAAGGTCAGCGGCAACCCCGCGGAATCGATGATCACCTACGCCCTGGGGTCCTGCATTGCCGTGGCCGTCTACGACCCGGCGGCGAAGGTGGGGGGTCTTCTGCACTACATGCTTCCCGATTCGAGCCTCGATGCCGTCAAGGCGAAGGAGACACCGGCCATGTTCGCCGACACGGGCATCCCGCTTCTCTTCAAGACCTGCTACCGGCTCGGGGCGGACAAGAAGCGGATGGTCGTGAAGGTGGCCGGTGGGGCCAGCATCCTCGACGAGTCGAACTTCTTCCGGATCGGGCAGAAGAACATCATGGCCATGCGGAAGCTCTTCTGGAGCAACAACATCCTCATCGACGCCGAGGACACGGGGAAAAACGTCAACCGCACGGTACGGCTCGACATGAGCACGGGCAAGGTCTTCATCAAGCGGGCGGGCGGGCGGCCGGAGGAACTATGAAGATCAACAGGCGAATCCTGAAATCCATCAAGACGCTCCCGCCCTTCCCGGCGACGATCCAGAAGGTGATGGCGCTGGCGAACGACCCCGACTCGTCGCTCACGGAGCTGGTTGCCGTGATCCGCCTCGACCAGGCCATCACGGCCAATATCCTGCGGATCTGCAACTCCTCCTACTTCGGCTTGCGCATGCCCGTGGACAACGTGAACGACGCCATCGTGCACATGGGCAAGAGGAACGTCCTGCGGGCCGTGATGACCTCGGGGCTGTCCCGGTATTTCCGCACCACGAAGGGCTACGACGTGAAAGGCGGGGAGCTCTGGGAGCACGCCGTGGCGGTGGCGCTCATGTCCCAGATCTGTGCGGCCAGGATTTCGCGCCCCGACGATTCCCGGCTCTTCACGGCTGCGGTGCTGCACGACATCGGCAAGGTGGTCCTGGGCGAGTTCGTGCACGAGGCCTGGCGGAAAATCCAGGAACTCGTGGAGAACAAGAAGTACTCCTTTCTCGAGGCCGAGGAAGAGGTCATCGGCGTCAACCACGCCGAACTGGGCGGGGAGATCGCCCTGATCTGGAAGTTTCCCGACGAGATCCTCAAGGCCATCGCCTTCCACCACCGGCCGGACCTGCTGGCGGACGGCGATGCCGTTCCCTGGATCGTCTATCTGGCGAACCAGCTCTGTCACATGATGGGGATCGGCGTCGGGGCCGATGCGCTGGCCTACCGTGCCGTCGGGGACGTGGCCGGGCGGTTTGACCTCAAACAGCGGGATCTCGAGGACATGATGGCCCGGCTCCACCAGAGCCTGCAGGGCGCCCGGGAACTGGTCAGCATCGTGTCCGAACCCGGCCACAACGGGGGGGGCTAAACGGAGGGGACCATGTCCTTCAACCTGCTCATCGTCGATGATTCGAGTTCGATGCGGTCCGTCGTGAAAAAGATCGTGGGCCTCTCGGGGGTCGAGGTCGACCGGCTCCTCGAGGCCGACAACGGCCGCAAGGCCCTGGAAGTCCTGAACGACAACTGGGTGGATGCCGTGATCCTCGACGTCAACATGCCGGAGATGAACGGCCTCGATCTGCTCAAACGGATGAGCGAGGACCCTCTCATGAAGAACATCCCCGTGGTGATCATGACCACGGAGGCGAGCGAGGCCCATATGAAAACCGCATTCGAGCTGGGCGCGAAGGGATTCATCCGCAAGCCGTTCCTGCCCGAGGGAGTGAGAAAAGTGCTCCTCGGGGCGCTCGGCTTCAATGACAGGGGGGACTATGGAGAACGTGAAAGAGATCCTGACGGAGTCGATTTTTGAGGTCTTCGAGAGGATGTTTTTCATCTTCCTCGAGCCCGGCGGGCGGGCTCCGGTCCACGATTACGAAGCCGCGATCCGTTTCGACGGCCCGCAACGGGGGGCGATCCGGATCCTCTACACCCGCGCGGTGGCGAGGCTCATGGTCCGGAACCTGCTCGGGCTGGGCAACGGGGACGTGACGGATTCGCACGTGGAGGATTGCGCAAAAGAGGCCGCCAACATGGTCTGCGGAAATTTTCTCGTGAACCTGGATGCGTCAAAGAAGTTCGCCATGTCGCTGCCCGCATTCTCGGCGAGACCGGGGCTGCCGCCGGCAGCGTCAGAGGGCGTCATGGCCTTCGACTTCGACTGCGAGGCAGGGAAGATGGGGGTCGTCATCGAACTGGAGGGTACAGGCTAAAGGGTAGAGGGTCAAGGGCAGGAAAACAGCGTGTAGCGGGTCGCGTGTAGCGTGTAGAAAGAGGCTGACGGATTTGAACCGGATTAAAGTGCTCATCGTCGACGATTCGGCCATCGTCCGCAAGATCTTCTCGGAGGAGCTCTCGAAGTACCCCGACATCGAGATCGTGGGGACGGCGCCCGACCCGTACGTGGCTCGGGACAAGATCGTCCTGCTCAAGCCCGACGTGGTCACCCTCGACATCGAGATGCCCCGCATGGACGGGATCACGTTCCTGCGCAAGCTCATGAAGCACTACCCGCTGCCCGTCATCATCGTAAGTTCATTGACGCCGAAAGGTGGAAAACTGACGCTGGAGGCCCTCGACATCGGCGCCGTGGAGGTGATCGCAAAGCCCGGAGCGGCCTACACCGTGGGCGACATGAGCGCCCAGCTCGTCGAGAAGATCCGGGCCGCCTCGCGGGCACGGATCGTGAAACATCAGAGCGACGGGCCCGACAACGGGGGACCGCCGGAGCCGATCAGGGCCCTGGCCCAGACGACGAACCAGCTCATCGCCATCGGTGCCTCCACGGGGGGCACGGAAGCCCTCAAGGCGGTGCTCACGAGGATGCCCGTCAACTCCCCGGGTATCGTCGTCGTGCAGCACATGCCGGCGAACTTCACGACGGCCTTTGCGGAGCGTCTCAACGGGCTGTGTCCGATGTCGGTGAAAGAGGCGAAAAACAACGACTCGGTGACCCAGGGCACGGTGCTCATCGCCCCCGGGAACTACCATATGATCCTGAGGCGCAGCGGGGCCCGCTATTACGTGGAGGTCAAGGACGGCCCCATGGTGCACCACCAGCGGCCCGCTGTCGACGTGCTCTTCAAGTCCGCGGCCCAGTACGCCGGCGCCAATGCGATCGGCGTGATCCTCACGGGGATGGGCGCCGACGGGGCGGCGGGAATGCTGGAAATGAAGAAAGCCGGGGCGAAGACCATCGCCCAGGACGAGAATACCTGTGTGGTCTTCGGCATGCCGAAGGAAGCAATCAGGCTCGGCGGCGCGGACAGGGTGCTTCCCCTGGATCAGATCGCCCCGGAGCTGGTGAGGATGATGTGACATGGATTACACTGAACTGAGACGCGGAATCGACGAGATGGCATCGAGCTTCCTCTTCCTGGAGAAGAAGGAGATCGAGATTCCCCTGGCGGGGCAATTCCTCAACCAGCTCGAGGACGTCACGAAACGTGCCGGCACCCTCGGGGCCACGGAGGTAAAGCGGCTTGCCGGGGCGCTCAGCCAGCTTCTGGAAAAGGTGGTCCTCGAAGGAGTCGATGCCGAGACGGGATACGGCCTTTTCGAGCGCGGCATCGTGCTTTTGCAGGCCGTGGCCGACGGCTACAGCAACGCGGGCCGCTACGACGGGAGCCTGGACGGCTTCATGGGCGAACTGGCCTCCTGCATGGGCGTTCCCCCGGAGGCGCAGCCCGGGGGGACGGAAACGGCAGCCCCGGCCGCAGAGTCATCCCCGGGGGCCGAAGCGGCAGGGAAGGACCGGGTCCAGGACGAGTCGCTCCTGAAAGACTTCATCACCGAGGGCCTCGAGTACATCGGCGAGATCGAGATGAACATCCTCAACCTCGAACAGGAGCCCGACAACAAGGACTACATCAACGCCATTTTCCGCCCGTTCCACTCCGTCAAGGGCGTGGCCGGTTTCCTCAACCTGGACGGCATCCGAATGCTCGCCCATGACCTGGAGACGCTGCTGGACAAGGCGAGAAACGAGGCCCTGGCCGTCACGCCGGAGCTGATCGACCTCATCCTCGACGGCTCCGACACCCTGAAGGCCATGATCGGCCAGCTCCGGGACGATCTGGAAGGCCGGGAGGCCACGGAACTGATCGACACCTCGGACATCGTGCGGCGCATCAAGCTCGCCGAGCAGGGAGCCGATCTGCCCAAGCAGCCCAAGAAGCTCGGGACCATCCTCGTGGAGGAGGGCGTGATCAACGAGGATGAGCTCCAGGAGGCCCTCGAGCGCTCCCAGATCCCGCCGCCCCGAAAGCTCGGCCAGACGCTCATCTCGGAGGGGATGGCCTCGCCCAAGGACGTCTCCCGCGCCCTTCGCAAGCAGGCCCAGCAGGTGACCGATTCCAATACGATCCGCGTGGACATCAAGAAGCTCGACGACCTCATCGACATGGTGGGCGAGCTCGTCATCACCCAGTCCATGATCCGGCAGAGCGCGACCCTTCAGAGCCTCGGGGATCGGAAAATCGTCCGGGACATCTCCCAGCTGGAAAGCATTACCTCGGAGCTGCAGCGCTCCTCCACGGTCCTGCGGATGATCCCCATCAAGCAGACCTTTCAGCGCATGTCCCGGCTCGTGAGGGACCTCTCCAAGAATTCAGGGAAGCTCGTCAACGTTCTCACCGTGGGAGAAGACACGGAAATCGACCGCAACATGGTCGACGAGATCTACAACCCGCTCGTCCACATGATCCGCAATGCCGTGGACCACGGGATGGAGATGCCCGAAGACCGTATCAAGGCGGGAAAACCGGAAAAGGGCACCATCAGGCTCAAGGCCTTCCACCGGGGGGGCAACATCGTCATCGAGATCTCCGACGACGGGCGGGGCCTCAACCGGGAAAAGATCCGTCAGAAGGCCGTCAAAAAAGGGCTTATCGGCCCCACGGATGCCCTGACGGACCAGGAAGTCAACCGTCTCATCCTGCTGCCCGGCTTCTCGACGGCCGAGAAGATCACCGACATCTCGGGCCGAGGCGTGGGGATGGACGTGGTCAAGTCGGCCGTGGAGAAGCTTCGCGGCAAGATGGATATCCTGAGCGCCGAGGGCAAGGGGACGACCTTTGTCACCGGTTTCCCGCTTACCATGGCCATCATCGACGGCATGATCGTGAAGGTGGGAAGCGAACGCTACATCCTGCCCACCGTGGCCATCCGCCAGCTCATCCGCCCGGACCGCGCGGCGTACAACTGCATCGTCGGCGAGGCGGAGACGATCAACGTCATGGGGAGACTTCTGCCGCTGGTGCGGCTTCACAAGCTCTTCGACATCGAGCCGGCAAACCGCAACCCCTGGGAGGCCACCCTGGTGGTCTTGGAAGGCGAGAAGCGCTCCAAGTGCCTGCTCGTCGACGAAATCATCGGCAAGGAGGAGGTCGTCATCAAGAACCTCGGCGAGAGCCTGAAGCGCATCAAGGGTGTCTCCGGCGGCGCCATCCTCGGTGACGGCAACGTGGGCCTGATCCTCGATCCCGAGGGCCTCTTCGAGATGGCCGAGGCGAATTGACGTTTACGGGCCCCCGGCCCGGGTGAACCGGATTCCGATATCAAATCCGATTACGGGAGAAACCTATGGACGTGAACAAGAATCTCAAGATCCTCGTCGTCGATGACTTCGCCACCATGCGGAAGGTCATCCGGAACCTGCTCAAGCAGGGCGGCTTCGAGAATGTCGCGGAGGCCGAGGACGGCGTGGCGGCCCTCAAGGTCCTGAAGTCCCAGCCGGTCGATTTCGTCATCTCCGACTGGAACATGCCCAACATGAGCGGGCTCGAGCTCCTGAAGGCCGTCCGGGCCGATGAGGAGCTGAAGGAGCTGCCGTTCCTCATGGTCACGGCGGAAGCCCTGAAGGACAACGTCGTGGCGGCCGTGAAGGCGGGCGTGAGCAATTACATCGTGAAGCCTTTCACTGCCGAAGTGCTCAACGAAAAGATCGAGAAGATCGTCAAAAGCCTGGCGGCATAAGACCGGCGAGGATCCATTATGGACGTTCGATTCATCAACCCGTTCCTGAACGGGACCGTAGCGGTACTGAAGACGATGGCCTTTGTGGAGCCGAAGGCCGGCAAACCCTTTCTCAAGAAGGACTCGATCGCCCGGGGCGACATCTCGGGGATCATCGGCCTGACCGGCTCGGCCCGGGGATCGCTTGCGCTGAGCTTCAGTGAAGGCAGCATCCTGAAAATCGTCTCCAACATGCTCGGCGAGGAGATCAAGAGCCTCAACGGAGACATCAAGGACGCCGTGGGCGAGATCACCAACATGGTCTCCGGCGCGGCCCGCAAGGAGCTCGAGACCCTGGGCTTCAACATCACGGCGGCCATCCCCACCGTGGTGGCCGGCAAGGATCACTCCATCAGCCACGTGCTCGGGGGCCCCAGCATCATCATCCCCTTCGAGACGGCCAACGGGCCCTTCGTCGTCGACATCTGCATCGGAAATCTGGAGGGGCAGTAGTCAAGACAGAAGGTAAGAGGGTGAGAAGGTGAGAAGGTGAGAAGGTGAGAAGGTGAGAAGGTAAGACATTGAGCTGCTAAAAAAGCAAAGGATCGGAGGTCCAACCCCCGATCCTTTTTTCTTACCCTCTTACCTTCACACCTTCTTACCTTCTGGTGTCAGCGCGTGACCTGGTACTTCCGCACGACCTCCCGGAAGGCGGTCAGCTGCTGTTCGTTCATCTCGAAGGTATAGCGGTTGCCGCCCTTGAAGGTCACCGTGATCGAATCGGATTTCGCCAGCCGGCTGATCTTGTCGTCTTCGGCAATCTCGTTGTCGGACCACTCGGTCACTCCGTCGGAATCCACCATGGACTGTTTCTGCGGGTAGATCGTGTCGATGGTCAGCTTCGTGCCGTTCTGGCCCTGCAGGGTGACGGACTCGTAGGAAAGGTACTCGGGAGCCTGGTACCTTGTTTTCACCTTGTAGAACTTCTTGCCCGTGTAACGCTGGATGAAGTAGATCTCCACGAAGAACTTCCGGTCCTCACCGATCGGCTGGGTGAGCATCCGGGTGGAGCGGTAGACCTTCCAGGACTTGATCGGGTCGTCCTCGATGAGGATGTTCCGGCTGATTTCCCGTTGGGACTCGAGTTCCCCTTCCAGATCCTGCCGCAGGCTCTCTCGCAGCGTAAGGAGCTTGTCCACCAGATCCTTCGTCAGGAAGGTTGCCTTCATCTCCCGGTCGATCAGATCGATCCGCCCCCTCAGGTCCCGTGTCCCTTCCACGGACTGGATGATTTTCTGGTAGTGGTTCAGGGCGAGGTTCCGGATCTCGGCGATCTTCTCGTTGGCTCCGGCGGCATGGGGGCTCGTCGGGTAGCGGTCGACGAGGGTCTGGAACTTCTCGAGCGCCTCGCCGTACTTTTTTTCCGAGTAGAGCTGCATGCCCGACTGATAATAGAAATCGGACAATTCCCGGAACTGTTTCAGCTCCTGGGCGAGGGCCTCATTCTGCTGCCGGGAGAGCAGAATCTCCTGGTTGAGCTTTGAGTTATCGAGCTGCAGATCCTCAAACTTCTGGTACGACACGCATCCGGACATAAAAAGGGCGCAAACAAGCAAAGGAATGATAACGATACGGTACATAGGGACTCCCTGAAACCATCAGCGACCATCCACAGAAAATGATGAATAATGCAACCAATGCCATAATTAAATCATACTATCGGCATTGCAGGAGAATATCAACGGATTTTGTGCACAACGACAGGATTTCCTGTTGAAGGCGAGGGGCGCAGGCCTTTTCTGCAGCCTTGATGAGGCGATTGGAGTTTCCGGCAGCTCCGGGTCGGGCGATCCGGCACGGCGTCCTTGACGGCAATGTGCCCGATCTGGTAAGACTGACGGGGTGTCCAATTCCCTTCATTTCTCACGGGACAAGGCGATGCCTTTGAACCATATCGAATCAGTAACACGAGGGGCTGCAGCGGACTGGTCCTGAAGGGTCCGGGCCCATGCAGCCCTTTTTCGATTGTTTGTAACCGCGCACATCATCCTATCCCCAACGGCTAGCCCACTTTCTGACGCGGGAGCTTCATGGACTGGCACCAGAAAGAGCTCAAGGCGGTCCTCGCCGAATTGGACGTCCCCATCGACGGCCTTCGATCGGAAGAAGCCGGCAAGCGCCTCGCGAAATTCGGCCGCAACGAACTGGTAGAGAAGCGGAAGCGATCGCTGCCGGCCAAGTTCCTCGACCAGTTCCGTGATTTCATGATCCTGGTGCTGATTGCCGCCGCTGTCGTCTCGGGCTTCGTCGGCGAGTTGGCCGACACCGTTGCCATCCTCGTCATCGTCATTCTGAATGCCGTTATCGGTTTCGTCCAGGAATACCGCGCCGAGAAGGCCATGGAGGCCCTGAAACAGATGGCCGCCCCCGCCTCCAGGGTACTTCGCGACGGGAATGTCTCGTCCGTTGCGGGCGCGGAGATTGTCCCCGGGGACCTTGTGCTGCTGGAGGCGGGGGGAATCGTCCCGGCCGATATGCGGCTGACCGAGGTGGCCCGGCTCAAAATCGAAGAGGCGGCCCTCACGGGTGAGTCGGTTCCCGTGGAGAAGCGCACCCGCGCGCTCCCCGGGGAGATGCTTTCCCTGGGGGACCGGTCTAACATGGCCTTCAAGGGCACCGTCGTCACCTACGGCCGGGGCACCGGTGTCGTCGTCGGCACGGGAATGGGCACGGAACTCGGCAAGATCGCCTCCATGCTCCAGGAGGAAGGGGAGGTGAAGACCCCCCTCCAGAAGCGCCTCACCGTCTTCGGCAAGAGGCTCGCCGTAGCGGTTCTCTTCATATGCGCCTTCATCTTCGGCGTGGGGCTCCTGCGGGGCGAGGCCCCCGTGCTCATGTTCCTCACGGCCGTTACGCTTGCCGTTGCCGCCATCCCCGAGGCCCTGCCCGCCGTCATCACCATCTCGCTTGCCCTGGGGGCGCGGAAGATGGTGGAGAACAATGCCCTGATCCGGAAACTCCCGGCCGTGGAGACCCTGGGGTCCGTCACAACCATCTGCTCCGACAAGACGGGGACCCTCACGTTGAACCGCATGACCGTCGAGGAAGTCTTCGCCAACGGGACGCTGTTCAAAAGCGATGACCCCGAGATTGGGCGGTTCGACCAACTCCTGAAGGCGCTGGCCCTGAGCAACGATGCGCTCCCTTACACCCATGAGGATATCGTCGGGGTCAGCGGGGATCCGACGGAGGTCGCCCTCTGGCGATTAGCCAAAGAGCACGGGTTTCTAAAGGCCGACCTCGAGAAGGAGCACCCCCGCGTGGCCGAGATCCCCTTCGACTCGGAGCGCAAGTGCATGACCACGTTCCACCGGTGGCCCGGGGGGTACATGGCCCTCACGAAAGGAGGCCCCGATGTCATGCTCGAAAAGGCCGTCACCGTGCTCACGGAGCGAAAGCTCGCACCGCTCGATGCAGACGAAATCAGCCGGGTCAACGACCGGATGGCCGATGACGGGCTTCGCGTCCTGGCCGTCGCCGCCCGCCTCTGGAACGAAGTGCCCGAAGACCTGTCGCCCGAACACGTGGAGACAGGGCTCACATTCCTCGGTCTCGTGGGCATGCTGGACCCGCCCCGGGAAGAGGTCCGCCAGGCCGTGGCTCTCTGCAAGTCCGCCGGCATCCGGCCCGTCATGATCACGGGAGACCACCCGCTGACGGCGCTCTCCATCGCCCGGCGCATCGGGATCGTCGGGGACGGGGGCACGGTGATGACCTGCCGGGATCTGGAGAGGCTCTCCCTCGAGGACTTCGAGAACCAGGTGGAGGACATCCGGGTCTACGCCCGGATGGTCCCCGAGCAGAAGCTCAAGATCGTCAAAGCCCTTCAGGACAGGGGGCAGATCGTGGCCATGACGGGCGACGGCGTGAACGATGCCCCGGCGCTCAAGCGGGCCGACATCGGGATCGCCATGGGGATCACGGGGACGGATGTCTCCAAGGAAGCCTCCCACATGATCCTTTTGGACGACAACTTCGTCACCATCGTCAACGCCGTCAAGGAAGGCCGGATGATCTACGACAACATCCGGAAGTTCATCAAGTACCTCCTGGCCTGCAATTCCGGCGAGGTCTGGACTCTCTTCCTGGCCCCCGTCCTGGGTCTGCCGCTTCCCCTCCAGCCGATCCAGATCCTCTGGATGAACCTCGTCACGGACAGCCTCCCGGCACTCGCCCTGGCCGTGGAGCCTGCCGAGGGGGAAGTGATGAAGCGGCCGCCGCGGAACCCGCAGGAGGGCATCTTCGCACACGGACTGGGCGTCTTCTGCATCTGGGTGGGCCTGCTGATGGCGGTCCTGTGTATCGGTCTTCAATACATGCAGATCGCCGCAGGCAATGACCACTGGGAGACCATGGTCTTCACGGTCATCGTCTGGAGCCAGCTGACAACGGCCCTGGCCGTGCGCTCGGAGAAGGAATCCCTGTTCAAGCTGGGGCTCTTCACCAACAAGGCCATGCTGGGGGCGGTAGCCGCGGGAGTGCTGCTGCAACTCGCCGTGATCTACGTGCCCTCCCTGAACCCCATCTTCAAGACGGATCCCCTCACGGCCGGCGAGCTTCTCCTCTGCACGGCCCTGTCCTTCATCCCCTTCGTCGCGATCGAGTTGGAAAAGTTTGTAAAAAGGAAGAAAGGCTGATAAAATATCTTATTAGATATAATACCTGCCGGTGCGTCCTGCCCGGCGGGTTCGCTATTCAAGATCAAAACCCCGGTGAAAAACACCAGAAGGAGGATCATATGTCGAAAACCGAGAAAAACCTGAAGGAAGCCTTTGCGGGCGAATCGCAGGCCAACCGCAAGTACCTCGCCTTCGCGAAGAAGGCAGAGCTGGAAGGATTCAAACAGGCGGCAAGGCTCTTCCGGGCCGCCGCCGAGGCGGAAACGGTGCACGCCCACGCCCATCTGCGGGAGCTCAAGGGGGTCAACTCCACGAAGGAGAACCTCGAGGAAGCCATCTCCGGAGAGTCCTACGAGTTCCAGAAGATGTACCCGGAGATGATCGCCGACGCCAAGGCCGAGGGGGTAGCGGGAGCGCTCAGGAGCTTTGAGTTCGCCAACGCCGTGGAGAAGATCCACGCGGCGCTCTATCAGAAAATGCTCGATAACCTGGGCAAGACCGCCGATGCGGACTACTGGGTCTGCCAGGTCTGCGGGATGACCGTCGAGGGCGAGGCGCCGGACGAGTGCCCGGTCTGCAAGGCCAAAAAGCAGGCATTCAAGAAGGTCGACTAGAAAAGGCTTCAGGCATCAGGCTTCAGGAAAGAAAATCCCCCTTTCATCCCCCTTTTACAAAGGGGGAAAGAGGGGGATTTTTCTTGGCCGATTTGCCTTGTCCCTACCCCCTGGTCCCTCGTCCCTTCCTGTTGATACCCCGGAAAATTCGGCTTGACTTGGACGGGGGGCATGGATAAATTCCCGCTTGGGAGCTGTGCCGAAACAGAGGGTTGAGAAATGGGGACAAGAGATACATCGACCGTAGATCAGAAACGAAGCCTGTTGAGCGTCTGGGTCCAGGCGACACGGCCTTTTTCCCTGACGGCATCCGTTCTGCCTGTGGTCATCGGCGCCGTGCTGGCCGCATCCGCTGAAGGGCCTGTCGACTGGCCCCTGTTCCCCCTCATTGTCGCCTGTTCGCTTTTGTTTCACATCGGGACGAACATGGTGAGCGACTATTTCGACTACAGCAGGGGTGTGGACCGGGATGAAACGTTCGGGTCGAGCCGGGTCCTCCTCGAGGGCCTCCTGACCCCGAAGCAGCTTCTCGCGGCGGGCATCATCCTCTTTGCCGTCGGCTTCTCCCTGGGCCTTCTGCTGGTCGCGGTCCGCGGGTGGCCCATATTCATCCTGGGCGTCATCGGTCTTCTCGGCGGCTGGTTCTACACCGGCGGGCCTGTCGCTTACAAGTATGTGGCCCTGGGCGACATCCTCGTTTTCATCCTCATGGGGCCGCTCATGGTCATCGGCTCCTACTTCGCCCTGACGGGAAATTTCAGCCCGACGGTGCTCTATGCGTCGCTTCCCGTGGGCTGTCTCGTGGCGGCCATCCTTCACGCCAACAACCTTCGGGACATCGCCCACGATGCCCGGGCAAACATCAAGACGATGGCCATGGTGCTGGGTGTGCCGGCTGCCAAGGCCATTTACGTGGGCCTCGTCGCGGGGGCCTATCTCGTTGTCCTCGTCATGGTCCTGGCGAAGCTCGTCACGCCCCTGGCCCTCGTCGTGGGGATCACCCTGCCGCTGGCGCTGCGCAATGTGAAGGCCGTGCTGGCGAGCGTTCCGGGAAACCCCGAATCCATCGCCATGGGGGATGTGATGTCGGCCCAGCTGCACCTGGCGTTCTGCGCACTCTTCGGGATTGCAATCCTCGTCGGAACCTTCCTGAAATGATCCCGGTCATCTGGCTCTGTGCCCTGGCAACTTTTTTCTGGTTCGTCCTGTTCTCGCCGTGGACGGCCCCCCGCTTGAATTTCTGGCTCGTCATGGCGATGGCAACGGCCGTCCTGGCGGGCGCGGGCCTCTGGTTTCAGAGGGACCGTCTTCGGGAGATCTATTGCTTCAAGCCCGCCCACATCGCCATCGGGCTTGTTTCGGCCCTGATCCTCTATGCGATCTTCTGGGCCGGCAACGCCGTCTCGACACAACTGTTCCATTTCGCCAGGCCGGAAATCGCCGGCATCTACAGCACACGGGCGCAGGCCTCGCCGCTCACGATCGGGCTTTTGCTGCTTTTCTGGGTGGGGCCCGCAGAAGAGATCTTCTGGCGCGGGTTCGTGCAGGAGCGCTTCTGCGGTCGGTACGGCAGGGCTGTCGGGTATCTCGCTGCCTCGCTCGTCTACGCCGCCATCCACGTCTTCGGCTTCAACTTCATGCTCTTCATGGCCTCCCTGATCTGCGGGCTCTTCTGGGGCGCCATGTTTCTGCGCTACCGGTCCGTGTGGCCGGGACTGATATCGCATGCCGTGTGGGATGTACTCATCTTCGTCATTATCCCTGTCCAGTAAAGGATCGAGGTTCGAGCGGAAAGCGTGTCGCGTGTAGCGGGTAGCGTGTCGGGGATCGCGCGAAACGCTAGTGAAGGCAGTTCCTGAGTGTCTGAGTGAAGAAAAAAATGTAAAAAAGAGGGATTCGGGATGCAAGAGTGAGGCAAGGGTTTCGAAGACGAAAAGAGGATCAGGGAAGTTTTTTCTTGATCCTCTTTCTTTTTCTGCTCTTTGCTTTTTATTTTCCCTACACGCTACACGCTACACGCTACACGCTATGCGCTATACGCCTCTTCTTACCCTCTCAGCCTCTCACCTTCCTGCCTGTAACGAAGGCCCAACGCGAGAAGAAAGCCGATGAAGGGGAGCACCGTGATCGACTGGAGTGCGGCAGGGACGCCGAAATGATCGGCGATCACGCCGAGCAGCGTCACGCAGATCCCCCCGGTGCCGATGGCAAACCCTGCCATAAGCCCCGAGGCGACACCCAGGCCCTGCGGGATCAGGTGCTGTGCCATGACGATGGTCACCGAGAAGGTGGAGATGAGGATCATCCCCAGGAGGCCGAGGACCACGAAGAGCAGGACCCCCTTCGTGAAGAAAAACAGGGGCATCAGCAGCGAGGACAAAAGCATCGACAGGACCACGTAGCGTTTATGCCCCCACCGGTCGGCAAGAGGCGCCCCGGCAAGCGTCCCGATCGCTCCGCCGGCGAGGAACGTGGAGACGAGAAATCCCGCCTGGAGCACATCGCCCTTCAGGTAGTCGATGAAGTAGAAGGGGATGTACGTCAAAAGGCCGACCTGGATCCAGGAGCGCATGACCACAACCGCAATGAGCATGAACAGCGAGAACCATTGGGCCGTTTTTGCTCCCGTGTCCTTCCCGGCCACCGCGGCCTGCTCACCTGAACGGGGCAGGGCGATCGAGTGCCAGAACGTGAGGATGACCGCGACGAAGATCACCGCCGGGACGACCATGACGGGAAGGCGGTCAAAGCCCCAGGTCTGAACCACAAAAAGAGCCAGAAGCGGGCCGATGGCGAAGCCCAGGTTTCCCCCGACGGAGAAAATGGACATCCCGGTGACTTTTTTCTCGCCCGTGAAGAAATGGGCGGTCCGGAACCCCTCGGGATGGTAGGAGGCGATCCCCAGGCCGCTCAAGATGACAAGCGGCAGCACAAAGGTAAAACTCGCGGGCAAGGCGAGCATGGAAAACCCCAGCCCTGCGCAGAGGCACCCCAGGGGAAGCAGCAGCGGTTTTTCCTTGCGGTCCGAGATGTAGCCGAAGAGGGGCTGGATCACCGACGACGTGAGGGTGCCCACCAGGAGGATGGCACCCGTCGCCGTGTAGGACAGCATGAGCTTTGCCTTCAGGAAGGGCAGGATGACCGGCAGCGCCCCCTGGTAGAGGTCTGTGACGAGATGGCCCAATGAAAGAAGAAGCAGGACTTTGAGATTGAACTGGTTCGAAGACAAAGCGGTCTGATTCCCCTGCATTGTTTTTTCCCCTGCCCACTTGCGGCCACAGGCCGCCGGAAATGCTCTCATACCCGCTGCCGCAAGTCAAGCCAGGTCCCTGTTGAGCGTGGCATGGAACTTGCTCCAAAACAATTCGGCGCGGTCCGTTCGCGCATCCCCACAACGGAACGAACGAAGAAGAAATGAGGGGCAGGGATGGAGATCAAATCAAAGTCGGGCGGCGATAAGACCCTGGGACAGCTCCTTGTCGAGAAAGGGATCATCAGGCAGGAACAGCTGGACCAGGCGTTGAAGATCAAGGCCGAACAGCCCGGCAAGTACCTGGGCGAGATCCTCTTCGAGATCGGCATCCCTCAGGAAAAGATCAACCGCGCCCTTTACTTTTTCAACAAGCGCAAGAGCATCGGTGAGATTCTCGTCGATCAGAAACTGATCACCCGAGAGCAGCTCGAGGAAGCCCTGTCGAAGCAGAAGAAGATCAAGGAGAAGTGGGGCCACACAAGACCCCTGGGGTTGTTGCTTATCGAGATGGGCTACATCAACAGCCGCGGCTATCTGACGGCCCTGTCGAAGCATTTCAACATGCCCATCCTGGCCATGAAGGAATACCAGCCGAACCCCCAGCTCCAGAAAGTCATCGGCGAGCGTTACGCCATGGAGCGCAAGATCATCGTCCTGGAAAACAGCGCGAAGACCATCAAACTCGTCCTGGCGGAGCCTTCGACCCAGATCATGGAGGAGCTCCAGAAGGCCGTCCCGCCGGGGAAGACGATGGAATACTACCTGGCGAGCTACAGCGAGATCGACGAAAGCCTCCGAAAGGTGGCCGACCCCTTCAGCTTCACGCAGTACCGGTAGCGGCTTCGCCGCAGGCTACAGGCTCAGGCATCAGGCATCAGGCTTCAGGAAAGAGAAAGAGGATCGGGGCGTCCCCGATCCTCTCTTATTTTCTTTGCCTTGTTTCCCTTGGCCTTTTCTTCACTCAGACACTTAGACACTGAGACACTCAGTCACTTCTTCCTCGTCCCAACACCCTGGTCCCTGGTCCCCGGTCCCTTCTTTCTCTTCCACCGGTCACTGGTCACTAGCCACTGGTCACTGCTTTTAAGCTCCCGACACCGGAGGCCCGCCGTTGTACTTGGCCGCTCTTTCCTTGAGTTTCTGCAGCCATTTCTCCCGGTAGAAATAGGCGACGATCAGGAACAGCCCCATGATGACGAGCAGGGCGATGAGTGGGATGAACTGGTTGCTTCGTGCGAAGCTCCCGAAAGCGGAGAGCAGGATGGTGCCGAAGAGACGTCCCACCGTGGAGATGATGAGAAAGGTCCAGAGACGCATGTGGGAGAGGCCCAGGATGTAGCAGAGGAAATCCTTCGGGATACCCGGGATCAGAAAAAGGAAGAAGACGATGAACACCCCTTTGTGTTCCAGTACGTAGTCGTACTTGCGAAGGGTCTCCGGGCTGACGATTCGCTCCACGAGGGGCAGTCCAAAGAAGTGGGCGAGCAGAAAGGCAATCCAGGACCCGATGGTGAGCCCAATCGTCGAATAAATGGTTCCCAGGACGGGGCCGTAGAGATAGCCGCCGATGAAACCGCTCGCCTCGCCGGGGATCGGAGCGAAGACCACCTGGAGGATCTGCAGGGCGATGAAGATGATCTCGTCGTAGGGATCGTACGAGGTGATCATCTCGACGGCACGTTCGTGGTCGGAGAAAAAGATATGCAGATCGTAATGGAAGAAAAGCCAGGTTCCGACGCCGAAGAATGCGATCAGGGCAAGTGCGCCGAGGATGTAGTGGCGTTTCATGGTCTTTGCGTATCTCCGGGCAGAGGTGCTGCTGCCCCCATCTTCGGGTCCGTTCCGAAAGTTCTCCCTTTTACCAGAGATTCAAGGTGAATACAAACCGGATTCTCGTGCGCTTCGCGCAGGCTTCAGGCTTCAGGCATCAGGCTTCAAAAACAAAAAGGATCGAGGAGCACCCCCTGACCCTTTTGATTGCATCGCAAACTGTCGGCTTTTCTTTCCTGAGCCCGAATCCGGAATCCTGAATCCGGAAGCCCTCGTTCAGGCCGAGCCGACGATATCGTGCAGGCCGGTGGAGGACTTGAGCCGCTGGAGCTCGCCCCGGACCCGTGTCAGCTCGTCGCTCGTCTCTTTGAGCCGGCGGGCGAGAACCTCCGCCATGACCATGTAGTAGATGGCCGCAAAGGCCACACGGTCTTCTTTCCGGAGTTTTTCCATGGCGGAAACGTCCGTGGCCAGGCAGACGGTTTCGTCGACGGCCTCGACCGAGGACGTCCGGGTGGAAACGGACAACAGGTGCATCTCGCCGAAGACATCGCCCGTGCGGCAGAGCTGCTTCATCTCTACCCCGTTGCGGGTGACCCGGACCTTTCCCGAAACGATGAAATAGATCCGGTGGTCCGATTCCTCCTCTCTGGCGATCACTTCGCGGGGTTCATATTTCAGGATCTGGCTGCAACTGAGGATTTTGCGGAGATCCTTCTTGTCGAAGGCCTGAAGCTTCGGCATCTTCCGAAGCGCCTTGATGATCTCGCCGTTTTCCTGAAGTACCTGCATGCCGCCTCTCCAGCCTGGGAATGGACCCATAACGGGTTGTCATGCCATGAGAAATTGAGCCTGGACTCATTGCATATGAAAGATTCGTGCCATCCGCAAAAAGGGGACGAGGGACGAGGGTGTCGGGACGAGGCAAGTGAAAGACAAATCCCCATTTTCCCCTGGTCCCTACCCCCTTGTCCCTGGTCCCCAATCCTCTGTTTGTGCCATTGACTTCCCGGATGTCTTCGTTTAACTTCAAACACCTGACATTTCAGCGAATTGGAGTTTTCATGCGAGTGGGCATCATCCATACGGCAGGTTCCCCCTGCCGGTGTGCCGAGGCCTTGATCGGGGGCCTCTCCTCCCTAGGCCATGACATCATTCTGGTGGACTCGGAAGAAGTCGAGTTTCGTCTTGCCGATCTTGCACTCGGCTGTGATCTTGTCATCGACCACACGGACACCTATCGGGGGCGCGGCCGTTTTCGTTCCCTGGTGCGATCGCACCTCGAGGCTCACGGAATTGTCGTCGTCGGTTCCGACGCGCAGGCCTGCGCGCTGGCCGACGACAAGGCCGCGGCAAAGTCCCGCCTCGGAGCTTCGGGAATCCCGACACCGCCGGGCATCCTGGTTGCCTCGGGAATCGAATCCCTCCCGGACTGGCTTGCCCCGCCCTGCATCCTCAAGCCCGCCTTCGAACACATGAGCCGCGGGCTCGTCCTTGCCCGCAGCCGCGGCGAAGCGGCAGCCCGCCTGGGGGATCTTCTCTCGCGGCTCGAGCAGCCCATCCTGGTGGAGACGTTCATCCCGGGACGGGAGTTTGCCGTCTCCGTCGTCGACGGGCCCGGCGGATTGGAGGTCCTCCCGCCGCTGGAGTGGAAAACGGACGGCGGGCAAGAGGAGGTGCTCACGGAGGAATTCAAGCTCCAGGTCGTTCAGCCGGGCGGCCACGATGTAGCGAGGGCCGAACTGGCGCCGGGTGAGCTTCGGGAGCTGGAAGCCCTTTCGCTGGCCGCATTTCGCGCGCTGGGGCTTCGCGATTACGCCCGCTTCGATGTGCGCCGCTCGCCGGGGGGAACGTTCTTTTTCATGGAAGCCAACATCACGCCGAGCATGGAGCCGGAGGAGGCTCTTACCCTTTCGGCCCGCTGGGCCGGAATGGAATTCAGCGCCCTGCTGGAGAGGATTCTTGCCTCGGCGGCAAAGCGACGGCCGCCCGCAACGGCCGGAGGGGTGCAGGATGCAAACATCACACTGCCGACGGGTTCCGTCGGTCTGCGGATCCCGCCGGGTGTTCACGTGCCGCCGCCTTCGACGATTGAACTGGCCCGCCTTCTCGACGTCCGTCCCGGAGAGCGGGCCCTCGAACTGGGCTGCGGCACCGGGCTGCTGGCGATCGCGGCGGCGAAGCTGGGCGCCGGGCGCGTCGTGGCCGTCGATCTCGACGGGAAGGCCCTCGATGCCGCCGTCAAAAACGCCGGTCTCAACGGGTTTTCGGATCGCATCGAGGTTCGAGCCGGCTCCTGGTACGAAGCCGTGAAGGCCGGTGAGACGTTCGATGTGATCATCGCCACGCCTCCGCAGACGCCAGGGCCGAGGCCGTTCGGGCCGCGGTACGGGGGAGCCGACGGCGCAAGGCATCTGCTTGCGGTGGTGGAGGGGGCTCCGGCCTGCCTCGACCCGGATGGGGGCAGGCTCTGGATGGTGGCCATATCGATTGCGAACATCCCCGAATTGCTCGCACAGCTTCGCGAGCGTTTTAACCGGGTCGATATCGTGAGCGAGTCACAGAGGCCGTTCACGCCCCGGGAGTACAATGAGCTCGATGAGGGGCTCTTCGCGTATCTCGAGTCGTTGCGCGCCAGGGGCATGTCCGATTTTCATGAAGCCTTCGGCGGGGAATATGTCTTTCGCAACCTCTTCATCCGGGCCGAAGGGGTGAAAACACGATGAAGCGGCTCATCATCAATGCCGACGATCTCGGCGCCGACGCGGCCCGCAACGAAGGGATCTTCGAGGCGATGCGCGCGGGGGTCGTCACGAGTGCCACCGTCCTGCCGAACGGGCCCGCCCTGGAGCACGCCCTGGAAAAAATCCGGTCGGGCGGCTATGAACAGGCCTCCTTCGGGGTCCACCTGAACTTCACCGAGGGCAAGCCGCTGGCCGACGGCCTGTCATGCCTCACGGGTCCCGACGGGAATTTCCGCGGGAAGGCGTCGGCGCACCGGCTGCTCATGAACACGGGGGATGTGTCTCTTCGAAACGAGATTGCGAGGGAGACGAACCTGCAGATCGAACGGCTTCTCGATGCCGCAATCGGAATCACGCACATCGACGGCCACCAGCACGTCCACGTCTTTCCATCGGCCCTGCGCACCGTGGCGGAAATCGCAACACGCCACGGGATCCGGCGCATGCGCATACCCGACGAGACGATTGACCCCGGTCACGACGCCGTCTGGACGGACTTGCTGGAGGAGGCGCGCCGATTCGGCGCCCTGGGGAAGGAGGCCCGGAAGTTCCTGGCCGGGACGGGGATCGTTTCGAGCGATCATTTCCGGGGGCTCGCGCTCAAGGGACGGCTCGATGCGGCGGGGCTGCTGAAGCTTCTCGAGACGCTTCCCGAAGGCACTACGGAGCTGATGGTCCACCCGGGCCGGGTGCCGGAGGGGGCTGCCTTTTCGGCCTTCTCCTCGCCGGACCGCGAACGGGAACTGGAGGCCCTCCTGGACCGCCGATTCCGGCTTGCGCTGCAGGCTGCCGGGGTGTTATTAGTCTCCTTCAAGGAGATTTTTTCATGAGACCATTCAGGCTGCTGATTCTCACACCGACAGCGCTTCCGGCCGTGACGGGAAATGCCATGACGGCCGAGCGCTGGCGGCGCTCGCTCGTCGGGATGGGGCTCGACGTCCGGGTTCTGGACTCCGAACGCCTCGACGCGGGCGGCCTGAAGCGGGAAATCGATCGCTTCAAGCCGGATCTCCTCCACATTCACAATGCCTATCGTGCCGGCGGGCTCCTTCTCCATCCTGCCCTGGCGCACTGCCGGGGTCGGTTCCCGCTTGTCGTGTCCCCTTCGGGAACGGACCTGAACATCGAATCGAAAGCAGATCCCGGAAAAGAGAGGGTCAGCAGGGTGCTGAGCCAGGCCGAGGCGATCGTCGTCCAGAGCGAAGAGGGACGGGAAAGGCTGCACGAGATCGTTCCGGGTCGGATGGACCGGGTCCATTTCGTCCCCAAGTCTTTTGTCTGGCTGGGCGAAGAGACATTGGACCTGAGGGCCTCCTGTGGTTTCAGTTCGGGCGACGTGGTTTTCTTCATGCCCGCGGGGATCCGGCCGGTGAAGGGGAACCTGGAATGCCTGCTCGGATTCGAGCGCATCCACGCACTCCGGCCCCGGGCAAGAGTCATCTTTGCAGGCCCGCCCCTCGACGAGGCGTATGCGAAACGTTTTTCCCGGGAGGCGGAGCGGCTGCAGGTTTTTGCGCGATGGATCCCGCCGATCCACCCCGCAGCCATGCGCGCCGCCTATGGCTCAGTGGATGTGATCCTCAACGGTTCCGCCTCGGAGGGCCTCTCCAATGTCCTCATCGAGGGTCGGGCGGCGGGCAAGCCGCTTCTGGCCTCGGATATCCCGGGGAACTGCTGGCCCGTTCTCGGCAATCCGGGCGATTCCCCCATGGGGCTTCTCTTCGGCCTGTCGGATCGGGCGGATTTTGTAGAAAAAGCGCTTCGACTCGTCGACGACGCCACACTCCGGAGAGAACTCGGCGAAGCCGGCGCTGCCTATTCACGGCGCATGCCCGGCCCCTGCGAAGAGGCAAGAGCCCTCGTAAAAGTCTATGAGGCAGCGATGGGGGGCAGCGGCTTCGCCGCAGCGAAAAGTGCCTGAGTGCCGGAGTGTCTAAGTGTCTGAGTGAAGAAAAGGCCAAAGGAAACAAGGCAAAGAAAATAAGAGAGGATCGGGGACGCCCCGATCCTCTTTCTCTTTCCTGAAGCCTGATGCC
Source organism: uncultured delta proteobacterium (assembly GCA_963828305.1). Taxonomy (GTDB): domain Bacteria; phylum Desulfobacterota; class Syntrophia; order Syntrophales; family UBA2192; genus UBA2192. Next base: position 45,654 of record CAWHEJ010000033.1, on the reverse strand, counting down.
TGAAGCCTGTAGCCTGCGGCGAAGCCGCTTATTTCGCCGGGACCCGCTGGGGGAACAGGGGCAGCTCCGTGTTGATCCGGAGCATAATGAGGCTGTTGAGCGTATTCTCGATCTGGAAGAACCGGTTGGCGGCCGAGGCGCCCATGACCTTCATGAACTTCCCGTAGTATTTTTCCTTCAGTTTGAGGGCGGCCTTGTCATTCGCGAGTACTTGCTTGGCGAGTTCCTTGGCCTTTGCATCGGTCATCTTGTCGAAACTGACCGCGTAGTCCTTGATGATTGCGATTCGGACGTCGGTGATCTTCTTCAGGTCTTTCTGATAGTCACGATAGACATTCCAGAAAGCGGCGGCTTTGTCCCCTTCGCCTTCCTTGAAGACGATGACTTCCCGGATGATGTCCTCTTTCTGATCCCGGATGTCCTGACGCATCATCTCGACATAGCGGTTGACCTGGGCCTCGTCGGCTATCGCCACGGCGGCGGGGATCAGCAGGGAAAACATCACAAACAGCACAACCCACTTCTTCATTGTTCAATCCTCCTTTTGGGGTGTTTTCATTTTTTATTCTAACATGCTCTCTATCTGTTTTCTTCATCTTTCTTGGCCGGCGCCTCGTGCCACTTGTCCATCGGCACCCAGACCTTCTCGGCCGGGTCCGCCTCGTAGTGCGGGGACATGATCTGGACGCCATACTCGTTGAAAACATCCTGGATGTGGCGGTGCAGCTGATCGAGCACGGCAATTCGCTTCTGAGGCTCGGCGATCCGGGCGCCGAGCATGTACTCCACGTAGAAGTCGGACAGCGATCTCTGCAAAACGCGGGGCGGCGGGTCTTTGAGGAGCCCCTCCGTACGCATTGCCGCATCGATGAGCATGGCGTGGACCTGGCGCCAGGGGGCGTTGTACCCGATCGTCACCGTCGTTGTCAATACGACACCGCCCGTCTCCTCCTCGCGCGAGTAGTTCTTCGTCGTCGTCCCGACGATGACGGCGTTCGGGAGGCTCACGATCTCGCCTTTCGGGGTAAGGATCCGCGTGGAAAACATCCCCAGCGTGACGACAGTGCCTTCCGTCTCCCCGATCTGCGCGTAGTCCCCCACCCTCAGGGCCCGCGAGTACATGAGCATGAGCCCGCTCACCGCCTGGTTCACCGTGCCTGCCGAACCGATGGAGAGCAGCAGGCCCACGAAGACGCTCACCCCCTTGAAGGCGTCGCTGTCACTTCCCGGCAGGTACGGGTACATCATCACGAGGGCGAAGAGCCACAGGATCACCGTGGCGATCCGGCGGGTGGGCTGGGCCGTCTCGGCGTAAAGTCCGGGGACGCTCACCCGGCCGCTCTCGATGGCCTCGAAGAAGAGCCGGCCGATGCGGGCGAGGAAACGGGTGATCATGAAGATAACAACCACGATGACGAGGCCCGGAATGAAATTCACGATCGTGAGCGCGATGGCCCTGATCCCGGAAGTCATATAGTCGTGGAGCTGCTCTCCCCAGGGCCGTGTGTAGGGGAACTGCATGAAAGAGAAATCGAGCCACAGGTACAGGGAAAAGAGGGATAGGGCCAGCGCCGTGAGGCCGACAAGCCCCCTGAAAAAGAGAATGATCCCTTCGATGTGCTGGGTGAACCCCCCGATGGCGAGCGCCTTGAGCCGGGGCCCCACCACCTCGGCCAGGTGCGTGCCCAGCCACCGGCGAGACCGCCCTATTCCCACCAGCACGAGAAGAAGGATGACCGTTGCAGCAACGGTGTAGCCGATACCACGAAGGAATGTTTCGGCCTTGCGGGACTCCTCGATCTCCCCGAGGGCCGTCGTGAGGTTTCGGATGGTCCTCGCACCCGCTTCTTCCGGGGTTTCTCCGGCCAGCGTATTGAGGTCGCCGGGGGTGATGACGAACATCCCCTGGTTGCCGAGCTGGATCAGGAGCCCCTCGGTGATCGTCTTTGTCGTTGCGGTTCCCCAACTCCCGCGCTCGATGACGGCGTTGATCCGCGCCTCTGCCGCCTCGACGCGCTGATTCGGGGAGTACCCGAGCAGGGTTCCCCGCAGGGTGACAATCGGGCGGTTCTGGATTTTCAGCGTTGCCGGCGGGACCCCCGCGGGGGCGGGACCTCCCTTTTCTGCAATCTGCGTCCCCGACCTGGCAGGCGGGTCCGCCGGAATGGCCGCCGTCGGGAACAAAAAGGCCAATAGGGTGATCAGAAGAAGCAAGCGTTTCATCGGTGACCTCGTCAACGGTGGGGAAAGCCGACAGCCGACAGCCATCAGCCGACAGCCGATAATTCCGCATCCTGGACTGCAGGCTGTGGGCTGTAGACTGTAGGCTGTCCTGCTTTCAGCCCTTCTTGAGCTGGTTCGCCACGGCCTGGGTGGCCTTGGCGACGGCCTCGGGGTCTCCCAGGTAATAGCTGCGGATGGGTGTGAGATCGTCGTTCAGTTCATAGACAAGGGGGATTCCCGTGGGGATGTTGAGCCCGACGATCTCGTCGTCCGGGACATGGTCGAGGTACTTCACCAGCGCCCTCAGGCTGTTGCCGTGGGCGGCGATGACGACTCGTTTTCCCGTGCGGACCGTGGGGGCGATCGTTTCGTGCCAGTACGGGAGGAAGCGCTCCACCGTGTCCTTGAGGCACTCTGTGAGAGGAATCTCGCCGGGCGCAAGCCCGTTGTACCGGGGGTCGTTGCCGTTGTAGCGCGGATCGTCGGGTGTCAGTGCCGGCGGCCGGATGTCGTAGCTTCGGCGCCAGATGTGGACCTGCTTATCGCCGTGCTTCTCGGCCATCTCCTTCTTGTTCAGGCCCTGCAGAGCCCCGTAGTGGCGCTCGTTGAGCCGCCAGCTGTTGTGGACGGGGATCCACATGAGATCCATCTCCTCGAGGACGATCCAGAGGGTCTTTATGGCCCTCTTGAGCACGGACGTGAAGGCGATGTCGAAGACATATCCTTCCTTCGCAAGGATCCTGCCCCCCTGGTGGGCTTCCTCGAACCCTCTCTCGGAGAGCCCCACGTCCGTCCATCCGGTGAATCGGTTTTCCTGATTCCAGGTGCTCTCGCCGTGGCGGATCAACACGAGCTTCTTCATGCGCAGGCCTTTCGAATTCAGTGTGAACGCTGTATTTATACCCGGCTTCCCGGTGTGAGGTCAACGATTTCCATGCGGTGATTCGCCTCGGGGTGCTTCGACGACGGGCCTTCCGTCAGCACGGCAAGCTCCCCGGGGACCCCGTGATCGCCGAGCCACCGGCCGATGTATCCTTTCCAGTCCTCGGGGTGGTCCGGTTCGAAGACGCCGTGGACGCCCCAGGTGAACTGCAGCCGCTGGCAGGTGGCCTCGACGGCGCTTATGGCGACGATCCAGACCGGCAGGCGGAAGCGGGCAATGCTTCTTGCCGTTGACCCGCTTCGCGTGGGGACGAATACGGCCGCCGGGGTCACGCGCTCCACCGTCGTTCTCACGCTCATGGCGATAAGATCCATGAGCCGGACCCCGTCCTCACGCCGCTGTGATCGAATCTTATCGGCAACGGCGTAGGCGGGCAGGGTCGGTTCCGTTGCCGCGGCAATCCGGGCGAGCATCTCCGTTGCCTCGACGGGGAATTTCCCGATGGCCGACTCGCCCGAGAGCATGACACAGTCCGTGCCGTCGAGGATGGCGTTGGCCACGTCGGTGGACTCGGCGCGGGTCGGGCGGCGGTTTGCGATCATGGACTCGAGCATCTGGGTGGCCGTGATGACGGGCTTGCCCAGCAGGTTGGCCCGGCGCATGAGCCCTTTCTGTACCGGGGCGATCTGCTCGATGGGGATCTCGACACCCAGATCGCCCCGCGCGATCATCAGGCCGTCGGCGGCCTCGAGCAGGGCGTCGATGTGTTCGAGCGCCCGGGCCCGCTCGATCTTGGCGATGATCAGGGGGTGGTAGGCCATGGCGCGGGCCGCCTCGCGGACGGCGACGATATCGGCTGCCTCTTCGACGAAGGATTGGCTCACGGCATCGAGACCCTCGCCGGCTGCGAACCGCAGCCACCGGAGGTCCTCGTCGGTGAAGACGCTGATGCCCAGCTCGATGCCGGGCAGGTTCAGACCCACGCGGGAGCGGATCTCGCCGCCCACGGCAACACGGCACTTCACCTCCGGGCCGTTGACGTCGAGTACTTCCATCTGGACGAGACCGTCGTTGAGAAAAAGCGTATCGCCTCGTTTCACCACCTCGGGGAGCCTGGTGAAAGACGTGGAGGCCCTGTTCCTGCTCCCGGTGATGCTTTCCGTTGTCAGGGTGAATTCGTCTCCCGCACTGAGGTCGACGGGCTCTTGCTCCAGCTTCCCGATGCGGATCTTGGGGCCCGGGAGATCGCCCAGGATGGCCACGCGCCGCCCCGCGGCCTTTGCGGCTGAACGGATGTTCCCGATGACGCGGCGGTGCCGGTCGTAGTCCCCGTGGGAGAAATTGAGCCTCGCCACATCCATCCCCGCCCGGATCATCCTTTCCAGGACTTCGAGGGACTCCGAGGCGGGGCCGATGGTGCAGATGATTTTCGTCTTGTGATCGGGAAGCATGCAAACTCCAGTGTTTCGTGTCTAGTGACTTGTGGCTAGTGAAAAGAAAAGACATCTTTACAAACCACTAGCCACTAACCACTTCTTCACTGCCGGGCCGTTCTCCGGTTCGGCGGCACGGCGTCCCCGCAGTTCGTCCGGAAGGGGTTGATATCGAGGCCGCCGCGGCGCGTGTAGCGGGCATGGACCGTGAGCCTCTCGGGCCGGCACCGGTGCATGAGGTCCACGAAGATTCTCTCGGTGCAGTGCTCGTGAAAACCGCCGTGCTGCCGGAAGGAAACCAGGTACTTCAACAGGCCCTCGCGGTCGATCCGGGGCCCTTTGTACCGGATCTGGATGCTGGCCCAATCGGGCTGGCCCGTCAGCGGACAGTTGGTCTTCAGCAGGTTCGAGACGAGCGTTTCCTCGACGAACGCCCGTCCTGCCTTGAGATGTTCCGGATTGGGCCGGTAGTCCCGGATCTCCACGCCGATCTCGTCGATGAGCTCTCCGTCCATCTCCTCGATCTGCTCATCGGGGAAATCCCCGGGCAGCAGGAGATCCACGCCGATGGCCGTGCCGCAGGCGCTTCCCAGGTCCTTGCGAAGCATTTCCCGCAGGGCCTCCGGAGAGTCGACAGAGGTCTGGCTGAAGGAGTTGAGGTAGAGCTTGAAAGACTTCGATTCGATGAGGTTCGGCGAATCGACGGGAACGACGAAGGTGGCCATGGCCACCCTGGGCTTTCCCTTTGGATCGAGCCATGACAATTCGTAGGCCGTCCAGACGTCGGCGCCGGTGAAGGGCAGGGCGCCCTCGATTCCGATCTCCCTGCGGTGTGGTGCGCGCGGTACCGGCTGGAGCAGAGTCGGGTCGTATTGGTCTTTGTAGGGGATGATGTCCATGTCAGGGTATAGGGTCCAGGGTCCAGGGTCCAGGGTATCGGGTCTAGGGTCCTGGGGATAAGCTGAACAGAAATTCCTTTTCCTCTTTCACTGGTCACCGGTCACTGGCCACTGGTCACTTTCTTTTTATCAATTTGTCCGTGTCGAAGCCGAGGCCGCGCGCGATCTCGACGAGCTTGGCGTACTGAGACTCGTCGATCACCGGCGTTCTCGCCATGATCCAGAGGTTTTCCCGGTCCTGCGTTCCGACAATCACCGTCCGGTAGTCTTCATCGAGATAAAGGATCCAGTAGTTCCCTTGGGGCTGCGAGGGAATGAAGACCGAGAACCAGTTGTCGAAGCGGACCTCGAGCTTGGCGTTCGTCTTCGCATCCACCACCCGTGCCCGGCCGCGGATGGACTCCTTGCCGCCCCCTGCGGTGTCGCACTCGTTCAGAACGGAGACCTCTCCCGTTTCGAGACGCCCGTAGGTGGCCTGGGAGCGCAGGCAGTTTCTCTGGAACCACATGGGCATCCGCGCGATCTCGAACCAGGTCCCCTCGTAGCGGGCAAGTTCCACGCGGGCAACCGTCGGCGGGGCCTTTGCAGGGTCAAACGCCCCTGGTCCCGCACACCCGCACAGGCAGACGCTGACAATAATCGTAACAATGATCGGTGCGCTATTCCTCATCGTTCGCATGGCTGCCCTCCTTGAAACTCATTTTTTTCCGAACCAATAGAACCAATAGAACCAATGGAACGAATTACTTCTTCTCGAGGATCTTCAGCAGATCCTCCTCATTCGATTTCTCCGGGTACTCCACGACCCTGCCCAGTTCCGCGCCGTCGCGAAGCACAATCGTCGTCGGCACGCGCTGGATATTGAATTTCTCCGACATCCCGAGGCCTTCCTTTTTGGCGCGATCGACGCCGTAGAATGCGAGCTTGAGATCCTTGTTGCCCGCCGTGTCGAGGACCCTGAGGATCTTCGGGACCTCGCTGAGGGAGTCCTTGCACCAGGTCCCGAAGAAGATGAGGATGTCGAAAGAACCCCGGATGCCGGCGATCTTCTCGATGACGTCCTTCCGGGGGCTGTAATCCCGGTAGTTGTTCCAGAATACGGGATAGTCCCGGAAGAGGCTTCCCTGCGTCGTCTTCCCCACGAGCATCCTGTCGGGCCCGGCTGCGGGCATGGAAGCGAGCGGGCGGGGCTCCCCCTGAGGCGGGTAGTCGCCTTTCGTCAGGGCGTCGCGCAGGGCGGCTGCATTCGTCTTTGTGTCGTCGAAGGCGATGGCGACGACGTGTCTCTCCATGTCCGTCGAGACGTCCTGGACGCCGTCCACTTTTGTCAGGATCCCACGGATCCTGTCCGCCGTGTCCGGTCACTGGCATCCGGGAACGGAGAACTCGACGAACTTCTGTGCCGCCGCGGCCATGGGTGCGGCGACAACCAGCAACGCCATGGCCATCAGGATCACGTTTATCCGGGCGATCCATCCTCTCATCGGCCCACCTCTATTTCTCATCGTGCTGACGATGGGATCAGTTTCTCTTCGGTAAGGGCCTTCAGAACCAGGCTGACGAACCGGGAGACCTGCCCGTCGCTCCCGGATGGGTTGACGGTATCTACGGTGGATCGCCAGACGAGATTCGCTGTCTTCCCGTCGTAGAGCCTCGACTCCAGCGTCGCCACCTCGCTTCGCTTTCCCATCGACGGCTCGGGGCCGAACCATTGCATGTCCAGCATCGAGGTCGTGCCGGCGGAGGCTCCAACGGCAGACGGGCTTTGCGCCCGGTAGGATTGGACCTCGGATCCCACCCTCAGGACCCGCACGATGAGGTAGGCCTCGATTCCCATTCCCTGGCTCACCTTCGCGAGCTCCTCCCGTGTTACCTTGTCGACGTCCGGAATGCATTCATGGCAGGCGGCCGCCTCGACTCCCCGCGCCCTGAGCTGTTTGGCGAACTCGTCCTCGAGAAGCTGACGCATGTCGTCCCGCTTCGTCATGGCGACGACCATGATCTTCTTGAAGGCCGGTCCCGTATAGGTCGAGCTCTTCCAGCTGTCCGTCATGCTCATGGGGGTGGCACAGGACAGGATAAGCATGGACGCCGCAATAAGCAGGATTCCCGGCATAACGATTTTTATCTTACCCATAACAAGTTCCCTTTCGTGGTTCAGTTTGCCCTTCCGGGCAACACTTTTTTCCGCTCTTCCGCTCTTCTTATCTTCCTCGCTTCGTTCTTTTACTCCAGGTATCCTTTTTCCGGCATCAGCCCGTAACGCTGCAGGATGTCGCCCGTGGCCGAGAGGATGCCGGCCGGGATGCGGATGCCCCCGTGAAGCATGGGGCCTTCCCTGTCCGCGGCCTTCGGCCCGAAGGCCATGAAGTGCTCGATCGCCTTGTTGGCGTTGGTGAAGGCATTGCCGCAGGGAATTTCCCCGACGAGGCTGAAAACCTCCCCCACGGTCCCGGAGAGAGCCGCGGAGATCCTCACCGACTCGTCGAGACGGCCCTCCCGGATCCCGTCGACAACGGCCAGGAGCCCTGCCGGAAAGCTGTTGGCCGTGCTCAGCAGGAAGCCGTCGTAGGCCCCGCCTGCCGTCCGGAGCCACCGGGCGTAGTCCCCTTCGGCGCCCCGCACGAGGTACACGCCATGCGCGTCGACACCGGAAAGGGCGATGCGGTCAGCACCGCTGGAATCCTTGAAGAGGATGAGATTCGGGTATTGGGCGACAAGCCTCGCGAAGGTATCCGGTGCCGCCTCGTTTCCCGTGACCTGGGGAAGATGGTAAAGCGCCACGGGAAGCCCTTTGTCCAGCACGATTTCCAGGGCCGCGCCGATCGTCGCCTGGTCGAGGTCCTTCCCGGCGGGCGGGCAAACGGTGAAACCGCTGACTCCTGCCGCAATCAGGGCCGCCAGGGGATCGGTCTTGCCGGTCAGCTTGCGCAGGATGTCGAGAAACCTCTCGATGCTGCCCGTCACGTCCACCGTATTTTTCCTCAGGGCCCCCAGCAGGAGCGAAACGCCCTTTTTTCGCGCCATTTCGACGGCAAACCGGACAACCGTATCCGTCTCGGCGTCGTCGAGGTCCCATCCGTCGCCCGTGGAGCCGGGGACGAGGTAGCCTTTCACGTGGGGCATCATCCACGCCAGGTGGGCCCCCATCCGGCCAAGGTCGATCCGGCGGCCGGCGTCGAAGTGCGTGAGAGAGGGGCACCACAGGGGCGGGATCCCCCGGGGGAAGAGAAGCTCCTGGAGGTTTTTTCTTTTCGAGGCAACGGTGCTCATGTTAATCTGTCCTTTGAAGGGATTGAAAAATCACGGACAGGATACCCTAAAGCGGCGATTACGGCAATGACGGATCGATGGAAGGGCCTGACGCAATGGCGGAATGAGATAAAGAAGGAGGAAGAACAATGAAAAAATCGGTTTTTACGATGAGTTTGTTCCTTTTGTTGATTGTCCCTGCGGTTCACGCGGCCGACATGACGGATCTGCTGAAGGCCCTGCCGGCCATCCCCTCCGGCGGCTCCGCGCAGGAGTCCGGCACGGTAGCCTCGGGTCTGAAAGAGGCCCTGTCCGTCGGCACAAAGAACGCAGTCAATGCGCTGTCGAAAACGAACGGTTACTTCGGCAACGAGGCTGTTAAGATCCTCCTGCCGGAGAACATCCGCCGGGTGGGCGACGCCCTTCGGATGGCGGGCTATCAGAAGGAGGTGGACGCTTTCATCCTCAGCATGAACCGTGCGGCGGAGAAGGCCGCCCCGAAGGCCGCCGACATCTTTGCCGGCGCGATCCAGTCCATGTCCATCGACGATGCGCAAAAAATCCTCAGCGGCGGCAACACGGCGGCCACGGAGTACTTCAAGTCGAAGACCTCGACGCAGCTCTTCGACGCCTTCAAGCCCGATATCTCGCAGAGCATGAACGAGGTCGGCGTGACGAAGGCCTACAAGGCCATGACGGACCGCTACACGACGATGATGCCCTTCGCGAAGGTCGATTCCCTCGATCTCGACAAGTACGTGACGGACAAGTCCCTCGACGGCCTGTTTACCATGGTCGGGCAGGAGGAGACGAAGATCCGCACCAACCCCGCCGCGCGTACGACGGAGCTCCTGAAAAAGGTCTTCACGAAGTGAGTCTCCCGGTCGGGGCGTAAAACTCAACAGGGAAAAATAGCCGAAAGACCAGGAGGTGCGATCGATGAAGTCAAAAGCGAATTTCCGACCGGCGGGGGCGATTTGCCTCATGGGGGTCTTTGCCACGATTCTTTTGTTCTTGGTCTCCACGATGGCCTGGGCCGATGAGCCAAAACCGGTTCAGCTCTCGAAGCCCCGGACGGCCGACAGCCCGTTGATGCAGATTCTGGCGAAGAGAAGCTCTGCGAGGACGTTCAGCCCGCAGCCCCTGCCCATGAACGTGCTTTCCGATCTCCTGTGGGCGGCCAACGGCATCAATCGCCCCGATTCCGGAAGGCGGACGGCCCCCTCCGCAAAGAACATGCAGGAGATCGACATCTACGTGGCAACGGCCGAAGGCCTGTACCTCTACGATGCAAAAGCGCATGTTCTGAAACCAATCCTGCAGGGCGATGTCCGGGCCATGACCGGGACCCAGGCCTATGTCCGGGATGCCGCCGTTCAGCTTCTCTACGTGGCCGATGATTCCAGGATGGGCACTCTCAAGGAGCAGGACAAGCTCGTCTATGCCGCGGCCGATACGGGATTCATCAGTGAAAATGTGTATCTCTTCTGTGCCGCCGAGGGGCTGGCAACGGTGGTCCGTGCGGGGATGGACAGGACGGCCCTGGCAAAGCTCATGAAGTTGACGCCGGACCAGCGGATCGTTCTGGCCCAGTCGATCGGCTATCCGAAGAAGTGAAAGGGATCCTTGCCGGGCCTTGCGGGCATTGGAAGCTCGCTGTGGATCACGGGAAAACCCCACGGCTCCGGAAGCCGGGGGTTCCACAAAGATGTTGAAAATACATCTGAATTGAACCCTGCCCATCTGCGGGTCGCTTTGTATTTAGAAGGACATGCTTCAAGGCCATATACCGACTCCATCATTACATGTCCCGTATCGAGTGCTTCCTGCTATACGTAACAAAACACTGATTGACAGTTGATCGGCGAGCGGCCCATCATCTGCCTGTTTTTCTTGTGGATTCACAGAAAAAGGAGGCAGAGATGCACGTTCAGGAGTTCAGCTTAAATCAGGCGTCCCTTCTGTCAGACGGGGTCTTTTCTGTTGATCCAAGCGAGAACACCCCACCCCTGATCCTTCCTTCTTATCCGACCCACCGCACCGAATCGGGCAGCGTCCTTAAGACGCTCCAGCGGATTCTGAACCGACTCGGCAGGATGGAGCTGCCGGGCGCCGATCAGCTCGAGGCGTTTTTGCGCCATGTCGCCCGCCGTAACCGCAGGCCCAGGACGCTGTGCAGCCTGTGGCAATCCAACATGCTGTTCCTGTGCATGCTCAGGGATGCGGGCCGGCGCGAGTTGGGCAGCATCACGAGAGCCGACGTGGAAGCGTTCATTGAGCGGGAGCAGGACCGGGGGATCAAGATCACGACGATCCGGACGCGGCTAGTCTGCGTCTGCGCCTTCCTGCGGTACCTGGCCGAGGAGAAGGTCGTCTCGGCGGAGATCTTCGTCCGAAGGATCCGCCTGCAGCTTCCCGAACGCCTGCCCCGGGCCATGGACCCCGACGATCTGGTGACGTTTCTCTCGGTAATCGACGACACACAGGACCGGGCGATGATCCTGGTCTTGTTGAGGACGGGGATGCGCATCGGTGAGCTTCTGCAAACCAGGGTCATGGATGTGCACGTCAGAGAGCGCCGCATCGAGATCTACGAAGGGGAGAAGAACCGGTTGGGCCGAGTGGTGTACCTCAGCGACGATGCGCTTTCGGCTTTGGAGACCTGGATGCGCGAGCGAAACGTCCTGAAGGAGTACCTGTTCTACGGCCGCGCTCAGGACGGCCGGATGTGCTACAGCACGGCCCGGGGCCGGTTCGTGCACTACATCGAGACCGCGGGGCTTGCGCATCGGGGCTACACCTGCCACACGCTTCGCCATACCTTTGCCACAGAGCTTCTCAATGCCGGGATGCGCCTGGAGTGCCTGCAGGTGCTGCTGGGGCACCGGTGTATCGAGGAGACGCGGCGCTATGCCCGGCTCACGGACAAGACGAGAGAGGAAGAGTACTTCAGGGCCATGTCTGTAATCGAGAGGGGGAACAACGATGACGGATGCGATTATCCGCTGGAGGCGCTATCTCAAGAGGCGCAACTGCTCGCCCAACACGGTTAAGAGCTACCTGAGCGCGATCCGCAGTTTTGTGCTGTGGCTCGATGTGCCGATCGAGAGTGTGACCCACGCCAAGGTCTCGCACTACATTGACGAGCTGATGCGAAGGCGGCTGCGGCCCAAGACCATCAACTGTCATCTGAACTGCATCCGGCAGCTCTACCACTACCTGCGGGATGAGGGGTTCATGGAGATGGCCAATCCGGTCCGGAACAACCATGCCCTGAAGATGTCGCGGCCGCTGCCGAGGCACTTGAGGGACGAGCAGGCGGAGAGCTTCTTCCACGCGGTCAAAACGCCGCGCGACCGGGCCATGTTCATGTTGATGCTTCGCTGCGGGCTTCGGGTCGAGGAGGTTGCTCATCTCTCACTCGGTGTTTTGGACTTCAAGCATCGGAAGGTGCTGATCGAGGATGGAAAGGGCGGCAAGGACCGGATCGTCTACCTGAGTCACGATGCTCATCAGGCCCTGGTCGATTACCTGCGCGTCCGGCCCTCATCGCGCACCCGGCAGATCTTCCTGGTTCAGAAGGGCCCCTGCACGGGTCAGCCCATCTCGATTCGCGGCATCCAGAAGCGCATGGAAGCCTATGCCCGTAGAACCAAGCTCCGCGTCTCGTGCCATCATCTTCGTCACACAATGGCCACGCAGCTTCTCAACGCCGATGCCGATCTGTGCGCGATCCAGGACCTGCTCGGGCACAGCAACGTCAAAACCACGCAGCGATACTGCAGGGTGTCGAACCTGAAAGTGCAGCGGGATTACTTCAACGCAATGGAGGTGATCATGCGACAACGGCTCGCCAGTCCGGATAGCACTTGATGAACAGGAAAAATGATGTCAAGGTAAGCAGCACTTAACAAACCGAGATCCATAAGGAAAACAGATTATGTTACGTATAGCTTCCTGAAACCAACAAAAACATCAACTGAAAATGATACATCATTTCATCCGGTAATCTTTGCCAATATTTTCATTGTCTTGGATTCATTCTTGCTTTTTGTAACCAATAAATTGAGAATAACATGTCTCTTGAGTTTGGTTGCCCCGAAGGGGAAAGGCAGATGAAATGTGTCACACCACGACAGAACTTCATAACCATAATCCATTTATCCATAATAGGAGGGTGAGATGAAGAAATCTATTCTCGTGATTTTGATTCTCATACTACCCTCTGTTATGGCCTACGCAAAACCTCCGATTAAACCAGAATGTGGTGATGGTGTCTGTAACGGTCCCGAGACCTGTTCGTCATGTCCAGCGGACTGCGGCGTTTGCCCGACACTAGAGATTATCCCGAAAGTAATAGATGCAAACGGAAAAGTTGTTGGGTATGTACTTTCTGCTGATACTGAAACTGTCGTTTTAGGAATGGAATTTAATGGCAGAAAGTTTAAGGCAAAGATGACAAATGGGCAGTTTGACAACGGCCCGGACATATTTTACGAAAGCATGGATTGCTCTGGCACAGGGTATGTCCAATTTAATAGTGCAGAATCAATAACTAATAATTGTCTTTGCTCTGGGCTGTTCATTGGAAGCATGGTGTATGTTCCTGTAAGCGGAGGTCCTACACTAGAGCGAGAACGAACTGCTTTTTCAAGAAGGAACAGTATCGGCCAATGCAAATCCGGCAAGTATACAGTGTATTGGGCTTACCCATATCGACCGGCATTTGACTGGAGAGTAGAATTTCTGCCTCCATTCAAAATGGTCTACGACAACCAAGCTCATTAATTCCCAAAGAAAACCGCCCATGGCAGAGCCAGAAATAGCCTTGCCTCACGTGCATTACAAGAGTAAATCTACAATTGTTCTTATTCAGTTGAAGCAAAGACTCGTAGGTGCTATACGTAACAAAGACTGTTTTTCTCACGGATTCTGGTTTGTTAAGTCTTGTTTACCATCTCATCCTTTTTCCTGTTCATCAAGTGCTATCGACGCTTTGCCTCATGATCGCCTCCATGGCCTTGAAGTAATCCCGCTGCACTTTCAGGTTTGACACCCTGCAGTAGCGTTGCGTGGTTTTGACGTTGCTGTGCCCGAGGAGGTCCTGGATCGTGCACAGGTCGGCATCGGCATTGAGCAGCTGCGTGGCCATTGTGTGGCGCAGCTGATGACAGCAGACGCGAAGCTTCGTCTTGCGGGCATAGTGCTCCATGCGCTTCTGAATGCCGCGAATCGAGATCGGCTGGCCCGTGCAAGGGCCCTTCTCCACGAGAAAGATCCGACGAGTTCGCGATGAGGGCCGCACCCGAAGATAGGCCACAAGCGCCTGGCAGGCATCCTGACTCAGATACACGATGCGGTCCTTTCCGCCTTTGCCGTCCTCGATCAGAAGCTTCCGGTGTTTGTAGTCCACAGCCCCGAGCGTCAGCTGGGCGACCTCCTCGACCCGCAGCCCGCAGCGGACCATGAGCATGAACATGGCCCGGTCGCGCGGTCGAGTGATGATCTGGAAGAAGCTCTCGACCTGCTCGTCCTTCAGGTGCCGGGGCAGCGGCCGCGACATCTTCAGGGCATGCGTGTTCTTCACCGGGTTTGCGATGTCCAGGACGCCCTCGTCCCGCAGAAAGTGATAGAACTGCCGGATGACGTTGAGCTGGCAGTTGATGGTCTTGGGCTTCAGGCGCCGCCTCATCAGCTCGTCGATGTAGTGCGAGACCTTGGAGTGCGTGACGTGCTCGATCGGCACATCGAGCCACAGCACAAAGCTTCTGATCGCGCACAGGTAGTTCTTAACCGTGTTGGGCGAGCAGTTGCGCCTCTTCAGATAGCGCCGCCAGTGGATGATCGCATCCGTCATCGTTTGTCCCCCTCTCGATTACGGACATGGCCCGGAAGTACTCTTCCTCCCGTGTCTTATCCGTAAGGCAGGCATATCGCCGCGTCTCCTCGATGCTTCGATGACCCAGGAGCACCTGCAGGCACTCCAGGCGCATCCCGGCATTGAGAAGCTCCGTCGCAAAGGTGTGTCGAAGCGTGTGGACCGTATAGCCCCGATCTGCAAGCCCCGCCTTCCCGAGATAGCCGGCAAACCGGGCCCGGGCCGTGCTGTAGCTCATCCGGCCATCCTCACTACGTCCATAGAACAGGTACTCCTTCAAGACGTTTCGTTTGCTCATCCAGATTCCCAACGCCGAAAGCGCATCCTCGCTCAGGTACACCACACGGCCCAGCCGGTTCTTCTCCGCCTCGTAGATCTCGATGCGGCGCTCCCGGACGTTGACGTCTGTCACCCTGGTGTGCAGAAGCTCGCCAATCCGCAGGCCCGTCCGAAGCAGGACCAGGATCATCGTCCGGTCCTCGGGATGATCAATGACTGAAAGCAGCCTGGCCGTATCCTCGGGCGCCATCGCCCGCGGCAGCCGCTCGGGCAGCTTCAGCTGGATCCTTCGCACGAAGATCTCCGGGGAGACGACCTTCTCCTCGGCCAGGTACCGCAGGAACGCGCACACACAGACGAGCCGCGTCCGGATCGTCGTGATCTTGATCCCCCGGTCCTGTTCCCGCTCGACGAACGCCTCCACGTCTGCGCGGCTGATGCCAGCCAACTCGTGCCGGCCCGCATCCTTGAGCATGCACAGAAACAGCATGTTGGATTGCCACAGGCTGCAGAGCGTACGGGGCCTGCGGTTCCGGCGGGCGACATGGCGAAGAAACGCTTCGAACTGATCGGCCCCGGGCAGAGCCATCCTGCCGAGCCGGTTCAGAATCCGTTGAAGCGTCTTCAGGACGCTGCTCGATTCGGTATGCTGACTTGGATAAGAAGGGACGATCCGGGGTGGGCTGTTCTCGATTGGATCGACAGAAAAGAACCCGTCAGACAGAAGCGAAGCCTGATTGAGGCTGAACTCAGAAACGTGCATCTCTGCCTCCTTTTTCTGTGAATCCACAAGAAAAACAGGCAGATGATGGGCCGCTCGCCAATCAGCTGTCAATCAGTGTTTTGTTACGTATAGGTAGGTGTAATTCTTTCCGGTATTCGGGCATTTAAGCCTTTTTGCATAAATCCGTCGCAGGAACCCCGCATTTCATCGGAGGAAAATCCTACAAACAGAAAAGGGACGACGCGTCACGCGTCGTCCCTTTTCAACACCTGTTTGGAACCTCCGGCTCGTAAATGCCGTGGTTTTTCTGTACACTCTGAATGGACGCTGTGAACACCGCCCTCCACGGTGTGCACAGCAGGCCCGTCCTACTTCGACTGCAGCACGCGGCCGATCGTCATGATCTCCGCTTCCTTCGTCCCCTCGTAGAGCTCGAGGATCTTGGCGTCGCGGTAGTATTTCTGGACGACGTACTCGTCCATGTAGCCGTAGCCCCCGTGGAGCTCGACGGCGTAGTTGGCGCAGAACACGGCCGTCTGGCCGCCGAGGAACTTGGCCATGGCCGAGAGGGTGTAGTCGGGCTTGCCGATGTCGAAGGTCCAGGCCGCCCGGTAGGTCAGCGTCCGGAGCGCCTCGATGTGGATCGCCATCTCGGCGAGTTTCTTCTGCGTGAGCTGGTACGAGCCCAGGGGCGCTCCGAAGGCCGTGCGCTCCTTGCAGTACTTGACGCTTGCATCGAGGCAGGCCACCGACAGGCCGAGGGCCTGTGCGGCGATCATGGAGCGCGTCGTGTCGAAGAAGTGCATGAGCTGGTAAAAGCCGCGGCCTTCCTTGCCCAGCAGGTTTGCTTGCGGGACACGGACATCCTCAAAGGCGATCTCGGCGGTGTCGCTCGAGCGGATGCCCATCTTGCCCTTGAGCTTGGTGCGGGTGATGCCCTTGGATTTGGCATCCACGATGATCATGCTGAAGCTGTTGTGTTTCTTTTCCTCGGGCTTCGTGATGGCCTGGACCACCATGAAATCGCAGACGGTGCCGTTGGTGATGAACATCTTGTTGCCGTTGACGATGAAGTCGCTGCCGTCGCGCACCGCGCGCGTCTTGTAGCCCGCCACGTCGGTGCCCGCGTTGGGCTCCGTGTAGGCGCCGGCGGCGACCCAGTCGCCCTTGCAGACGGGGGGCAGGTACTTCATCTTCTGCTCCTCCGTTCCGTTCTGGAAGATGGCCTCGCAGCCGAAGGGGGCGGCAATCACGTTGAGGCCGATCCCCATGTCCACCCGCGAGAGCTCCTCGGTGATGATCGCGTTGCCCAGAAAGCCCGCGCCGGAGCCGCCGTACTGCTCGGGGATCCAGGCCCCCACGAGGCCGTTTTCGGCCGCCTTTTTGCGGATCTCGGGGGTGTACTTCTCGTGCTCGTCGCACTCCCGGATGTGGGGCGTGAATTCCGCCACGGCAAACTTGTAGGTCATCTCCCTCAACATCTTGAGTTCTTCGGACAGTTCAAAATCCATCTCTCTCCTCCTTTCGTGAGAATTAATCGTCTATTCTCCAAGTATAGGGTTGCCAGTCCCGATCGGTTCAAGGCGGCTCCCGGGTTCTATGCGAAGAAGATGGCCTCCTGCGCCTCGAGGGCCGTCGAATCGCCTGTCTTCAACACCTCGGCCAGGGCGCCGATCTCCGGCAGGATGTTTCTCGCGAAGAAACGGGCCGATGCAACCTTGCCCTGGTAGAAGGCGTAATCGAAGTGGTCCTTGCCCAGTTCGTCCATCTTCTTCCGGGCGATGAGGGCCATTTCCAGCAGCAGCTTGGCGCCCCAGAGCTTTCCCGTGGCGTGCAGGACCCGGGTGGCGTAGAGCTGGGGCATGCCCGGGACGGTGAGGTAACCCTGCAGGGTTTTCAGGATTCCCATGTATTTGCCCAGCGCGCCCAGGAGGATCTCGAATTCCTTCTCGAAACCCGCGGCGTCTTTATTTGTCTCGGCGAATTCCTGGATGTGTCTCACCCAGGCCAGGAAAACCTCACCCTTCTTCATGGTCATCTTCCGGCCGATCAGATCCAGGGACTGGATGTAGTTTGTCCCCTCCCAGATCGGGTAGATCCTCGCGTCGCGGTAGAGCTGCGCGGCGGGGTATTCCTCGGAGAAGCCGTAACCGCCATAGCACTGCAGGGCCTCGGAGATGCACTGCAGGGCCGCATCGGAGCACCAGGCCTTCACGATGGGCGTGTTGATCTCGAGAAAGACCCGTGCCTGTTTGTGCAGCTCCGGATCGGTGCTGTGGTTCTCGATGTCCACCCACCAGAAAGTCTGGAGCGCCATGGCGCGGAAGGCCTCGACGTGGGCCTTCTGGTAGAGGAGCATCCGCTTGACATCCTCGTGCTTGATGATCGCGCAGCGGCCGGACTTCGGGTTGGCCGTGGGCCTGCCCTGGATCCGCTCGCTGCAGTACTGGACGGCGCTGTGGTAGGCCGATGCCGCCAGGGCGCACCCGGAGAGCCCTGACATGAGCCTCTCCTCGTTCATCATCTTGAACATCTGGGCCATTCCCTGGGCCGTGCCGTCTTCGCCGGGGGGGCTGCCCAGGAGAAAGCCCCTGCACTTGCCTTCGTCGCCGTAGCTGATGACGCAGGTGGATGAGCCCCGCAGCCCGAGCTTGTGCTCGATGCCGGCGCAGGTGATGTCGTTCCAGGCCCCGGGTTTGCCGTTTTCGTCGGGCAGGTACTTCGGCACGACAAAGAGTGACAGGCCCCTCGTGCCGGGGGCGGCCCCCTCGATCCGGGCGAGTGTGAGGTGCACGATGTTTTCCGTGATGTCCTGCTCGCCGCCGCTGATGAAGCACTTGGTCCCCTTGATGAGGTAGGCGCCCGGCTCGCCCGTCGGGACGGCCTTCGTCGAGGAATCGCCCACGTCGGAGCCCGCCTGGGGCTCCGTGAGGTCCATGGTGCCCGACCAGTGGCCGCTGTAGAGCATGGGCAGGTAAGCTCGCTTGAGCTCATCGCTCCCGAAATCCCGGATCAGGCCCGCACAGCCCGAGTTGGCGAGCCAGTAGGTCTGCAGGCCGGGGTTGGCGGCGATGAAATACTCGTAGAGCGCCCACAGCACGGTGACGGGGAGGGCCGACGAATCCTCGGGGTTCACGTTGTTTGCGCCGAACCCGTTGTTGACGATAAAAAAGTAGGCGTCCTTGGTGGAGGGGGGCGTAAGCACTTTGCCGTTTTCGAAGCGGCACCCGATGTGATCGGAGTCGGCACAGGAGGGGGCCACGGCGTCGCGGGCCCCTTTCCAGGCGTTCTCCAGAATGAAATCCAGGTCTTCCACGGAGTAGCCGCCCTTGAAGCGCTCCGTCTCGAAGATCTTCTTCATGTCCAGCCATTCTTTGAGAATGAATTTGTGGTCCCTTGTCGAATGCGAAAATTTGGCAGGCATAGACGTCTCTCAACTTTCCTTTTATTGGATTGCCCCTGTCCCGCCCGCCGAGCGGGCGGGACAGGGGCCCTTGACCTTCGAGTTATTTGCTCATGTAGAAGTTTTTCTGGAGCAACTTGCGCAGCTCGCCCCGCAGGTCGGGGTGGGCGATGGCGATGAGGGCCTCGGCCCGCTCGCGGCGGCTCTTGTAGCGCAGATGGGCGATGCCGTACTCCGTGATGACGTAGTTGGCGTACGTCCTGGGGACCGTGATGGGCGTTCCCCCCGGAAGCTCCGGCACGATGGACGAGACCAGCGTCCCGTCCTTGAGCTTCCTCGCGGCGGTCATGACGGTGACCCCCTTGCCGCCCGGCGAGTAGAAGGCGCCCGTCATGAAGTCGAGCTGCCCGCCCGAGCCGCTCACCATGCGGTGGCCTAGCCCCTCGGAGGCGATCTGCCCCGAGAAGTCGACCATCAGGGCCATGTTGATGGCCACGACGTTGGGGTGCTGGGCGATGAAGGCGGGGTTGTTCGTGTAGGAGGCGGGGTAGAACTCGCAGGCCGGGTTGTGGTCGACGTAGTCGTACATGGCCTGGTCGCCCACGCAGAAGGTGGCCACGGTGACGCCCTTGTGGAAGGGTTTGCGCTCGTTGGTGACGATGCCCTTGGCCACGAGGTTCTGCAGGCCGATGGGGAAGAGCTCCGTGAGGACGCCCAGGCCCTTCTTGCCGTCGAGGCCGGCCACGACGGCCTCGGGGATGCCGCCGATGCCCATCTGGATCGTGTCGCCGTCGTTGATGAGCTCCAGGACGTGCTCGCCGACCTTTTTTTCCACCTCCCCCGGCGTGGGGCGCGGCGGGGCGGGAATCTTCGAGGAGTTCTCCACGAACCAGTCGAACTCAGAGACGTGGATCCAGTTGTTGCCGAAAATGGTCGGCATCTGGTCGTTGATCTCGGCAACGGCCACGCGGAGCTTGCCGGTCTGACGGCCCCTCCGGATCGCCTCGAGGTGGTAGAAATTGGTGAGCCCGAGATTGACGTAGCCCTGGGAGTTGGGCGGGGTCGTCATGCAGATGAACACATCGGACCACATGGCGTACTTGTCTCCCCCGTCGGAGCTCATCAGCGGCCGGAAATCCGAGAGCTTCGCCTCGTTGATCTTCCGGGAAAGCATCATGCCGAAACAGGGGTTGTAGTTGATGTGCCCGTCGAGTTTGGACATGAACTCGACGTCATAGAGCTTCGAGGGCCGCACCGGCACGGAGTCGCAGATCTGGACCCCCTTCAATTCCTCCCCCCGCGCCAGGATGGCTTCAAACATGGGCGGTGAGCAGGCCCCGATGGCGAGCCCGATCCCGATGAAATCGCCCGATTTCACCTGCTTGGCGACATCGGCGAAAGACACACAACGGCTCTTGTAGTATTCCTGCCAATTGTTGTTGTTCATCCTGTCCCTCCTTGCATCGAAGAGTTCTCGATCACCGGCAGGACCCGGCCGGGGCTTCACCGCCTCCCCCTTGAAGGCGGCGAAGCCCTGCCTGTGGTCCGGCTGTCCGCGCCCGTTCCCGTTGGAGGATTGGACGTTACCGCTTGTTGCTGTTGCGCCAGATGCCCTGCGCCTCGGCCGCCTTGATCAGCTCTTCCCGCGTGTCGGGGTGGGCGATGTTGATGAGCCCCTCGGCGCGCTGCCAGGTGTTCCATCCCTTCAGGTTGAACTTGCCGTACTCGGTGACGATGATGTGGGAAATCGACCGGGTCGCCGTCACGATTCCGCCGTGAGGCAGGAAGGGGACGATCCTGGAGCGGGTTTTGCCCTCCTTGTCCTTGTAGCTCGAGGGCAGGCAGAGGATGGATTTTCCACCCTTGGACTCGTAACCGGCCAGCAGGAAGTCGAGCTGGCCGCCCGTCCCGGTGATCTGCCGGAAACCGGAGGACTCGGAGCAGATCTGCCCGTAGAGATCCACCTCGATGGCGTTGTTGATCGTGACCAGGTTGTCGTTCAGCGCCGCGATCTTGGGGGTGTTGGTGTAGTTCACCGGGTAGGTGGCGCACCTGGGGTTGTCATCGATGAAGTCGTAGAGGATCTTCGTTCCCAGGGCGAAGGTGTAGACGAGCTTGTAGGGGTCGAGCTGCTTCTTCGTGCCCGTGAGCTTTCCCGCGTTGAACATGTGCACGTAGGCGTCCACGAGCATCTCCGTGTGGCACCCGAGGTCCTTGAGATCCGATTCGGCGATCATCATGCCCACGGCGTTGGGCATGCCGCCGATCCCCAGCTGGATGCAGGAGCCGTCCCTCATCTCCTCGAGGATGTACCAGGCCACCTTCTTGTCCACCTCCGTGGTGGGCGGGGCCGGGATCTGGGTGAGCGGAGGGTTTTCGCCCTCGACGATGTAATCCACTTCGCTCACATGGATGCCTTCCTCATATCCGCCGAGGCAGCGCGGCTGGTTCTTGTTCACTTCCACGATGACGATCTTTGCCCGCTCGCAGAGCGCCTTGGACATGGAGCACTGGGGCCCGAAGTTGAAGAAGCCGTGCTTGTCCATGGGGTTGACCTGGAGCATGAACACATCGATGTCGTTCCCCTCGGTGCGGCACAGGCGGGGGACTTCGCTGTATTTGATGGGCGTGTAGTACATCGGGATGCCCTTGTCGGCGAACTTCCGGTCGGCTCCCGAGTAGTGCCAGCTCACCCAGGTGAAGGTCTCTCCCTTGGGGTCGGCCAGCAGAACATCCGGCGCGTAGGCCGTGACGCAGCTGCGTACGATGACATCCTTCAACTCGCCCTTGCGAGCGGCCAGGGCCTTGTCGCAGGCCCGGACCATCCCCAGAAAGGAGCCGTACTCGACAAAGTCCCCCGATTTGACGATCCTTGCAGCCTGTTCCGCCGGTTACGAGTTTCTTCTTGTACTGATCCATCAGACTCATAAATTTCCTCCCCTTTTTTTATGGACTGCTGCACGACCCGGCCCCCTGAGGGCGGGTCAGTGCAAGTTCACCATTGCTGTCCTGCCGGGAATCCCCGCCCTTCGGGTCGGGGGCCACGTCAGATCATCTCCAGGGCTGTCGCCATGGACACGCCGCCGCCGCCGCA
The DNA here is from genome assembly GCA_963828305.1 of uncultured delta proteobacterium. GTDB lineage: Bacteria > Desulfobacterota > Syntrophia > Syntrophales > UBA2192 > UBA2192. Next base: position 23,586 of record CAWHEJ010000033.1, on the reverse strand, counting down.
GAGGGTGGCGAGACCCAGCGTGTTGCCCCGCTTCTTCATCGCGTGAATGAGCGTCACCATGATCCGGCAGCCCGTCGCCCCCACCGGGTGGCCCAGGCCACAGCCGGAGCCGTTCACGTTGGTGATCTCCCGGTTGATGCCAAGCTCCTTCTCGCAGCCGATGTACTGGCCGGCAAAGGCCTCGTTGAGCTCGATGAGCTGGAAATCGGCGAGCTTGTAACCCGAGCGCGCCATGAGAGAGCGCACCGCCGGCGCGGGGCTCAACCCCATCACCGAGGGATGGCAGCCACCGTAGCCGACCGCTTTGATTTTAGCGATGGGCTTGAGGCCGAGCTCCTTGGCCTTCTCGGCCGACATGATGATCATGGCGGCCGCGCCGTCATTGATGCCCGAGGCGTTGCCGGCCGTGACCTTGCCCACCTTGGGGATGAAGGCCGCGGGCAGGGCCGCGAGCTTGTCCATGGTGAGCCCGGGGATGAAGTGCTCGTCCTTGTCGTAAAAGACGGAGGGCTTGCCCTTCTTCTGGGGGATCTCGATGGGGACGATCTCCTCCTTGAAGTCGCCTTCCTTCGTGGCGCGCTCGGCGTTGTTGTGGCTCCTCAGGGCCACCACGTCCATCTCCTCGCGGCTGATGTTGTAGATCTGGGCGATGAGCTCCGTCGTGTGTCCCATGATGTAGGGTTTTCCACGGAACATCTCCACGATGGGGCCGTCCTTGGCGGGGCCTTTTTCCAGGCCTGGCTGGAGGCGGGAGCCGCAGTAGAGGGCCTCGATCATCGAGTCCTCGAAGGTCTGGTTTTGCAGGCGGCAGCCCCAGCGCGCGGAGGGCACCGCGTAGGGGACGCCCGACATGTGCTCCACGCCGCCGGCGAGCACCACGTCGACAAGCCCTGCCTGGATCATGGCCATGCCGGAGATGACGGCCTCCATCCCGGAGATGCAGACGCGGTTGATGGTGACCGCCGTCGAGGTCTCGGGCGGGATCCCCGCGTCGATGGCCGCCACGCGGGCCACGTTGAGCGCGTTGTAAGGCTCGAGGCAGGAGCCGAAGCGCACGTCGTTGATGAGGGCGGGATCGATGCCCGCCCGCTTGACGGCTTCCTTCATCGCCGCGCTGGCGATCTTGTATGCGTGGATGTCTTTCAGTGAGCCGCCGAAGGACCCGATGGCCGTCCGGCATGCCGATACGATGACAACGTCTTTCATGGGTATCACTCCTTTAAAAGACTAAGGGCTAAAGGCTAATGGCTAAGGGCTTTTTTACCTTTTGCCTTTCGCCTTTAGCCGTTTGCCTATTTTTTTGTATAATCAAACACGCCTTTGCCGGATTTTCGGCCGAAGCGACCCGCGCGGACGAGCTTCACCAGCAGGGGTGCCGCCCGGTACTTGTCGCCCAGCTCCCGGTGCAGGTTCTCCTGCACGTGCAGCAGCGTGTCGAGCCCGACCAGATCTGAGAGGGCCAGCGGGCCGATCGGGTGGTTGCAGCCGAGCACCATCCCCTTGTCGATGTCCTCGGCCGAGGCCACCCCCTCGCCCAGCACGAAGAAGGCCTCATTGAGCATCGGGCACAGGATCCGGTTGACCGCAAAGGCCGGCGCCTCGTTGACGACGATCGTCTCCTTGCCGAGGCTCTTGCCCCACTCCAGGGCGATCTTGAGGGTTTCTTCCGAGGTCTCGTAGCCCTTGATGATCTCGAGGAGCTTCATCACGGGCACGGGGTTGAAGAAGTGGGTGCCGATGAACTTCCCGGGGCGCTTGGTCACGGCGGCCATGGCCGTGATGCTGATCCCCGAGGTGTTGGTGAAGAAGAGGCACTCGGGCTTCACGATCGTCTCGAGCTCCTGGTAGACCTTCTTCTTGATTTCCATCAGCTCGATGATGACCTCGACGATGACGTCGGCATCGGCGGCGGCCTCTTTCAGATCGACGGTGGGCTTGATCCTGCCGAGCAGGGCGTCCATGTCGGCCTGGGTGCGCTTGCCCTTTTCCACCTCGCGGGCGAGGTTCTTCTTGATGATGCTCATGCCGCCGTCGACGAAGCGCTGCTCGATGTCGCGCATGGCCACCTGGTAGCCCGCCTGGGCGCATACCTGGGTAATTCCGCTGCCCATCAATCCCGCTCCCAACACACAGATCTTCTTGATTGCCATGGTCCAGTCCCTCCTGCTTTCGTTTGTTTCGTTCGTTCCGTTTATTTCGTTCTTTTCGTCCTCTGATCAGTACAACTCTGCGGTGTTCGGCAGGCGTCGATGCGATGCAGCAACCCCGAAGCAGGGAATACAATGTTTCCCCGTCTCACGACGCTCCTGACTTCAAGATTGCAAATCGACGCGATACACGCGTTCTTGACTGTGTGGTTGAGGAAGCGGGGCCGGGTGGCGTTGTCCCGGCACCGGTCAAGTAGATGGTCAGTGGCTGCCCCTTTTCTTCTCTGCTGTCCTGGCGGCCACTGCAGCAAATCCGGTTTGGAAGGGCCGGGTTGCCCTCTCCCCCACGGGATCCCCCCTGGCAACCCGACCGCAGAAAACGATTGCACGCGAATCCCGCACTGCGGGATAAGCGAGCATCATAACAGATAAACAAATTCCCTGAGTTTCTACATTCCTGGCACATGCTGCAAGGAATGTAAATCAGCACGAAAATCAAATATACACTGCGCTTTATGGCGAAACGGGGGAAAAAGCAATATTATAAGAATGCTACATGAATATTACATAAAATGTAATATTCATGCGAGTTGGGACAGGTAGGTCTGCAGGTTGATCTTTCGGTTGTTGAGGCCCAGTTTGTGGCGGATGCGATGGCGGCAGATATTGACGGCGCTCGGTGAGACATTGAGGAACTCGGCGATCTCCTTGGTAGCCTTTCCCTCCTTGATCAGGTTTGCGACCTGGAGCTCCCTCGCGGTGAGATTCATGTGGGTCGAGGAGAGCTTGGTGGAGAAGGGGGCGATGATGTCCCGGAGGTTCGACTCGAGGATCAGGATGCTCGTCCTCGTCATGGGATCGAGAGGGATTTTTTTGAGCTTTTCGACGTAGGGCAGGACGAGCTTCTTGACGTTGGAAAGGACCTTCTCCTCCAGCTCGTTGCGGTCTTCCTCCCGGCGCTTCAGCAGGACCCGGAGCGCCGCGTTGAGTTCCTCGAGCTCGATCGTCTTGTTCTCCAGCTCCCGACCCCGGACCTTCAGCGTATCGTCGGCCCTTCTGAGATCGGTGATGTCGACCATCGAGGCGATACTCTTGCGCGTACCCGGGATCATGTCCACCGTGAGATAAACATTCCGGGCCTCTCCCCCCTTGTTGATGAAATGAAACTCGTAATTCTTCGGCGGCCCCTCGGGATCGATTCGCCGCAGCCGGTGATACTCCTTCATCCGCCCCAGGTCTTCCTGTGCGATGAACTCCGTCCAGCTCTTGCGGTTTTCCGTCTCCTCCCGGGTGTAGCCGAACTGATGGACGAACTCCCGGTTGACGAGCGAGATCGTCGTGTCCTCCTCGAGGATCATCGTCGCCGCGCCCGTGGTCTCGAAGAGCGTCCGGTACCATGTCTCGGACTCCCGGAGCCGCTCCTGCGCGCGCTTCTCCTCGGTGATGTCCATGGAGTTGCCGAGGATGGCCGGCCTTCCGCCGAAGGTAATGGAGGCGACCGTCTCGAGGACCCAGCGGACCTTGCCCTGCAGGGTGATGATGCGGAATTCGTGAGGCGAGGAGCGCTTGCCCCGAAGCATGTCCCGGGCATTGAGTTTCACGGCCTGCCGGTCTTCGGCGTGAACCATGAAGTCCGATTTTTTCCCGATGAGTTCCTCGGCGGAATAGCCTGCGTAGGAGGCCGCATTGTCGTTGACAAAGCAGAAGCGCCCGTCCTGGACGACATAGATGCCGGCGACGGATTTTTCCGTCAGGGTCCGGAACAGGTGCTCGCTTTCCTGAACCGTGTCTGCAACGCGGCTGGGCCCTCGTTTGCCTTCCGCGATCATCGCGGCGGCCCGGAAGCTCATCTGTGGATTTTTCGCACGCGGCACGACTATGGTCCTCCTGGCGCCATCGTGCGTTATGTACTACAAAGCGAAGACAAGATAAAGACGGAAAACGGCAAAGAAACCAGGCATTCCATCCGTTGCCGGAATGAGTTAAGATACTTTAAGGATACAGGGATATAACGATGTCATCCATAATGGGTCATTACGAGCCGAGCCTCTGGCAAACCCCTTCCATAATCTCCCTCTCCCTTGAGGGGAGAGGGTCGGGGTGGGTACAAACCGGTTACATAGTTTACAAACCTAACCGGGCACATGGTTTACAACATAGGGCAAGGAGGACGTTCCTATGCCCTGGAAAGAGACCTGTGCCATGGATGAACGAATCAAGTTTGTCGCAGAGCATCTGCGCCAAGAGAGTTCTTTGAGCGAGCTTTGCCTTTGCTATGGAATCAGCAGGCCCACGGCCTACAAGTGGCTTGAGCGCTATGCGCTCTACGGTCCAGCCGGTCTTCTGGAGAGGAGCCGCGCCCCGAAGCAGCATCCCAACCAGACGCCTGCCGCGATTGAAGCGCGGATTATCGCTTTGCGTCAACGCCATCCCCTGTGGGGACCCCGCAAGCTGCTGGCGCGGTTGGAGCGCGAAGACCCCCAACAGCAGTGGCCTGCGCGGAGTACGGCCGGGGAGATCCTGAAGCGTCACGGCTTGACGCAGGCGCGCCGCGTTCGCCGGCAGACGCCGGGCTATGAAGGCCCACGGCATGAGGGGGGAAGCCCCAACGACGTCTGGGCGGCAGACTTCAAGGGTTGGTTCAAGACCGGCGATGGCTGCCGGGTCGACCCGCTGACGGCCTCGGACTGGAAGAGCCGGTATCTGCTTTGCTGCCACGGGCCGGAAAGCACCCGGTATGAGCATGTGCGGCCTGAGTTCGAGCGCACATTCCGGGAGTACGGTCTGCCCTGGGCCATCCGCACCGACAACGGGCCTCCCTTTGCCAGCGTGGGCCTGGGCGGCTTGTCGCGGCTGTCGGTCTGGTGGGTGCGGCTCGGGATCTGGCCGGAGCGGATCCGTCCGGGTCACCCCGAGGAAAACGGCCGCCATGAGCGGATACACAAAACGCTCAAGGAAGCCGTGGCCAAGCCGCCCAAAGCGACGCTGCGGGCACAGCAGAAGGCCTTGGAGCGGTTCCGGCGCGAGTACAACGAGCAGCGGCCGCATGAAGCCCTGGGGATGCAAACCCCTGCGGACTGCTATCGGGCGTCGCAGCGGCAGTTCCCGGAGCGTCTGCCGGAGATCGAATACGGGCCGGGCGTTGAGGTCCGCCGGGTCCGCTCCAACGGGCAGATCAAATGGGCCGGAGAGATGCTCTTCCTGAGTGAGGCCCTGATCGGAGAGCCGGTGGGCCTCAGGCAGATCGACAATGAGCTCTGGTCGATTCATTTTGGTCCTATACCGCTGGCCGTGTATCATGCAGGAGCTCGTTCCATGAAGAAATGGGACCTGCATCACCGACCTCAATAAGTGTAAACCATGTGCCCGGATTAAACTGTAAACGATGATCCGGGTTGCACAGTGAGGGTGGATTTCCCGAGGCGTGGCACTACGACGGAGAATCCAGTAACAAAGATTGAATCACTTCGCTCCTGAGAAACAGCCCTGCCCGTGGTCGAAAGATGTAGGGGCCGTTCCCCGAACGGCCCAACAAGCCCGATCGGGGATCGGGCCCTACGAGAAGAAGGCTGTTTCTTCCATCGATAACCCCAGGCAGAGCCGGGTCCGTGGTTCGCAATGACCCGTAAGGGAAAGGGAACGGGCATCCCATGAAAAAGCGAGAACCGAAGAAGGAAGGCCGTCGCAAGCTTGTGGAGATCTTTGACTCCCTCGAGTCGGAGAATGTGCGGGTCTCCGTGGAGGAAGAGCCCCCGGAGCCGCAGGAGCGCGAGGCGCCGCGGCGCGAAGACGTATCCCTCGACCCGGTGCAGCACTACCTGCGCGAGATCGGCAGGGTGAGGCTGCTCACCCCGAAGGAGGAGATCGAGCTGGCCCGGCGCATCGAGAAGGGCGATGCGGCGGCCCGGGAAAAGATGATCCAGTCCAACCTGCGTCTCGTCGTCTACATCGCGAAGCACTACGCCAGCCGGAGCTACGGCCTGTCGCTTCTCGATCTCGTCCAGGAAGGCAACCTGGGGCTCTTCAAGGCCGTGGAGCGATACGACTGGCGCCGCGGGGTCCGATTTCCCACCTATGCCCGGTGGTGGATCCGCCAGGCCGTCACCCAGGCCATCCGTCACCAGGCGCCCGATGTCAATCCCGTGATCTCGAGATACACCCAGGCCAGGGAGCGACTCCTGCGGGAGATGGGGCGCGATCCGGCCCCGGAGGAGCTGGCGGAATCGCTCGACGTCGATATCGACGACGTCCAGCTGATGGCGGAGCTTCTGGAGGAAAGCGAGGAGAGCCCCGTGCAGGGGGAGCCCTACGAGGACGGGGGGCTCATGCCGCTTCTGCCCATGGACCGCAAGGCCCTCACGGGTCATCTCACCGAGATCCTCCACGAGCTCTCAGCCCGGGAGCAGGAGATCCTGAGCCTGAGGTTCGGCCTTGCCGACGACGAGCCGCGCACCCTCGAGGAAATCGGGAAAAAATTCGGCCTGACCCGCGAGCGTGTCCGGCAGATCGAGAACCGAGCCCTGGAGAAGATCCGAAAGCTCGAGAAGGCCAAGATCCTGGAGGAGTTCTGAGGAAGGTTCTCGAAGGTTCTCATTGACAGAACCCGTCGATTATCCTATACATTTCGCAGGATGAAGCGCTTCCGGCAGCCATCGCGGAAGTCTTTTTTTCTGCGGCGATTGAAACCCCTGGAATGCCGGAGCAACTCCGGCATCCGGTTTTTTGGGGATACCGACATGCAGCAGGCTGTTGCCGGCCCGATCAAAGGAGCATCATGAAAGTCAGAACGAGATTTGCGCCCAGCCCCACGGGATACATGCACGTGGGCAACCTCCGGACGGCGCTATACGCCTATCTCTGGGCAAGGAAGAACAAGGGCACCTTTATCCTCCGGATCGAGGACACGGACCAGGAGCGCATCGTGGAAGGCTCCGTCGAGCTGATCTATCGCACCCTCGAGGAGACGGGGCTCATCCACGACGAGGGGCCGGACAAGGGCGGGGCATACGGGCCCTACATCCAGCACGAACGGAAACCCATCTACAGGAAATACGCAGAGGAACTGATCGAGAAAGGGGTGGCCTACTACTGCTTCTGCGACAAGGAGCGCCTCGAGGAGCTTCGCACGAGCCTTCAGCTCCGGAAGCTTCCCTTCCGCTATGACGGGCGCTGCAAGAAGCTCTCGAAGGAAGAGGTGCGCGAGAAGCTTGCCGCAGGAGTGCCCCACGTGGTCCGTCAGAACATCCCCACCGTGGGCGCCACGGCATTCTCCGACGAGGTCTACGGGACCATCACCGTGGAGAACTCGACGCTCGACGACCAGGTGCTGGTCAAGTCCGACGGCCTGCCGACGTACAACTTCGCCAACGTGGTCGATGATCACCTGATGGAGATCAGCCACGTGATCCGGGGCAGCGAATACCTGAGCTCGACGCCCAAGTACAACCTGCTCTACCAGGCCTTCGGGTGGGAGATCCCCCATTACGTCCACTGCTCCCAGGTGATGCGCGACGCCCAGCACAAGCTCTCCAAGCGCGACGGCGACGCCTCCTACGCCGACTTCGTCGAGAAGGGCTACCTCAAGGAGGCGATCATCAACTACATCGCCCTTCTCGGCTGGAACCCGGGCACGGAGAGGGAGAAGTTCACCCTCGAGGAGCTCGTCGAGGCCTTCGATCTCGGCGGGATCAGCCGCTCGCCCGCGATCTTCGACGTCCACAAGCTCACCTGGCTCAACGGCCAGTTCATCCGGGAGTTGCCGCCGGAGAAATTCCACGCCATCGCGCTGCCCTGGATCCGCAAGGCCGTCAAGCGAGAAGATCTCGACCTCGCGAAGATCAGCCGGGTGCTGCACGAGCGCACGGAGAAGCTCTCCGACATCCCCGGCCAGCTCGATTTCATCGACGCGCTGCCCGACTATTCGCCGGAGCTCTACGTCAGCAAGAAGATGAAGACCGACCCGGCAAACTCGCTGGAGAGCCTGAAGGCGATCCTGCCCGTGCTGGAGTCGCTGCCGCATTGGGATCACGACACGCTGCACCGGGAGATCTTCGGCCTGATCGAGAAGCGGGGGGTGAAAAGCGGGCTCATCCTGTGGCCGCTTCGCATCGCGCTGTCCGGCAAGCAGTTCACGCCCGGCGGCGGCGTCGAGCTGGCCGACATCTTCGGCCGCGAGGAGTCGCTGCGCCGCATCCGCAAAGGCATCGAGCTGCTGGAGAAAAGGATTTCTGGCTGAGGCCCCCTTACATGGAACGGGGAAACGCTTGACAAACCGAAGGATACCCCGTACCTTGTTGCATACAAGTAAGAATCGCGTGACAACCCTAACGACAATGAGACGCATCATGACTGGGAAAAACAGGACGAACGAATTGCTTACCCTTCTGGGCCTAGCCCTCCTGGGCCTTTCCAGCCATAATCGCCGCCCGTCGGGTTTAGGGAGTCCGTAACAGAGCAATCACAAGGAGTCACCTGAAGGCCATGGGCAAAACCCCATGGCCTTTTTTTATTTTTCAACAGGGGGAAACCATGAAAAAGAAGCGCGAACGAATCCTGATCTTCGACACGACGCTGAGAGACGGCGAACAGTCGCCGGGGTGCAGCATGAACCTGGAGGAAAAACTCCGCATCGCAAGACAGCTGGAAAAACTGGGTGTGGATATCATCGAGGCGGGATTTCCCGTTGCCTCCGAGGGGGATTTCCTCTCCGTCCAGCAGATCGCCCGGGAGATTCGGGGTTGCCAGATTGCAGGTCTTTCCCGGGCAAATCCGAAAGATATTGACCGGGCCTGGCAGGCCATCAAGGAGGCGGCCAACCCGCGCATTCATACCTTCTTGTCCTCTTCGGACATACACCTGAAGTATCAGCTGAAAAAGACGCGAGATCAGGCTCTGAAAGAGGCCAGGGCCGCCGTCGCCCATGCCCGGGGCTACACGACCAACATCGAATATTCCCCGATGGATGCCACGAGGACGGACAGGGATTACCTCTGCGATGTCGTGGAAGCGGTGATCTCCGCGGGAGCCACGACGATCAATATCCCGGACACCGTGGGCTATGCCCTGCCCGATGAATTCAGTGCCTTGATTGCTTATCTGTTCGACAAGGTGCAACGCCTCAAGGATGTCATCGTATCCGTTCACTGTCACAATGACCTCGGTGTTGCCGTCGCCAATTCGCTGGCCGGACTGAAACACGGCATCCGGCAGATCGAGTGCACGATGAACGGCATCGGCGAGAGGGCCGGCAACACAGCCCTGGAAGAGGTGGTCATGGCCATCGAGACGCGAAAGGACCTGCTGAATTACCGCACGGGCATCCAGACCAAGCACCTGTACCAGACCTCGCGGCTGTTGACCCAGATCACGGGCGTACCCGTGCAGCCCAACAAGGCCATCGTCGGCGCCAACGCCTTCGCCCACGAATCGGGCATCCATCAGGATGGCCTCATCAAGGAGAAGGGCACCTACGAAATCATCAAACCCGAAACCGTCGGCTATTCGGATACGCACCTTGTGATGGGCAAGCACTCGGGCCGCCACGCCGTACAGGAGCACCTCAAGAAAATGGGGTTCAGCCTCGGTCGGGCGGATCTCGACAGGGTCTTCGCCCGCTTCAAGGAACTGGCCGATGTCAAGAAAACCATCTATGATGAGGACCTGGAAGTCATTATTCACGAGGAGATTTACCGGGCGGAAGACAAGTACAAGCTGATCTACCTGAACGTGGTCAGCGGCAATGTGGCCGTCCCCACGGCGACGATGCAGATGGAGATAGACGGCAAGCTCATTCAGGAAGCCGGCTTCGGGGTCGGTCCCGTGGATGCAACCTTTGCCGCAATTCGCAAGATCACGAGCACCGACTACTATCTCGAGAGGTTCGCTGTCAATGCCATCACGGGGGGAACGGATGCTCAGGGAGAGGTGACGGTTCAGCTCAAGTATAACGGGCACCGTGTCTTTGGCCGGGGTGCCCACCCCGATATTATCGTTGCCTCCGCCAAGGCCTATATCAATGCCCTGAACCGTCTCGAGTGGCTCAAATCCCGCAACCGCAAGGTCGAGATGAAATAGAACAGGGTTTCGCCGACAAGAAAGGATGCAAAACACCCATGGGAATGACGATAACGGAAAAGATCCTCCGCGATCACACGGACCTGAAGGAGCTTCATGCCGGGATGCTGATCAATGCCAGGGTGGACGTCGCCCTGGGGAACGACATTACGGCCCCCCTTGCCATCGAGGAATTCAGGAAGGCAGGAGGGACCAAGGTGTTTGACCGGGACCGGGTGATCCTGGTACCCGATCACTTCACTCCGAACAAGGACATCCAATCGGCCACCCAGTGCAAGGTCCTTCGAGACTTCGTCAGGCAGCAGGATCTCTCTCACTCCTTCGAGGGGGGCACCGTCGGGATCGAACATGTGCTTCTTCCCGAGCAGGGACTGGTGCTGCCCGGGGATCTGGTCATCGGCGCCGACAGCCATACCTGCACCTATGGGGCCCTCGGGGCCTTTGCCACCGGGGTTGGCAGCACGGATCTGGCGGCGGTCATGCTGACGGGAGCGGCCTGGTTCAAGGTGCCCGAGTCGATGAAGATCGTCCTTCATGGAAGCCTTCGCAGGTGGGTCTCGGGAAAGGATCTGATCCTGTACCTGATCGGCCTGATCGGTGTGGACGGGGCGCGCAACAGGGCCATGGAGTTCACCGGAGAGACGGTCGCCCGCCTCGGGATGGCGGATCGTTTCACGATGGCCAACATGGTCATCGAGGCCGGGGCCAAAAGCGGGATCTTCGTCCCGGACGAAATCACGGAGGCCTACGTCCGGCAGAGGGCGAAAGGTCAATGGAAATTCTACGATTCCGACCCCGATGCGGTCTACGCAAGCACCCTGGAGATCGACGTGAGCGAGATCGAGCCCCAGGTCGCGTTTCCCCCTCTTCCCTCGAACACAAGGGGGATCCGTTCCGTCGGCGACGTCCCGATCGATCAGGTCGTCATCGGTTCCTGCACCAACGGGCGCATCGAGGACCTGCGCGTTGCCGCCGGTATCCTCAAGGGAAGGGAGGCCGCCCCCTCTATTCGCCTGATCGTCATTCCCGCCACGCCGGCAATCTATCGTGCGGCCTTGCAGGAGGGCCTCATCGAGGTTTTTCTCGATGCGAAGGCGGTGATCAGTCCCCCCACCTGCGGCCCCTGCCTGGGCGGCTACATGGGCATTCTGGCCGACGGGGAACGGGCCGTGGCCACGACGAACCGGAATTTCATCGGGCGCATGGGCCACCGGGGAAGCGAAGTCTACCTCGCAAGCCCGGCCGTTGCGGCCGCTTCGGCGGTCCTGGGGCGGATTGCCGGCCCCGATTCACTTTGATCCGTTACTTTCTCAGGAGGACAACCATGAAATTCAGAGGAAAGGTCTGGAAGTTCGGAGACAATATCGACACGGATGCCATCATCCCGGCCCGTCATTTGACAACGACCGATCCCGCAGAACTGGCACGTCACTGCATGGAGGATCTCGATGCACAATTCGCCGGAAACGCCGGTGCGGGCGATATCATCGTAGCCGGTGAGAACTTCGGTAGCGGTTCCTCCCGGGAACATGCCCCCATCGCGATCAAGGCAGCCGGGATTGCCTGTGTCGTTGCCCGGAGCTTCGCGCGGATCTTTTACCGCAACGCCTTCAACATGGGCCTTCCGATCTTCGAATCGGCCGAATTGTGGGACCGGGTTGCCGGGGGGCAGCATATCGAGGTGGATGGCGATGCGGGGAAGATCATCATCGTCGGCTCCGAAGCGGAGCCGCTTTCCATCGAACCCATTCCCCCCTTCATGCAGGAGCTGATCCGGGATGGCGGCCTGATGCGGCACATCGCCCTGAAAAAACGACGTGCACAAGGAAGGAAATGATGGACAAAAAGGTGTTCAGGATTGCGGTATTTCCCGGCGACGGGATCGGTCCGGAGGTCGTTCGGGAAGCGCTGAAATGTCTGGCGGTGATCTCCGAAACATCGGGGATCTCTTTCCAGACCCGGGAGGGGCTTGTCGGTGGGGCCGCAACGGATGCATGCGGGATGCCCCTGCCGGAATCGAGTCTGGCTCTTGCCCGGGCAAGCGATGCCGTGCTGCTCGGGGCCGTGGGAGGGCCGAAGTGGGAAGCGCTTTCCTATGACCTGAGGCCTGAGAGGGCGCTGCTGGGTCTCAGGGAGAAACTGGGGCTTTTCGCGAATCTGCGTCCCGTCATTGCCCATGCCGATCTGATCGATGCCTCGCCCTTGAAGACCCATATCGTCCGGAACATCGATCTCATGATCGTCCGGGAGCTCACGGGCGATGCCTACTTCGGAAAACCCCGCGGCATCCGCATCGAAGAGGGCCAAAGGGTCGGTGTGAACACCATTCTTTACACGGAGGAGGAGATCCGGAGAATCGCCAAAGTGGCATTCGATCTGGCGATGACTCGTGGCCGCAAGCTCTGCTCCGTGGACAAGGCGAACGTGCTGGAGAGCACCCAGCTCTGGCGCGACGTGGTGACCGAAACGGGACGGGAGTACCCGGACGTGTCGCTTTCCCACATGTACGTCGACAACTGCGCCATGCAGCTGATTCGCAACCCGGCTCAATTCGATGTGATCGTGACGACCAACATGTTCGGCGACATCCTGAGCGACGAGGCCTCCATGCTGACCGGTTCCATCGGCATGCTGCCTTCGGCCAGCCTCGGCGAGCGTGCGGCGTTGTATGAGCCGATCCACGGTTCGGCACCCGATATTGCAGGTCAGGACCTGGCCAACCCCCTGGGAATGATCCTGTCGGTGGCCATGATGCTCCGCATTTCTTTCGGAATGCAGGCCGAGGGAACGCGGATCGAAGATGCCGTCCGGTCCGTTCTGAAAGAGGGCCTGAGGACCCGCGACATCCATCAGGACGGCAAAAAGCTGGTGGGAACGACGGCCATGGGGGAAGGGGTCGTGAAGCATCTCCGGGTGCTGCTGGGCCGTTAGGCGATTTCTACAGGATCGAAATCCCTTCAGCTTGTTCAGGCGCTGCCGATCCCCAGGGTTTGCGCCCGCCGATCGAGCAACGACGGATACATCTCTTCTCGGAGAGGAAGCTCCTGCCGAGAAGATCCACTTTCTCGTTTCTGCGGATGAGGGAGAATCTCTTGAGGAGGGAAATAGCGGCTCATCCGTGCACATCCCTGACGGTGACGGCGCCGATGAGATTCTCTCCCACGGCCAGAAGCTGGCTGAAGTAATCGCGCCGGTCGATCTTGCGGCGCTTCAGGAGGGCCTCGAGAAGGACCCCTTCCGGCAACAGGCCGTCAAAGAAAGGCGGAAAGCTGTCGAAGTCGAAAGTCCTGCCTCGGACAGGCATGGTCAGCGAGATGGGCAGGCCGGCGTAATCGTCGAAATAGGTGAACCGGTAATGCTTTCCCTCTTCGATTTCCTCGAGGACGCCGGCCGGCTTTCCCTGCATGAAGACATTAGCTTTTCTCATTAGTCCATCCTCTGGAGCGTCGGTCAATAATGAGTTGGTTGCAGCCCGCCGTTCATTGCCGAGAAGGATCAGCACGGAAAGCTTCTCGCAAATATCATACTAAAGTCGATACCCGTTTTCGCAGAAGCTCCATAATCTTTCCCACTATTTTTCCGCCGTCATGGGTTTCTTCGAAACTTTTTGCAATGGGCTCAGCCACGGAGACGATCCGCGATGCCATATCGCTGACCATATTCAGGACGTAGCGGCGCTTTAAGGATACGGCATCAGCGAATCTTTCCCAGTTTCGCGTGTGGAGCCAGCGAGCCCTGTTCTCCCCGCCGATCTTCATCGCGAACTTGTCCGCAAGGGTTGGGTAAACCTGTGTGGATAGCAGATCGTAAAAGGGTGCCAGCCGAGGGCCCTTGTCCGTGAATAGGATGGAAATGTTCTTTGCATGGGCATCGGCATTTCCGACGAGGACGTTGAAGATGACCCATCCCAGGAGGGCCCGCTGGTCCGCTGCTGGCCGGATACTGTGTTCCTTGAGAAGAGAAAAGCACCGCTCGAGCGACGGGCCACCCTCACTTTCGTATTTTTGTTCCGGTAGGATGCCCAGCGCTTGACAAAAGTCTTCCTGATGAAGCCTGACGACCGTACCATCTTTTTTCCTTTCCCGGTCATAGCGCGTGACGACCAGGATTGTATCCTGATTTTTTCGGATGACGACGTCTGCAACGGGAATCTGCATTCTCCAAGCGAGCGTCATGCAAAAGGCCTCATTCACAACGGTTTCCTCTAAGCGGGGAATGGCAGGCTTTAGAATGTGCGTGCTGGGGCTGTTCCCCGTGGCGATATAGATTTTATCTTCGTCATCTATATAAACGGGGAGTTTATTCTGCGCGCCGGCAAGTGATAAGCGTATACCCTTCTCCCCGGCCAAGAGGGGTCTCATCGGGAGCTCGGCAAGCATTTTGTGAAATGCCTCTTCATCGAGTTCCCTGTAGCCGGAACGGTCAATAGGCTGTGAGCCTCGCGGGAGAATTGAGACGGCCCCCGCGCATTCCCCGCCGATTTTCTCGAGCAGGGCGTAGGCGTTCTGCTCTGAGATGCGGAATTGCTTGGCAATCAGCTCCCGAATTTCCCCTTCGGGCAGGAGGTTCGCAAAAAAGGGACGCGCCGCATCGTCCGTGTAGGGCTCCTGCCGGAGGGGCAGGGACAGGGACAGGGGAAAGACCCCAGAGCTTTTCAGCCACCCTTCATCATACTGAAAGACAAAGCGGCGCCGCTCGTCCAGCCAGAGGCACCCGGCAAGCCTATCGCGGAAATGCACGTCGAGACCGGACGCTTTTTCAGTCATTCTTCCACGTCCTCTCCGTGATTTCGAGTTCCAGGCCAAGGGCGGCGAGGACCTGCAGAACCTTGTCAAGGCGCACCGTGGGCTTCCCGTTTTCCAGATCCGACAGGAAACGGTAATTCACGTTGCATAAACCCGCGGCGTCGACGAGGGTCAAGCCGTCCCCCTTACGTTTGCTCCGCACCGCCGCCCCGATGTCCGTGACGGATTTTACGAGAATCTTCACGCCATTCCTCCGAGAAATGTATTCCCGATCGGGAATATTAACGGAAGAAAAGCAGCCTGTCAAGTGAATTATTCCCGATCGGGAATAAAACGAGCTGAACGAGGCAATGCAGCCTAAGATATTCCCGAACGGGAATAATAATTGCTGCATTAACGACATCAGATATGAGCACCGGGCGGAATCAAGGTTGACATCGCGTCAGGCATTTGTTATCGAATTGAGCGGAATAATTCGGTAAGTCAAGGAGTTATCATATCTGACGCTATAGACAAGGGGGGGAAGCCGTGCCGAGAGGGAAGGCGAAGAAAAACAACGGGGCCAATATTGGCTACGAGGCCGAACTCTGGCAGATGGCCGATGCCCTCCGGGGCAGCATGGATGCCGCGGAATATAAGCACGTCGTTCTCGGCCTTATCTTCCTCAAGTACATCTCCGACGCTTTCGAAGAACAACACAAAAAACTAGAGGCCGAGCGGGCTCAGGGAGCAGATCCCGAAGACTCGGACGAGTATCGCGCGCTCAACATCTTCTGGGTGCCCCCGGAGGCACGCTGGTCCCACCTGAAGGCGCAGGCAAAGCAACCCACTATCGGCCAACTCGTTGACGATGCCATGGCCGGCATTGAGCGGGATAACCCGTCGCTCAAGGGCGTCCTGCCCAGGGAATACGCCCGTCCGGCCCTCGACAAACAGCGCCTCGGACAACTCATCGATCTCATCAGCAACATCCGTATCGGGGACAAGGAGAGCCGTGCAAAGGATGTCCTTGGTCGAGTCTACGAGTACTTCCTTTCACAGTTTGCGAGCGCAGAGGGCAAGAAGGGCGGGGAATTCTACACCCCGCGCTGCGTGGTGAAGGTCCTCGTCGAGATGCTCGAGCCCTTCAAGGGCCGTGTTTATGACCCCTGCTGCGGCTCCTCGGGCATGTTCGTACAGTCGGTCGAGTTTATCCGTGCCCACTCTAAAGGCAACGGCAATGGCGGCAAGGCGAAGGCAGACATCAGCATCTATGGCCAGGAGTCCAATTACACCACGTGGCGGCTGGCCAAGATGAATCTTGCCATTCGAGGCATCGAGGGCCAGATCGGCCACGGCGATACCTTTCATAACGACCGCCACCCGGACCTCAGGGCCGATTATGTCCTTGCCAATCCCCCCTTCAACGTGAGCGACTGGCGCGGGGAGCTTCTGCGCGAGGACAAGCGCTGGAAGTTCGGAGCGCCGCCTGCCGGCAATGCCAACTTCGCCTGGGTTCAGCATATCATCTATCATCTGGCGCCCACGGGGCTTGCCGGATTCGTGCTGGCAAATGGCTCCATGTCATCCAATCAGTCCGGCGAAGGCGAAATCCGCAAGGCCATCATCGAAGCGAACCTGGTGGACTGTATGATCTCGCTGCCGGGCCAGCTTTTCTACTCAACGCCGATTCCAGCCTGCCTCTGGTTCCTGGCTCGCGACAGGAAGAATGGACGATTCCGCGACCGCAGAGGCGAGGTACTCTTCATCGACGCCCGCAAGCTTGGGAAGCTGGTGGACCGCACGCATCGCGAACTCACCGACGAAGAAGTCACCCGCATCGCCGGCACCTATCACGCCTGGCGAGGCAAACCCATAACTTCCTCTCCCCGAGCGGGAGAAAAAAACTCCTCCTCCCCCTCGACGGGGGAGGGCAAGGGTGGGGGTGAATACGAGGACATCCCCGGTTTCTGCAAGAGCGCCTCGCTTGAAGAAATCCGAAAGCACGGCTACGTGCTCACGCCGGGGAGGTACGTAGGTGCCGAGGCAATCGAGGATGACAGCGAGCCATTCGAGGAGAAGATGAATCGGCTCGCCTCCACGTGGCGCGAGCAGCAAGCCGAAGTCGCGAAGCTGGATGACGCCATCACCACCAACCTGAAGGAGCTGGGATATGGGTGGTGAATGGACCAAGAACACTCTTGTAGAATTAATTGAAATCTTGCATGGATATGCTTTCAAGGGCGAATATTTCCATGATGAACCACAAGGGGACGTGCTTCTGACGCCCGGCAACTTTGCAATTGGCGGCGGCTTTAAAATGGATAAGTTTAAGTACTATGATGGACCTGCTCCAGACGAGTTCATTCTCAAAGTTGGCGACCTACTTGTTACGATGACAGACCTGAGTAAACAAGCCGATACACTTGGCTATCCTGTTTTTGTCCCATTGCGAGCCGATGGGCGGCGCTATCTTCACAACCAGCGACTGGGTAAAATCAGTATTAAAGATAAAGATTCCTTGGACATTCGATACCTCTATTATCTGATGTGTAGTCATGAATATCGGAATGAGGTGCTCGCAAGCGCTACGGGGACAACCGTGAAACACACATCTCCAGACCGCATTAAGCAATTTACGTTCATGCTGCCCCCCATTCCCGAACAACGTGCCATTGCCCACATCCTCGGCACGCTGGATGACAAGATCGAATTGAACCGACAGATGAACGAGACGTTGGAGGCGATGGCGCGGGCGCTATTTAAATCGTGGTTTGTGGATTTTGATCCCGTTCGAGCAAAAGTTGAAGGTCGCTGGCGTAAAGGCGAAACCCTCCCTGGTCTCCCTGCCGACCTTTATGATCTCTTCCCGCAAAGTTTTTTGGATTCCGAGTTGGGGGAGATTCCAAAGGGGTGGCAGGTAGGATACTTGGGTGATGTCGCAATACACCCTCGCAGGGGTGTGAAGGCAAGCGAGATCGGCGCTTCTACGCCTTACATTGCTCTTGAACACATGCCTAAGCGGTGCATTGCACTTACGGATTGGGGAACTGGAGACGGATTGGCGAGCAATAAGCATCAGTTCAAGAAAGGCGAAATTCTGTTCGGAAAGTTACGACCATACTTTCACAAGGCCGGTGTTGCTCCACTCATGGGGGTTTGTTCCACGGATATTGTCGTTGTGAGTCCTATAACCGAAAAGTGGTTGGGCTTCGTGCTTGGACACATCATAAGTGAAGATTTTGTTGAGTACACGAACGCGGGCGCAACTGGCACCAAAATGCCGAGAACAAGTTGGATGGAGATGAAGCGTTATGCGGTTGTGCTGCCATCCGAGCATATTGTCGAGGCGTTTACCCGCCTGATTTGTCCGGCAGTAGACCGAATTATTTCGTCGATTCATGAATCCCGTACCCTCACTGACCTGCGCGATACATTACTGCCCCAATTCATGTCCGGTGAGATTCGAGCAGGCGGAGATGCATGAGATGATGCCGAAACGCTTCTCTATATCCTCCTTGACGAAGCCGGCAATACTGGACTTCTTCCCTCAACGGGACAAGATATCTCCTTCTGTCGAGTGTCGCCCAGGAAAGACCTTTCCTGGCATACAAGGAGTTAACGGAATTGAAATACGATCTCGTGGAAGAGGGCATGAATGTCGAATATTTCCACGCATCGGAGGATTCTCCTCTCGTCCGGAAGAAGGTTTGCGAGATCATACAAAAGATCTTATCCGGAATACGTGTCGATTCTTTGGTAGTCGAAAAGCGAAAAACCGGCCCTGCCTTGCGCACCGAAGAGCGGTTTTATCCTGAAATGCTCGGTCACCTGCCGCAACACGTATCGAACGGGTATAACCTCGCGTCCTATTCGGAAGTGATCGTCTTCACGGATCGGTTACCCGTGCAGAAGAAGTGAAGGGCCGTTGAAAAAGCGGTGAAGATCACTCTCGCAAAAAGGTTGCCCAAAGGTGTGCGATACAGAATCTATCATCACGATTCAAGGTCTAACTTCGATCTGCAGATTGTCGATTACTGCAACTGGGCGGTCTATAGAAAGTGGGACAGAGGTGATGAAAAAACCTATCAAACGATCAAGGCGGTGATCAGAAGCGAATTCATATATTCCAAACGGGAACGACATACTACTATTAAACACGACCACCCCGGCTACTCTTTCGAGAGAGCCCCGTGGGCTCTTGTCACCGGGGTGGAACCTTTTCTTTTCAGTCTATGGCTATCTCCGACTATGAATAGTTCGGGTTGTAAATAGAAAACTTGATTTTCAACAGCTTGGGTGTCTCGCAGGTGCAACCGCCATGAGCCTCTTTTCCGAGTCCGTCATCGAAGACGCGGCCCTCGCGTGGCTTGAAAACCTCGGTCACGTGGTCAAGAACGGCCCCGAGATCGTTCCAGGTCAGCGCTGGGCCGAACGGGCTGACTATGGGCAGGTGACCCTGGCGGACCGATCGCGCCAGGCCTTGGAGCGGCTGAATCCAGCGCTGCCTGCCGAGGCCGTGGAAGATGCGTATCGCAGGATCATGCGGCCCGAGGGAGCGACGCTGGAGGCGCGTAATCGAACCCTGCACCGACTGGTGGGAGACGGGGTGACGGTCGAATACCGCCGGCCGGACGGAACAATTGCCGGGGCACAGGCGCAGGTTGTAGATTTTGACGAGCCGGAGAACAATGACTGGCTCGTCGTCAACCAGTTCACGGTTACCGAGAACAAGCACACCCGGCGGCCGGATGTAGTCCTTTCATCAATGGTCTGCCGCTGGTGCTCCTGGAACTCAAGAATGCCGCCGACGAGAATGCCGACATCTGGTCCGCCTTCCAACAGTTTCAAACCTACAAGGCCGAATTGCCCACCCTTTTCAGCTTCAATGAGCTGCTTGTCGCCTCCGACGGCGTACAGGCGCGTGTCGGCACGCTAACGGCCGGTCGGGAGTGGTTCAAACCCTGGCGGACGATCGGCGAAGCGCTCGCCGGTGCGCGCATGCCCGAGCTGCAGGTCCTGATCGAGGGCGCCTTTCAAAAGCGCCGTCTTCTGGATTTGATTCGGGACTTTATCGTCTTCGAGAACATGGAAGGCGGGGTCTTCGCAAAGAAGATGGCTGGCTACCACCAGTTTCATGCCGTCAATGTTGCCGTCGAGGAGACGATAAGGGCTTCATCTTTACCGAAAGAAGACACCGGAGCGGAAGGCGAGCGGGGACAGTATTTTGCCCGTGGCGGATGGGGCGGCGCCGCAGGCGACCGCAGGGTGGGTGTCGTCTGGCACACGCAGGGCTCCGGTAAGAGCCTGACCATGGCGTTCTATGCCGGCCGGATCATCCGCGAGAAGGCCATGGAGAACCCGACCGTCGTCGTGATCACCGATCGCAACGACTTGGACGATCAGCTCTTCGGCACCTTTGCCCGATGCAGTGATCTCTTGCGCCAGCCGCCCTTGCAGGTCGAGAGCCGCGCCGATCTGCGCGATAAACTGCAGGTCGCGTCCGGCGGGGTTGTGTTCACGACAATCCAGAAGTTCTTCCCCGAGGAGAAGGGCGACCGTCACCCGGTACTTTCACCGCGGCGAAACATCGTCGTTATCGCGGATGAAGCGCACCGCAGCCAGTATGATTTCATCGACGGCTTCGCCCGCCACATGCGCGACGCTCTGCCGAATGCGTCATTTATCGGTTTCACCGGCACACCCATCGAACTGACCGACAAGAATACCCGCGCCGTCTTCGGCGATTACATCAGCGTTTACGACATCCAGCGGGCCGTCGAGGACAAGGCGACCGTGCCGATTTACTACGAAGGCCGTCTCGGCAAAGCTTGATATGGACGAGGTGGAGCGCCCCAGGATCGATCCGGAATTCGAGGAAGTGACCGAGGGCGAGGAGGTCGAGAAAAGAGAAGCTCAAGAGCAAATGGGCACAGCTCGAAAAAATCGTTGGAGCCGAAAAGAGGCTCAAGCTTGTCGCCCGCGATATCGTGGATCATTTCGAGAAACGGCTCGAGGCCTTGGAGGGCAAGGCCATGATTGTCTGCATGAGCCGCCGCATCTGCGTGGACCTCTACCGTGAAATCGCCGCGCTCCGTCCGGCATGGCATGGCGAAGACGATGAAGAAGGCCTGATGAAGGTCGTGATGACAGGATCGGCGCCCGATCCTGTCGACTGGCAACCCCACATCCGGAACAAGCCGCGACGCGAAGCGCTGGCCAACCGGTTTCGGGACCAGAAGGATTCTTTCAAGGTGGTTATCGTCAGGGACATGTGGCTGACGGGCTTCGATGCGCCGTCACTGCACACCATGTACGTCGACAAGCCGATGCGAGGCCATGGGCTCATGCAGGCAATTGCGCGGGTCAACCGGGTGTTCCGGGACAAACCGGGCGGGCTCGTGGTGGACTACCTGGGGCTGGCGCATGAGCTAAAAGAGGCGCTGGCAACCTACACCGAAAGCGGCGGGACGGGCAAGACCGCTATAGACCAGGCCGAGGCCGTCGCGATCATGCTGGAAAAATACGAGGTATGCTGCGGCCTCTTCCACGGATTCAACTGGTCTTTCTGGGTGACGGGCGCACCCCAGGAACGGCTCTCGCTGCTGCCGGCCGCCCAGGAGCATATCCTGGCGCAGGAAGACGGCAGGGACCGTTTGCTGAAGATCGTCCAGGAACTCTCCCAGGCATTCGCACTGGCCGTACCGCATGAGGAAGCGCTGAGAATACGGGATGACGTGGCCTTTTTTCAGGCCGTGCGGGCTGTCCTGGCGAAGAGGGCCCCGGGTGAACCGAAATCCGAGGAGGAACTGGACCATGCCATCCGGCAGATCGTCTCGAAGGCGGTCGCCCCGGAGGGTGTTGTGGACATCTTTGCCGCTGCCGGCCTTCAGAAACCGGATATCTCGATCCTTTCCGAGGAATTCCTGGCTGAGGTCCGCGGAATGCCCCAGCGCAACCTGGCCGTCGAGTTACTGAGAAAGCTTCTTTCCGGTGAAATCCGTACGAAGCGACGGAAGAACATCGTTCAGGCCCGTTCCTTTGCCGAGATGCTGGAAGAATCCATCAGACGCTACCAGAACAGGGCCATCGAGGCTGCACAGGTGATCGAGGAACTCATTGGCCTGGCGAAGAAAATGAGGGAAGCGGACGCACGGGGCGATTCGCTTGGATTGTCCGAAGATGAAGTCGCCTTCTACGATGCCCTGGAGACCAATGACAGTGCAGTGAAGGTGCTCGGCGACCAGGCATTACGCACAATCGCCCGTGAACTCGTCGCGACAGTGCGCAAGAACGTGACCATCGACTGGACTGTCCGGGAGAATGTACGTGCCCAGCTTCGTGTTCTCGTCAAGCGGGTCCTACGGAAGTACGGCTATCCGCCGGATAAGCAGGAAAAAGCGACCCAGACCGTCCTGGAGCAGGCAGAGGCCCTGTGCCCGGAATGGGCTACGGCGTGAGGGCAGGATGAAAAAAGGGTTCAGGTGGATGCCGCCTGAACCCTTTTGATTTCCTGGTGCCGGAGGTCGGAATCGAACCGACACTTCCCTAGGGGAAGGGGGATTTTGAGTCCCCTGCGTCTACCAGTTTCACCACTCCGGCGTGTGAGTTTTGATTATCCTTTCGGGGCCTTCAAAGTCAAGAAAATTGTATTGACAACGCCAAGATGCGTATGCTAAACGGAGTTCTCTTTTTCACCGGTACGGGGCTGTAGCTCAGCTGGGAGAGCGCTTGAATGGCATTCAAGAGGCCAGGGGTTCGATCCCCCTCAGCTCCACCAGGAAACACAAAAGGCAGCGTCCAGGACGCTGCCTTTTTTTGGTGCGCCCGTTGCAGGGCCGCTTCCGTCACTAAAAAAGAAACCCCCGTGGAGGGAGCCAGCGGGGGGTTCTTTTTGCTACTGAGGACTCGTTTCGGAACGGGAGAGAGAATCAGGGCACCAGATTTCGGCGATGCAGTCTGCCGTTGCTTTTCGCAGTTCATCGATGTACTTGCTCCAGTCTTTCCTGGCCGCCTTGGCGGGTTTCGCGCTGACTTTCGTCATGTTTCAAGCTCCTTTTGCGGGTCCCGGTGTTTCAAGGGCTGCTTCTGTGCGGTTTGCCGGCGTACGGCATCGACGTATCGGTTCCAGTCATCCTCGCTGATTCGGCTTTTCCCGGTCTTCTTTCCCGTCTGTGCCATCCGATGCTTCCCTTTGATCGCCACAGCCCGAATCGTTCTCTTATCCGGGTTCCTGTCGATCCGCTCTCCCTTCTCCACCCGTTTGCGGGCGGGGCGGATCCCCGCCCGCAAACGAATGTCAAGGAGATAGTCAGTGACGTGTTGCAGAAGACGACATAACTGACCAGGAATCGGTATTTTTTCCTTTGCCCTGTCCCTTCCTATCGGAAGATGGCCGGTCCCTTGTCCTTGTAGTAGGAACGGCTCGAAGGATCACCGGGGATCCTTGCGGCACGGTCGCCCATCAGGGGGCTCTGGGGGGTCATGTCCGTCTTTGCTCTCATCGCCAGTCTGCCCGTCATGATCGTTGCCTTTCCTTTGGTGTCGGCCTGTTGTTTTTTTCTTTCGCAGCTACCTTAACGGAACCGCGCCCTGAAAAAAATCGGCCACTGTCTGAAACTGGGGTCAGACAATCATTGAGC
>CAWHEJ010000032.1:0-11705 GCA_963828305.1 uncultured delta proteobacterium | reverse complement strand
GCCTTTCACGCCGGCGACCGGGGTTCGACTCCCCGTGGGGACGCCAGAAATCGAGAGGGGATCACCGCCACGGTGATCCCCTTTTTGTTTGCCGTCATTGCGCCGGTTGCGTGCCGAGGGCACGATGGCGGTTTGTACCGGGCGTTTATCGCCAGGTTCGGATGTTGCCGCCGAATCCCAGTACAGAGGATATCTTCCCTGCCGTCTCCAGGAGGCGCGGCAGGTGGTTCTCGAGCATCTCCTCGAGACTGACCGCCTGGCTGATGAAGGACATGCTCAGGGAGGCTTCCACTTCGCCCCGATCATTGAATATGGGGGTGCCGATGGCCCGGAGCCCCGGGATCCATTCGCCGTCATTGGACGCATATCCCCTGGTCCGGACCTCCTCCAGGATCGATTCGAGCTTTTCGCCGCGTTTGCCGATGAACTTCACCGCTTCCCTGTCCTTGAGGAGATCCGTGAGGAGCTGATCGTACCTGTCGCGGGACAGAAACGCGATCATGGCCCTCCCTACGGCCGTCTGGTAGCAGTTCAAGCGGCTTCCCACATACAGATTGGTGTTGAGGATCTTCCGGACGGTGATCCGTTCGATGAAGAGCATCTCCGTGCGATCCAGAACGGCCAGGTTCACATTCTGATCCGTCTCTTTGGAGAGGGCCTCCATGTAGGGGAACGCGGTTTGACGCAGATCCATTCCCGACAGAACGGAGAAACCCAGCGCCATGACCCGCGGCGCCAGGGCGTAAGCTTTCGTGTGGGGATCCAGCGTGACGTAATTCATCGTCAAGAGCGTTTTGAGGAACCGGTGCACCGTCGTCTTGGGCAATCCGGTCCTGGTGGACAGGTCCTGAAGGCTCAGATGAGACTCGCTCGGGGTGAACGATTCGAGGATCGCGAGCCCCCGAACCAGGGAGTTGACACGTTTCGGTTGGGCCATTGGCTGTTCCATATAGTGGGAAGAAGTATTTCATAGTGAAATAGCTTTTTTTCTCCTTTCCTGTCAAGCGAAGGTTTGAAAACCGCTTCGCGAAGGCTACAGGCATCAGGCTTCAGGAAATGAAAAAGGGGCTTTATCTAAACCGATTTGCCTCATCCCTAAACACTGGTCACCACTCCCTCTATGCTCTTCACTCAGACACTTAGACACTCAGACACTTTGTCACTGATAACAGCCATCCACGTCCTAACTCCGATGTGATATAGTGGATTAATTTCAAACGGCGGAGGTTATCGATGGCCCTTCATGAACTGGCAGGGAAACCGGCCCCCAGATCCCTGCTCGTCAATATCCCCCGGCTGGTTGCGGCCTACTATACGAATCATCCCGATGCGAATCGAGATGCAGAGAAGGTTGCCTTCGGCACCTCGGGTCACAGGGGATCATCCTTTCGAAACAGCTTCAACGAGGACCACATCCTGGCCACCGCCCAGGCCATCTGCGACTACCGGGCTTCCCGGGGCATCGACGGGCCGCTTTTCGTGGGGATGGACACGCACGCCCTCTCGGAGCCGAGCTTCGCGACGACCCTGGAAGTCCTTGCCGCAAACGGCGTTGACACCATGATCCAGGCCGGCCGCGGATACACGCCCACACCCGTCATCTCCCACGCGATCCTGACCCATAACCGCGGGAAGAAAGCGCGCCTTGCAGACGGTATCGTCATCACCCCGTCCCACAACCCGCCCGAGGATGGCGGATTCAAGTACAACCCGCCCGAAGGCGGGCCGGCCGACGTGGAGGCGACGCGATGGATCGAGGATCGCGCCAACGAAACCCTGCGCAACAGGCTGCAGGGGATCAAGAGAATCGCCTTCGCTCAGGCCCTGAAAGCCGCCACGACGCACGAGCACGACTACATCGGCCCCTACGTGGACGATCTCGCGCAGGTCCTCGACATGGAAGCCATCCGGGCATCGGGAATCCGGGTTGCCGTCGACCCCATGGGGGGTGCATCTCTTCCTTTCTGGGACCCCGTGGCCGAGCGTTACGGCATCCCCCTGGATGTTGTCAACCGTGACGTGGACCCCACCTTCGGATTCATGACCCTGGACAAGGACGGGAAAATCCGGATGGACTGTTCTTCCCCTTATGCAATGGCGCGGCTCATCGGACTCAAGGACCGCTACGACATCGCTTTCGGAACCGACCCCGACAGCGACCGGCACGGCATCGTGACGCGAAGCGCCGGGCTCATGAACCCCAACCACTATCTGGCTGTCGCCATCTGGTATCTCTTCCAGAACAGGCCCGGCTGGCGGCGTGACGCCGCCGTGGGCAAGACGCTCGTCTCGAGCAGTCTCATCGACCGCATCGCGGCGCACCTCGGCAGGAAGCTCTCGGAGGTGCCCGTCGGGTTCAAGTGGTTCGTCGGCGGACTTCTCGACGGCTCCTGCGGCTTCGGCGGGGAAGAGAGCGCGGGGGCAGCGTTTCTGCGGACGGACGGCACCGTGTGGACAACGGACAAGGACGGGCTCATCATGGGGCTGCTTGCCGCCGAGATCACCGCGAAGACGGGACGCGACCCCGGGCAGCACTACGAGGAGCTTGCCGCGAGATTCGGAAACCCCCTTTACGAGAGGATGGACGTGGCGGCCTCGACCGAGCAGAAGGCTGTACTCGAGAAGCTCTCGCCCGAACAGGTCGGCGCATCGGAGCTGGCCGGTGAGACCATCACGGCAACATTGACCGCAGCCCCCGGAAACGGCATGCCCATCGGCGGGCTGAAAGTGGTCACCCGCGACGGCTGGTTTGCCGCAAGGCCCTCGGGAACGGAAAACATATACAAGGTCTACACGGAAAGCTTCCGGGACCGGGCCCACCTCGCCCGAATCCAGGAGGAAGCGAGGGCCATTATCGACAGCGTCTTCAGGAAAGCAGGAGTCTAGATCCAGCCGACAGTCGACAGCCTACAGCCTACAGCCCAATATAGACAGCCAGGATCCCTTGTTGGCTGCTGGCTGTCGGCTGCTGGCTGTCGGCTGCTGGCTGTCGGCTGCTGGCTGCTCTGGCTGCTGGCTGAACAAAAAAATCCCCGGCTTGAGACAAGCCGGGGATTTTTTTGTTCGCTAGCCTCGGCCTTCGGCTTCCCGCCTCCGGCCTTCGGGCTCAGTTTACGGCTTTGTCACAAAGAACATGGCGTTGCGGTTCTTGGCCCAGCAGGCCTCGTTGGATTCCTTGCATACGGGCTTCTCTTCGCCGTTGCTGAAGGCCTTGATCCGCTTCGAATCGACACCCGCCGCCTTGAGCGCCTTGGCGGCCGCGTCGGCCCTTCTCTGCCCCAGGGCCATGTTGTACTCGTTGGTGCCGCGCTCGTCGGTGTTGCCCTCGATCCGAACGTTATGGGCCTTGTTCGCCTTGAGATAATCGGCGTTCTTCTTCACGGCCCCCTTGAACTCGGGCTTCACATAGTACTTGTCGAAGTCGAAGTAGATATT
Source organism: uncultured delta proteobacterium (assembly GCA_963828305.1). GTDB lineage: Bacteria > Desulfobacterota > Syntrophia > Syntrophales > UBA2192 > UBA2192. Next base: position 8,270 of record CAWHEJ010000032.1, on the reverse strand, counting down.
GTCGAACTCCGAGCTAGCCCCCGGGGGAAGCACAGCGGCGGCAGGAGGAGCGGCCGCGGCTGCCACGGCAGGACCGAGGAAGATCTTTTCCACGAAGCCGGCCATGCCGGCGGCGCTTTCAACATCTTTGCCGTCCACAAGGAAACCGCACTGGCCGGCCTTCACGACCTTGTCAAGCAGCGCCCTGCCTTCGCCCTTCGGCGCATCGAGGGTCATGCGGTCCGGGCCGATCAAAACGGCATAGATGCACACGTTGTCCTTCAGGGCGGCCTTCATTGCCTGAGCGGAGGCTACGGCTTTCGGCATTTCGAGTCCATCGCTGAAGATGATGACGGCCGACTTGCCGGCCAGGGGCTTCAGGTCCGCCGTGGCGGCATCGAGGGCCAGCTCCAGGGGGCTTTCCACACCGTAGGTGTTGATCTCGAAGATGGACTTGCCGAGATCTTCTCTCACCCAGGGGGACATCCCGTACCAGAGCTTCGTCATGAAGGGCCGCGTCAGCCAGCGCTCCCCGGCAAAGTCCCGCAGGCCGCCGGTGAGTTTCATGTTGGGGATCGTATCGTTGAACAGCCTCGCCAGGTGCTGCTGGTACTCGATCTTCGTGGTATTCATCGGGTTGGGATAACCGGGATGGGACCACTTGTAGGGCTCTTCCATGGACGCCGAGGTGTCCAGGATCATCTGGAAGTTGTTCGTCTTCTGGACCAGCGCGCCGGACTTCAGTTTCGGGTTGAGGTCCTGTGCGGGGATCGGTGTGATCACCGATGCGCAGCCGCCCAGCAGGGCCAAGCTCAGTACGACAACCAACAACTTGATCATATTTCTGACCATACGTAACCCTCCTTGTGGATAATTCGTTTGAAGTCGTTCAGACTGATTTGCAGGGTCGAGCGCCGAGTGTTGTCTTATAACGCACGTGTTTCAGGATGAGTTATAATATTGCATCGGTCTATGAACCCGACCAGCCGGAAAGAAAATCAGGAATGGTGAAAAATCCAGCGGAGAGTATCTCCCCCGCCCTCCCCCTTAAACTTACTGCTGTCCTATATAAAATTTCTTCGGGAAATTCAACCATTAATATCCCCGCGGGCAAAAAAAACAGGGCGGCGCCTGCCGGGCATATTTTGTGGATATTGTCTGCCGTTTCTGGCACAATTTCGTACCGTTGTGTAAATCGACCCACATGAAAGGAGGATGAACGGCATGAAAGTAGTCGCATTCAGCGGCAGCGCACGCAAGGACGGCAACACAGCCATCCTGCTCAACACGGTCCTCGAGGAGATCAAAAAAGAAGGCATCGAGACCGAGCTCTACCAGCTTGCGGGAAAGAAAATCCAGGGCTGCATTGCCTGCTACAAATGCATGAAGAACAAAGACAAGCGCTGTGCCGTGACGAAGGACATCGTGAACGAATGTATTGAAAAAATGATCGCAGCCGACGGGATCCTCCTCGGCTCGCCCACCTATTTTGCCGACGTGTCGGCCGGGACAAGGGCCCTCATCGAGCGGACCGGCTACGTGGCCCGGGCCAACGATTACATGTTCAAGCGCAAGGTGGGCGCAGGCGTCATCGCCGTGCGCAGGGGCGGGGCCATCCACGCCTTCAATTCGCTCAACCTTTTCTTTTTCTACCAGCAGATCATCAACCCCGGCTCCAGCTACTGGGCCTTCGCCATGGGGCGAGAACCCGGCGAAGTGCTCAACGACGCCGAGGGCATCCAGACCATGAAGACCCTGGGGGAAAACCTGGCCTGGCTGCTCAAGAAGGTCCGTGGGTAAAAGCCCCGCGCAAAAAAGTTATTGCTGCACCTTGAAATTAAATTCGAAGATGCTTATGAATATACGATCACAATTCGAAAGGTGACGAAGCCATGTGGAAGAAAAATATTCTTTCAATGATCTTCATAGCAATGACACTGCTTGTGATGATCACCTCCTGCGCGACCACGGACGGCAAGCATCCGCTCCGTTATGAGCCCGCGAACCTGCCGGCCGACCACAGGCCCCCGCCCACGTCGGGTGGCCCGTAGGAAGAGCGGAGCAACAGCGGAAGGCTACAAGGCGATAGGGTACGCCCCAAACCGTCGTGCGGATGGGTATGTGTATTTTTGTACCCGCAAAGACCGGTTCAAAACCTGTCCACATTCCTAAAAGGAGGAAGCCCATGACCCCTTCGCCCGGGATGAATATCGCCGTCGTCGGCGCCGGCATTTCCGGCATCATGTCCGCCTATCTTCTGGACCGCAGGCACAGGGTCACTCTCTTCGAGAAAAACGACTACATCGGCGGTCACACGAACACGGCCGTCATCGGGGACGGCCCCGACGCGGGTCTGCCCGTCGACACGGGCTTCATCGTCCACAACGAGCGGACCTACCCGCTCTTCAGGGCCTTCCTGAGGCAGCTGGGGGTTTCGGCAGCGAAGACGGATATGTCCTTCAGCTGCCAGGACAATGCGACGGGCCTGCAGTACAGCAGCCTCGGGCTTGACGGCTTCTTCGCCCAGCGCGCAAACCTTTTCAGACCTTCCTACTGGGCTTTCCTGCTCGGAATCCGGCGCTTCTGCATGCGAACGCTGGATCAGTTCGAGCGCGGCAGGCTGGGCGGCCTCACCCTCGGCCAGTTCGCCGAACGCGAGGGCTTCCGGCAGGACGTCATCGAACAGTTCGTCATCCCCATGGCCTCGGCCATCTGGTCCGCCTCGGAGGCCAAGACGATGGAATTCCCCATGGAATCCTTCGCCCGCTTCTACTCGAATCACGGCCTGCTGACCCTGTGGGACCCCCCGGCCTGGTACTATCTGCCGGGCGGAAGCCACACGTACGTGAAGGCCTTTCTCAAGACCTTCAAAGGGACGGTGCGGCCCAAATGCCCCATCGCGGCAATCCGGAGAACCGGTACCGGCATTGCCGTGAAACTTGCCGACGGGGCCGAGGATACCTTCGATGCCGTCGTCATCGCAGCCCATGCCGACGAGGCATACAGGCTCCTGGCGGACCCGTCGCCCGAGGAGACGCGCCTTCTCGGTCCGTGGAGCTACTCGACAAACCACACGGTGCTCCACCGGGACACGTCCTTCCTGCCCGAAAACCACAAGGCCTGGGCCTCGTGGAATTACCGCCACGAACCCTCCATTCCAAAGACGTTTCCGGCCATGGTCACCTACTACATGAACCACCTGCAGCGCCTCGGCGCGCGGGACCACTACTGCGTCACCCTCAACCCCTGGAAACCGGTAGCGGCCTCCGAGATCATCGGAGAAATGGTCTACCACCACCCGATGTACACCTTTGAATCCATGGCAACACAAAAGGAACTCCCCTCCCTCAACGGGAAACGCAACACGTACTTCTGCGGCGCCTATTTCGGCTACGGGTTCCACGAGGACGGCACTCGATCCGCCGTGGAGATGGCACGCCTTTTCGGGATCGAGCTATGAACGCATTTCTCTACAACGGGCTGATCGAGCATCACCGCCACAATCCCAGGGATCATCAATTCAGCTACCCGCTGTACGTCTACGGCTTCGACCTGGAGGAGCTGCCCGAACTGGACCGAAGGCTCCCCTTCTTCGGCCACAACCGCTTCCGACCCGCATCGGTTCACGACAAGGACTATCTGGACAGCGGCCCCGGGACGATCCGCGAGAAGCTCGACCGCTTTCTCGCGAAGGAGGGCTTCGGTGACGCTGTCGCGCGGGCCTTCCTCATCACCTCGCCGCGCTACTTCAACTACGTTTTCAACCCCGTGAGTTTCTACTACCTCTTCGCGGCCGACGGGAGCCTCATAGGAAACGTGGCCGAGGTGAACAACACCTTCGGCGAGAAGCATCTCTACATCCTGCGCTCGCCCGGCCGGGAAAACGGCGATCACACCGCGACATACCGGACGGAGAAGGCCTTCCACGTCTCCCCCTTCAACCGCATCGAGGGGACTTACGAATTTTCCTTCGCCGACATTTCGAAGGAGCTCGACGTGGGGATCAACAACCGGCAGGAGGGCGAGGTCGTCTTTGAGGCCCGCCTCCGGGGATCACCCGAGCCGCTGACCGCATCGAGCCAGGTGAAGATGTTCCTGCGACACCCGATCGCGCCGCACCTCTCCGTGCCGCGCATCTTGTTCGAGGCGGCGAAGCTCTCCTTCGGCAAGAAGCTGGCTTACAACGACAAGCCGGTGCCGCTGAGCCCCATGACGATTCGCACCAACCCGCCCACCTTCGTGCAGCGTAAGTGCATGGGTGCCGCCATCGATCTTTTCGGCCGCGCCGGGCGGGGGGCGCTGCGCATGACGCTCCCCGACGGGACGGTGAAGACCTTCGGCGAGGCGACATCGGCGGACCAGGCGGAAATGACCGTGAAGGACTGGCAGTTTTTCTCTCGCGCCGTCATCGGGGGAGACATCGGCTTCGGGGAATCCTACATGCACGACGAGTGGGACTCGCCGGATCTCAAGGAGGCGCTACAGTGGTTCGTGCGCAACCGCGATGCCTTCTTCGGGCGCTACCAGCACCTCGAGCCCCTCTTCGACCGGCTGAACCGGATCCTCTACCCCATCGTGGAGAATACGCTCAGCGGAAGCAAAAAAAACATCGTCACCCACTACGACCTGGGCAACGAGTTCTTCCAGGTCTTCCTCGACCCGTCGATGACCTACTCGTGCGCGCGCTACCTCAACGGGAAAGACACCCTCGAGCAGGCCCAGAAAAACAAGCTGCAGGCGATGATCCGCAAGGCCGCAATCGGCCCGGACGACCACGTCCTCGAGATCGGCTGCGGCTGGGGGAGCTTCGCCGTCGAAGCGGTCAGGACGACGGGCTGCCGGCTGACGGGGGTCACCATCTCCGATGCCCAGTACGAGTATGCCCGCGAGCGCATCCGCAGGGAAGGCCTCGAGGATCGCGTGGAGATCGTCCTTCGGGACTACCGCGAGATCAAGGGCCCCTTCGACCGGATCGTCTCCATCGAGATGCTCGAGGCCGTGGGCCACAAATACTTCGAGACGTTCTTCGAGCGCTGCGACCGGCTCCTCAAGCCCGGCGGCGTCATGGCCCTGCAGTTCATCTCCATCCCGGACCGGCGCTACGACCACTACCGCAAGGGCCACGACTGGATCCGCAAGCACATCTTCCCCGGGGGAGAGCTTCCGTCGCTGGCCGTCGTGATGGAAGCCCTGGCGAAAAAAACCTGCCTCAACGTGCAAAGCGTGGAAAACATCGGCCCGGACTACGCCCTGACGCTGCGCGACTGGCGCAGCCGCTTCCTGGCGGGAATCGACCGGGTGACCGCGCAGGGCTTCGACCGCACCTTCCAGCGCAAGTGGGTCTACTACCTGGCGGGCTGCGAGGCCTGTTTCGCCGCAGGCTACCTCGGCAATCTGCAGATGGTCATGGTCAAGTCGGAAATTGGATACTGACCCGCTTCGCGGGAGGTCACAGGCCACAGGAAACAGTCAACAGGCAGGGCATCCTCTTCAATTTTTCTGTCGCCTGTCGTCTGTAGCCTGCAGCCTGGAACAGGAAATAGGAGAAAGTCATATATATACGCGTTACGTCGGAATTGTCTCACTATTGCTCATTGTCGCCCTTGCTGGCAGCACAGGGTCGTGACACATCAAAGCTGCTCGAGTTTGCGCAATGCCGGCCTTAACCACGAAGACGGGGACTACGATGGGAAGAAAACTCATCAACATCATTCTGTTCCAGGCGGCCTGGTTCACAGCCGTCCTGGGAGCTGCGAGGGGAAACGATTGGGTTGGGCCGCTGGCGGTGGCATTGGTGCTGTCGGTGCATCTCGTTCTCACCGACGACCGTCGGGGTGAGCTGACGTTGTTGCTTGTGGCCGGGATTATCGGTTTCTGCTTCGATACGGCGCTGTCGGCCGCCGGAATCGTCACCCCCCGGGGAGACATCTTGCCCCATCCGCTCAGTCAGCCCTGGATGATCTCCCTCTGGCCCAATTTCGCCGCCACCCTCAACGTCTCACTGGAATGGCTCAAGGGGCGCTACCTGCTGGCGGCCATTTTCGGTGCCGTCGGGGGTGCGGGTTCCTACTACGGCGGCGCTCGGCTGGGGGCGACACTGGCGCTGCCCGATGTCGATGGGCTCATCATCCTGGCGGTGAGCTGGGGGATCTTGACGCCGTTTCTGGTCTGGCTGGCGAAGAGGTTTCAAAGAAAGGGAAACCCTGTCATCGCTCCTTGAAAATGGAGTGCCCCATGAACCTTTTATGACTAGAATGGAGGGATCGTGATGAAAGTTATCTATCTCTATCTCCTTACAATTCCCATATTCTTCGCGATCGATATGATCTGGCTCGGGTTTGTGGCCAGGGGGTTCTATCGCAATCATCTGGGTCATCTGCTCCGGCCGGACGTCAACTGGACTGCCGCTATCATTTTCTACCTGCTCTACATTATGGGGATCCTGTTCTTCGCAACGATGCCGGCCCTGGACAAAAATTCGCCGTGGCAGGCAGTCCTTCTGGGAGGACTTTTCGGTTTCTTCGCCTACGCCACCTATGATTTAACCAACCTGGCGACGCTGAAGGACTGGCCGGTTATTGTCGTATGGGTCGATATCGCCTGGGGCGTGTTCCTTACAGCAAGCGTTGCGGCAGCGAGCTTTTTCATCGGCCGATGGCTCATGCCCTGAGAAAGGATTCTTCACGGCCCGTGCTCCGGCCGGGCAGTTTCACCAGGGAGGTGATGCCATGGAACTGGTTCATACCATTTCAGCCGCGGCGTTGATTTTGTTCCTGTACATGACGGCATGGTTCCTGTTGGCCCTCAAACGAAAGGACAACAGCATTGCCGATGTCGCCTGGGGCACGGGGTTCATCATCGTGGCCTGGTCCACTTTTCTCTTGAACGGTTCCTTTTCCCCACGGCAATGGATCGTCAATCTGCTGGTGTTGATCTGGGGGCTCAGGCTCGCCATCCGGATCCATCTGCGCAACCGGGGGAAAGGGGAGGACGTCCGATACCGGAAGTGGCGGGAAGAATGGGGGAAGTCTTTTGTCCTCAGGAGCTATCTCCAGGTCTTCCTCCTGCAGGGCTTCATCCTGCTGCTGAACATTACACCCGTGCTCTTCATCAATACCTATGCCGCGGGTGATCTCGGCATCCTGGACGTTGTGGGTCTGATGCTGTGGTTGCTGGGATTTTTCTTCGAATCGCTTGCGGACTGGCAGCTGGACCGGTTCATCAAGGACCCAGGCAACCGGGGGAAGGTCATGGATCGGGGTCTCTGGCGTTATTCCAGGCATCCCAACTACTTCGGCGAGGTCACGATGTGGTGGGGCATATATACCCTGGCTCTGTCGGTACCCGGGGGCTGGATGTCCATCATCGGACCGCTGACGATCACCTACATCATCCTGTTTGTTTCCGGTGTTCCCATGACGGAAAGGTTCATGGAGGGCAATCCGGTTTTCACCGACTATAAAAGACGGACGAGTGTCTTTATTCCCTGGTTTCCCAAAAAGGATTAAAAACCCCGTAGAGTTGATTCATTGATCATCACTCTTCAATGGATCGGTTACCCATGGAAAAATCATATCAGCAGGAAGCGCCGGGTATCTGAATGCCTGACCGCATACCCAAGTTGTCATGCAAGATCGGGCGATGATTCTGCACAGGAATACAGGGGGAACGATGAACAGACATGTTTGGAGCCTATTTCTCATCAGCATCCTTTTGACAATCATCTTGATTCCCGTTCCGGGCATGACCCAGACCGGGCCGGGAACCAGTCAATCCACCGGCACAGTCACCGTCTCAGGGGTTGTGTTCGACAAGACGATTCAAATCAACGGTCACACCTGCGACTTGATCGGAGCGGGCCTGCTCCGCTATCGGGTGGTGTTCAAGGGATATGTGGCAGCCCTCTATCTGGAAAGAGGGAAAGCCTCTGGAGACGTGTTCAAGGACATCCCGAAGAGCCTGGTCATCGAGTACTTCCATGCGATTGACGCCGAGGCATTCATATCGTCCACCCGGCAGGGTTTCATGAACAATCTCTCCCGGGAGCAGATGGAGGCAATCGATCAACGCGCCAAGACACTCTATTCCCTGTACCGGGATGTCAAGCCGGGGGACAGATATTCCTTCACCTATATACCGGGAATCGGATCACAGATCGCACTGAATGGAAAAATTTTGGGGACCATCAAAGGACTCGATTTTGCCAATGCCATGCTGTCCATCTGGCTTGGCCCTAATCCGCTGGATCAAACGCTCAAAAAAGCTCTTTTGGGGTTGGATGAAGGCTGAGA
>CAWHEJ010000031.1:0-45259 GCA_963828305.1 uncultured delta proteobacterium | reverse complement strand
TCTGCTTTGTATCTTACAATCGCAAATCTTCAGTCAGTCCTGAATACATTGCCCAAGAAGTTGGTGGAGTCTGCGGAAAAAGGCTTTCCAGACCTTTGGCGACCACAAAAATACCAAGCATCGGAAGTCCATTTTCTTGGATTTACAGGTATTTTTATTCTGAATTAAATAGTATAGGATCGCAGCGTAACTCTGGAAATGTCAACGGAGTATATTACCTGGTCGCTTCGGGGCTGAAATATGGATGTCGTGATGCACATTCTTGATTTTGTCGGCACCGCGGTCTTCGCGGTAACCGGCGCGCTCGCGGCCGGCCGGAAGAGAATGGATATCTTCGGTGTGGTGGTGTTGGGTTGCGTAACGGCGCTCGGAGGCGGCACGTTGCGGGATGTCATCCTTGGGAGTCAACCGATATTCTGGGTTTCAGACACCCACTATCTCGCAGTGGCCACCATTGCGGCAATCTGCACGTTCGTCTCGGCGCGGATTTGGAAACTGCCGGTGACGGTCCTGCTGTATGCCGATGCACTCGGCCTGGCCGTCTTCACAGTCATCGGGTTCGAGAAGGCGTTTCACACCACCCATGTATACAGCATCGCGATCGTCATGGGTGTGACTACGGGTGTAGCCGGAGGCCTTATCCGAGACATTCTTTCCGGGGAAGTGCCTCTGATTCTTCGACGGGAAATCTACGCCTCGGCAAGCCTCTGTGGCGCTGCAATACTCGCGTTGCTTTCCTGGTTGGAACTGCCGGCCCCTATTGTCTTGTCAGGCGCCGTCCTGACTACGCTGGTCATTCGAGTTGTTGCGCTGCATTGGAATCTGTCTTTACCGCTTTTTCGGCTTGAAGAGGACAAAGAGGATGATACACGAAGCGAACTCAGCTCTGGAGGCGACGCTTGACTGCACGCCTCAGCCTGACGTTCGCCCAAACGACGTGCAGGCTGTCAGCCTCTGTAGATGTAGTGCGCTAAACGGGGCTTATCAATACCTTATCCGTGCCCGCGCTGCACTCAATGGTCAAACATCAAAGCAGGGTCATTTCTGGCCCTGCTTTTGTGCATTTCGATCGTAAATCTTCAGTTAGCCTGAAACAAATTTCACGACAAGTAGAAGGTGGAATGCATTGAGTAGAGCTCGTCAACATTTGTGTTGAACACCCGGTACATTTCCAGGGAGCCGGAAACGTCGCTTCGGGACGAGAAAAGGGCGACGCATGTTGCGTTGCCCTTTTCGAATGAGCAGGCCTGTAGATTGCTTCACACCTTTGCGTAACGGCTTGTCATCGCGACCGGGCTTTTTGCGGCCCCGCTTCAGAATTTCCCCTGTTTCAGCTCCGGCGGGGGACGGGGCGTTTTGACCTTCGGGGGTGGCGGCTGGGAGACGAGTTCGCATTGCGCCTCTTCCGCGGGAAGCTCTCCCCTTGCCAGGGCCTTGATCCTTGCCGTTTCCATGCAGGCCCTTTTTGCCTCATCGAAGGACTTGTGTGTCCCCAGGTACGAATCCGTGTTCTCTTTTGACCCCCCCGACATGGTGTAGGTCACCAGGAAGTAGTTGAACTGGTAAACCCCTTCCCTCATCTCGGGCATTTTCGCCCCTTTCGGGACGCACATCGGCGGGCGCTCCCGGTCAAAGCACTGGCAGTCCTGGGAAGCGCTCCATGCCGGGTCATTGCGCCAATCCTTCAGGCGGGCCTCGCAATTTATTTTCGCCGGGGGTGAGTCAGCGGTTTCCCGCGCAAGCCGGTCTTTCACGGTTGTGAGGGCCTGATCGATCCGCTGCTGCCTCTTTACGACATCGGCGCGGGCTGCTTCATTTTTCTTTTTTGCCTGCAGGGAGCGGTCCCGGGCATCGCGGCCGATCTGCTCCGCCTCGGCATTTCCCTTTGCCCGGGCCTGCCGGACGATGTCCTCGGCCTTTGCGATCGTGCGGTTGTTCTGCTCGATGTCCCGATCCAGCTTCCGGATCTCTTCGGCTGCGTCGTTTTTCATCTTCAGCAGATTCTCCATTGCGCCCGCAAGAAGCTCTGGCGTCGGCTCTGCGGCAGAAACGGCAGGCATGAAAAAAAGGCCCAGGGTCAGCAAAACAGCAATTGCTCGGATCATAGAAACCTCTGTGTCCAGGCGTCATTATTTATTTTCATTGAAAAATCTTCCCGTGCAACTTCATGCGCGTCAGGTAGATGACCTCGCAGGAGCCGTCGCCGCGGTCCGTCGTGGAGATCGATGATTTCCACCAGTAGTTCTGCGATTTCTTTGTCGCGGCCACATCCACGAGGTGCCCCGTGATTTCCACGGTGTCGCCTTCCTTCAGGCTCTTTATTGCCTTCGTGAGATTCGGGGTGGCGGGAATCAGGTGGTTGTTCGAGCTGTGCTGCGCGACAAAGTCGTTGTTGTAGCCGAACTCCTCGCCTGCGCGCCAGAAGTACCACCGGTTGCCCTGCGACCACTTGAGCTTCCTGTACGTCCCGTTCTCGGCGAGTTTTCCCCAGCACAGGGCCACGTCGGCGGGCGAGATAAGCGCGTTCCACCCCGAGTGGTAATTCTCCCGGCCGACCACGACACCGCGAACCGTGTAGGCGGCCTTCTGCGTGATGGCGATGTCGAAGCCGTCTTTTGAAACCGTTACGATCCCGGGTTCCTGTTTCCCGAGCGATGGCGGCTCCAGGACGTTGATCGGGGAGCCGTCCCGGCCCGACGGGCTGGGCCCGCAGGAAAGTACGAGAACGATGGCCAGGGTTGCGGCAGCCAGACGGAAAAACGGCATATCCCGGTCCTGCAGGATGATTTTTGCGCCCTCCGGGGCGGCATCTCCGGATCTTGCAACTTCCGCACCTGCCTGCGACAATCCCCTTGCCGATGGCGCTCCGGTTTAAGTTTCAGGTGAAAAAAACGGCAATTAAAGGTAAAGTGCGTCTAAACGAATGTGCGAAAGGAGGACGGGATATGAACGGCCGGATTTTACGTCGAGTCATGCTGTCGGCGGCCCTGGCGGTTGCGTGCACGCTTGTCTTTTCGATCGGGGCTTCGGCGGCGCCCGCAGCGGACGCGAAGAAGTTCGACGAGTACCGGGCGGCGATCAAGAAGGCCCACGGCATCGACATCAAAAACTTCAAACAGAGGATCAAGGGCGGCCGCGCCGACGCCAAACAGGTGACGGACTTCGATCTCGAGCAGCTGATCATGGGGATCAAAGTCGAGCAGGAGCACACGAAGGACAAGTATACGGCACTCGAGATCACGATCGACCATCTCGCGGAGTACCCCGACTATTACACGCGTCTGCACGAGATGGAGGAGACGGCCGAGCAGGAGGCAGCCGAAGAGGGGAGAAAGAAAGAGGCCGAAAAGAAGAAATAGATCCGTTTACGACAATCGAGAAGGGCACACCGCGCGGTGTGCCCTTTTTTATGCCGTTCCGGCTCTCCAGGATTTTGCCCGGGCGGACCGCCCGGGATGCCTAGGAGCCTCAGGTCCCTTCACCTTCGAGGCTGCAGAACGTCTTTTCCTCATCGCGCCGCACGCAGGCCCGGATGAAGTGCTCCAGCGCCCTGGGACGGCTCGGCAGGTGGAGGTGGGCGTAGCTGGCCAGGATGTTTCCCTTCTGGAAGCCCTCCTCGACGGGGTCATCGGCCCAGCGCTTCTTCATGCTGTAGACGGGCCGCCAGCCCTCGATGCCTGCGGGGTTGGCCGTGAGCGTCGAGTGGTGGAACTCGTGTCCGCGGACGCTCTCCCCCGCAATGCCCCAGAGGGAATCCTCCTTGAGGGTCACATGGACGTAGGAGAGCGCCTTCAGGCCGGCGTGCATCTTCGTCCCTGCCGGGAGAAGCCCCGCCATGGGGTGCCGTTTCCCGTCCACCGTCTCGAGCTCCCTGCAGAGGTACATGAGCCCGCCGCACTCGGCATAGACGGGGCTGCCGGAGGCGGCAAAGCCCCTCACGGCGGCGAGCATGGGCCCGTTTGCCGAAAGCTCGGCCGCCATCTCCTCGGGGTAGCCGCCGCCCAGGTACAGGGCGTCAAGCCCTTCCGGGAGATTCCGGTCTGCGACGGGCGAGAAGTGCACGATGGAGCAGCCCGCATCTTCCAGTTCGTCGAACAGATCGCGGTAGTAGAAATGAAAGGCCGCATCCCAGGCCACACCCAGGCGCATCCGTTCCGCAAGACCCGTTCTCCCGGGGGCCTCCACGTACAGAAGCGGCGCACTGCGGGCCATGTTGACGATTTCGCTCAACGTGGAGTAGTGCTCGAAGGCATCCGCCATGGCCTCCAGTGCCTGGGGCGGAAGGTTGCGCGAGTCGGCCGTCACAAGGCCCAGGTGCCGGCTGGGCAGCTCCGGCAGCTCCCCCCGGGGCATGGCGGCCACCATGGGCGGCATGCGCGAGGCCTGCAGCGCCTCGGCCAGCAGAATCCCGTGGCGCACGGAGCCGCAGTGGTTGGCGATGACCCCGGCCACCCTCACCTTTCGCTCGAAGGTGGCGAAGCCCTTGACCACGGCGGCGAGGCTTCGCGCCATGCCGTAGACGTTGGCCACGAGGATCACGGGGGCCTTGAGCCAGGAGGCGATCTCGGCCGTGCTCCCCTCGAGGCTGTCGGGCGCGGCCCCGTCGAAGAGACCCATGACGCCTTCGATGACGGCGATGTCGGCATCGGCCGTGGTGCGCGCAACGAGCTTTTCCACGTAATCGCGTCCCATCATCCAGCCGTCGAGGTTGTAGCAGGGTCTTCCCGAGGCGATGGCGAGGTAAGAGGGGTCGAGGAAATCCGGTCCCACCTTGAACGTCTGGACCCGCGTCCCCCTGCGGCGCAGCGCCGCCACGAGGGCAAGGGTGAGTGACGTCTTTCCGGCGCCGCTTTCCGTTCCTCCGATGACAATCCGGGGGCAGTCGATCATGTCGGCATCACCTGTCTGCGGGACGTTGCCGTCCCGGTTTTTTTAAATGATTTCCTGCAAAATCGGGGCCGCTCAGGCCTATGAATAGATCGCCATGAGTCCTTTGCGGAGCAGGGCGAAGACCGTGGCGGCCAGGATTGTCATGGCAAACAAAAGGGCGTTAGCCTGCCGGATGTGCCCCGGCTCGAGACGATGCACGGGATCGCCCATGAAGGGCTCGGGGTCGAACTTGCCGTCCCGGAAGACAGGGCCGCCCAGCTGCACCCCCAGGGCCCCCGCCATGGCGGCTTCGGGGCGCCCCGCATTGGGGTTTGCCTGCACCGATCCGTCGCGGCGGCTGATGCGAAGGGCCGCAAGGGGCCTCATGCCCAAGAGCATCGCCGAGACCGCCATGAACCAGACCGCGACTCGCGCGGGAATCCAGTTGGCCAGCCGGCCCAGCCAGGCGGAAAAACGGCCGAAATCGCAGTATGGCTCGTTCTTGTGGCCGAAGGCCGAATCGAGGGCGTCGATGGCCTTGTAGAGGAAGGCGCCCAGGGGGCCGAAGAGGAAGGCGCAGATGAGCGGGGCGATGACGCCGTCGACGCTGTGGCGTGCGACACTCTCGATGGCCGCCCGGGCGGCCTCCTCGCCGTCCATGCGGTCCGTGTCTCGCCCGACCATCTCGGAGACGCGCTTTCGCGCCAGGACGAGGTTGCCCACCTCGAGGGCCCGGCTGACCTCGGCGCTCTGATCGGCCAGTGCCCGCGCGGAGAGGGCCCCGTAGAAAAGCCAGATCGAGATCGCCGTGTGCGCCCAGGGGTGGATGGAGGCCGCAATCCTCAGCAGTCCCCAGGCCGCAAGGCCCGCAAGGCCGATGACCATGACGGCTTGAAGCACCCCCGCTTCCCGGGGCGACTGGATCATCCGCCTCACCGAAGGCTCCAGGGCGAGGGCAAAGCGCCGCACCAACCTCGCCGGGTGAGGGAAGCCGCGGAGGTCCCCGAAGAGCAAATCGAGGAACAGGGCGAACAGTATCTGGATCTCGAGGCTCATTTGGCGCGTAATATACAGCAAAATTACGCGTTCGGAAAGGATTTGCCGCAGGTCTCAATTGCGGAAGCGCCCGGGTGCATCGGAGAGCAGGGTCTGCAACGGACCTCTCGGGACAAGCACCCCTGCCTTCATGCAGAGCGCACGGCATGGAAGTGGTCAAATCCGCCCCCGCCGCGACTTTTCGACGCATATCATCGAGGAACTGCAAATGGCACAAAATATGCTCAATGTCATTTTCTGATTCTTATTACTGCGGCAACTAAACATCGGAACCCTGTCATACCGGATACCCGATCAGGTCGAGTACAGGCCCGATCCGGTATCCAGTCATCTGTGGATTCCCGCCTTCGCGGGAATGACGCTAGTGCGGTGTTTTGTTGCCTGTCTAATAACTGAATATCATGGGGCCAAAGTGACCTATGGCGGCAATCGGGGAAATACTGATTCGAGAGGGCATCATCACGATGCCGCAGCTCCAAAATGCTCTGGAATATCAGAAAGCCAATGGCGGCCGGCTCGGTGACGCCCTCGTCACGCTTGGATTTATTACGGCCTTCGAATTGAAGCAGTTCTTCAACGTTGTTCCTGCCGTTCCCCTGAAGCCCGAGCAGACCGGCCTGAGCAACAGTATGCTGATCGACCTGATGCTCAAGCATGCCCATGCCGAGGGTGGGGCATACTCCCTGGGCCCCATGAGCCAGAGCCTGTGCCTCACCAGCGGGGTGGTGGACGCATTAACGCAGATCGCAAAAACCGAGGGTCTTGTCGCCATCCGCTCTGCTGCAGGATTCAATCGGGCTCTCCAGATATTCGAACTGACGAATGTGGGTCGCCACCGGGCCGAAGAGGCGCTCAAGCAGTCCCTCTACACAGGACCTGCGCCCGTTCCCCTGAAGTCCTATAACGTGATGAGCGCGCACCAGACGGTGCGGCAACTCGAATTCGACTGGGAGTGGATTCGTCGAGCCCTCGGACACCTGGTCCTGAACGATCAACTGTTGAGCCAGCTGGGGCCGGCCTTCAATTCGGGAAGTTCCATTTTCCTTTACGGACCGCCCGGTTTGGGGAAGTCCAGCATAGCGGATGCGCTTGCCAGGGCCATCGAGTCCCACATCTACATTCCCTGTGCGGTCGAGGTGGACGGGCAGGTCATCCGTCTTTTCGACCCGTCCGTGCACATGCCGGTTGAAATTGTCCAGGAGGATCATCAGCCCGATGACATTACCGTGAAGGCAATCCACGATCCGCGCTGGGTATTCTGCCGCCGCCCCGTCGTGGTAGTCGGCGGCGAGCTTACCCTATCAGCCCTCGATCTGGCCTACGACCCGGTCACGAAATGCTATGAAGCGCCCGTCCACATGAAGGCGACAAACGGCGTCTTCGTCCTGGACGATTTTGGGCGCCAGATGGTTCAGCCCCGGCAGTTGCTCAATCGCTGGATCGTGCCCATGGAGAGGAACATCGATTACCTGACGCTGCACACGGGGAGGAAGTTTTCGATCCCCTATGATCAGATTACGTTTTTCTGCACCAACCTCAGGCCCAGCGAACTGGTGGACGAAGCATTGCTGCGGCGGATCCGCCACAAAATACGGATTGACTACCAGACCGAGCCGGAGTTTTTTGAGACGCTTCAGCGCGTCTGCAAGCATGCCGGAGTAGCCTATGATCATGCGGCGGCGACATATCTTGTCGAAACGTACTACCGCCAGGCCTCGCGTCCCATGGTCGGCAGCCACCCGCGGGATTTGATGGAACAGATCATCGATCGCGCCCGGTTCCTGAAGGTGAAGCCTGAACTGTCGCCCGTCACGATCGATGCGGCGGCGGCAAATTACTTTGTCAGGCATGAATAGAGGGGGAGGAATCGCCCACTGAAACCGTAAATCAGTATTACCCGCGGATGTGTCTCTGTGGCCGGTTTGCTTGACGGACCGGCGGAAAAAAGTTATACGTTACAAAAATGTAATCGTCTTCGGGGTCCAGAATTCGTTCTGGAGGGAACCGGGATATGGTCGGGCCGCCGTCTCATGCTGGGGTTGCGGCCTTTACGTTTGTCCTCAAGGAGGCAGCCGTGAGCGAAAGGCAGATCTGGATCACCACATTCGACCTGGAGAGGCTGAGCAGTCTCATCGACGGGGTCAGGGCGACGGGCCCGCAGAAAAAGGCATACCTGGGCGAGTTGGAGAAGGAACTCGAGCGAGCCAGGGTGGTGGACCCCGAGAAAATCCCTGGCGATGTCATCACCATGAACTCGGTCGTTCGCATCCGGGACCTCGAGTCGGGCGAAGAAATGACCTACACGCTGGTCTTTCCCGCAGATGCGCGCATCGAGGAAAACCGGATCTCCGTGCTCTCTGCTCTCGGAACGGCGCTGATCGGCTACCGGGTCGGGGACACCATCGAGTGGAAGGTCCCCTCGGGACTGAAACGTTGGAAAGTCGAAGGGATCCTCTATCAGCCGGAGGCTTCCGGTCATTACGATCGCTGACATCGCCCCGCCGATCGGGCCACGAGGAAAGGATTTGCACCGTGGCGAAAGACATCAGCAAGAAGCAGCTCGGGCAGGAAGTGACGGCGCTGCGCCGGACTGTCGAGGAGCTGGAAAAGACGGCAAGCGAGCGCGGACAGGCGGAGGCCGCATCCAGGAGAGCGGCCGAGAAGTACCGTGTCATCGCGGACAACACTTATGACTGGGAATTCTGGCTCGGTCCGGACGCCCAGTTCATCTACTCGTCGCCGTCCTGCGAGAGGATCTCCGGTTACCTCGCGGAGGAGTTCGAGGCGGACCCGACCCTGTTTTACCGGATGATCCACCCCGAAGACCTTGCCCGCGTATCGGAGCATATGAACCGCCGTAAATTCGCGGCCGGGCTTGCCGAGATCGAGTTCCGAATCGTCCGCAGGGACGGAGCCGTGCGGTGGGTCGCCCTCGCTTTCCAGCCGGTCTATGACGGCGCATCCCGGTTTCTCGGCACGCGGGGAAGCAATCGTGACGTCACGGAGCGGAAACTCGCGGAAGCGGAGCGTGAGAAACTCATCGGCGAGCTGCGCGATGCGCTGTCCCGCGTAAAGCTGCTCAGCGGCCTGCTGCCGATCTGCGCCTCCTGCAAGAAGATCCGTGACGACAGGGGCTACTGGAACCAGATCGAGTCCTATATCCGTGACCACTCGGAGGCCAATTTCAGCCACGGGATCTGTCCCGAATGCGCGCGAAAGGAATACCCGGAACTCTTTGCAGGGAGATCGAAGAAAACGTAAGCGCGGCGGAAGCTCGAGAGCTCAAACGGGCCGCAAGGCCGGGGTTGACGGGAGGGCCGTCGTGTCATAGGATCAATCTGCCATGAAGAGAACCCTTTCGGCACTCGTGATCCTTTTCTGCCTCGCAACGCCCGCCTTCGGGGCGGCTCCTGTGAGGATCGTCTCCCTTGCCCCCAACATCACGGAGATCCTCTACGACCTGGGCCTCGAGGACCGGGTCGTGGCGGTGACCGATTTCTGCGACTGCCCCCCGGCCGTGAAGTCCAAGCCCCGGGTGGGCGGCTTCACGAACCCCTCGCTCGAGGCCATCGTCGGCGCAAGGCCCGATCTTGTGATCCTGACAGATGACGGAAATCCCAAGGCAATCTACAACCGCCTCAGGGATCTTGGCATCCCCTGCCACGTCTTCACTGCCCGGCGCCTGAAAGAACTGCCCGGCGGCATCCGGGAGCTGGGGGCGGTGCTCGGCGTCGAGAAGGACGCCGCGGCGCTGGCCGGCCGGATCGAGAAGGACATGGCGGCCATGGAAAAAAAGGCGCGGCAAAAGCGTACCCAACCGCCGAAGTCGGCCCTCTTCATCATCCAGCCCGAGCCCATCGTCGTGGCCGGCCCGGGCACGCTCATCCACGAAGCCTTCGGCATCCTCGGCATCCGCAACGTCGCTGCCGACGGGACGGACAAGTACCCCAAATTCTCCCTCGAGGAGATCATCCACCGCTCGCCCGATTTCATCCTCGCGGGGCAGGGCTTCATGTCGGGCGGGGGCATCGAACGCTTCAAGGAGAGGCTCCACATGCTCCCTGCGGTGAAGCAGGGGAGGGTCTGCGTCGTCACCGAGCGGCTCTACCGCCTGAGCCCCCGGGCCGTTGCCGGGATCGAGGAAGTGGCGCAGTGCATGGCGGGCTTTTGATTCAGGTAGCGGCCATGAAACAATTTTGCCGGCTCAAAAGCGCTTTGCGACGGTTCTAACGCTCGCTGCGCTGCGGCCGCATGGTTCGACAGGCTCACCATGACGTAGCAGTCGGAGCCGGGTCATCCTGAGCTTGCCGAAGGACGCTAAGAACCGTTCGCGCAAAGCCGCTTTGAACGAGCCTTGCAAAACCGGTTCACGGCCCTCTATTAGAGGACCCATGCCCCGCATGAGGAAGCCGTTTTTGAATCTTGACAAAGCCCCGGTGCTCTGTTAGTGGGTAAGTATCCAAGGGGGTGGGCAGATGGAAGAGGGGTGAAATGCCCCCGCTGCCCCGCAGCCGTGATGGGAACGAAATCCCAATAAGCCACTGTCATGGTCACCATGATGGGAAGGCGGGAGAGTAGGTCGCCCTGAGCCGGAAGACTGGTCCACCCCGTTAGCCTCGAGGGAGGTTGCGGTGACCCGGTTCTTCCTTTTTACATTTCTTCTGGCCGTTCCGGCAATCGTCCTTTCCGTCGCATCGAAAATCGAGACGGGCAAGGCGGTGACCCCGCTTCGGGTGAGCCGCGTCTGTGCCCTTCTATTCGGCGTCTTTCTGGCCGTGGCGGCCATCGCCGCGATCACTGGCCCCCACCGGATCGAC
The DNA here is from genome assembly GCA_963828305.1 of uncultured delta proteobacterium. Taxonomy (GTDB): domain Bacteria; phylum Desulfobacterota; class Syntrophia; order Syntrophales; family UBA2192; genus UBA2192. The sequence goes on along the minus strand of CAWHEJ010000031.1, from coordinate 34,517 downwards.
CTGCTATCGCTTCTGAGGCAGGACGGCGCCTCGGCATCTCCCGAGCACACCATCGTCTTCTCCGTCCGCATCCCCAGGATCATTCTGGCCGCCATCGTGGGCGCCACCCTGTCCACGGCGGGCGCCGTGTTCCAGGGGCTGCTGCGAAACCCCCTTGCCGACCCCTACATTCTCGGGATCTCCGGCGGGGCCGCCGTGGGAGCCGTCCTCGGGATCATCGCCGGGCTGGACTTCCTGCCCTTCGGCATCCCCGTCCTTGCCTTCCTGGGCTCTCTCGTCACCATCGTGCTCGTCTTCGGCGTGGCCGGCAAAAGGCGGGAGTCCCAGTCGGGAACGCTCCTGCTCTCGGGGGTCATCGTGAACGCCTTCTGCACGGCGGCCATCATGTTTCTCATCTCAACGGCCTCGGGCACGCGCCTGCACGGGATCATGTTCTGGCTCATGGGGGACCTGGGGCTTGCCGACACAAGCCAGACCCTCCTGGGGGGCGCTGCCCTGCTGGCGGGGTTCATCGTGATCTATCTCCATGCCCGGGACCTGAACCTGCTCGTCATCGGCGAGGAGCAGGCCCTGCAGCTCGGCGTCGACGTCGAGAAGACCCGGAGGGTGCTCTTCTTCGCGGCCTCCTTCATCACGGCGGCCGCCGTGTCGCTTTCGGGGCTCATCGGTTTCGTGGGGCTTCTCGTGCCTCACATCATCCGGATGATCTTCGGCTCGGACTTCCGGCTGCTGCTGCCGGCGAGCTTTCTCTTCGGCGCGACCTTCCTCGTGGCCGCCGACACGCTGGCCCGGACGGCGCTCGGGCCGAGCGAACTTCCCGTGGGGGTGATCACGGCCCTTTTCGGGGCGCCCTTTTTCATCTACCTGCTGAAGAAAACGGAGGCCGGCCGATGCCGCTTCTGAGAGTCGACAACGTGAGCTTCCGATACGGCGAGCAGTGGGTCCTCCGGGGGATCGACTTCGAGGTCGAAAAGGGGGATTTCCTCGGCGTGATCGGGCCCAACGGTTCCGGGAAGACGACGCTGCTGCGGGTGATCGACGGGATCCTCGCGCCCCAGGAGGGGTCGGTGCTCCTCGAGGGGGCGGAAATCGGAAAGCTGCGGCGGGAGGCCCTGGCCCGCTGTGTGGCCGTGGTGCCGCAGTACTCGGCCCTTGCCTTTCCCTTCTCCGTGGAGGAGGTCGTGCTCATGGGAAGGGCGCCGCATCTCGGGCGCTGGCGCTTCGAGGGCGACGAAGACCATCGCATCGCTCGCAAGGCCATGGAGATGACGGACACACACGGCCTTGCAGCGAGGGACATGGAGTCTCTCTCCGGCGGCGAGCGCCAGCGGGTGCTCATCGCCCGGGCCCTGGCCCAGGAGCCGAGGCTCATGCTCCTGGACGAGCCCACGGCCTTTCTGGACATCCGGCACCAGGTGGATTTTTTCGACCGCATCCGGTCGCTCAACCGCGAACAGGGGCTCACGGTCATCGCCGTGACCCATGACATCAACCTGGCGGCCCACTACTGCGACCGGATCATCCTGCTGAAAGACGGGCGCATCGAGGCGGCTGGTTCCGTAGATGCCGTCATCACGGAAGAGCACATCCGGCAGACCTATGAGACGGAGGTCATGGTGGACCAGCACCCCCGTACGGGATCGCCGAGAATCACCCTAACGTAGAAGAAGTGTCTAAGTGAAGGAAGTGTCTGAGTGAAGAAAAAGAGAATGGATCCTTTTTCACTCAAACACTTAGACACTCAGACACTCAGACACTGTTTTTAGGTCGTCGGTGCGAGGAAGCCGGTCGAAGTCCGGCGCTGCCCCGCAACTGTAGGCGGAACGAAATCCGCAGCGTTGGCCACGGGTTCCCGGCACAGGGGGCCTGGAAGGCGCGGAGAGTAGGGGGCCGCAAGCCAGTATACTTGTCCGGCGGCGCAAGCCACACCATTTCCCGAGGGGGGAGGAGGAGTCATCATGAAAGCTTTTTCGTACAGGGGACTGGTTCTATTGGTCTCGCTCATCGCAGGGATCTCTTCGCCGGGTTCCGCTTATTCGCAGGCGGCCCCGCAGACCGCCCGGCCCGAGTACCGGATGGGCGAGGTGGTCGTCACGGCCACCCGCGACGCCCAGGAAGTCCGGAAAGTCCCGGCCAACGTGACCGTCATCACCGCCGACGACATCCAGAAATCGGGCGCCACGAGCGTTCCCGAGGTGCTCACGGGCCTCGTCGGAATGAACGTCACCAGCTACAGCGGCAACGCCTCGCAGTCCATCGTGGACATGCGCGGCTTCGGAACCGAGGCGGGCTACCTTCGCAACGTGGTCATGCTCGACGGCAGGCGCCTGAACCGTCCCGACATCGCAGGTCCCAACTGGCTCGAAATCCCGCTCTCGGAGATCGAGCGGATCGAGGTCGTGCGGGGAGCCAACAGCGTCCTCTACGGGGATTCGGCCATCGCCGGCTCCATCAACATCATCACCAAGCGAGGCGAGGGAAAGCCGAAGGGGGATGCGACCTTCATCGGCGGAAGCTATAACACGTACAACGGCCGCGCCGGCGTCCGGGGCTCGGCGGACAAGGCCTACTACGCGCTCAACGGCGAGGTCCTCACGAGCAGCGGATACCGGGACCGTTCGAAGTTCACCACGGAAAGCGCCGGCGGCAGCATCGGCTACAACCCCACCGACGCCCTGGACGTCTCCCTGGGGATCACGGCCAACAAGACCGACAACCAGTTCCCGGGCGCCCTCACGAGGGCGCAGCTCGACGCGAACCGCAGGCAGGCCCAGAACCCCGATGACGATGCGAGCTCGACCTTTTTCGACGCCAACCTTCTCGTCAAGACCGTCTTGGGCTCCTTCGGCCGCCTCGACGCCAACCTGATCTACGGCAGGCGGGAGGTGACCTCCAACTACGCCTCCTTCGCGTCTTTCACGAAGATCGACATCGACACGGTGGGCGCCACCCCGCGCTACATCCTCGACAGGAAGCTCTTCGGCTTCGACAACAAGCTCACTGCCGGGTTCGACTTCTACCAGGACAATCTGAACAAGGACACCTTCGCGAACCGCTCGCAGGCGACGAGGACCTACGAGGCGGAGCTCAAGAGGCAGACGATGGGGCTGTATGCCCGCGACGAGTTCAGCATCCTGAAGGACCTCATCCTGGCCCTCGGCGCGAGGACGGAGCGGGCCGATGTGAACGGCAGCGAAACCGACCTCGCGACGGGTGTCAATGTCTTCGACGCCGAGAAAGTTCACAAGGGGACGGCGTGGGAGGGCTCGCTCACGTATCTCTTCGGGGAGAAGTCGAAGGTATGGGGAAAGTACGCCACGATCTACCGCTTCCCCTCCCTGGACCAGCAGGCATCCTACTACGCTTTCCCCTTCGACAGCTTCCTGACGGATCTCGAGAAGGAGACGGGCAAGAGCTATGAGGTGGGCACACAGGTCAGCCCCATGAAGGATCTCAAGCTGGGGCTCACGTTCTACCTCATCGACATGGAGGACGAGATCAGCTACAACCCCGTCACGTTCCGAAACGAGAACCTGGACAAGACGAGGCACCAGGGCGTCGAGTTCTCGCTGGACTGGCAGTTCCGGAAGCTGGCTCGGCTCTATGCCAACTACACCTTCCAGGAGGCGTATTTCCGCGAGGGGGCGAACAGGGACAAGGACGTCCCGCTCGTGCCGAACCACATGGCCAATGCGGCCCTCGAGATCTACCTGCCCTGGAGCCTCACGCTGAGGCCGGAGGTCCGGTACGTGGGGGACCAGTACTTCGGATCCGACAACAGCAACAGCTCGACGAAGCTCGACAGCTACACGATCGTCAACCTCTTCCTGCGCTATCAGCCCGACTGGAAAATGTTCGGGGTTGCGAAGCCGAGCGCCTTCGTGGGAGTGGAGAATCTGCTCAACAAAAGTTATGTTCCCGTGGGCTACGCGACCTTCTCGGGTTTGAGCTATTACCCCGCTCCGGAGATCAACTTCCGGGGAGGGATTTCGCTGTACTTCTGATGCGCTGCAGGCGTAAGCCCCAGCAGGCTGTAAAAACGGGTGGATCATGAATGTCACGACATGGAGAAGAGAGTGCCCCGCCGATCTGGGCCTGGCCATCCCCGGTCCCGCAGAGAGGGTTGGGCAGGCAGCGGAGCGCCGCCCCGGGAAGAGCATGCTTCCCGGTATCGCCCTGTCTGCGCTCCTGCACGCCGGGGTCCTGGCGGTTGTCCTGTTTGCCGTGGCAAACCCCTTTTTCAGTTTCCCCACGGCAAGTGACGAGGGGATCGTCCGCGTCTCCCTGGTGACGGTGATGACCGGCCCCGAGAACGGCAACGGGGCCGCCCGGGCCGACGAGGTCAGGAAAAAACAGGTCAATCCTGCAAAGGCAGCTGCCGCCGTTGCTCCGAAGGCCATGGAAAAAACCGTCATGACCGAAGCCGTCGACAACCGCCCCGTGCAGCAAGAGACGGTGGAGACGAGCGTCTCCGTCGAGCCCGCGAAGGGCAGCGTTGCCTCAGCCGCAGCGGGCAGGGGTTCCCCGGCGGGTGAGGCGGCCCGGGGGCAGAGGCAGCCGGGCGCCAGCGCCCAGGAGGGCTACTCGGAGGCCATGCCCCGCTACCGCGATAACCGGCCCCCTGTCTACCCGGGCGCGGCGAGGCAGCGGGGCTACGAGGGCGACGTGCTGATCGCGGCCGAGATCCGTGCAGACGGCCGGATCGGGACCGTCCGGGTCAAGCGCTCCTCCGGCTACGTCTCGCTGGACCATTCGGCCCTCGAGGCCGTGAGAGCCTGGCGGTTTGAGCCGGCACGGCGCATGGGTGCCGCCGTGGATGCCTGGGTGGAGATCCCCATCCGCTTCAAGCTTTCACCGGGCGACTCGCTCATGTGATGCGGCGTGCCGCTGAATGCCCGCCCCGCAAGGGTTTCAGGGGCTCCTCAACGGCACGGCAAAAAAAATCTGTTGACAGGGGCGCCCGATCGTGTTTTCATGGGCCACTTTTTGAAGGAAACCTTTGTGATGGAAAGACTGGAACTCCGTAATTTTAGCCTCTGGTTTAGCTATTATTATTTTTACGGACAGGTCTGCCCGTCGCTGAGGAGGACTTAGACTTAGACACACAGCAATAAGCTAATCCGAAGCCATGGGAAGATCGAAAGACGCTGACCATGGCTTTTTTGTTTTCTTTACCCGGGGGCCATGGCGGCAGCAGACGTCATGGCCTTTTTCATTGGAGGTAAGGGAATTATGATCATCGTAATGAAGAAAAGCGCAACGGACGGGCAGGTCGATCGGGTCGTCGAGTGGATCGAGTCGGTCGGATACCGGGCCCATCTGTCCCGCGGAACGGAGAAGACGATCATCGGCGCCGTGGGGGATGCCCGCGGCCGCGAGCAGATCAAGTCCGTTGCCCACCTGCCGGGGGTGGAGACCGTCGTCCCCATTCTCAAGCCCTACAAGCTTGCCAGCCGCGAATTCCGGGAAGCCGACACGATCGTCCGCGTGGGCGAGCTCGCGATCGGCGGGCCGCGGTTCATCGTCATGGCGGGGCCCTGCGCCGTCGAGACGGAGGAGCAGCTCATGGAATGCGCGTGGGTGGCAAAGAAGGCCGGCGCCCATATCCTCCGGGGCGGCGCATTCAAACCCCGGACCTCGCCCTACAGCTTCCAGGGCCTCGAAGAGGAGGGCCTCAAGCTCCTGAAGAAGGTCCGCGAGCATACGGGGCTTCCCATCGTGACGGAGGTCGTGAATCCCGCCGACGTGGATCTCGTGGAGGCCTACGCCGACATCTTCCAGGTCGGCGCGCGCAACGCCCAGAACTTCGCGCTCCTGAAGGCTGTGGGCCAGGCGCGCAAGCCCGTCCTGCTCAAGCGGGGGATGATGATGACGATCGAGGAGCTCCTCATGTCGGCCGAGTACATCCTCTCCGAGGGCAACAGCCAGGTCATCCTCTGCGAGCGGGGGATACGCACCTTCGAGACGGCCACGCGCAACACCCTGGATCTCTCGGCCGTCGTCGTCCTCAAGGAGCTCTCCCACCTCCCGGTGATCGTGGACCCGAGCCATGCGGCGGGCCATTGGAAGTACGTGGCGCCCCTGGCCCGGGCGGCCGTCGCCGTGGGGGCCGACGGGATCATCATCGAGGTCCACCCCGAGCCCGAAAAGGCCGTCTCCGACGGGATGCAGTCCCTGAAGCCCGAGAAGTTCTACCGGCTCATGGAAGACCTGGCGGTGATCGAGACCGCCATGCAGCGGATGGAGAGGGTGCCGTCATGAACCGCATCAGGGTGAATCTCGACAGGCGGCTCAATGCCTCCTACGACATCCACATCGGGTGCCACATCCTCGACCGGGTCGCCCCCGTCCTTGCGAAGAACGGCGGGGCCTCCCGCTGGTTCGTCGTCACGGACGACAACGTGTCGGGTCTCCACGGAGAGCGGGTCCTCGGCGTGCTGCGCGAAAACGGGCTGGCCGTCGAAACGATCGTCATCCCGGCCGGCGAGGCCTCGAAAACGATCGGCACCTGCGTGGAGATGGCGGGGCGCCTGCTCACGTCAGGCGCCGACCGGACCTCGGGCCTGATCGCCCTGGGCGGCGGGGTGGTGGGCGACGTGGCGGGTTTTGTCGCCTCCATCTACATGCGGGGCATCCCCTGCGTGCAGATTCCCACGACGCTTCTCGCCCAGGTGGACAGCTCGATCGGGGGCAAGACCGGCGTCGATCTCCCGGCGGGAAAGAACATGCTGGGCACCTTCCTGCAGCCGCGGGCCGTCTTCATCGACCTGGCCTTCCTCGAAACGCTCCCGGCCAGGGAGTTCACCAACGGGCTGGCGGAGATCGTGAAGTACGGGATCATCGAGGACCCCGAACTCCTGACGGCCATCGAGGAAGGGGCCGATGCCCTGCAGGCCCGTGACCCCGTCCTCCTGGAGCGCCTCGTCGCAACGTCCTGCCGGATCAAGAAGGGGGTTGTCGAGATCGACGAGACGGAAAAAGGGTTGCGCCGCATCCTCAACTTCGGTCACACTGTAGGCCACGCCATCGAGGCCGAGTCGCAATATGCCATTGCGCACGGCGAGGCGGTGGCCATGGGCATGGCCGCAGCGGCGCTCATCTCGGAGAGGAAGCGCTACCTCTCCGCCGAGGACCGGGATCGGGTCATCAGCGCAATCGGGCGGGCGGGCCTTCCCGTCCGGATCCCGCGGGGCCTGGACACGGCGCGCCTGCTGTCGCGCCTGGCGGCGGACAAGAAGAAGGCGGGCGGCAAGATCCACTTCGTCCTTCTGCGCAAGCCCGGCATGCCCTTCGTCAACGGCGGCGTTGCGCTGGAGTGTGTGCAGGAAACCATCGAGGCGCTCAAGGCATGAAGAAAACGGGCATCGGGAACATCCGGCGCGAGATCCGGCACAAGGACCGCGATATCGTGCGGCTCCTCAACGAACGCTCCCGCCTGTCTCAGGAAGTGGGGCGGATCAAGGGGCAAGAGGGGGTCGGCGTTTACGACCCCGCACAGGAGTCGCGCGTCCTGAGTGAAATCTCTGCCATCAACGAGGGCCCCCTCGCCGTCGAGGCCCTGGGGCACATCTACCGGGAGATCCTGTCGTCTTCGCGGGCGCTCCAGGCGCCCCTCGCGGTGGCCTGCCTGGGCCCGGAAGGCTCCTTTGCCCACCTGGCGGCCCTCGATCGCTTCGGGCGAAGCGCCCGCATGGCGCCGCAGGAGACGATCGGTGCGGTCTTCGACGCCGTGGAAAAAAAGAAAGCCGATGTCGGTGTCGTCCCGCTGGAAAATTCGGTGGAGGGGCCCGTGAGGGTCACCCTCGAGAGGCTGATCGCAACCCCGCTTTCGATCCGGGGCGAGATCTTCCTTCGCATCTCCCACTGCCTGATGGCCCGCGGGGCGAAGGGAAGGATCCGCAGGGTTTACTCCCATCCCCAGGCGCTGGCCCAGTGCCGGCAGTGGCTGGCGGGAAATCTTCCCCGGGCGGTCCCCGTCGAGACGGAAAGCACCTCGGCGGCCGTGCTGCAGGCCCTCAAGGACCGGGAGGCCGCCGCAATCGGCAGCCGCCTCGCCTCGGAAATCCACGGGCTTCCCATCGTCGAGGAAGGCATCGAGGACCACCCGGCCAACGCGACGCGCTTCATCGTCATCGGCAGAGGGGTGAACGGCCCGACGGGGCGGGACAAGACGTCCATTCTCTTTTCGACGCAGCACCGGCCGGGGGCCCTGCACGCGGCGCTCGAACCGTTCGCGGCGGCGGGGATCAACCTGCTGCGCATCGAATCCCACCCGGCGCGGGACCGGATGTGGCGGTATCTTTTCTTCATCGATCTCGAGGGTCATTCGGGCGAGCAACCGGTGAAGGACTGTCTTCGCAAACTGCAACGCAAGACGGCTTTCCTCAAGGTTCTGGGGTCCTACCCCGGGGAGGCGGAGGAAGCATGATCTGCATATCCATCGTGCCTGAAACGAATGAGGAGGCCCTGTGCCTGCTCGCGCGGGCTCTGCCCGGGGCGGATCTCGTCGAACTGCGGATCGACCGCATCGGTGAGCCCGATCTGCCCCTGCTCCTCCATGCGGGAAAGGAAAGGATCCTGGTGACGAACCGCCGCAGGGACGAGGGAGGGTTCTTCGCGAGCTGCGAGAACAGCCGCATGGCGCTGCTCCGCGAGGCGGTAGATCTGGGCGCCCGCTTCGTGGACATCGAGGCGCGGACGGGTGCTGCGGCCGTGGACAGACTGGGCAAGGCGATCCGCGCGAAGAAAGGCAAAACGATGCTCATCGTCTCGCATCACGATCTCAAGGGAACGCCTTCCCGGCAGACCCTGTCGAAAAGGCTCAAGGCCTGCCGGGCGCTCGGGGCCGACATCGTGAAGATCGTCACCCTGGCGGAATCGGCGGAGGACAATCTCAGGGTGCTGGAGATCATCCCGCAGTCCCGGGCGATGGGCCAGGACATCATTGCGTTCTGCATGGGCGAAAAGGGGCGCCTGAGCCGCGTGGCTGCGCCGCTCCTGGGGTCCTGCATGAGCTATGCGAGCCTCGAGGAGGGAGCCGAGTCGGCACCGGGACAGCTGACGGCCGGGGAGATGAAAACGATCCTGGGGATTTTACAGGCATCGCCATGAAAGAAATCATTCAGCAGTACGCACTCTTCGGAAACCCCGTGGGGCACAGCCTCTCGCCGCTGATGATCAACGCGGCCTTCGGGGCCATGGGGATCCGCGCCCGCTACGAGCCGCACTGCGTGGAAGACCTCGAGCGTGCCGTCCGGATGATCCGGGAGAAACCCCTTGCCGGTGTGAGCGTCACGCTCCCTGTGAAGGGGGCCGTCATGGCTTTCCTCGACGAGGTGGACGAGGATGCCCGTGCCATCGGCGCCGTCAACACGATCAAGAACGAAGGCGGGAGGCTCCGGGGTTCGAACACGGACTGGATGGGGCTCACCGCAGCCCTGCGGGAGCACTTTTCCCCGGAGGGGAAGACCATCGCCGTGCTGGGCGCCGGCGGCGCCGCACGGGCCGCCGTATACGGGATTCTGCGGGAGGGGGGGATTCCGATCGTCTTCAACCGCAGCCGCGACAGGGCCGAGTCCCTGGCGAGATGGTTCGGGTGCGACGCGCAGCCGCTGGCCGGACTGGGCGCGGTGGATGCGGAGGCGCTCATCAACGCGACCCCCGTCGGGATGCGCCCGCTGATGGATGAAACCCCCGTCGATCAGCGGCACCTGGCCCGGTTCCGGTGGGTCGTGGACACGATCTACAATCCTCTCGAGACGCGACTGCTTCGGGAGGCGAAGGCGGCCGGGTGCGGTGTGATCACGGGGCTTGGCATGTTCGTCCGCCAGGGGGCGGAGCAGATCCGCATCTGGACGGGACTCGAGCCCCCGGTCGAACTGATGACGCGAGTGGTGAAGACGACGCTGACGAAAGACAGGGTCGAGGGGCGAGGGTAAAGGGGCGCGGGTGGAAGTAAAAATAGCCGACAGCCAACAGCCAACAGATCCCTGCTGTCGGCTGTAGACTGCAGGCTGTAGGCTGCGAGACAGTGCAGGCAGGGAATGCGAGCAGGAATGAACATGCGGAGTCGACAAGGGAGAAGCGATGGCTGAGGTAATGGAAATCAGGCCGCTTGAGCGCGTGAATGCCGAGCTGCAGGTTCCCGGCTCCAAGAGTTACACCCAGCGGGCGCTCGTCATCGCATCGCTTGCCGAGGGAAAGTCGCTGCTGCGCAATGCGCTCGTTGCCGAGGACACGGATCATCTCGTCAAAGCGCTGCGCCTTCTCGGTGCGCAGATCGTACACTCCGCGCAGGACGTGATCGTCACGGGGACGGGTGGGCGCATCGAAAACCCCGGCCGGGAACTCTTCCTGGGAAACAACGGGACGGCCATGCGGTTTCTGGCCGGCGTGGCGGCCCTCGGGCCCGGCGAGATCACCCTTACGGGGGATCCCCGCCTCTGCGAGAGACCCCTGCAGCCGCTGCTCGAGGCCATCGGGAGCCTCGGCGTATCGAGCACCTGCGGGCGCGCCGGGGGCTTTCCCCCGGTCACCGTTCACGGCGGCACGCTTCGCGGCGGGCGGGTCCTGTTCCGTGACATCGAGAGCAGCCAGTACGTCTCCTCGATCCTGCTCGCGGCGCCCTATGCCGCCGGCGACGTGGAAGTCGAGATCGCCGGCTCCAGCGTGTCGCGTCCCTATGTGGAAATGACCCTTGCGGCGATGAAGGCATTCGGGGTTACGGTGGAGAAGCGCGGCGAGAACCTGTTTTCCGTCAGGAGCGGGAACCGTTACCGGGGATGCCGCTACCTCGTCGAAGGGGATCTGTCGAGCGCGTCCTACTTTTTCCTGGCGGCGGCCCTCTGCGGCGGCACCGTCCGGGTCACGAACACGAACTTCTGGACACACCAGGGGGATGTGCGGTTTTTGCGGTACCTCAAAGAACTCGGCTGCGGCGTGGCGGCCACGGACCAGTGGATCGAGGTGTCAGGGGGGAGGCTCACGGCGGGCGATTTCTCTGCCTCCATGGAGGACCTGCCCGACATGGTGCCCACGCTGGCCGTCCTTGCGGCCCTGCGCCCGGGGCGGACCATCATCCGCAATGTGGCGCACCTTCGCATCAAGGAGAGCAACCGACTGGAGGCGCTCGTGACGGAGCTGACGAAAACGGGCATCCGGGCCGAGGAAACCGGCGACGGCCTCGTCATCACGGGCGGCATGCCGCGCGGCGCCGAGATCGAGACCTACAACGATCACAGGATCGCGATGAGCTTTGCCGTGCTGGGGCTCCGTGTCCCCGGCATGCGGATCCGCAACCCGGGCTGCGTCGGAAAATCGTTTCCCGGCTTCTGGGCCGAACTCGAGAAGCTCTACAAGACGGCATGATCTCCCCCTTTCGCAAAGGGGGACCAAGGGGGATTTGGAAGGTGTTTCTTTACGTTTTTACCCTATACCCGATACCCTGTACCCGATACCCGGTTTATCTATGAACATCATCTTGATCGGTTACCGCGCAAGCGGCAAGACATCGGCAGGACGGGAGCTGGCGGGACTTTTGGGCCGTCCTTTTTTCGACACGGACCGGATGATCTTCGCGAAGACGGGCAGGAGCGTCCGCGAGATCGTCGAGGCCGGCGGCTGGCAGTCCTTTCGCGAGGTGGAGAAAACGGTCATCTCGGAGCTCTCCGGTCTCGACGGGGTCGTCATCGCGGCAGGGGGCGGCGCCGTCATGGATCCCGACAACGTGTCCATGCTCAGGGCCGGTGGCCGGTTTGTCTGGCTTCAGGCCGATGCCAGGATCCTGGCCCTTCGAATGCGCAGGGATCGCAACGGCGCGCTTCAGCGTCCATCGCTGACCGGGGCGGGAGCGCTCGCTGAGGTCGAAGAGGTCCTGGCGAAGCGACTGCCGGTTTACCGGGCCGTGGCCGATGTGGTCATCGACACGGCGGGGAAGGATCCCGTCGAAATCGCTTCAGAGATCGCCGGGCGGCTCGGGGGCGACCCGATGGATGAGGAAAGGAAGCGGAAAAGGAGGCGGGCCCATGTCCGGTAACACCTTCGGCGTGCTCTTCAGGGTCACCACGTTCGGGGAGTCGCACGGACCGGCCCTCGGGGCCGTCATCGACGGCTGCCCGCCGAACCTCGATCTCAGTGAGGCCGATATCCAGGCGGAACTCAATCGGCGCAAGCCGGGCGGCCACATGGCCTCCACGCCAAGAAACGAGGAGGACCGCGTCGAGCTCCTCTCGGGCATCTTCGAGGGGAAGACCACGGGAACGCCGATCGCCCTGCTCATCGGCAGCCGCGACGCCGAGAGCGGCGCGTACGAGGATCTGCGAGACGTCTTCCGGCCCGGCCACGGCGACTATACGTACCTGAAAAAATACGGCATCCGGGACCATCGCGGCGGCGGCCGCGCTTCGGGGCGCGAGACGGCTGCCCGGGTGGCGGCCGGCGCCGTAGCCCGCAAGATCCTCGCCCGCGAGGGAATCGAGATCCTGGGCTGTTCCGTGGAACTGGGCGGTATCTGCATCGAGACCTGGTCGAGGGACGCCATTGGGGCAAACCGCCTGCTGTGCCCCGATGCCGAGGCGGCAAAGAGGATGGAGCGGAAACTGGAAGAAGCGAGGCGCGAGGGCGACAGTCTCGGCGGCATTGTGGAAATCCGCGTCACCGGCTGCCCGGCGGGCCTCGGAGAGCCCGTCTTCGACAAGATCGATGCCGATCTGGCCGCAGCCCTCATGGGCATCGGGACGGTGAAGGGCGTCGAGATCGGAGCCGGGTTCGAGGCGGCACGGATGAAGGGTTCGCAGAGCAATGACCCCATCGGTCCCGGCGGGTTCAAGAGCAATCACGCGGGCGGAGTGCTTGCGGGGATCACGACAGGGCAGGAAATCGTGATCCGCGCGGCCTGCAAGCCCATCGCCTCCATCGCCCTGGAGCAGGAAACGATCGACGTCCAGGGAAACCCGCGAAAGATCGCGGTGCGGGGAAGGCACGACGCCTGCGTCATCCCCCGCATCATTCCCGTCTGCGAGGCCATGGTGTGCCTGGTCCTCGCGGATCATCTGCTGCGACAGAGAGCGATCCGCCAAAAAGCGTGAGGTTGTCATCGCGAGACGCGAAGCGTCGTGGCGATCTCGCCGTGTGACAGATGCCGGATAGATGAGATTGCCGCGTCGCCCGCCGACAGCGGGCTCCTCGCAATGACAGGGCGAAAGGTACCCATGGAAAAGTTTCCCATCGGCATCATCGGGGGCGCGGGCGGCATCGGCCGCTGGTTTGCCGCCTTCTTCGAGCAGGCGGGCTACACCGTCCACGCATCGGGACAAACAAGCGGGCTTCGCCCCACCGAGATGGCGGCGGTCTGCCCCATTGTCATCGTGAGCGTGCCCATCGGGGTGACCCAAACCGTCATCCGGGAGGTGGGGCCGCGCATGAAGAAAGACTCGCTCCTCATGGATCTCACCTCCCTGAAGGCGGGGCCCGTGCGGTCCATGCTGGAAGCATCGGCCTCGGAGGTCATCGGCCTTCACCCGCTGTTCGGCCCGGGAGTGCCGTCGATGGAAGGGCAGAATGTCGTGCTCTGCCCCGCAAGGGGTGAACGGTGGCTCCCCTGGCTTCGGAGCATTCTTGGAGATCACGGGGCGAAGATCGTCGAGACGAGTCCGGATCGTCACGACGAGATCATGTCCGTCGTCCAGGCGCTCAATCATCTGAACACCCTTGTCCTGGGGCTCTCGATCCGTGAAGCCGGCATTTCGCGGGAGGAGATGGAGCGCTTCTCGACACCGCTTTTCCGGGCCCGGCTCGAGGCCGTCGAGAACCTCTTCTCGCACCCGCAGCTCTATGCCGAGATCATCGCGGGGAGCCCCCATATATCCCGAATCCTGGAGCTTCACGAGAGGGCCCTCAGCACCGTGAAACCGCTCGTCGTTCAACAGGGCGCGAACGCGCTGGAGGAGCGGATCCGGCAGGAAAACAGGAAGGGCTGAGGGGATCCGTATTTTTCTTGACAGGGCTTTGCACCGTCTTTATCCTGACCGTGAACGAACCTTTACCCTGCGTCGTTTCCGAAGCACCGGATCGCTACCGACCCGGACCCTAGCCTACAGTGCCGCAGAAAGTCCATCGGATGTCTCGCCATGAGTGTTCGCTCATGGCGATCGAACCATAAACCACGAAAAAGGAGGTTGCGTGATGAAGAAGTGGACAGGTTATGCACTTTGCGGATTCGTCGCTTGCCTGCTGCTCTTTGTTCCCGCAGGGAATGCTGCTGCGGCGGGAACCGGCGGTTACGTGGGGGTCTTTGGCGGTTACACCATGCCCGATGACCTGGAGGTGTCCGGGGGGTCCGCCGGATCCGGGGATCTCGGCCTCGACAGCGGGTATGTGGCGGGCTTGAAAGGAGGCTACATCCTGCCCCAGATGCAGTATATCGCCGTGGAGCTGGAGTATTTCTACACGTCAAACGACTTCGAAAACCAGGCGGTGGGCGCCTCCAGGATCAACTCCGGCGACATCACGACGAACAATCTTTTCCTGAATGTGTTACTGCGGTATCCCGTCAACTGGTTCCAGCCCTATGTCGGCCTGGGGATCGGCTGGTCCTGGGGCGAAACGTCCGGTTCGGGCACGGGGTCCCTCTCCCGGATCCTGAACCAGGAGGCGAACGACTTCGCCTGGCAGTTCCTCCTCGGGGCCGATTTTGTGTTCCATCCCCAGTGGGCCATCGACGTAGGCTATCGCTACGTCCAATGTTCGTACGGCTTCGATACCGGCGACGGGGACCTCACCAACCACATGATCACGGTGGGGCTGAAGTATCGCTTCTAGCCCCCGGGCGATCCGCTCCGATGGCGCACTCGGCGGATACCAGGGCGGTCTCGCCATGAAGAGAGCCCTCCTGGAACAGGAAGGAGTGGTCATCGATGAGCGGGGCAGGGTCATGTCGCCGAGGCTCTACTATTAAGAAAAAAGAAATCTTTCATCGACTCCGATCTTCCGCTCTTCATAGCTTCCTGACTTCCATCTTTTCGTTGACAGGCGGCGGAAATCCTGCTAGAAGTACGGTCAATTGGAGCAGTAACCATGTACAGAACCCGCATTTCAAAGAATTATTGGTGGTGGCGCAACTTCATAGGAGGGGTTTGCCTGCTGCCGTAAGAACATCAATTGACTGATCAAGGCCGTGGGGGACCCCGAAGGTGCTCCACGGCTTTTTTGTGCCATAAAGACCAAAGGCCGTGCTCAAGAGCGCGGCCTTTTTGTTTTTCAGCAGTGCACAAGTCCCTCTCACCCCAACCCTCTCCCTCGGAGGGGAGAGGGAGATCAGGGGGAAGGGGGCTCAATAGGAGCACGGCCTCTTTTCGTTTATGGAGAATGCAATGTACCGACCCTCATTCGCTGAATTCAAGGAACTTTCCAAACGCGGCAATCTCATCCCCGTCTACCGGGAGATTCTCGCCGACGAGGAGACGCCGGTGACGGCCCTGCTGAAGATCCGCAAGCGCCCCTATGCCTTCCTGTTGGAGAGCGTCGAGGGCGGCGAAAAGTGGGGCCGTTATACCTTCCTGGGCGCCGACCCCCTGGCCGTGGTCCGCGTGAAGCCCGAAGAGGTGCAGGTCCGCAGCAACGGCAACCTCATGCAGATCCCCCACGGGGGAGACCCGCTGGCGGTCCTGAAGGAGCTTCTCGCCCGGTACCGGCCCGTCACGGTGGACGGCCTTCCCCGCTTCAGCGGAGGCGCCGTGGGCTTCCTCTCCTATGACATGGTCCGCTATTTCGAGAAGCGGCTGGCGAAGAGCCCTCATGCAGAAAACGGGCTGGACGCCGCCGTGTTCATGGTCACGGACACGCTGATCATCTTCGACAATGTGCGCCACACGATCAAGGTGGTGGCCTCGGCGCGGTGCGACGAGGGGCAGGGTTGCCTCGAAGGCTCCTACGCCGAGGCGACGGCGAAGATCGACCGCATGATCGCACTGCTCCAGGAGCCCATCAAGCCTCTGCTCTTGAGAAGCGGGGATTTCCGCAGGGACGTCGAATTTCAGTCCAACATGACGCCCGAGGCCTTCCGGGCGATGATCCGCCGGGCCAAGGAGTACATCGGAGCGGGCGACATCATCCAAGCGGTCCTCTCGCAGCGGTTTTCGGCGAAAAACCCCCTCGACCCCGTGGATCTCTACCGGGCGCTTCGCTTCGTCAACCCCTCGCCTTACCTCTTCTTCCTGAAGATGGAGGATGTGCACCTCATCGGCTCCTCGCCGGAGGTCATGGTCCGCGTCGAGGACGGTTTCGCAGAGCTGCGGCCCATCGCGGGGACGAGAAGGCGGGGCAGGACGGAGCAGGAGGACCGGGCGCTGGCCGATGAACTCCTCGAGGACCCGAAGGAGAGGGCCGAGCACGTCATGCTCGTCGACCTGGGTCGCAACGACCTGGGCCGTATCGCCGCCATCGGGAGCGTCCAGGTCAACCAGTACATGATCGTCGAGCGCTACTCCCATGTTATGCACCTCGTCTCCAACGTCCGGGCCCAGCTCGCCGACGGAAGGGACTGCTTCGACGTCATGCGGGCCTCCTTCCCGGCAGGGACCCTGTCGGGTGCGCCCAAAATCCGCGCCATGGAGATCATCGACGAGCTGGAACCGGAACGCCGCGGCCCCTATGGCGGCGCCGTGGGATACATGAGTTTCTCGGGGAACATGGATTTCTGCATCACGATCCGGACGATGCTCCTGAGTGGCGAAACGCTTTCGATCCAGGTCGGCGCCGGCATCGTGGCCGATTCCGACCCGGACAAGGAATACGAGGAAACGATCAGCAAGGCCGCCGGGATGATGAAGGCCGTACGACTGGCAGCGAGGGGGTTTGAGCTGTCGGAAGATTAGGGCTGTTGAAAAAAGCCCATCTGCGGCGTTCCCTCATCCCTCGTCGCTGCGACGTACGCCAAAAAGTACGTCTCACTCCTCGGGATATCGGAGGCCTTGCATCTGGGCCTTTTTGAACAGCCCTGGGGAGGCCCCGCCAGGAAGAAAAGGAGAAACGATATGTACCTCATGATCGACAACTACGATTCCTTTACCTACAACCTGGTCCAGTACCTGGGCCAGCTGGGCTGCGAGGTGGCCGTCCACCGCAACGACGAGATCACCATCGAGGAAATCGAGGCCATGGCGCCCGAGGCGATCTTTCTCTCGCCGGGCCCCTGCACACCCAAGGAGGCGGGGGTCACCGTCGAGGTGATCCGGCGGTTTCACGAGAGGATCCCCATCATGGGCATCTGCCTGGGGCACCAGGCCATCGGCTACGCCTTCGGCGCCGAGGTCGTCCGTGCGGACAGGCTCATGCACGGCAAGACCTCGCCCGTCTTCAACGACGGACGGACGATTTTCAAGGGCCTGCCCAACCCGCTCACGGCGGGGCGTTATCATTCGCTTCTTGTGCAGCGGGACACGCTCCCGGCCTTCCTGGAGGTGAGCGCCGAGACGGAGGAAGGCGAGGTCATGGGTCTTCGCCACCGCCACTACCCCCTCGAAGGGGTCCAGTTTCACCCCGAGTCGGTCCTCACGCCAAACGGGAAACGAATCTTGAGAAACTTCCTGGAGATGGCCACCGGGAACGGGCAAGAGAAAGGGAAAGGAGAATAGCATCATGATCCGAGAAGCACTGGCGAAGGTCGTCCAGGGAATCGACCTCCAGGAAGCGGAAATGACGGAGACCATGACGGAGATCATGGAGGGGAAGGCCACACCGGCCCAGATCGGGGCATTCATCACGGCCCTGCGCATGAAGGGCGAGACCGTCGCCGAGGTCACCGGCGCAGCGCGGGTCATGCGCCTCAAGGCCACGCGCATCGACGCCCGTTCGCCCGTCATCGTCGACACCTGCGGAACCGGCGGCGACGGCCGCAACACGTTCAACATCTCGACGACGGCGGCTTTCGTCGTGGCGGCTGCAGGGCTTACGGTGGCCAAGCACGGCAACCGCGCCGTCTCCAGCAGCTGCGGTAGCGCCGATGTGCTCGAGGCGATCGGCGTCAACATCGATGCTCCGCCCGAGATCGTCGAAGAGTGCGTCCAGCAGGTGGGCATCGGATTTCTCTTTGCGCCGAAGCTCCACGGGGCCATGAAGCACGCCATCGGGCCCCGGCGCGAGATCGGGTTGCGCACGATCTTCAACATGCTGGGGCCGCTCACCAACCCCGCCTCGGCCACGGCCCAGCTCATCGGCGTCTACGATCCCAAGCTCACGGAGGTGTTTGCCGGGGTGCTCAAGAACCTGGGCACGAAGCGGGCCTTCATCGTCCACGGGGCCGACGGCCTCGACGAGGCCACGGTGACGGGGCAGACGAGGGTCTCGGAGCTGAAAGACGGTCTTGTCACGACCTACAACATCGACCCCGTGGATTATTTCGGCAGGACCTACGGCGGCGAAACTCTCACGGGCGGCGATGCCTCGGCAAACGCCGAGATCACAAAGGCCGTCCTCACCGGCGCTGACGGGGCGCGGCGCAAGATCGTCGTCCTGAATGCGGCCCTGGCCATCGTCGCCGGCGGGAAGGCCCGGACGATCCCCGAGGGGATCAAAGTGGCCGAGGAATGCATCGACAACGGCGCCGCAATCAAAAAGCTCCAGGCCCTGATCGAGATGAGCCGGAGCTGAAAAAACAGGGTATCGGGTATAGGGTACAGGCGACAGGTGAGAGGTAACGGACCAGATAGACCAAATAGACCAGATAGACCAAAATGATTCTTCAGAAAATCGTCGAGAACAAACGGGAAGAATTGGCGCGGCAGAAGGAGATCCTGCCCCTCGGGGAGCTGCGTCATATGCTTGCCGACAGGCTGCCGACCCGCGATTTCGAAGGGGCGATCCGAAACCGGGATTGTGCCGTAATCGCCGAGGTCAAACGCAGCTCGCCGTCGAAGGGCAGGATCCGCGAGGACTTCGACCCCGTCGGCATCGCCGGTATCTATGAAGACAACGGCGCCTCGGCCGTCTCCATCCTCACGGAACGGAAGTTTTTCGAAGGCAGAGCCGCCTACATCCCTCAGATTGAAAGAACGGTTAATCTCCCGCTGCTGAGAAAGGACTTTATCATTGACCCCTACCAGATCAACGAGACCCGGGCCCTGGGCGCAGACGCACTGCTTCTCATCGCGAGGATCCTCGAGGCCGGTGAACTGCGGGATTTCATCGGGCTTGCTTCGGAGTTGGGCCTTGCGGCCCTCGTGGAGGTTCATGACGAAGAGGATGTAGAAAAGGCCGTCGCCTCCGGGGCGAGAATTGTGGGGATCAACAACCGCGATCTTGAAACTTTCCGGACGGATCTCGCTGTGAGCATCCGGCTTGCCCGTCGAATCCCGAAAGCCGTCACGGTGGTGAGCGAAAGCGGGATCAACAGCCGCGGTCATATCGAGAGGCTGATGGGCGGGGGCATCCACGCCTTTCTGATCGGCGAGAGCCTGATGCGGGAACAGGATATCGGGAAGAAGCTCAGGGAGCTGCTGGGGAAGGAATAGGGTAGTAGGGTGAAGGGTGTAGGGTGTAGGGTGTAGGGTGCGAAGGGACTAAGGAATTTTTTTCTAAATGAAATCTGCTTCCTTCCCGAGACCCTAGACCCGTTACCCGATGCCCTTTTGGTGAGACGAAAGATGACGGAAATCAAGATCTGCGGGATCACGAATGTCGAGGATGCGCTTGCGGCAGCCGCGGCCGGGGCCGATGCGCTGGGGTTCGTGTTCCACCCCCCGAGCCCACGCTATGTGACGCCCGGCCGGGCAAGGGAAATCATCGGGTCGCTTCCTCCGGCCCTGTGCACGGTGGGGGTCTTCGTGAATCTGGCCGCCGCTGAGGTTTTGCAGGTCGCGGAGCTCTGCGGACTCGACTTCATTCAGCTCCACGGCGCGGAGACGCCGGAGTATTGCCGTCGTTTCCCCCGCGAAAGGCTGATCAAGGCCCTGTCCTTCAGGAGCGAAGAAGAGTTTGCCGCGATGGCCGATTACCATGTGAGGGCCTTTCTTGTCGATGCCCATGACCCGATCCGCTTCGGCGGCACGGGGAAGACCTGCGACTGGACCCTTGCGGGCAAAACGGCCGCCCGTCATCCCCTCATCCTCGCCGGCGGGCTCGGCGCGGAGAACATCCTTGCGGCCCTGGAAGCTGTACACCCCCTGGCCGTGGACATTTCGAGCGGCGTCGAGGTGCAGCCCGGGAGGAAAGATCATGAGAAAATACGGTCGGTCATTTCTTCCGTTCAGCATTTTGGCCGGTCCGGGCAGGTCGATATGGACAAGCGGATTTTCAAGAAATCAAGGTAGGGGATCATTCACCCTCACCCCGACCCTCTCCCCTCAGAGGCTGTGTCATAATTGGTTTTTGTCATTGCGAGCGACCGAAGGGAGCGTGGCAATCTCAGTCTTTTCCGAAACATCCGAGATTGCTTCAGTCGCTTCGCTCCTTCGCAATGACATTACGACACAGTCTCTCAAGGGAGAGGGAGCCTATGCGGTGTCCTATGGAAAAGTTGAAAGGAGATGAAGACGTGAAGATGCCATCGCTGCCCGACAGGAAAGGGCATTTCGGGGTTTTTGGCGGCCGGTACGTGGCCGAGACGATCATGCCGGCACTTACGGAACTCGAGGCCGCCTACCGGGCAAGCCGGAAGGACAAGGCCTTCCGTGACGAGTTTCACGACTACCTCCGGCAATACTCTGGAAGGGAAACGCCGCTGTACCTGGCGCGAAACCTCACGGAAAAAATCGGCGGGGCGAAAATCTACCTGAAGCGTGAAGACCTCAACCACACGGGCTCCCACAAGATCAACAACACCCTCGGCCAGGCCCTGCTCGCCCGGCGCATGGGCAAGCGGCGCGTCATCGCCGAGACGGGCGCCGGCCAGCACGGGGTGGCCACGGCCACCGTGGCGGCGCTTTTCGGGATGGAGTGCCGCGTTTTCATGGGAGAGGAGGACATCCGCCGCCAGGCCCCCAACGTGTTGCGGATGAAGATCCTCGGCGCCGAGGTGGTCCCCGTCACCGCCGGGTCGGCCACCCTGAAAGACGCCATGAACGAGGCCATGCGGCACTGGGTGACCCATGTCCGCGACACCTTCTACATCATCGGCTCCGTCGCGGGCCCCCACCCCTACCCGATGATGGTCAGGGACTTCCAGAGCGTCATCGGCCGCGAAACGAGGCGGCAGATCCTCAAACAGGAGGGGCGCCTGCCCGACTGCATCATCGCCTGCGTGGGGGGCGGGAGCAATGCCATGGGGATCTTCTACCCCTTCCGCAACGACGAAAACGTGAAGCTGATCGGCGTCGAGGCGGCGGGCCTCGGGATTGCCACCGGAAGGCACTCGGCCTCCATTTCGGCCGGCAGCATCGGCGTGCTTCACGGCAGCAAGAGCTATCTCCTGCAGGACGACGCGGGCCAGATCCGCGAGGCCCACTCGGTGGCGGCAGGGCTCGACTACCCCGGCGTGGGGCCCGAGCACAGCTATTTCAAGAAGACGGGAAGGGCAGACTATGTCTCCATCGAGGACCGCGAGGCCCTGGAGGCCTTCCGCACGCTCTGCACCACCGAGGGGATCATCCCCGCCATGGAAAGCGCCCACGCCGTCGCCTACGCCATGAAGCTGGCGCCGACGATGGGGAAGGACCGGATCGTCGTCATCAACCTCTCGGGGCGGGGGGACAAGGACGCGGGGATCATCGAGGAAACAAAAATCTAAAATCCCCCTATGAAAAACATAGCCTTAGTTTCCCTCTCCCTTGAGGGGAGAGGGTTAGGGTGAGGGTGAAAAAGGGGGATTTGTCCTTTCAGGGAGATAAGGTTCATGAAGCGCATCGAAAAAAAATTTGCCGAGCTTAAGAAAAAAAGTGAAAAGGCCCTTGTGGCCTACATCACGGCGGGCTACCCCGACCTCGAGACCACGCGGGCGCTGATCCCCGCCCTGGCGAAGGCCGGCGTGGACATCCTGGAAGTGGGGGTTCCTTTCTCGGATCCCACGGCGGACGGGCCCGTCATCCAGGCGGCCTCCCAGGCGGCGCTGAAAAGCGGTACGACACTCCCGCGTGTGCTCGATCTCATCGCCGGGCTGCGAAGCGCCGTGGAGATCCCCCTGGTGCTCTTCAGCTACTACAACCCGATCTTTTCCATGGGGAGCGGTCCCTTTGCAAGGCGGGCAGCCAATGCCGGTGTGGACGGTGTCCTCGTGGTGGACCTCCCCGCCGAGGAGGCGGCGGAGCTGCGCGGGGAGACGGACCCGGCGGGCATCGATTTCATCTCACTCGTGGCGCCCACGACGGGTGGCGACCGGGTCGGGAAGGTCGTGAAATCGGCCTCGGGATTCATCTACTACATCTCGGTGACGGGGGTGACGGGCACGCAGGGCCCCGAGTTGGATGAAACCCGTAAAAACGTCGGGACGATTCGTGCTCAGACGAAGCTTCCCGTCGTCGTCGGCTTTGGCGTTTCCTCCCCCGAGCAGGCCCGCCAGATCGGCAGCGCAGCCGACGGCGTCGTCGTGGGGAGCGCCTTCGTGAAACTCATCGGCGAAAAGGCTGGAAGCCCCGGCCTGGTCGGCGCCCTGGAGGCCTACGCCGCCTCCCTCAAGGCGGCCCTGCGCTGAGGACGGATGAAAATATTCAGTTGACGGAGCGACCGGGCTGGCGTATAAACAGCCGAAATGACAGCGCCTTCTTCCTTGATTCGCGATGAAGGCGTGTTTTTTTATGCTCCCTTATGCAGAATAAGTTTTCCAACAGCCCGGCTCGGTCCCTCTCGAGACACCTCACCCCTGCGAGGATCTTCATCCTCAGCTTCGCCGGCCTTGTCCTGACCGGCGCGATTCTGCTCTGGCTCCCCGTTGCCTCGACAAAGGGGTTGCGCTTCGTTGATGCCCTCTTCATGTCGGCATCGGCCGTTTGCGTGACGGGGCTTGCCACGGTGGATGTCGGCACCGACCTCAGCACGGCGGGGCAGGTGATCCTCATCTGCCTTTTCCAGTTCGGGGGGCTTGGCATCATCACGTTCTCGGCCTTCCTCTTCGGGATGATGGGCCGCGGGATTTCCTTCAAGGGACACGAGATCGTCCAGCGCACGTTCCTGAACACGCCCCGGCGGGATTTTTTCTTCATCCTCAAGTCGGTGATCCTCTCGACGCTCATCATCGAGTCCGTGGGCGTGCTGCTCCTCTTCATCCGCTTCTCACAGGAATTTCCGACGTCAAAGGCCCTATATTACGCCGTCTTCCATGCCATCTCGGCCTTCAACAACTGCGGGTTTTCCCTCTTTCCCGACAGCTTCACCCGCTACCAGGGTGACCTGCTCCTGAACTTCACGGTCCTGACCCTCATCATCCTGGGCGGGATCGGCTTCGTCGTTCACCATGAGGTCTTTTCGCGCCTGAGAGACAGAAGTGCCAGGCTGTCGCTGCACAGCCGGATCGTCCTGATCACCACTGCCTGTCTCATTGTCTCCGGGGCGGCTCTCTTCTGGCTCTTTGAGCAGCAATACCTTCTCCGGGGGCTCTCTCCCCTTACGCAGGTCCTCGTCTCGCTCTTCCAATCCATAACGCCCCGGACGGCGGGGTTTAATACCGTCGACATCGGCCAGCTGACCAATGCCACGATTCTTCTCCTGATCGTCCTCATGTTCATCGGGGGCTCGCCCGGCTCGACGGCGGGCGGGATCAAGACAACGAGCTTTGCCCTTCTTCTGCTCATGATGTGGAACCGCTGGCGCGGCAGCGAAGAGGTGACCGTTTCCAACCGGACCGTGCCGAAGGAGCTGATCGGCCGGACCCTGTCCATCACCTTTGCCTCGATGCTCTCCGTTTTTTTCATCGTCGCTGTGGTCATGGTGGCGGGGCACGTCGAATCGGGGCACCAGGAGCGGCAGCTGTTCGTGGAATACATTTTCGAGACCGTCTCGGCCTTCGGCACCGTGGGTCTCTCCATGGGGGTCACGGCGAAGCTCACCGACGTCCAGAAGCTGCTGATCGTTTTCATGATGTTTGCGGGCAGGGTGGGGCCGCTGACACTGGCGTTCTCGCTTTCGTACCGCGAGGGAAAGAAAAGAGTGGTTTACGCAGAAGAGACCGTCATGGTCGGGTAAGGAGGCTCTCCCATGAAAAAGCGGGTTGTCGTGGTCGGGCTGGGCATCTTCGGGATCAACCTCGTGAAGGAGCTCTGCGCGAGCGACGTCGAGGTGATCGCCATCGACAAGACGAAAGAGGCCGTCCAGAAGGTGAGAGACTGCGCGACCAAGGCCATCGTCGCCGACGGAACGGACCAGGATCTCATGAACTCGATCGGCCTTCGCGAGGATGACATCGTCGTCGTTTCTTTCGGGGAGGACCTTGCCGCGAGCACCCTGATCACGCTGCATCTCAAGCAGATGAAGATCAAGAACATCATCGTGAAGGCTCCCAACGAGGAGCACAAGCTGATCCTGGAAAAGGTCGGCGCGACCGAGGTCATCATCCCTGAAAAGATCATGGCCGACAAGATCGCCAAGAGCATCGTGTCGCCCAACGTCCTCGACTACATCCCGCTTGCCGACGGTTACATGATCGGCGAGATCGCGCCTCCTTCCGGCTTCATTGGAAAGTCCCTCGCGGAGATCCAGCTTCGCGGCAAGTACCACATCGACGTCATCGCCGTTCGCGACATGCTGACGGAGAAGATCAACATGGTCCCGTCGGCCGATTTCGTCGTCAAGGACAGCGAGGTCCTCATCGTCGTGGGCAAGGAAACGGATATCGACAAAATAAAATAAGAGTCTATCTGGTCTATCTGGTCTGTCTTGTCCGTCTGGTCGGTTTCAAAATCCCCGGTCCGGCAGACTGTTTGCATATGATTTTGTCTGTTTTCCAGATCTCTGACCCGAAAGACCCGAAAGACCAGAAAGACCAGAGGGACCAGACAGACCAGCATGGATTTCATCCTCAACTACATCGACTTCGTTCTGCACATCGACCGGCACCTGGACGTTCTGATCCAGACGTACGGGACTTGGGTGTATCTCATCCTGTTTGCGATCATCTTTTGCGAGACGGGCCTCGTCGTGACGCCCTTCCTGCCCGGGGACTCGCTTCTCTTCGTGACGGGTACCGTCGCCGCCCGCGGTTCCCTCGACCTCCAGACGACCCTGATTCTGCTTATCTCCGCCGCGATCATTGGCGACAACGTCAACTACTGGATCGGCCGGTTTGTGGGGCAGAAGATCGTGGAGCGCAAATGGGTGAAGCAGGAATACCTGGACCGGACCCACCACTTCTACGAGAAATACGGCGGCAAAACGATCTTTATCGGAAAGTTCCTGCCCATCATCCGGACCTTCGCACCCTTCGTGGCCGGCATCGCGAAGATGACGTACCCGAAGTTCCTTGCCTTCAACATCTCCGGGGCGATCACCTGGATGTGCGTTTTCATCCTCGGTGGTTACTATGTCGGGAACCTTCCCTTCGTGAAGAACAATTTCACCATGGTGATCCTCGCCATCATCGTCCTGTCCGTCGTGCCCAGTGTCGTTGAGCTGATCCGGGCGAGGCGGCAGGCGAAGCGCGGGACTTCGGGGGACTAGGCGGTTTTGGAAACGCTGAACGTTTGAACCGAAAGAAACAGGGCCTATGGATTTACTGACTGCAATTATTCTGGGCATCATCGAGGGCGTCACGGAGTTTCTGCCCATTTCCTCGACGGGGCACATGATCCTGGCCTCCGATCTCATGGGCCTCGAGCACACGGAATTCCTCAAGAGCTTCGAGATCGCCATCCAGGTGGGGGCCATCTCGTCGGTCGTCTTTCTGTACTGGAGGCTCCTGCTGGTGGACTTCGAGGTCATCAAGCGGGTGATCGTGGCTTTCATCCCGACGGGCATCCTGGGATTGACGCTTTACCGGGTGGTCAAGAGCTATCTGCTGGGCTCGACGGCGGTCGTGCTCTGGTCATTGTTTCTCGGAGGCCTGTTCCTGATCGCCTTCGAGTACTGGCACCGGGAGAAAGACGATGCAGCCGGCGAGATCCGCCAGATGTCATACAAGACCGCCCTCATTATCGGCCTTTTCCAGTCTGTTGCCATGGTTCCGGGGGTTTCCCGCTCGGCCTCCACCATCATCGGCGGGCTGATCCTGGGGCTGAAGAGGAAAACCATTGTGGAGTTCTCCTTCCTGCTTGCCGTACCGACCATGCTGGCCGCAACGGTTTACGATCTGATGAAATCGGCGCCGGAAATGACCCTTTCGCAGGTCGATTCTCTGATAGCGGGTTTTGTCACCGCCTTCATCGTCGCCCTGCTGAGCATCAAGTTTCTGCTTCGTTTCATCCAGACGCACACCTTCATCCCCTTCGGTGTCTACCGGATCATCCTGGTCGTTGTCCTGCTGATACATCTGAAAATGGCCTGAATGGACAGGGTCCAGGGTAAAGGGTTCAGGGACCAGGGACCAGGGTATAGGGAAGGAAGAAGAATTCTTTGCCCGAGACGCTTGTCACTTTGCTTTCGCCGTCACGCGAAAGCGGCAGGCAGGATCGCCGAAGCCCATCCGGGCAATCGTCTCCTGGTTGATGTCATGGTCGGGCAGCAAGGCTGAAAACCAGATCTCCCAGAGTCTCTCGCAGGTAAGACAGGCCTGGATGTCCTTTTCCAGCCTGGCCCGCTTTGCCCCTTCCCAGGCGGCGCACTTGTGCACCGTCACCGCGAGCGTGTCGCCCTCGATGGCGTAATCCCCGGCGAATACACCGCGGTCGGCCCCGAACATCCGGAAATAGGACTGCCAGACCTCCAGGGCGTCCCCCAGGTCTTCGGCCTTCTTCTTCCCCATGGCCAGCAGGGTGCTCCGCATCTCGATCCGTGCGAAGGCGTGGCGCGTCCGGATGTTGATCTCGGCTGCCGTATCCCAACCGAACTTGTCGTTCACCTTCAAAAACCACTGGCCGTCCCAGGCCAGCGCCAGCCCCGCCATGACCTGTGCCCGCGCCTCGGCCGGGATCTCGTAAGACTTTTTCCCGGACATCTTTCCTTCCCCTTTCGTACGCATATTTGCCGCGGGGATATTACGGGCGCGGGGCGGAAACGTCAACGGGAAAAAGCAGGCAACAGGCTGCAGGTTACAGAAAGATCCCGTTGCACGTTTCTGCCTGTCGCCTGTAGCCTGTGGCCTGGCGGGGCGTTTACGGGAAGAGATTCTACGGGAAAGGGCTCCGGGGATCTTCGAGACGGCGTCAGATGGCTTTTCTGTAGGCGAGCTTCTGCTCGAGATGCCGCGAGTAGCTCGTGAGCATGAAGCACAGGATGAAGTAGATGATGGCGATGAAGAGGAAGATCTGGGCCGGGTAGACCATCGTGCGGTTGTTCACCTGGGTGGCCACGTGGGTCAGCTCCGCCACGCCGACGATAAACGCGAGCGAGGTGTCCTTGATGAGGGACACGAGCTGGTTCACGAAGGAGGGGATCATGTTCCGTACGGCCTGGGGCAGGACGATGAAGACCATCACCCGGTTCCGGGACAGTCCCGTCGAGAGCCCCGCCTCGGTCTGGCCCCGGGGAATGCCCTCGATGCCTGCCTGAACGATCTGGGACATGTAGGCGGAGGTGAAGATGGTGAGCGCCGCGATGACGGTCCAGCTTTCCGCAACGACCATCCCCATGAATGCCGGCAGCAGGAAGTACATCCAGAAGATGACCATGAGCAGCGGGATCCCGCGTATCGCGTTCACGACAGTCAACACGGGATACTTGATAAAGCGGTTCTGGGAGACGCACAACAGCCCTGTGAAAATACCGATGACAATCGAGAGGGCGCAGGAGACCACGGCAAGCCAGATCGTAAGCGCAAGCCCCCCGATGGGGCCGCTCGGGTAGCGTCCCACCAGGAAGTGAGCCATGTTGTCCCAGATGACCTGGAATCCGAACCAGCCGTCCATAATTTATTTCATTCCCGTCGGAGATAGAACTTTCCTGTCGTACAGCATCACGAGGCCCGTGATGACGAGCGACATGACCAGATAAACCAGCGTTGCCGCCGTGAAGGCCTCGAACCCCCTGAACGTGTAGCTTTCCACCTGCCTGGCCTGGTACGTGAGCTCCGCCACGCCGATCGTCATGGCGAGCGACGAGTTCTTGGTCAGATTCAGAAACTGGCTGATGAGCGGCGGGATGGTGAGCCGCACGGCCTGGGGCAGGATGATGTGCTGCATGGAGCGGATATAGGAAAACCCGGAGCTGCGGGCCGCCTCCATCTGCTCCTTCGGGATGGAGCGGATGCCCGAGCGGATGTCCTCAGCGATGAAGGCAGAGGTGTAGATCGTCAGCGCGATGACGGCGGCGGCGAACTCGAAATCCCGCGCGTTGAGCCAGTCGTTCACGGCCGTGGGCAGGATCTGGTAGGAACCGAAGTACCAGAAGAAGAACTGGACGAGCAGGGGGGTGTTCCGGATGAATTCGAGGTAACCGTGGGCAAACCCCCGGATGATCGCCGCCTGGCTCATCCGCATGACGGCGATGAGCAGCCCCATCAGAAACGACAGGGCAATCGACGCTATGGAGAGCTGGATGGTGACCTTGATGCCGTCGACGATCCACTGGGCGTACTGCCCGGTGAGGACGACGGACCAGTCGAACTGGTACTGGAACATGCCTTCGCTACCGCCGGAACATTGGATCAACCCCGCATTTCAGCATCGGGGGCACGAAAAAGGAGCCGTTCGTACCCGCCTGACCGGAGGGTACGAACGGCTGCAGTGCTGAGCAAAGCCTGTATGCCTCAATGAGCGAACGCTACTTCCGGTCCGCCGTGATCTTGAACTTGCCGCGCTCCATGGGCTGGTCGGATTTCGGGTTGAACCACTTTTCCCAGATCTTCTTGGCCTCGCCGTTCTTCTCCATCTCGAGGAGCGTGTCATTGATGAACTTCAGGAACTTGGGATTGTCCTTGCGGATCGCAAGCCCGTAGGGCTCATCGGAGATCCGGATGTCGACGATCTCGTACTGGTCCTTGTTGGGGGCCTTTCCGAGGATGCCGGCGAGGATCGACTCGTCCGTCGTCACGGCCACGACCTTTCCCTGCTGCAGCGCCAGGAAGGCCTGGGGATAGTCGTCGAAGGAGAGGATCGTCGCCTTGGGGAGGGCCTTGGAGGCATTCTGCTCCGAGGTGGTGCCCTTGGCCGTCCCGAGCTTCTTGCCGTCGAGATCGGCGAGGCTCTTCACGGTGCCCTTCTTCACGAGGAACTTCTGGCCCGTGAGGAAGTAGGTGTGAGAGAAATCGACCTGCTTGGCCCTCTCGGGCGTGTACGTCAGCGTGGCCGCGATCAGGTCCACGTTGCCCGCCTGGAGCTGGGGGATGCGGGCCGCCGAGGTGACGCCCTTGAGCTCGAGCTTCACGCCCATCTTCTTGGCCAGGTAGGCCGCGAAATCCGCGTCGTAGCCGACGATCTCGCGCGTCTTCGGGTCGATGTAGCCGAACCCGGGCGAGGCGTCCTTCACGCCGACCACGAGCACACCCTTCTTCTTCACCGTGTCGTAGGTGTCTTCGGCCAGGGCGATTCCCGCCAGTCCGGCCACGAAGGCAACGGTCAATAAAACAGCCAGAATCTTCTTCATGTGAGTCCTCCTTCTTCGGTTTAGTGCATGGGTGACAAAATTTCCTTCAGGAACTGCTTCGCCCGTTCGTGTTTCGGGTTCTTGAAAAATTCCTCCGGGTGGGCCTCCTCGAGGATCTGGCCGAAATCCATGAAGACGACCCGGTTGGACACTTCCCTGGCAAAACCCATCTCGTGGGTGACGACGACCAGCGTCATGCCCGTATTGGCAAGGCCCAGCATGACCTGGAGCACCTCGCCGATCATCTCGGGGTCGAGGGCCGATGTAGGCTCATCGAAGAGCATGATCTTCGGTTTCATGGCCAGCGCCCGCGCGATGGCCACGCGCTGCTGTTGCCCTCCCGAGAGCTGTGCCGGGTAGGAGTCCTTCCTGTCGGCCAGCCCCACCCGCTCGAGGAGCGACATGGCCAGGTCCTCGGCCTCTTTCTTGTTCATCCCGCGGACCTTGATGGGGGCGAGCGTGATGTTCTTGAAGGCCGTCAGGTGGGGATAAAGGTTGAACTGCTGAAAGACGAAGCCGATCTCGGCGCGCAGTTTCGTGATGTCCGTCTTCCTGTCGCCGAGATCCATCCCGTCGACGATGAGTTGTCCTTTCTGGATGGGCTCGAGACTGTTGATGCAGCGGATGAGCGTCGACTTCCCCGAGCCGGAAGGACCGCAAACGACGACGACCTCCCCCTGCTTCACGTGGAAGTTGACGCCGTTGAGGACGTGGAGGTCCTTGAACCACTTGTGGACCTCGATGAACTTGATCACCCGCGGATCTCCTTGTTCGACCCGGCCGGCGAAATCCCCGGGCAGGCCTTTGAATTAACGGTATCTTTTATTATCTTGATGGTGAAAAATCAAGGATATTTTATGGCGATGCAAATGCCGATGCCTCGAAAGGTACTGTTTTGCAACGAAATTTACGAATGGAACCCTGTGGATTGCCGAGGGAAAAGCTTGACAACAAGGGGGAATTATTCTAATCAATTCCAGCGGACCGTAACAGGCGGCTTTTCCATGAAACGGCCGCGCGGGAAAGCCCGGGATACGGGACGCAGCCGGCATCCTATCGGATATCCCAGCCAACAACAGGTAAGGAGGGTTTTCGGATGAAGAAGAGAGCATTCCTCGTCGTATCCATCGTCCTAGCGCTGACCCTCGTCCTTGCGGGGACGTCGATCGCGCAGCAGCAGAAAAAGTTCTTCGTCATTTCCACAGGCGGCACGGGAGGCACCTATTATCCCCTCGGCGGCATCCTGGCCCAGGCGCTGACGGAAAAAGTGCCCGAAGTGGTCGTGACCGCCCAGGCGGGGCAGGCATCGGTGGCCAACTGCAACCTGATCCGCGACAAGCAGATCGAGTCGGCCTTCGTCCAGAGCAACGTGGCCTACAACGCCTATGCGGGGCTCGAGCAGTTCAAGGACAAGCCGGCCAAGAACCTCCGGTTCATTGCCTCCCTCTACCCCGAGACGATCCAGATCGTCGCCCGCGCCGACTCGGGCATCAAGACCGTGAAGGACATCAAGGGTAAGCGGCTCGTCCCCGGTGACCGCGGCAGCGGAACCGAGGTCGACACGCTCAACGTCCTGGGCGTCTACGGCTTCACCTACAAGGATTTCGCCGGTGTCGACTGGCTGTCCTTCTCCGGCGCGGCCCAGCGGCTTCAGGACAAGCAGGCCGACGTGACCTTCACGACGGCGGGCTGGCCCACGGCGGCCATCCAGGAACTGGCCGTCTCGGCGAAGATCATGCTCGTCCCCATCGATGAGGCCAAGATCAAGGAACTGACCAAGAAATTCCCCTTCTACAGCCGGATCGTCATCCCCAAGGGGACCTACAAGGACCAGGAAAAGGACGTGGCCACCATCACGACGATGGCCCAGTGGGTCGTCGGGGCCGAGGTGCCCGATGAGGTGGTCTACAAGCTGACGAAGGCCCTCTGGGAGAGCGGCGCCGCGAAGATGGCCACCGCTCATGCCCAGGGCAAGAACGTGCAGGTCAAGACGGCCCTGTCCGGCATGGCCGTCCCGCTCCACCCCGGCGCGGAGAAGTACTATAAGGAAGCGGGCGTGATCAAAGCGGAGCCCGCCAAGAAGGCTGCCCCCAAAAAGAAGTAAGTCCCGGCAAATTTCCAGACGGGAGGGAAACCGGGCACTCCGTCGGGGTGCCCGGTTTTTTATATGAAAAGGTTACTCTGGACCCTGGCAGTCGCAGCCCTTCTGGCCCTGGCGGCCGGCTTCATCCCCCTGCACGCCCTGGAAGTGAGGCAGTCCGGCGGGACGGGAAAGGTCGTGTTCATCAAGAGGGTGGCGCCCGGCGACACCTTTTGGCTCTCCTTCATCCACTCGGTGGAAAAATCCGAGGTTACCGATTATTTCCGCATTGACGATGACTACCGGATTATTCTATATCAAACAGAATTCAGCTCCCTGAACACGGGGCTTCCCGCCGTCGTCTCGGAGGGGGAGGTTTTCGAACGAACAGCCAGGGGCTTTCGACTCTCGAATCTCAACAGGGTCCTGCCCGAGATCCAGCTCCAGGTGAGCGTGGACTACGGGGGCTCCCTCTCCGTGGGTGAAAAAGCTGTTTTCCTTCCCGCGCTGGCGGGAAACGGGCTTCTTCGGATCTCGACCCGGAGGGTTTTCGCCTGGGAGCTTCTGCCCCGTGCCCTGTGATCATAGACTGAATGGAAACGAGGACCGGTGAGATGGCTGAGCAGAAAGAGATCCTAACAGCCCCCGAGATCAAGGAAGATCCGGATCAGATCGCCAAGTACGACCCCGAGATGCGTTTCCGCCGGCTCACGGGGATGACGGCCAGACTGGTCTTCGCCATGACGATCGTCCTTTCGATCTTCCACATCTACACGGCGGGCTTCGGCGTCCTGCAGGAGTGGCGCCACCGCGCCTTCCACCTGGCATTCGTCCTTCCCCTCGTCTTCTTCGTCTACACGATGAAGAAGGACATCCACCTCAAGGGAGGCAAGCACCTTCTCTACGATGTCCTCTATGCCGGTGTGGCGGCCATGCTCAACACGGCAATTTTTCGGGAAATTCTCGGCCTGTCCTTCGGCGCCTGCGCGGCGCTGGCCGTTGCCACCTTCGCCCTGGTCCTCTACTTCAAACAGCGCGAGAACCTGCCCGACCGCCTGGCCCTCTATGTCGACTTCCCTATCTACACGGCGATGGTTGGCTTCATCTTCTATGGGACGTGGATGGGTTATACCCACCTCAACATCCGTTCCTGGTTCGAGGACCTCAACGCCGAACTTATTTCTGGGGGGTCTCCTCCTGGGGACGTCTGCACCATCATCGCGCTTTTCGTCCTCAACTGGGTCCGGTCGATCTATACCCTCGTCCGGGACGAAACCGTCACTACCGGCAGGACAACATACCCTACTTCGACGTCTTCTTCGCCCTCATGGCATGCATGTTCTCCGTCTTCGTCTTCCTGGAGTTCAACAACATCGGCATGCGGGCCGGCGGCCCCGATCAGGCGGAACTCGTTGTCGGGAGCTTCTCCTTCCTGCTCATTCTGGAGGGGGCGAGGCGCAGCATCGGCGCACCGCTGCCGATCATCGCCATGCTGGTGCTGATCAACTGCTACCTCGGGCCCTACTTCCTCGATATCCCGGGGCTCGACATCTTCGCCCACCGGGGCTACTCCATCTCGCGGATCGTCGACTACATGTTCCTCGGCACAGAGGGCATCTACGGCATCCCCCTGGGGGTCGTGGCCACCTTCGTCTTCCACTTCGTCCTCTTCGGGCTCTTCATCGCCCGGACGGGGCTCGCCCAGCTCTTCATGGACCTCGCCATGGCGCTTGCCGGCTGGTCCGCCGGGGGGCCGGCGAAGGTCGCCGTGATCTCCAGCGGCTTCATGGGCTCCATGAGCGGCTCGTCCGTGGCCAACACGGTGACGACGGGCTCCTTCACGATTCCCCTGATGAAGAAGGTGGGCTATCGCCCGGTCTTCGCGGGAGCCGTGGAAGCTGCCGCCTCCACAGGCGGCCAGATCATGCCCCCCATCATGGGGGCGGCAGCCTTCATCATGGCCGAGTTCCTGGGGGTTGCCTACATCAAAATCGCAACCTGCGCCATCGTTCCGGCCCTGTTTTACTTTTTTGCCGTTGCTACCATGGTTCACCTGGAGGCGAAGAAAAGCGGACTCGTGGGCCTGTCGAGGGAGAACCTGCCCCGCGTGTGGGACGTGATAAGGGAACGGGGGCTTTTCGATCTTTCCGCTATTCATCATCATCTATTTGCTCGTTTCGGGCAAGAGTCCCTTCATGGCAGCCTTCTGGGGCATCATCTACGCCACCGCCACGGGCCAGATTCATGAAAGAACAAAACCGCTCCTGATCCCGCTGCTGCTCAGCGTGCTTCCCTGCCTGTTCAGCATCAACCCCTTCGAATCCACAGCGGTCCTTGTCGGCTGGGCGGGCTTTGCGGCCATCGCGCTTTTTTATTTTTACAGGACCTCCGAGCTGCTCCCGACGGGAATCGCCCTGGCCATCGCGGTCATCCTCACTGGGCTTCTCTTTTTCGGGATGGAAACGTCGCTTGCCGCCTTCTGGTGCTGCATGCTCATCGTCCTGACCGGTGTCTTCTACAAGGAAAGCAAAATGCGCGTCCCCGAGATCCTCTCGAGCCTCGAGGACGGAACGAAGAACGCGATCGCCATCGGCGCGGCCTGCGCCTGCGTGGGCTTCATCGTCGGGGCGACGACGCTCACCGGCATCGGCTTGAAATTCGCCACGGCCGTTATCGCCGTAGCCCACCAGATCGCCGTCTTTCTCCATCCCCTGTTGATGGGCCTGAGCACCGTCAGTGACATCACCCTGTTCTTCACGTTGATCAACACGGCACTGGCCTGCTTTGTCCTCGGCATGGGCATCCCCACGACAGCCCAATACATCATCGCCGCCATGATCGCCGC
>CAWHEJ010000030.1:0-13741 GCA_963828305.1 uncultured delta proteobacterium | reverse complement strand
CGCCTGCCGCCTGAGCGTGGCCCTGGCCTTCCCCGACGCTTACGAAGTGGGCATGTCCCACCTGGGGCTCCAGATCCTCTACGCGATCCTGAACGCGCATCCACACATCTGTGCCGAACGCGTCTATGCCCCCTGGCCCGACATGGAGGCGAGGCTCCGGGCAAACGGACTCGCGTTGGCCAGCCTCGAGTCGGGTACGGCGCTTTCGGAATTCGACCTCATCGGCTTTTCGCTGCAGTACGAGCTTTCCTATACGAATGTCCTGACCATGCTCGAACTTGGGGGCGTGCCCCTGCGGGCAGCCGACCGCCGCGAGGGGGAGCCCGTCGTGATTGCCGGCGGGCCCTGCGTCTTCAACCCGCTGCCCATGGCGCCTTTCTTCGATGCCATTGCCATCGGGGAGGGCGAGGAGGTGATCTCGGAGATCGCCGATGTGCTCCTTCAGGCAAAACAAAAGGGGCTCGCGCGCGAAGAGGTCCTCGAGCGGCTCTCGGGGATAGCCGGCCTGTTCGTTCCCTCGGTCTTCCGGGAGGGGACAAAGATTCGCAAGCGCACCATCGCCGACCTCGACCGGTGGCTGCTCCCCCTCAAGCCCGTCGTGCCGCTGATGAACACGATCCACGACCGCATCACCCTCGAGATCGCCCGGGGATGCACGCGGGGATGCCGGTTCTGCCAGGCGGGGATGGTATGGCGTCCCGTGAGGGAGCGCAACCCCTCGACGCTTCTCACCATGGCCGATCAGGCCCTCAAGGCCACGGGGTACGACGAGATCACGCTTCTGTCTCTGAGCTCCGGCGACTACTCGCAAATCGAGCCGCTCCTGAAGGAGCTGATGGACCGGTACAGCGAGCGCCGGGTCGCCCTGGGGCTCCCGTCGCTTCGCGTGGAGACCCTGAGCCCGGCGCTCATCGAGCAGATTCGCAAGGTCCGCAAGACGAGCTTCACCATTGCCCCCGAGGCCGGGACCCGGCGCCTGCGGGACATCATCAACAAGGGAAACACCGAGGAGGATCTGATCGCCACGGCCCGGCGCGTCTACGAGGGGGGCTGGAAAGCCATCAAGCTCTACTTCATGATCGGCCTGCCCGGCGAGCAGGACGAGGACCTGGAGGGAATTGCCGACCTGGCACACCGTGTCATGAGGGAAGGGCGCGGACGGCAGGTCACCCTCGGCCTTTCGACCCTGGTTCCCAAGCCCCACACGCCCTTCCAGTGGGTCCGCCAGATCGGTCTCGAGGAGACCCTGGCGAAACAGGCCCACCTCAAGCGGCGCGTGAAAAACCGCAACATCGGCTTCAAGTGGCACGACGCCCGGATGAGCCTCCTGGAGGGTCTCTTCTCGAGGGGTGATGAGCGGCTGGCGGACCTGGTGGAGAGCGCCTGGAGGCTCGGCGCCCGTTTCGACGGCTGGAGCGATCAGTTCCGGTTCGAGCTCTGGGAGGAGGCCCTCGGCAAGAGAGGTATCCGCCTCGAGGAGCACCTGCGTGAAAGGACTCCCGGGGAGCCCCTGCCATGGGATTTTGTCGACACGGGGCTCGACAGGGAATTTCTCCTGGACGAATACGAAAAATCGCAGCGGGGCGAGGCGACCCCCGACTGCCGCATCGAAGGCTGCCGCCACTGCGGCGTCTGCGACGGCGAGCTCATCGCCGTCCGCGAGGCCATGGAAACCGCTGCATCCCCCGCCGGGCGCGCGGAGTCAACGGCCGTTGCGCTCATCCCGACGCGCTGGCGGCTCACCTTTGCGAAAACGGGGCCTGCCCGGTTTCTCTCCCACCTCGAGGTGTCCTCCGCCCTGACGCGGGCGATCAAGCGAAGCGGCCTTATCCTGCGATACTCGGAGGGATTTCACCCCCACCCGAAGGTCTCCTTTGCCTTTGCCACGGCCGTTGGGATGGAGAGCCTGGAGGAGTTTGCAGACATCCAGGTGGAAAACGGATTCCTCAATGAGGCCGAGATTACCGCAAAGATCAACGCGGCCCTGCCCGAGGGGCTCGAGGTCCGGCGGATCAGCCGTTCTGCCGCGGGCGATTCATCCCTGGCAAAGATCGTCCGGGGTTTTCGTTACCGCGTTGCACTGCCGCCCGGCGACTGCACGGAAGGCCTCGAAGGGCGTATCTCGGGCTTCCTGGCCCTGTCGTCCTTCATCGTGGAGCGCGAAGGGAAGGAAAAGACAACCCGCAACGATGTCCGGCCTTACGTGGAAGGGATTTCCCTGGATCGTACAACGGGGGTGCTGGAGATGACGTTGCGGTTTGCCGACGGCAGGACCGCGCGGCCCGCCGAGATCCTCACCCGTGTGCTCGGGTTGGATGAGGGCTTAGTCCGGAGCCTATGCATCGTAAAGACGGAGACGATTCTGACCCAATAAGTGCCTGAGTGTCTAAGTGCCTGAGTGTCTGAGTGAAGAATAAGGGACAAGATCGGATCATTTTTTCTCTTCACTTAAACACTTAGACACTTCATCACTCAGACACTATCTTCCTCCGGTCCCACCGGAAGCAGCTTCCCTGAAACTGCTTGGCGTACTTTTTCATCTCCGAGGCCCGCTCCGTCATCTCGCCGAAGTGGCTGAAGCTGCCCGTTCCCGTGTCGGTGATCCCGATGGAGATGCTGGTAAAGGGGAAGGTTCGCGCGGTGCCCTGGCGATCCACCGACTGGATGAACCCCCGCTCCCGGTCCTCGGGGTCATAGAAACCGGGGATGAGCTGATCGAACGTCGTGACGAGTTCCTGCGATGCGGTCTCGATGTAATCGGGGTTCATGATGTAGACGAAGTCGTCGCCCCCGATGTGGCCCACGAAGCTTCGCTCACGCTGCTTGTCCTTCACGGCGCTCAGGATGAGCCGCCCCGTGATGCGGATGATGTCGTCGCCCCGGGAGAAGCCGTATTTGTCGTTGAGAGGCTTGAACTGGTCCAGGTCGGCCCAGGCAAGCGCAAAGGGCTCCCCCCGGTCGAGCCGTTCCTGGATCTCCCGGTTGATGGAGATGTTGCCCGGGAGCCGCGTGAGGGGGTTGATCTCCACGATCCTCTCCGAGCGCAGGATGCAGAGGTTGACACGCCGGAGAATCTCTTTTTCCAGGTACTTTCGCCAGATGTAATCCTCGAAGAGCAGGGTGTCCCACTGCGAGAAGGACGACTCGTCGCTCAGCACGGCCAGCACCGTGAGGTTGCGGAACATGGGGTCTTCCTTGAGCTGGGCGAGCGAACCGACGGACGCAGGGTCTTTCGGGTCCACTTCCAGGACGATGAGATCCGGCGGGCTCGTGCTGCAGATGAGGCCCATGGCCGACTGGATGCTGTCGAAGAGGATGACCTGGCAGCCTTGCCTGATCTGGTTTTCAACGGTGCTCGTGAGCACCAGGTCCCGGGAGATGACGATGACGGTTTTCATAGATGCACTTTATTCCGCTCAGGCTTCCTCTCACCTGCGAGGGAAAAGAATCACCCTCACCTCAATCCTCTCCCCTCAAGGGAGAGGAAGATTAAGGAAATGGGCTGTTTCTAGGTCCTGAACTCCTCTTCCGTCTGCTCGACGGAGTCTTCCAGTTCCTTCAGGATTTCCCGAAGATCCGCCTCGGTCAGGCCGAGGGTCTCCCAGGCCTTGGGGTTCACCTCGGGGACGAGATGGTCGCCCGAGAACCCCAGGCCCCTTGCTTTTACGAGGATATCGGCCATGTGGACGATCGCCGTCTCGAGGGGCGCCAGAGTCGAGACCTGGGGACGGTGGTGGTTCGCGATGCAATCGCAGAGCTTTTTGGGGAAGTGCCATTTTTCCGACAGCCATCCCGCCACGGCGGCATGGGTCTCGGAGAAGTGGTTGCGCTCGGCATCGAAGATGGAAATCCCCGCCGCTTCGGCCTCTTTGACCGTCCTGTCGTAATCCTCCGGGTAGACGAGGGTCAGAATGACCTTGCCCACGTCGTGCAGAAGCCCCGCCACGAAGACCTCCTCGGGTTCCTTGAGGCCCTTTCTCTGGGCGAGGACCTTCGAGGCGATCGCCACACCGATGGAGTGCTCCCGCAGGCCGATCATGGCCTTGTGCATGATCTCGAAGACGGAGACGCTCAGCAGCAGCCCCTTGACGACGTTGAGACCCAGGAGCATGACGGCATGGTTCACCGAGGAGATCCGGCCCGGGAACCCGTAGAGGGCCGAGTTCACCATCTGGAGGATCTTGGTGGTGAGGGCCGGGTCCTTGGATACGAAGTGGCTGATTTCATTGAGAGATATCTTCGGGTTCTCGATGATCGTCGACAGCTGCTTCAACACGCTGGGGATCGTGGGAATGTTGCTGATGTTCTCCACCCGGGTCCGGAGGGCCTTGGGGTCCATGTTACCCATACATTGCCTCGATGTGTTCTCTGACCGCTTTCTTGATGAGCGACATCTGGGGGTTGCCTTCCATTTTCGCGAATCGCCTGTCCAGGGCGTCGAGGAGGTCTTCTTTCGGCTGGGCGGGTCTCGACGGGCCGTCGATGAAGACGCTGTCTACGCCCATGTTCTCGATTTTCGAGATGCGGGCCTCCGTCAATTCGGCTCCCTCGGCCATGAGGACCATGCCGGAGGAGTTTTGCAGGGGCCGGGCCAGCTTCATGCCGGGTTTGAGCTGTTCCACGGGGATCTTTGGCATTTCTTGAAACCTCTCTGTCGGGATGCCCGGGGCGTCGGGTCCGGGCCGGGGTAGACTCCCCCGGAAAAGAGGTATGCAAATTCCGTGGGAAAATGATATACAGGACAACAAGGAGCTTTGGATTGGCAGAAAAGCGGTAAAGCACGCCGATAAAAGTTATTGACAAACATCGATTTATCCATATAATCAGCGTTTTCAATTTCCTTTCAAGGAACCGGATATGTACGCAGTCATTAAAACGGGCGGAAAACAGCACAGGGTCTCCGAGGGGGACGTCCTGAAGATCGAGAAGCTCGACGGGCAGAAGGGCGACACCATCGTGTTCGAAGAGGTCCTCCTCGTATCGAAGGAAGACCAGACCCGCGTAGGCACGCCGGTCGTCGAAGGCGCCAAGGTCGTCGGCGAGATCGTCCATCAGGGAAAAGGCCCCAAGATCATCATTTTCAAGAAGAAGCGCCGCAAGGGGTTCCTCAAGAAGACGGGGCACCGGCAGCCTCTCACAGAGGTAAGGATCAAGGAAATATCGCTCTAGGAGATTAGATTCCGATCAGACAAACTTTTCAAAAGCGGCCGGATGCAAGGCCCCCGAAATCCCGAGGAGCGAGGCATACCTGAGTCGTACGGTGAGCGACGAGGGATGAGGGAAACGAAGCAGACGGGCGGTTTTCAAAAGTTTTACAGGAGAAAGTTCGATGGCACACAAGAAGGGTCAGGGCAGCACCCGTAACGGCAGAGACAGCAATTCCCAGCGAAGAGGGGTCAAGGCCTATGGCGGCGAGACGGTCAGCGCCGGTTCGATCATCATCCGCCAGGTCGGCACGAGGATCCACCCGGGCCACAATGTCGGCATCGGCAAGGACTATACGATTTTCGCCAAGATCAACGGTGTCGTGAAGTTCGAGCGCTTCGGGAAGGACCGCAAGAAGGTCAGCGTTTACGCGTCCTGATCGTCCCCCGAGCATTTGTGCCTTAGAACCCGGCGATAAGGGATTGTCCAAGCCCTCGGTCACATCGAGGGCTTTTTTATTGGGATCGGCATGAAATTCATCGACGAAGCCAAAATCTATGTCGAGGCGGGAAACGGGGGACGCGGCTGCGTGAGCTTCCGGCGGGAGAAGTACGTCCCGCGGGGCGGCCCCAACGGGGGCGACGGCGGCAAGGGCGGCGACGTGATCATCGTCGCTTCAGCAACACACCGTACACTCCTGGACCTCAAGTTCCAGCAGCACCACGTGGCGCGCCACGGCGGGCACGGCGAAGGTAGCGACTGTACGGGTCGCAATTCCGACGACGTCGTGATCCGTGTCCCCGTGGGTACGATCGTGACCGACGACGCAACGGGGGAAGTGCTCGTGGACCTCGTCGAGGACGGCCAGCGTTTTGTCGTTGCAAAAGGGGGCCGGGGCGGCAAGGGGAATGCCTTTTTTGCCACTTCCACCAACCGGGCGCCCCGGCACGCCCAGCCGGGCGAGGAAGGCCAGAAGGGTTGGGTCCGGCTGGAGCTGAAGCTTCTGGCCGACGTGGGGGTCATCGGGTTCCCCAATGCCGGCAAGTCAACGCTCATCTCCGTGGTCTCGGCGGCAAAGCCCAAGATTGCCGACTACCCCTTCACGACCCTCACGCCGCATCTCGGCGTTGTGAAATACAAGGACTTCGGGAGTTTCGTCATCGCCGATATTCCCGGTCTCATCGAGGGAGCCCATCAGGGCGTGGGGCTTGGGACGCGGTTTTTGAGGCACGTGGAGCGCACGACCGTCCTGATCCATCTCCTGGATATCTCCGGCGAACCTCCCGTGAGCGGATGGCGCAATTTCGAAACGATCAACCGGGAGCTCGCACTCTACAGTCCCAACCTCGCAGAGAAGCCCCAGGTCGTGGCGATCGGGAAGATGGATCTTCCCGACACGCAGGAGCGGGTGGAAAAAGAAATTGACTTCTTCAGGGAAAAAGGGATAGAAGTCTTTGCAATTTCAGCAGTTACGGGAGCGGGCGTCCCCGCCCTGATCGCCGCTGTCGTGAAAAAATTGAAACGGGATGTACAGGAAAATAATGAGCACTGAGCGCAAGCAGATCCTCGCCGGCGCCCGGCGGGTCATCGTCAAGATCGGAACCGGTGTCCTCACGGGCACTGAGGGCCTCGACCGCGAAATCATCCAGCAGCTCGTCGACGAGATGGCGGAGCTCATCCGGAAGGGCCACCACATCGTCATCGTCACGTCCGGCGCCATCGCCTCGGGCAAGAACCGCATGGGCATCTCCGGGAAGCTCAAGAGCATGCCCGAAAAGCAGGCCTGCGCCGCCATCGGACAGAGCCGGGTCATGCGCGTCTACTCCAACGCATTCGGCACGCACGGGATGTACGTGGCCCAGATCCTCCTGACCATGGACGACCTGACGGACCGCAAGCGCTTCATCAACGTGAAAAACACCCTTTCCACCCTCATGGAGTGGAACGTCATCCCCATCATCAATGAAAACGACACCGTCGCCGTCGACGAGATCAAGTTCGGCGACAACGACCACCTGGCCGCGGTGGTGGCTAATATCACCGAGGCCGATCTGGTCATCAGCATGACCAACACGGATGGCCTCTATGACCGAAACCCGAAGGCGCCGGGTGTGAAGAAGGCCAAGCTCATCGGGGTCGTGCGGGACATCACCGACAACATCGAATCCATGGCCACGGCCGAGGCGGACCCTACCGGGATGGGAGGGATGCGGAGCAAGGTCCTGGCGGCGCGGAAAGTCACGGCCTGCGGGATTCCCTACATCATCGCCCGGGGAAAGAAGAAGGGCATCCTGGGCGAGATCTTCTCGGGCAAGGACGTGGGGACCCTGTTTACGCCCATGACGGAGTGCCTCTCGAGCCGCGAGTACTGGATCGCCTTCACGCTGCGCTCCCGGGGAAAGCTCTTCGTCGACGACGGGGCCCGGAAGGCCATCGTGGAAAACGGAAAGAGCCTCCTGCCTTCGGGTATCGAGAAGGTGGAAGGGGAGTTTGCCGTGGGCGACCCCGTCATTGTCATCGCACCTGACGGGAAGGCCATTGCCAAGGGCCTCGTCAATTACAGTGCCCAGGAGCTTCACAAGATCCAGGGCCTGAAGTCATCGAAGATCGAGCAGGTGCTGGGATATAAGCACTACGATGAGGCGATCCACCGGGACAACATGGCTGTTCAAAAGATCCAGAAGCCGGCCCAAAAACAAGGGTCCAGGGTCTAGGGTTCAGGGACCAGGGACCAGGGTGCAGGAATGCCCTGCGGCCCTTACCGTAGAATGAATTCCGGCAGCACCTTTCCGCCTTTGTCGAACTGAATTCCCTCCATTTCGAGCAGGGCCCTCTTGAGCTGAAGTCCCCCTCCGAAACCTCCCAGCGAGCCGTCCGCCCGGATGACCCGATGGCAGGGGAAGACGAGCGGGAAGGGATTTTTCGCGCATCCCTGGCCGGCGGCCCTGGCCCCGCCCGGGGCGCCGGTTCTGGCGGCTATGGCACCATAGGTGCTGACTTTTCCCCGGGGGATCTTCGTGAGCGCCCGGAGCACCTTTTTATGGAAAGGGGGCACAGGGCTCATTTCCAGCGCCGTTGCATCGAAGATGACAGCCTTTCCCTTCGTAAAGGCAAGGAGATCCTCCCCGAGTTTCGTAACGGCTTCGCATGATTTCGATGCCGCGCCGGGGAACATCATCCGGATCTCTCTCAGGACCTCTCCTGCGCGGGCCGGAAGGAAGACCTGGAGGATGCGTGGGGAGGCCGCATTGCCGTCCCAGACAATGGCCGCTTTGCCGAAGGGGGTTTCAACGAGTTCGTAACAGGGGGCGGAGGGATTCATGACAACCTCATTTGACAGGGGGTGCATGTTTTTTTTATCATGGCCCGCATCGTATCAGAAAAAAGCCGATTCGGGAACATTCAGGACATCGGAGAAGGGTAACGGGTCGGGGGTCGAGAAAAGAGAAATGGAAGTCTATCTCTATCTGACGATTGTCGCGTTTCTGGCCGGCTTTATCCAGGGGCTTTCCGGATTCGGCTCCGTTTTGCTGTCGCTTCCCTTGATGGTGCTCTTCCTGGACATCCGGGAGGCCATTCCCCTGGTGAACCTCATGGGCGTGATCCTTACGGTGCTCCTCATTTTCCAGCTCCGGGCCCACTGGGAGTGGGGGAAAATCTGGCCGCTTCTTGCGGGGGCTCTCCCGGGGATTCCTGTCGGGGTCTATCTGCTGAAACGGATGGACCCGTCACACGTGCAAGTCATGCTGGGGGTGGTTCTCCTTGCCTATGCGATCTACGGCCTCCTCTTCAGGCTGCCGATCGGAAAGGTAAGCGGTCCCTGGGCCTGTTTCTTTGGCTTCTTTGCCGGCGGTCTGGGCGGGGCCATCAGCGCTTCGGGCCCGCCGGTGATTGTCTACACCTCCCTTCAGGCCTGGACGAAGGACCAGATCAAGGTAACCCTTCAGGGGTTCTTCATCGTCTCGGGGCTGATCATCGGTGTCTTCCACGCCATAAACGGCCTCGTTACGGACGGGGTGATCGGCAACTTCCTCGTCTCCGTCCCGACCCTGCTGGCGGGTACCTGGGTGGGATCGCAGCTCTACGGGAAGTTCAAAGAAGAGGGTTACCGGAGGGTCATGCTCGTTTTGCTGGGCGCTCTCGGGGTGTTTACGCTGGTGAGGGTCCTATGAGAGAGGCTAAAGGCTAAAGGGGAGCTCTATTCATCGATTTTCTTAAGCCCGGTACCCTGAACCCTTGACCCTGACCCCTGTTTTTCAGCTTGACAGGAGCTGAAAACTTATGTAATAAAACACCTTTCGAATTGCCCAAACAAGGAGGAAACTCTTTTGGCTACCCATCCATCGGCAGAAAAAAGGGACCGGCAGAACAAGAAGCACAAGATCAGGAATGCGGCCGTCAAGTCGAAGACGAAGACCGAGATCAAGAAGGTTCTTGCCGCCGTTGAAGAACTGGACAGGGACAGTTCCGAGAAGGCCCTCAAGAGCGCCATCACGGTCATCAAGAAGGCGGCATCCAAAGGCGTCTATCACAGAAACAATGCTTCCCGCAAAGTTTCCCGCCTGACCAAAAAGGTCAACGCCCTCAAAAAAGCGTAGAAGAGCGGAAGAGCGGAACATCAGAAGCGCGGAAAAAGCAAAAGCCTGAAGGCAAAATACTTCAGGCTTTTTTGTTCCTAACTTCCTGATTTCCGATCTTCCTGACTTCCTGGCCGTAAGGCCTGCCGCGCAGCGGCCCTAGAATCCCGACATCAAGTTTCTGAATGCCTTTTCCGCCATATCATTGGAGAGCTTCTGCAGGGCCGCCGTCTTGCTGACCGATGTCGCGTTGGGGTTCGCCTGATCGATCCGGAATGTTTCATTTCCGGAGAAGTTGGACACGGCCCATATTTTTTTTCCGGCTGCCCTTTCCTCGAAGAGCAGATTGACCGTCATGACGGCCCTGCCTTCCGTCGCCCTGTCATACTGGTTATAGGCCACGGGCGGAACGCTGAGGGCAACGATGGTGCCTTGCAGGATCAAGTCGGCGGTGTTCTTGCTGTTGGCCATCCGGAAGCGGCTGCTTTTCCGGAATTGATCCTCGAAACCGTTCCGGAGATAAATCTCGATGAGGGGTTCGCTCGTCGAGTTCACCATG
The DNA here is from genome assembly GCA_963828305.1 of uncultured delta proteobacterium. Classification (GTDB taxonomy): domain Bacteria; phylum Desulfobacterota; class Syntrophia; order Syntrophales; family UBA2192; genus UBA2192. Next base: position 3,460 of record CAWHEJ010000030.1, on the reverse strand, counting down.
TTGTCCACGAAGACGGTCTGAAGGCGGTTGTCTATCCACTCCCCGCCGGGCGAGAGCCGATACCCGCACCCCGCCGTCATGAAAAGCAGGGCAACGAGCAGCAGCACCGTCAGCGATTTTGCCGTTTGCGTGATGGTTTTTCTGTTTTCTTTCCCGGACCTGTTACCTGTCACCTGTCACCTGTCACCTGTCGTCATTTGACGACAATATTCACCAGCTTTTTCGGAACGGCGATGACCTTGACGACCTTCACCCCCTCGAGGAACTTCTGCGTTTTCTCGTCGGCCAGGGCCATCTCCTTGATCTTCTCTTCCGACTCGTCGACGCTCACGGTGATGCGGCTGCGGAGCTTGCCGTTGACCTGGATGACAATTGTCAGTTCTTCCTCCGAGGTCAATGCGGGATCATAGGAAGGCCAGGGCACGCCGGCGAGGGAGCTTTTACGGCCCATCATCTCCCAGAGCTCTTCCGTGATGTGGGGCACAATGGGTGCCAGCAGGACGACAACGGCCTCAATGGCCTCCTTGATGACGGCCAGCGCCGCCCCGTTATCCTTCTGCGGCCGCGGCACCTGGTAGACGAGATTGACCAGCTCCATGACGGCGCTGACGGCCGTGTTGAAGTGAAACCGGTCCTCGATGTCCGTCGTGACCTTTCGGATCGTCTGGTGCGTTTTGCGGCGCAGCTTCTTGAGGTCTTCGTCGAGTTCCTCCGCCCCGGTCGGGAGGGCGACCCCCTGAATGTCCTCCAGGTAATCCATGACGAGCCGCCAGACCCTGCCCAAAAACCGGAAGGACCCCTCCACGCCCTGGTCGCTCCACTCCAGGTCCTTCTCCGGGGGTGCGGCGAAGAGACAGAACATGCGGGCCGTGTCGCAGCCGTACTTCTCGATGAGGTAGTCCGGGTCGATGACGTTCTTGAGCGACTTGGACATCTTCTCGGTTTTACCGATCACGACGGGTTTTCCGCACTTCTTGCACTTCTCCTCTTCGACCTCGTAGGGGAAGAGGAAGCCGTGCTCGTCGCACTTCGTCGTTTCCTTGCAGACCATGCCCTGGGTCAGCAGATTCGTGAAGGGCTCGTCGATGCCCAGGACCCCGAAGTCCCGGAGCACCTTGGTGTAGAACCGGGAGTACAGCAGGTGCAGGATGGCGTGCTCGATCCCGCCGATGTACTGATCCACCGGGAGCCAGTAATCCATGGCCTTGCGGTCGAGGCCGGGCTTCACGTCGCAGTGGGGAGAGGCGAACCGGTCGAAGTACCACGAGGATTCGACGAAGGTGTCCATCGTGTCCGTCTCGCGCTTGGCGGGGCCCTTGCAGCCGGGGCAGGTGGTGTTCACGAAGGAGTCGATCCGCGCCAGGGGAGAGCCGCCCTCGCCGGAGAACTCCACGTCTTTCGGCAGCACGACGGGCAGGTCTTTTTCAGCCACCGGCACAGTCCCGCATTTCTCGCAGTAGACGACGGGGATCGGGGCGCCCCAGTAACGCTGGCGGGAGATCCCCCAGTCGCGCAGGCGATACTGGATGGTCTTTTTGCCTTTTCCGATGGACTCGAAGTGAGCCGCGATGGCCTCCATGGCCGCCGTGTTCTTCATCCCGTCGAAGGGGCCCGAGTTGATCAGGATCCCTTCGTCGACGTAGGCCTCTTCCATGGTCTCCACGTTGAGGGCCTTCTTAGGGTCCTGGATGACGACGATCAGGGGGAGCTTGTATTTCTTGGCGAACTCGAAGTCGCGCTGGTCATGGGTGGGAACGGCCATGACGCAGCCCGTGCCGTATTCGGCCAGCACGAAGTTGGCGGCGTAGACGGGCATCTTGCGGCCCGTCACCGGGTTGAGGCAGTACGCATCGAGGAAAATGCCCTCCTTTTCGTAGTAGTCGGAGGTCCGCATGAGCTTGTCCTGCTTTTTCACCCGCTCCACGTACTCCATGACGTCCTTCTCGATGGGTTTGCCCTTGGCGAGTTGCATGACCAGCGGGTGTTCGGCCGCCACGAGCATGAAGGTGGCCCCGTAGATCGTGTCCTGCCTCGTGGTGAAGACCCGGATGGGCTCGCTGCCGTCGGCCATGGGGAAGGTGATCTCCAACCCGTAGCTCTTCCCGATCCAGTTTTTCTGCATGGTGATGACCCGCTCGGGCCAGCCCGTGAGCCTGTCGCAGTACTCCAGCAGCTCTTCCACGTACTGGGTGATCCGGAAGAACCACTGGGAGAGGTGCTGCTCCTTCACGTCGGAGCCGCAGCGCCAGCACTGCCCGGCCTCGACCTGCTCGTTGGCGAGCACGGTCTGGCACTTCGGGCACCAGTTGACGGCCGACTCCCTCTTGTATACGAGGCCCTTGTCGTACATCCACAGGAAAAAGAGCTGCTCCCACCTGTAGTAGGCGGGCTCGCAGGTCGAGATCTCGCGGTCCCAGTCGTAGCTGAAGCCCATGCGCTTGAGCTGCACTTTCATGCTCTCGATGTTTTCGTTGGTCCACTTGGCGGGGTGGATGCCGTGGTCGATGGCGGCGTTCTCGGCAGGCATGCCGAAGGAGTCCCATCCCATGGGGTGAAGGACGTTGAATCCCCTCATGTGCTTGTAGCGGGCGACGACATCGCCGATGGTGTAATTGCGCACGTGCCCCATGTGGATGCGGCCCGAGGGGTAGGGGAACATCTCCAGGAGATAGTACTTCTTCCTGGAGGGATCCTCGGTGACGTTGAAGATCTTGCGGTCATCCCAGAGCTTCTGCCACTTCTGCTCGATCTGGTGGGGTCGGTATCTCGTCTCCATGGCGTTCTCCTCGTTCTGTCCTGTCAGGGCACGTCAAAAAGGGGTAGCACACAGACCGGTATCTTTCAACGCTATTTTTTCCAGAAGGCAGGCACGAGAAGGACGAGGACCGTGTAGATCTCGAGCCGCCCCAGGAGCATGCAGAGCGAGAAGAGCCACTTGGCCGCCTGGGGGAGCTCGCTGTAGGTCGAGGCGGCGTTGACGAGCCCCAGGCCGGGGCCGACATTGCCCAGGGTGGCCGCAACGCCCGAGATGGACGTGACCATGTCCACGCCGAGCAGGGTGAGCGCCAGCATGGCTGACATGGCGATGACGATGTAGAGGACAAAAAAGCTCCGGATGCTGGAGACGACCTCCGGCGGGACGGCCACTTTCGAGATCTTGACGGAGAGGACGGCGTGGGGGTGGATCAGCCGGGTGAGCTCGATGAAGGTCTGCTTGATGACAATCAGAAACCTCAGGCACTTGATGGCGCCCCCCGTGGAACCGGCGCAGCCGCCGACGAACATGAGCAAAATGAGGATGAACTTCGACGGCGCCGGCCACTGGTCGAAGTTGTAGGTGGCAAAGCCCGTCGTCGTCATGATGGAGACGACCTGGAAGGCGGCGTACCGGAGGGATTCCCCCAGGGTGCTGAAGTAGTGGAACCGCAAATCCAGGGTGATGAGCGCCGTCGCGGCCAGC
>CAWHEJ010000029.1:0-58160 GCA_963828305.1 uncultured delta proteobacterium | reverse complement strand
TGAGGTGCTGGAAGCGCCCCTGGATCTTGAAATACTCCCGGACGGGGAACCGCTTGGGCTTGAGGTTGATCGTGTAGCGCAGGCCGTCCTCCACCTCGTAGAGCGGGAAAATGTTCGTCTGGACGGCCATGCGCGCGATCTTGACGGCCATCTCCGAGGGGATCTTCCAGCCCGTCGGGCAGCTGGCGAAGATGTGGAGAAAACGGGAGCCCTTGATGGCATGCGCCTTCCTGACCTTCCGGATGAGATCCTCGGGGTGGGAGATGCTCGCCGTTGCGGCATAAGGGATCCGGTGGGCCGCCAGGGCCTCGACGATGTTCTTCTTGCGCATCTTCTTCCAGTCCTTGCCGGGGGTGGTCGTCGTCCAGGCCCCGTAGGGCGTCGAGGAGCTGCGCTGGATTCCCGTGTTCATGTAGGCTTCGTTGTCGTAGCAGACGTAGATGAAGTTCTCGTTGCGCTCTACGGCGCCCGAGAGCGCCTGGAAGCCGATGTCGAAAGTGCCGCCGTCACCGGCCCAGGTGACGACCGTCGTTTCCGTGTCGCCCTTCATGTCGAGGGCGGCGCGCACGCCGCTTGCCGTGGCGCCTCCCGTCTCGAAGGCGGAGTGAATGACGGGGACCTTCAGGGTCGATGTCGGGTAGGGTCCTGCGATGACGGACCAGCAGCAGGCAGGCATGACCATCATCATCTTCTCGCCCAGGGCCTTCAGGACAAACCGCATGGCGATGGCGGCGCCGCAGCCCGGGCAGCCGACGTGGCCGGGATACATGAATTCGCGTTCGGTCAGTTCAATTTCCATGGCGGACCTCCTGCAGGCCGATCCAGACGCTCTCCCTCTCGGGGACTGCGTTATTCTTTGTTTTCCAGTAGATCTCCTCGAGGACCTCCGGCGTCACATCGCGGCCGCCGATCCCGGCGATGTAGCCGAAGACGGGCGCGTGGACCGGTGCGTTGCACAGGGCCGCGCGGACCTCCTGGGCGAAGATGCCGCTGGCCCCGAAGGAGAAATTCCGGTCGATGACGGCGATTTTCTTCGCCCCCTCGAGGGCTTTGCGGATCTCTTCGACGGGGAAGGGCCGGAAGAGCTTGATCTTGAGGATACCGAGTTTCTCCCCGCGGCCCCTGAGGTTTTGCAGCACGAGCCGGGCGGTGCTGGTGATCGTTCCCGAGGTGACGAAGACGATCTCGGCGTCGTCGCAGGCGATGGCCTCGACGGCCCCGTACCGGCGGCCGAAGATCCGCTCGTACTCGTCTTCGATCCGGGCGAAGTTGGTCAGGGCCGTGTCCATGGCGGCGGCCATGTCGTGGCGCATCTCCATGTAGACGGCGGGCGGCACCAGCGGCCCGAAGGAGCAGGGGTTTTTCGTGTCGAGCTCGAAGCGCGCCTCGTAGGGCGGCAGGAACCGGTCCGCCTCCTCCTGGGTCGGAACGTCCACGGGCTCGTAGGTGTGGGAAAGGAAGAAGGCGTCGAGGACGACCATGACCGGCAGGGCCACCGACTCGCCGAGTTTGTAGGCCTGCAGGGTCGTGTCGATGACCTCCTGGCTGTCCTCGCAGTAGAACTGGATCCACCCCGTGTCGCGCTGGGCCAGGCTGTCGGTCTGATCGACCCAGATGTTCCAGCCCGGCGCGAGGGCCCGGTTGACCTCGGCCATCACGATGGGAAGCCTGGCGCCGGATGCCCAGTGCAGCAGCTCGTGCATCAGGGCCAACCCCTGTCCGGAGGTGGCGGTGAAGGTTCTTACTCCCGAACTCTGCGCCCCGATCAGGGCGGCCATGCAGGAATGCTCGCTCTCCACCCGCAGGAACTTGGCGTCCATCTTCCCCGTGGAGCAGTAATCCGAGAGCATCTCGACAATGTGGGTCTGCGGCGTGATCGGGTAGGCCGAGACGACCTGGACCCTGGCGAGCCTCACGGCCTCCGCCACGGCCTGACTTCCTTCGAGGACCTGCTTCATCGGATTTCCTCCTCGAGCGTCATGGCATTGCGCGGGCACTCCACCACGCAGAGGCCGCAGCCCTTGCAGTAATCGTAGTTGATGTGCCGCCCCTGCGTCGACGGATCGTGAATAACGGAGAGATCGGGGCAGAAGAGATGGCAGTTGTCGCACTGGTTGCAGAGCCCGCAGTTGAAGCAGCGCTCGGCCTCGCGCATGGCGATGTTGCCCGAGACGCGCAGGTCGATTTCCGTGAATGTCCGCACACGCTCCTCGCGGACGAGGCGGGGCTGGGTCATGCGGGGGGCGTACCGGAAGTAGTCCTTGTTGATCTCGCCGTAGGACACCACATGCCGGTTTCGCAGGCGCCGCTCGCCGCCCATGTAGACCTCCATGGACAGGGATGGGCCGTTGCCGACGGTGCAGGCATCGAGCTTCGGCAGGACGGCGTCGGGTCCTTCCCGGAACAGCGCGTCGAGGGCGATTGCAGCTTGCTTGCCCGATGCGACGGCGTGGACGACGCTCTTGATGTCGTTCGTCACATCCCCCCCGTAGGCGACAGCCGGGCGGCCGTCCGTCGTCACGAGAGCGCAGTGGGACAGCGAAAGGAGCTCTTTGACCGCCGTCGGCGGGTTGAGCCATCCTTCGGCGGCCTCGGCTCCGGTTGCCTTGAACAGGCGGTCCACGGCGACCTCGATCGTTCTGTCCCCGTCGGGCTCCACCCGTCCGCGGCCGCCTTCCTCACCGGTGACTTTCATCTGCCGCAGCGTGACCCGATAGCGCCCGCCGTCTTTTTCGATCCTGGCCGGAGCGACAAGTTCCGTCAGCTTCACCCCTTCTTCGAGGGCCATCTGTACCTCGTCGCCGAAGGCGGGCATGTCCTGGCGGCGACGGCGATAGAGAATCAGGGCCTCGCCGCCGAGCCGGACGATGCTGCGCGCCACGTCGACGGCCGTGTTGCCGCCGCCGATGACGGCACAGACCCCCGTGACGGGCGGCTGCTCGCCGTTGCGGACTTTTTCGAGGAACTTGAGCCCGTCTCCCACGCCTTCCAGTTCCTCGCCGGGTACGCGAAGCGCCGTCGTTTTGGCATGGCCGCAGGCGAGATAGACGGCACGGTAGGATTTTTCAAGGTCTTTCAGCAAATCGGCCGTCACGGGCCTGCCCGTGTGGATCCGGACGCCCTGCGCCTCGATCTGTGCGATCTCCCTCCGCAGGGCGGCAAGGGGCAGCCGGTAGAGCGGAATCCCCCAGCGCAGGATGCCTCCGGCCTCGGCGGATGCCTCGAAGACATCGCAGGTGTATCCCAACTGCGTGAGAAACCAGGCCGCCGCCAGCCCCGAGGGGCCTGCCCCCGCTATGGCCACCTTTTCAGGCCGCGAGGGAAGCCGTTCCAGCAAAGGTTTGAGATCGTCTCGCTCCGCCGTGTCTGCAAGGAAACGCTCGAGCGAATGGATGGCGATGGGGTCGTCGAATTCCCCGCGGTTGCAGGCGCCCTCGCAGGGGTGGAAACACACGCGCCCGCAGACACCCGGAAAGGGGTTTTCCCGGAGGATCGTTTCCCATGCCTCCTTGAAGAGCCCCTGGGTGGTGAGCATTTCGATCCGGCCGATGTCTTCACCGGCAGGGCAGGCGGCGCTGCAGGGCGCTGTCTTTTCCTCGTAGCGGGGCCTCAGGTAGCGCCAGGAGCCCGTCTTGTTGGCTTCCGTGGATTGGGTCGAGCGGGGCATGATGTGAATGGGATTCTCTGCCTTTACCTGAACTTGAGATTTCTGTGCCATCAAGCTCACCTTGATGAGTGTTATGGATCGGGTTGTCGTCCCCCGGGGAACTGCAGGGGTTCCGCTAGGCGGCGGATTGAGCGGGCTCCACAAACCGGACGGCCTCGTAGGCCTCCTTGGCGGCTGCCACGTTTCGCTCGGCATCGCCCGGCACTTCATCGCGGATGGCGGCAAGGACGTCGTCCAGGGGAGGCATCCCGAGGACACGGGCCACCGCCCCCATCATGGAGGTGTTGACGATGGGGTGGGTGCGGCTTCCGATCTGGTTGTTCATGGCGATCCGGCTGGCATCGACCCAGGCGAGACGAAATTTCGAGAAGGCCTCGAGATTGGGAGGGGGTGCGGGGCTGTTGATGAGGATTGTCCCGCCGTCCTTCATTCCCCGCGTGACGTCGATGCTTCCCATGAGCGTCCGGTCCAGGATGACCACATGGTCGGGTGTGTAGACGTTGGTTCTCACGAGGATCTTCGACTTGTCGAGACGAAGGTACGCCTCCACGGGGGCGCCGCGCCTTTCCACACCGAAGAAGGGGAAGCTCTGGACCTGGTAGCCCGCCCGGAAGAACGCCTTGGACATCAGGATGGTCGCTACAACGGTACCCTGGCCGCCGCGGCCATGGAAGCGTATTTCCAGCATGGGTTCCTCCCGAACAATCAGAAGGTTTGAGGGTAAGAAGGTAAGAAGGTTGGAGCAGCGGAGGGAATCATCAAAACAGCCGGCGAATCCAACCTTCTCACCCTCTTACCTTCTTAACTTCTCCATCCATGGGGGTATGCTCCCGCCCACCCTCAGTCAAGCCTGTTCCAGACGACGACAATCACTCTTGCCGGTTTCGTGTCGAGGGACCGGAAACTGTGGTTCATCTCCGATTCGAAATAAAGGGAATCCCCGGCAAAGAGCACCTCGACCCGGTCGTCGGTGCGGAATTCGAGCTTTCCCTCGAGCACGAAGTGAAACTCTTCACCCTCGTGGCTCATAAACACCATGTCGCCCGTCTCCATGGGCTGAAACTCGACCAGGAAGGGTTCCATGTGCTTTTTCGGGTTCTTGGGCTCGAGGGACTCGTATACGTAGTCCACCTCGCCCTCGCGGTGGTGGGGTCGCCGCTTGACCTTCACGCGCTCCCCGCTGCGGGTCACCGAGAGCCTCTCCATCTCGACTGCGTCCTCGAAGAAGAAGGCCATACTCACGTCGAGGGCCTTCGAGAGTCGAAGGAGCGTTCCCAGCGGAGGGATGGTCTCGTCGCTCTCGATCCCGGCGAGGACCGTCTTGGCAAGCCCCGTCTTGGTGGCCATGTCCTCGAGGGTGAGCTGCTTTTTCTGGCGGCAGTCACGGATGCGGGCCCCGATCTTGAGTCGTTCGTCCAGGTGCGGGGAATCGGCTTTCTTTTTTGTCATGCTGTACCTCCGTTAGGGTCCGGAAGGGTGTCGGGGGATGGGGAAACCGTAACAAATGTAGACCAATCGGATAACCCTGTAAAGGGCAAAATTGTATGCAATTTGTGTTTGACTTCGGGCGCGCAAAGGAATAGAAAATAAGGCGTTACGGGTATGATAAGGAGATCCATACCCGTCTGTCCCGGTCACCCGGGATCGTTTATGCGGTTATTTTTATTAAATTCCTATCTTTGAAGGAGGGGGATTATGGTAGCAACCACCACAGTCATCATCATCATCGGTTTTATCATCTACATGGGGCTGTACTGGACGTACGGCAAGAAGATCGCAAAGGACGTCGTCAAGGCCGACGACAAGAACGCGCCGCCCTCGCAGCGCCTCTACGACGGCGTGGACTACGTCCCGGCCCACAAGGCGGTCCTCTTCGGTCACCACTTCTCGTCCATCGCAGGGGCGGGGCCGCTGGTCGGGCCTGCCATGGCCATGGTCTGGGGCTGGCTCCCGGGGCTTCTCTGGGTCTGGTTCGGAAACGTCCTCATCGGCTCCATCCACGACTACCTGTCGCTCATGGCCTCGGTCCGATACGACGCCAAGTCGGTGCAGTTCGTGGCCACGGACCTCATCTCGAAGCGCACGGGCCGGTCCTTCTACTGGATCGTCTTCTTCCTGCTGATCCTCGTCGTGGCGGCCTTCGCCAACGTCATCGGCTCCATGTTCGCGAGAACGCCCTCCATCGGGTCGGCCTCCATCTTCATGACCTTCGCCGCCATCATATTGGGAGTCCTGATCTACCGGCTGAAGATGAACCTGACGGCGGCCACGGTCATCGGGATCGTCCTGATGTCCATCGCCATCTGGATGGGGCCCCAGTTCCCCATTCCCCTGAGCTATGAAACGTGGATGGTGATCCTGCTCGTCTATATCATCATCGCGGCGTCCATCCCGGTGAACCTGCTGCTGCAGCCGCGGGACTACCTCAACTCGTTCCTGCTCTACTTCGGCATCGGCATCGGATTCCTCGCAGCCATCGTGACCTTCAAGGGCATGGAGTTTCCCATGGTGACGGCCTTCGCGCCCGTCCTGCTCGGCGGCCAGCCCACGCCGTTCTGGCCCGCGATCCCGCTCGTCATCGCCTGCGGGTCCCTCTCCGGCTTCCACTCCCTGGTGGCCTCGGGGACGACGTCGAAGCAGCTGTCCAAGGAGACGGACGCACTCTTCGTGGGCTACGGAGCCATGTTTACGGAGGGCTTTCTCTCGACGGTCATCATCGTCGCCATCGGCGGCTTCGGCGTGACGGTCATGCAGGCCCAGGCCGCGGCAGCGAACTACAACCTCACCCTCGAGGCGGGCAACTGGGCCACGACCTATGCGAAGACAACGGGGGCCCTGAAGCTTGCGCCCCCCAGCATGATCGTCGAGTGTTTCGGAGTCATGGTGGCCTCGACCTTCCTCTCCTTCATCCCCACGGCCATCGTGAAGGTCATCGCGGGGCTCTGGATCTCGGCCTTCGCGCTCACGACCCTCGACACGACGAACCGCCTGGCCCGTTACTGCATCGTGGAGATGCTGGAGCCCGTGCAGGACAAGCTGGGAGGCTTTTACAACGTCATCACGAACCGCTGGGTCGCTTCCGTCATCCCTGCGGCCCTGGGCATCTACCTGGCCTGGAGCGGCCAGTTCAACATCCTCTGGCCCTCCTTCAGCGCGGCAAACCAGCTCATCGCCTCGATCGCACTCATGACGGGGGCCGCCTTCGTGGCCAAGAAGATGAAGTCCCAGTTCGCCATCGTGGCGATCATCCCCGCCTGGGCCCTCTGGTTCACGGTGACCTGCGCCATCGTCTGGTTCATGTGGGTCGTCATGCCGGGCACCATCGCCAAGACGCCCGGGACGGGCTGGACCGTGCAGATCATCATGGCGATCATGCTCGTACTCAATATCCTCTTCATCGTCGACTTCGTGAAGTCGAGCAAGAAGGCGTAAATCGCCGGAACTTTACTTGAGAGGGTAAATGATGTAACGTGAAATCCCCCCCGCACCCTGCTTGGGGTGCGAGGGGGATTTTCAATTCCGGAGCAAGGAGCAACCGGTTCAATCATGTCACCTTCCATCGTCGAGCATCTGAGGCAGTTCATGCAGGGATTCGGGCAGGGCCAGCGTGAGAAGGTCCTCAGCCTGACCTGCATGGAGCAGCAGGAGTTGGAGAACGTCTTTGCCCTGCTGCTGCTGGGGTCCTTTGTCGGGTTTCCGGCTCCGCCGACCTTTCTGGCCGTGGAACTTTTGCCCTTCATGGAGCGCGAGATGCACATCCTCGGCCAGAGGGCCGAGGACGCCTGCGACATGCTGGGGCAGATGATGGGGACGCTGGGGGTGGACTGATGAAGATCCTCTTCTACACCGGCAAGGGCGGCGTCGGCAAGTCGACGATGGCCGCCTCGGCAGCCTGGCAGCTCTCGCAGAAAAGCCGCGTCCTCATCGTGTCGCTCGACCCCGCCCACAACCTGGGCGACATTTTCTGCGTGAGCCTCAACGGCAAAGAAAAGAAGATGCACGACAGGCTGCTCCTCCGGGAGGTCGATCTGCACAAGCTCTCCCGGGACTACCTCGAGCGGGAGATCGGCGTTCTCACCCGGACCTACAGCTATCTGCAGACCCTTAACCTGGACCGCTATTTCTCGGTTCTCAAGTACTCGCCGGGCATCGAGGAGTACGCCCTGCTCACGAGCATCGAGGAGACGATCCGAAAGGACGGCGGGAACTTCGACACGATCATCTTCGACACGCCGCCCACGGGCCTGACGCTGCGCTTCCTGGCACTGCCGCAGATCACGATCACCTGGATCGACCGCCTCGCCCAGATCCGCCGGCAGATCCTGGACAAGCGCCACACGATCCAGAAGATCCGGGGGACCGCGAGCGAGGAGGAGAAGAAACAGGAGATCAAGCTGGCCTACGACGAGAAGGACGACCCGGTGCTCAATCGGCTCATGGCCCTGAAGGGCAACTACGAGTCCCTCACGGGGATCCTGCAGGGCCCCGACTGCGGTGTCGTCCTCGTCTTCAACCCCGACATGCTCTCCCTGCGCGAGTCCGAGAGGCTCGTCGAAGGCCTGAGGGACATCAACCTGCCGCTGCGGCTTCTCATCCAGAACAAGGTCACGGAGGAGAACCGCGCCGTCGCCGGCCAGGTGGTCGCCGAACTGCGGAAAATGGTCGGGGATATCCCGCTGCTGCCGGTGGCCCTCTCCACGCAGCTTGCCTGCGGCCTCGATTCGACGCTTTACGAGATCCCCGAGGATTTGGTTACGCCCCTCGACTGGAGACGCTGAGAATGTTCGAACACGATTATCTCGTATCGGAGCCCCTGTTCTGGCTTTTTCTCGCCGCTACGGCGGTCCTCGTATGGGGCTATTACTGGGGCGAGAGGGAAAACAAGCGGATCTACCTCTCGGCATTCAATGCCCTCGTGGATATCATCAAGCCAATCGACCAGGTCTTCACGAACATCGGCGGCATCATCGGGTATCACGGCAATTTCGTCACCCGGAACGATTCCCCCGTCGAGAAGGTGGAAGCGACGATCACCTTCCTGGCCCGGCAGTCGCTGCTTTACCTGCCCGTTTCGATCCTGATCCGCAAGCACGACCGGCTCTTCATTACCCTCTTCCTGCGTCAGTCGCCGAAGGAGGAGGGGCACCTCATCGAGGAGAGGTACTCCCGATACCGGCACGCCCGGATCACCAACGAGGCGCGGCTCAATCGGGAGACGCTCCGGTGGGGCGATTCCAACTGGCTCGTGTACTACGAGGGCAACCGGATGCGGGACCATCTGAGGAAGTTCACGGCGGCTCACGCCGACCCGGGCATCCTGCGCCACATCGCCATCGTCCCGGATCAGAAGAAGTGCTTCGTCTTCATGATCCCGAAGAAAGGGATGGTGAAGACCTGCTTCGAGCCCGTCTACCGCTGGATCCCCACGCTCATTCCCGCGAAAAAGTAAGGCACCCCGCCTGCAGAACCCGGCCGGTTCCCGGCATCGGGTTTCCATGGATATATTAAAAAGAGCAATGAATGGTTTACCTCTTCCTCATATGTTCCGAGGTGTCATTCCCGCGAAGGCGGGAATCCATGTAAAGACTGGATTCCGGATCAGGTCCGGAATGACAAAATCTATGGTCTCAAAAGGCAGTGCAAACTATTTCGTGACCTCATGAATAAAAGAATGGATTGTGTTTCCTGGACTGGCATTTTAAAATAAACAATGTGTTTTTCAATTTGGGCTATCACGATCAACAGAAAAGGAGGTTGAGCCATGGCCAGGACGGAGATGAGCATATTCGATTTCGCCATGAGGGCGGAAAAGGACGGCATCGGTTTCTACACGAAGGCAGCCAAAAAATTCAACGACAGGGAGTTGAGGGATCTCTTCATGAAGCTCGCCAAAGAGGAGGCAAAGCACCTGGAGACCTTCATCGGCATCAAGGCAAAAGCGGAAAAGAAAGGCGCCGACCAGTGCTTCCGCTCGGAGGCCGTCAGCGATTATCTGGACACCATCATCCGGGAGGGTCTTTTCCCGAAAGGCGACAGCATGGTAAAGCGGCTCGAGAAGGTGAACGACGTCGGCAGTGCCTGCGCCATCGCCATGGAGGCGGAAAAAAACGCCATCCTTCTCTACTCGGAGCTGGCGAAACTATCGTTTGGCAAGGAGCAGAAGAAGATCTTCGAGGACATCACGAAGGAAGAGCGCTCCCACATCATCATGGTAGGGTCCGCGAGGGCCGATTACGACCCGGCCTACGCAGCAATGAAATTCGGCAGGTTCTTCTAGAAAGGCGAGGCGACGGGACGCAGTGCCCTCTCCCTCTTGGTGCGGGCGTTTCCGTGGAAAGAGACGAATCGGGTAAAGGAGGCCCTGATATGGCGAAAGCGGAAATCAGCGTGATTGACTTTGCCGTGCGCCAGGAGAAACACGGTGTGAGTTTCTACACGAAGGCGGCGGAGAAATTCGGGGGCACAGAGCTTGCCGGCCTGTTCGTGAAACTGGCCAAGGATGAGGCGAAACACCTCCAGGAGTTGATCGACATCCAGGCTTCCGCCCTGCGGAAAGGGGTCGACGAATGCTTTCGGGCCGTGGAGATCGATGACTACCTGGAGGCCGTCGTCCGGGAGGGGATTCTGCCGAAGGGCGAAAAAGCGGCGGAGCGTCTCGAGCAGATCAAGACCGTGGAGGACGCCTGCCGGGTCGCCATGCAGGCTGAAAAGAACGCCATCCTTCTCTACACGGAACTGGCAAAGCTCTCGAAGGACAAGGGACAAAGAAAGATTCTTGAAGCCATGATCCGGGACGAGAAGGCGCACATGGCGAAGATTGCGGGCATGAGGGCCGATCTCGACCCGATCTATGCGGCGGAGCGATTCGGCAAGCTCTGCTGAATGGGCCCTCCATTTCGAACAGGAAGTTCCCCGCTTCCGGGCCGTTTCACTGGCCGGAAGCGGGGTTTTTTTGGTCAAACGAACTCCACCTCGAGGTCGGGGAATTCGAGGCTGAACTCGACGGCAAGATTGCGGATGATGTTGTCGCCAACGAGTTTCGCAATGAAAACGCAGGTTTTGCAGTCCGGCATGTGGCTCTGGAAGTCCGTGAAGACAAAAAGTTTCTTTTGGGCGTCGCTGAAGCGAACCCTCTTGACCAGCCCGAGATGCAAAACGGACAGCCCGCTCTCGGGGTCCTTGACCCGATCGAGAACGGCATCGATTTTCTTGATCATTGCAGGGTTCACGGGGCGTTGCCTCCTGTCGTGACAGTGATTATACTATAGCAAAAAGGGGACAAAGTGTGCTATGGGAAAAACCCATTGGCACAGATCATGAATGGTCGAGATATTCAGGGTCGTGACCCATCGATATAAGGTCAGGGGGACAGTAAGGTGGCGAAGGTTCAAGCCGTTACCGCAAAAGACCTGAAACAGATCAAGGCACTTCTCCAGTCCAAGATCAACGAGTTGATGGCCGAGGCCGGCAAAACCGTCATCGACATGGCAGGTCAGGAAGAGAAGCTGCCGGATCTCAACGACAGGGCGTCCCTGGAATCGGAGCTCAACCTCGAGATCCGCATGCGCGAGCGCGAGCGGAAACTCATCGTGAAGATGAGAGAAACCATCGAGCGCATCGACGCTGGGGAATACGGGACCTGCGAGGAATGTGGTGAGCCCATAGGCGTAAAACGACTCATGGCAAGACCCGTCACCACGCTCTGCATCGAGTGCAAGACCCGCGAGGAGAAACTCCAGAAGCTCCAGGGCAGGACACCGGAGCTGGCACCCGCCTTTTTGGGGGACTAGGGACGAGGGTGTAGGGTGTAGGGCGTAGATCAAAGAGAAATTAAAAAGGATCGGGAGGCTTTCCCGATCCTTTTTTTATTCTACACGCTACACCCTACACCCTACACGCTTTCCTCCGGTATTTTCCCCTCCAGAAGCGTCCCGATCTCTTCGTCGATCCTCTCGCCGAGGGCCTTGATCTCTTCCGCGTCGGACGACAGGAAGCGCAGCAGGTCGGAGCGGTCCAGACGGTCGGCGATCTGCATGAAAATCGGGCAGATGCCCAGGATCATGGCTGCCGCCACCCGATCTGTCCAGACCGTCCCGGAAGACAGGGGCGTGATCCCCCCGCCGAAAAGCCGGTAGGTCCGGGCATCGATCCCGGGGGCTGACGGGTAGTCGTCCTCATCGAGGGAAGCCCCTGCGTGAGCGAGCTTTTCGATGGCATTCATCGCCTCCTGCAGCGGACGGTCCTCGCGAAGGGAATATCCTGCTGCCCGCGGGTCCAGGCCGAGTTCGAGACACCGCTGGAGATAAAACAGGGCATCATCGGATTTGCTCGACAGTGCAACCCAGCCGCCATGATCCATCAGCAGCAAGCCGTCTTTTTCCGTGCCTGCCCCGGGCTTTTTGAAGCCTGCGTAAGTCATGCAGGGGCAGGGGCAGTGATAGCAGGCCCTGTTCCGGCCGAGACGTCCCCGAAGTACTTTTGCCGCCTCACCCCCGTTTTCGAGTTTCCTCACAAAGGGGATAAACCCCTTGTTCGAAAGAGACCCCGAAGCCTGAAGGATCTTTTCCGTCGCTTTCGACAGGGAAGGGTGATCCTCGCGGAAGGGAAGCCCATCGATGCCGTAGAAGAGGATGGCCTTGAGGTTTTTCGCTGCCATCCGGACGGCAAGTCCGACCTTATCGAAGCTCCCGTGGCTGCCGATGGAGGCCGATGCAAAAGGCGAGCAATTGTCTGCCGCGGGGCCCGTTACAATGGATGTGCGGAACCCGGGTGCGCTTCGCCTCAGGATCTGCAGCCACTCCGGGACAGGCTTGCCGGGCAACTCCGGAACGGTAAGGACACGAACCTGCCCGCGGCCGACGGACAGGGCGCAGGGCTCCTTTGCTGCGCCCCGGATGATCAGGTAATCCACACCGGAGAATTTCATCTCCGGGCCGCTGCGAAGCAGAAAGGGCACATGACAGAGGTGATCGTAACGGGGGGAGCGGAACGTTCCGACGAGAAGGGCCGAGGCCGCGGCGAAACTCCCCGTGAGCGGCCCGGTCCCGAGGATGACGCTGTCGCTCTCGTACTGCGATAGCAGCCAGGCGTTCATCGCCGCGCCGCCGATATGTTCCTGACAGGCGTCCCAGGGGAGATCCACCGTGTAAGCCGACAGGCTCGTCAGGTCGACGACACCGATTTTCCCGTTGTAGAAAGGCCGATAGAGGCTCATTGGTTTGCCTCCCCGGGGGTTGCTTTCTGCCAGCGGAATCGGACCTTCGCCGCACTGTAGGGGCAGCGGTCCACGCATCGCAGGCACATGATGCATTCCGTCATGGGGATCTTCGGGGATTTTCCTTCGCGGAGCTGATCCGCGTCGATGATCCCCACGGGGCAGACCTCGGCGCACTGGATGCATGAGAATTTCTTGCACTTGCGGGCCCCGATGACGATCTTGAGGAGCCTCAGCAGACTGGCTATCCCCAGGGTGGCCCCCACGGGGCAGAGGTAGCGGCACCAGGACCGGCGCTCGACCAGTTCCGTTGCCGCAAGAACAGGCACAATGGCAAGTTCGGCGCTCTGCATGACGGACTGCACGCCATAGGAGCGGCAAAGAGTGCCTATGGGGCAGACCGTGCAGAAAGCCTGGTAGCCAAGCAAGGCACTGCTCCCGACGGCGCCGCCCAGGATGCCGTACTTGGCCATGCGGCTCTTGAGGAAATTCGGCCAGCCGAGCTTCTTCGGGGTGATCTTGTCCACCAGGTCCAGCACGAACCCGAAGGGGCAGACCCAGCCGCAGAAGACCCTGCCGAAGAGGACCGTGAGGAGGAGAAGTGCCAGGGCCGACGAGGCGCCCACGAGGATGAGCGTCCCCGACGAGGCGATGTTCTGCAGCGTCCCCGTCGGGCAGGACAGTTCCACTGTCCCGGCCCTGAAATAACAAAAGGTCCCCACAACGAGGATGACGAGGAAGAGAAACGACAGGGCCTGGACCACCCAGCGGGCAGCCTTGATCCAGCGCAGGGCCTTGCCGCGCGTATCGGTCAGGGCGCTCTCAGGGCAGTGCTTTACGCACAGGGGGTCGCCCTCGCAGAGGTCGCACTTGTGAATCTTACCCGTTCCCGGGTCCTTGAGGGGCGCCGCCTCGGGGCAGGCCATGGTACACAGACCGCAATCGGTGCAGAACAGATCGTTGATCCGGACGATTCCGTCGTCGCCCTTTTCGATGGCCCGCGTGGGGCAGGCCTCGAGGCACAGCGGCCTGCGGCAGTGCTGGCAGAGAATGGCGAAATTTTTTCCGAGCTTCTCGTCGGTGAGGACCCGGACGCTCGCGGAAGCCGGCGCGACCTTCGCGACGTTTCGCGTCGAGCAGATCATCTCGCAGGTCCCGCAGCCGGTGCACTTCGCCGGGTCAAAGAGGATAACCTTGTTGCGCCGCGGCATGAACCAGTCGGAGAGCCTCTTTTTCTCCGGCACGCGGGGCCGCAGGTCTTCGAGTCTTAATTGAGGTTCCTGTTGTCTGGATGCTTCCATTCGTTTGGTCTGTCCAGTCTGTTCCGTCTATTCGGTCTGTCCGGTCTGTCTGGTCTGTCCGGTCTGTCTGGTCTATCCTGCCTATTCGTTCATTTCGTTTGTTCGTCTATTTCGTTTGTTTCGTTGGTTTCGTCATTGCGAGGAGCGAAGCGACGAAGCAATCTCTCTCAATCGTGGATTGCCACGCCTCGGGAAATCCACCCTCACCCCGACCCTCTCCCCTCAAGGGAGAGGGAGATTACGGAAGTGGTTTGCTAGAGGCTCGGCTCGCAATGACCGTTTTTCTTATGTCTTCACTCTGACACTTAGACACTCAAACACTCAGACACTTTTTTCCCTATACCCTGGACCCTTTGTTATGCGTTCCGCAGCAGGTAGATCTCCCGCCGGCAGGACGGGCACGTCTCGAGGGCCTTGATGACGTTCGGGGGCTCCGCCTTGAGCCTGCCGAATACGAAGTCCTCGACGGGCACGGCGAGGAAGAACCGGCCGCAGGCCTCGCAGCGCTTTGCGTTTTCGACGACGTTTTCCTCGATGGCCGCCTCGCGGAGCTTGCGGATCAGGTCCCGGCAGCTCACACCCTGGGGGCATGCGTCGGTGCCGCTGTTGCACTCCGTGCAGTACCAGATGTTTTTGTCCTCGACGATGTTGTCGCCGACAAGCGCCTTCTTGATGATGCCCCGGGGGGACATCTCGATGCCGAAATTCGCGTACATCTCCGCCATGGGGCATGCGGCGACACAGCGGCCGCATTCTACGCAGCTCTGGGCCCCCGAGAGTTTCTTGGCTTCCTCGATCTTATCGTGCCTTGGCTTCATGGTCCTTTTCCATTTTGACGGCGCAGACCTTGTACTCGGGCGTCTTGCAGGCCGGGTCGAGCACGGGGTTGGTGAGCATGTTGGCCCTCGCCTCGGTGAAGTGGAAGGGCGCAAAGATGCTCCCCTTGACCACGCGATCGGTGATCCGGGCCGTCGTGACGATGCTTCCCCGCCGGGAGCTGACCCGGATCCAGTCTCCGGGGCCGACGTCCAGCGATTTTGCATCGTCGGGGTGGATCTCCACGTAGGGGTCTTCGATCTCGCGATTGAGGAACGGAGAGCGCCGCGTCATGGTCCCCGTGTGATAGTGGGCGAACACGCGCCCCGTGTTGAGATAGTAGGGGTACTCGGCGTCGGGTTTTTCCATGGGCGGCGTGTAGTCGGGTACCACGAACCGGCCCAGCCCCCGGGTGAACTTCTCGCCGTGCAGAAAGCGTGTCCCCGGGTGTTTTTCGTCGGGGCAGGGCCACTGCAGGCCCGCGCGCTCCAGGCGGTCGAAGCTGATCCCTGCGTAGGCGGGTACGAGATTGGCGTACTCCGACATGACGTCGGCAGGCGAGTTGTAGTCGAAGGCAAGCCCCAGGGCCTTGCCCATCAGGCAGAGGATCTCGAAGTCGCCCATGGCCTTCCCGGGCGGCTCGACGGCCTTGTGCAGTAGCTGGAAACGGCGCTCCGTGTTCGTGTAGGTCCCCGTCTTTTCGGCAAAGCAGGCGCCGGGCAGAACCAGGTGGGCGAATTTTGCCGTCTCCGTGAGGAAGATGTCCTGGACGATCAGGAAGTCGAGCCTCTGAAGGGCCTCCATGACGTGGTTCACGTCGGGATCGCTCACGCAGGGGTTCTCGGCCATGATGTAGAGGGCGCGGATGTCCTTCCCCGCGGCGTTGATGAGCTCCGTCACGGTGCGACCCGGCTTGTCGGAAAGGTCCGCATTCCAGGCTTTCTGGAATTTCTCCCGGATGGCCGGGTCGGCCACGGCCTGGTAGCCGGGGTAGAGGTTCGGCAGCGCCCCCATGTCGCAGGCGCCCTGGACGTTGTTCTGGCCGCGAAGCGGGTAGATCCCCGAGAAGGGCTTCCCCACATGGCCGCAGAGCATCGCCAGATCGACGACGGCAATTACGTTCGCCGCCCCGCAGGCGTGCTGCGTGATGCCCATGCAGTAGACGATGGCGGCGTTTTCCGCCCTGGCGTAGGTTTCGGCGACCTCGCGGATGATCGCCTCGTCGATCCCCGTTTCCTTTGCGGCCTTCTCGACGGGCCAGGCCTGAAGGAAGCTCTTGAGGTTCTCGAAATTCTCGGTGCGCTTCTCGATGAAGTCGGTCTTTTGGAGGCCCTTGTCGACGATGTGGCGCATCATGCCGGCCAGAAGCGGGATGTCCGTTCCCGGGTTGAGCCTGACGAGCTTGTGGGCGTTTCGCGCAACCGGCGTCTCCCGCGGGTCGATGACGATGATCTTTGCTCCCCGGTCGAGGGCCTTGTACACCTCGCCCATGAGGACGGGGTGGCTCTCGGCGGCATTCGAGCCGATGAAGAGGATGCAGTCGGCGCCGGCGAGATCCGAGATGGAGTTCGTCATGGCGCCGCTTCCCAGGGTCTGGAGCATGCCCACCGTGGTGGCGGCGTGGCAGAGCCTGGCGCAGTGGTCCACGTTGTTGGTCCTGAAGGCCGCCCGGATGAGCTTCTGGAAGAGGTAATTCTCCTCGTTGGTGCACTTGGCCGACGAGAGTCCGCCGACCGCGTCGGGGCCGTACTTTGCGACGGTCTCCTTCAGCTTCGTGGCTGCCAGTTCGATGGCCTCCTCCCAGGAGATCTCCTCGAAGCGGTCGCCCTTGCGCAAAAGCGGCGACGTGAGGCGCTCGGGGTGATGGATGAACTCGTGGGCAACCCAGCCCTTCACGCACAGCGACCCTCGGCTGACGGGGTTTTCCCGGTCGGGATAGGTGGCCGCGGCGCGGCCTTCCTCCACCTTCAGGACGAGCCCGCAGCCCGTGCCACAGTAAGGGCAGATGGTCCGGATAAACTCGGGGTTCATGGCTTTTTCCCCATGCTGTCGACCCAGTCGGGCACAGCCTGCCCGGGACGGGGTTCTTTTTCAAAATCAAAGAGGACGGGGGACTTGCGGTCTGCATCGAGCCCCGCCTCGTAGTTGTAGTCTTTCTTCAGGGCCTCCCGCATCGAGAGCTGAAGCGTCATGAGAGGAATTCCCACCGGGCAGGCCTCCTGGCAGGCCCCGCAGGCCACGCAGGTATCGGAGAGGTGGAAGGCGCGGATGAGATGAAAGGAGACCATCTCCGCCGGGACGACGCCTCGCTCGACCCAAACATCGTCTTCGAGCTTGCAGGGCACGCAGATGCAGATGGGGCAGGAGTTGCGGCAGCCGTAGCACTTGATGCAGCGCTTGAGCTGGGCGGCCCACTTCTCCATCCTCTTTCCGTTATCGCCTTCCAGGTACGCCTTCACCCGCTCGTCGGTTAGGGGGTCGACGCCCTCCACGGCGCTTCCCGCATCGAGTTTCTGCGGGTACGGGCGGCTGCAGAGGCAGGTCTTTGCCTGGTTGCCGTCGCAGGCATAACCGATCGTGAGAAGCCGCTCACGGTCGATCTGGTTTCGCTTCACGAGCTCCACGATGGCCCTCTCGTCGCAGCCCCGGACGACGACGGCCAGACGGTACGCAGCGGGCTTTTCCCGCAGGATCGCACGGGCCATCTTGGCAAAGAGCCACTTGGGCTCCAGGACGAGGGCGTCGAGCTCCGAGGGCACCGTGAATACGTGGGGGTGGATCACGTCGAAGAGGCCTTTCCGAAGCCCCAGCACGCCGTCGGCTTCCTTCTTCTCGAGGATTTCTTTTGCTTTTTGTTTTGCCTGTTCCAGCATCTGTTTCTTCTGCTTTGTCTTTTCACTAGTCACTAGCCACTAATCACTGGCCACTGAAGTCATCCACGAAGCCATCGTGGGCAACCCCTCCACTTCACGGTGAAAGTCCACGATCATCTCGGCGTACTGGTGCGACTCATGAGCCGTGCCGAAGCCCAGGAGCAGGCGCTTGCCGCCAATGCCCGCCACGTCGAGGAGCGTCTTGAGAAGCTCCAGGCGCTTGAGGGCAGGGTGGTTGGCGTCGTTGAAGCGGCACCCGCCGACGTGGCAGCCCAGGACGGCGACACCCGTCGCTCCGCTGGCGAAGGCGCGAATCACCGCGTCGGGCTCCACGTACCCCGCGCAGTCCACCGGGATGACCCGGTACGATGCGGGCAGCTCGATGCGCTTGCGCCCGGCGCCGTCGGCCCCGATGAGACCGCACCAGCGGCAGGCAAAGACAAGGATTTTCACGTTTCCCCTTTCGGCGGACATGTCAGCGCACCTCCCGGAAGGCCCGCCGGATCATCTCGCCCATGGCCCGGTAGTTCTGCTCGGGCACCTGCATGGCCCCGTTCGGGCAGACGGAAACGCAGCCGCCGCAGGCCTTGCAGCGGACCTTGATGACGCGGCTCACGGACCGGTTTGACGTCCGCTGCAGCCCGCAGGCCCCGTAAGGACAGACGGCGACACAGTTGCCGCAGCCCGTGCAGGCGGCGGCATCGGCGACGGCGTGGCCGAGCTTGCCGCCCGGCACGCGACCCATCGTGAGAGCCGACACGGTTTCATGTCCCAGGAAGGAGGCCGCCTTGATGGCTGCCGCTTCGCCCTGGGCGATCGCCTGGTCCGACGAGACGGGCCACCGGGCCGTCCCGCAGATGAAGATGCCGTCGTTTCTCGTCTCCACGGGGTGAATCGGGTAGACCTCGGCATAGAACCCGTACCGGTCGACGGGGATGTTCAACATCCGGGCGAGTGACGCTGCGTCGGGGTCCGCGATGAAGGGCGTGCTCAGGACGAGCAGGTCCGCCTCGATCGAGCGGTTCACACCGCTGATCGTGTCGAAGACCTCGACACCGCTCACCTGGTCGGGCCCGCGCACCTCCGGGGGACGGTCCGCATCGAAGCGGATGAACTGGACGCCTTGCTGCAGGGCCTTGCGGTAGTAGGCCTCCAGCACGCTCCCCGGGGTCATGATGTCCCGGTGCAGCACATAGGCCTTTGCCCCGGGGTTCTCATCCATGACCCGCATCGCATTTTTAAGCGAAAGGGGGCAGCAGATCGTCGAGCAGTAGGGCCGCTCGCCGTTTCTGGCGCCGACGCACTGGACGAATACGGCCGTTTTACAGCCGGCAGCCCCTGTGGCAAACCGCCTCTCCATCTCCATCTGGGTGATGACGTTCTTGACCTTGCCGTACCCGAACTGGCCCTGCGGGAACAGGATCCGCGCCCCCGTGGCGAGCACGACGGCTCCCACGCGAAGGGCGGCGTTGCCCTCGGGCCCTGCAAGGCTGACCTTGAAGTCGCCGGCATACCCCTTGACGGCGGAAACCTTCGTCTTTGCGTAAAACCGTATCAGGGGATTTTCCCCTGTCTCCTCGACGAGAGTTTTGATCTTTTCCGGACCCGGCTCATCCGTGGGATAGGTCCTGGTGATCACGTTGAGAAGCCCGCCCGGTGCCGATCCACGATCGACCAGGTGGGTCTTGAACCCGAGACGTGCCAGGCCGGCGGTAGCCGAGAGGCCGGCAGGACCTGCGCCGATCACCAGGGCTTCCTTCTGTACCCGGATGGCGACGTCTTTCGAATCGCGCATGTTTTGCAGCAGCGCGAGCTCCATGTCGAGCTGGTTTGCCGCTCTATGCGTGGCCCCTTCGGCGTTCTTGCCGTGTACCCAGGCGCAGCCTTCCCGCAGGTCCACTGCACGCACCGTCCGCACATCGGTACCCTCTTTTGCGAGGCCGAGCTTCACGAACTCCATTTTCCCGAAGGGCGAGCAGGCGCCGATGAGGACCTTGCCGGTCCCGCGCTCGCGGATCAGGGAATGGGCTTTGGCCGTGTCACCGGGAAGGCACAGGGATTCCACGATCGTGACGGAATCCACGGAGGGATCGGCCTCGAGTCTCGTTTTCACGGATTCGAGATCAATCGTGTTCCCGATTTCGCCGAAGCAGTTGCAGAGGATGACGCCTATTTTTGCCATTTCAGTTCTTGTCCGTAATCGATCTGAGTGCGGCCGACGATGCCTGGATTGCCGACTCCGTCACATCCGCAGGCTCCAGGACGAATCCGCAGGACATGGCCGTCCGTTTCACAAAGCCCTCGCCGTCCAGCTCGGGGATGGCCTCCCCTGCAGGTAGAGACGAAAGGGTCGGTTTCAGGTTCCCGTTGAGGATCACCATGTCGAACTTCCAGATTTCTCTTTTCTGGGTCGACGTGTCCTCGAACTTGACGGCGATCCCGTCGCCGCCGGGCAGGGGATAGATGAGCGAGGGCCGTCCGCGAACGAGCCTGACGCCGTTGCCCCCGAAATCGCGCAGGGCGTATTCGTAATAATCCCGTCCCACCGTGCGGAGATCCGTGTAGAGAATGACGCAGTGGATATCGGGGTTTCTTCGCTTGACCCACTGGGCCTGCTTCAGGGCGTGCATGCAGCAGACGGCCGAACAGTGGGGCAGCAGCCTCAAGTCCCGGGCGCCTGCGCACTGGATGAAGGCGATGCTGCGGGGTGCGGCCTTGTTGGAGCGACGCAGGATGGCCCCCTTGTTATCGCCCGACTCGGCCTTCCAGGCCTCGAATTCGAGCGACGTGAGGATGTCCGGGTGCGCTCCCCAGCCGTATTCCTTCAGGGGCTCCAGGCTCACCTCGGTGAATCCCGCCGACCAGATCACCTCGTCCACGGCCAGCTCCAACTTCTGCTCTTCGCGTTCGAAGCCGATGGCCTTCGTGGGGCAAGCATTCACGCAGGTTCGGCAATCCCCGCATTGATTCCTGTCGATGAGATAAACGGGCGGGTAGGCATGCTCCCAGATGGGACGGGCCACGCCCGTCGGGCATGCGCTTTCACAGCGGCCGCAGCAGATGCAGAGCTCGGGGTCGATCACCGGCGTCGATTGCGTGATGACGGCCCGGTAGCCCCCGTTGGCATTCTCCAGGGTTTCGACCCGGCTCAGCGTGTGGATCGTTAGGGAAGGGCTCTCCTTGCAGCGGCGGATCTCCGTCCAGAGGGGGCAGAAGGCGCAGTGGTCCGTCGGGTAGAACTTGTCGAGCTTCGCCACCTGGCCGCCCAGGTCGTAGCCGCTCTCGACGAGGTGGACCCGGTGCCCGCTGCCGGCCAGGTCAAGGGCCGCCGACATGCCCGCCACCCCTCCACCGACAACCAGGACCGTTTTTTTCTTTTTTGTTGTTTCCGGCATTTTCTTAACCCTGGACCCTGTACCCTGAACCCTGGCCCCTATTCTTCCTCTTCCTCTTCCTCTTTAATAATCCCGTAATGTTCGCCCAGTTTTCTCAGTCGCCCCTTGAGCCAGTCCGTAAAGCCCGGTTCCCGGCCGTGGGCGGGGCGCCGGCCCGTTTCCTCCTCGAGGCGCATGGCGATGCGTCTCCCGGGGGCAGGGATCCTCCTGACCTGGTCATAGAAGGTGACGATGGACTTGGGTTTCGTGGGGCAGCGTTTCTCGCAGGCGTTGCAGCCCGTGCAGAGGTCCTCCAGGACGACGGGAAAGATATCCTTTTCGAGCTTGATCGCGTCGTAGCGGCAAGCGTCGAAACAGCGGGTGCACTTCTCCGCGCCCGTCCAGCTCAGGCACGTGTCCCGGTTGATGACGGCGTTGCCGATGTCGATCTCGTCGCGGGAAATTCTGGCGATGGCCCCCGTCGGGCACTCCTTGATGCAGGCCATGCAGAAGATGCACTTCTTGTGCTCGAGGACAGGGGTGCCGAAGCTCACGATGCCCCCGGAGACGCCGGCCGGGCGGATCGCGTCGGTGGGGCAGACGTCGACGCACCGGTAGCAGCGGGCGCAATATTCGAGAAAGGATTTCTCTTCGAGGGCTCCGGGGGGGCGGGGAAGTGCCCTGGCCCCGCTCACCTTAAAGAGGCTGAACAGGACGGTCGCTGCCGTACCGCTGACGAGAAGATGGATTGTGTCCCTTCGAGAAAAGGCCATGTGCGTACTTGTCCCCTGATCGTTCCAGGTTCCGTATCACCGACCCCTCTCCTCCGCGGTTACGGACCAAAAAGCGATGTCAATATAACGAAAGCGGAAAGGAAAAGCAAGGGCGGGTGAACGGGTCACCCGCCCTTGCGGTGAAACGATATCGCTTAGAGGTTGAACTTCTTCCTGGCCGCGTCGATGTCTGCGATCAGGTAATCCAGGCCGTAGGCCTTGAGGGTGGCTTCCGTCGGGATGCCCTTGGCGTCCCAGCCAAAGAACCCGTAGGTCTTGGTCTCCATGTCCTTCTGATCGGCTTCCGTGAAGATGGCATCCTTCCTGGGGCCGGCGGGGAGCTTCTCCGTCCACATGCGCTTGGGAAGCCGGTCATCCTTGGAGCTGATGCCCTCGCGGACGTTGAAGACGCGCTCGGCCGTCATGATCCTCTTGGCCGTCGTCCAGTAGTCCTCCGTCTTCCAGTTCCAGCCGCACAGCGGGTTGAGCATGTCGGTGAGGATCTTATCCGTGCTGGCGCCGTAAAGCAGCATGCCGGTGAAAGTGCAGATGCAGAGCGAGTCGGCCATGGCCGTGTTGCCGAGGGCCGCGGGGCCCTGGCCTTCGTGGTGGTCGCCGCCGTTGGTGCCCATGGTGTAGCTGTAGGCGCGGATCTTGTCGCCACGCGGGTCGTGGGCTGCCAGTTCCTTGCCCTTCACCGTGTTGGCATACGCTTCCGTTCCCTTGCCGATCTGCTTGGACATCTTGGCCACGCCCTGCGACATGAGTTTTCCGGCCTTGCCTTCCTTGTAGGCGATCTTCCGGATCATCTCCATGTAGGTCTCGCCGTCGCCCCACTTGGGCTTCAGGCCGTCGAGGTCCGTGGGCTTCAGGGCGCCCTTCTCGACCGCTTCCGTCGTGAAGGCCAGCACGCCGCCCGTGGAGATGTTGTCGAGACCGTAGGCGTCGCAGGCCTCGATGAGGGCGATCATCTGGCCGAAGTCCGTCATGCCCAGGTTGCTTCCCAGGAGGCCGCCGGACTCGTACTCGGGGCCCTCGGCAACGAGGCCCGCGTACTTGCCGCTGCGCAGCACGCCCAGCTTCAGGCAGTGCGTCGGGCAGTTCGTGCAGGACGCGTGACGCTTCCAGAAGGTCCTCATGGCCTCTTCGCCGCCGATTTTCACGACGTCGGGGTACCAGGTGGTCTGGAAGTTCTTCGTGATGAGCGAGCCGTGGAGGAAATGCTTGAGCTCCATGAGACCGCCCGTGCCCCAGCGCTTGATGCCTTCCCATGCCTCGCCGTTTATGTTGAGGTCCTTGGCGGTCTTTGCGGCCGCGAGGAACTTGGCGTTGTCCGCGACGGGCACGGCGTACTTCGTGCCGCGCACGGCGAAGCCCTTGAGCTTCTTGTCGCCGAAGACCATGCCGGTGCCGCTGCGCGCGGCGGCGCGGTAGCGCTCTACGATGATGCAGCCGAAGGGGACGCCGTTTTCACCGGCGGGGCCGATGACGGCCGTCCGGATCTCGGGGTCCTTCATCTCCTTGACCATCATCTCGTGGGTCTCTTCGGTCGTCTTGCCCCACATCTTCGAGGCGTCCTTGAACTCCACCTTGTCGTTGACGATGGAGAGCCAGACGGGCTTCTTGGCGCGGCCCTTGATGTAAAGGCCGTCCCAGCCGGCGAACTTGATCTCGCTGGCCAGATGGGCGCCGGACTCGGCGTGGGTCATGAGGCCCGTGTACGGGCTCTTGTGGGCAAAGCAGGTCCGGTGGGAGACGGCCATGGTGCCCGACAGGGGCCCGGGCCCCACGAACACGAAGGCATCCTCGTCCAGGGCGTTCTTGCCCGCCTTGTACTCCGTCACGGCGTAGTAGGCCCCGAGGCCGCGGCCGCCGATATACTGCTGGAGGATCTCATCGGAAACAGGACGCGTCTTGAACGTCTGCTTGCTGAGATCGATCTCCAGTACCTTTCCGAAATTTCCACCTTTGGGTGTTGCCATCGTTCTTACCTCCCCTTCTTGGTCTTCGCCGGAACGACTCGCTTGCCTTCAACGTTCGGGTAGAACAGAAGGGTCGCGAGGTCCTTGCCAGCCTGCTCAGGCGTCACGTCACGGAATGCCATGTTGACGCCGATGCCGACCGGCCTGCCCATGAGGCAGGGGCCCTGGGGGTTTCCGGACTGTTCCTGGCAGGCCTTGACGCACTGGGGGTCGCCGCCGCATAGATCGCAGATGAGGGGCTGACCCGTGTCGGCGTTGCCGCGGATATACTTCGGCGGGCATGCCTCGGCGCACTTCATGCACTTGGCGCCCAGGCAGGTCTTCGTGTTCAGGACGATGCCGTTTGTCTTGGGATCCTTGGTCAGCGAATTGGGCGTCGTCGGGCAGGCCTTGATGCAGGGCGCATCGTCGCAGTGCCAGCACATGACCGGGACATCGACGATGTCCTTGTACTTGGCGATATAGATGCGCGACAGGGCAGGGCGTACGTTGCCCGTGTGGAACAGCGAACAGGCAAACTCGCAGCTCCGGCAGCCCGTGCAGTTCTGGCGCTCTGCGAAGCGGTATTTCTGTGCGTAGGGCTTGGTGCCCGGCGCGGTCTGGACCGAGTACTGCGCCTCGGCTTTCTTCGGTGCGATGCCGCCGATGGCGGTGATCGCAATCGCGCTTCCCGCCGCCGTGGCGGTTCCTCTCAGGAAGTCACGACGAGTCGTTTCCTTCTTGAGGACTTCAGGCAGTTTCTTTTCTTCCATGTCTAACCTCCATTGAATTGCCTCTTATTAACGGCTTGACACATCAACGAAACGAAACCGGGCACACCTCCTTTCAAGCTGTCTCTCATTATTATTTCTTGTCGTTTCAATTGGTTCCCTCCTGCCGAACCGAACAAAGATTGCAGCGGGAGTGTTTACTTCATCTTGCTCGTGTAGACGTAGTCGTTGGTCTTCTGGGCCTCGTGGCACTTGATGCACTCGTCGATCTTGCCTTCCTGGTCCACCTTGCCGCTGGCCTTGTACTGCGCCCAGAACCAGTCGCCGCCCTTGGGGTTGTAGCCCTTCACCTTGTACATTACGTCGATGTGCTTGAGCTTCTTGTTCTTGTCGAAGTTCTCCTGCACGATCATGGCCCCGTCGGCAAACTTGCCCTTCTTGGCCTTGATGGAGTCGAAGGCGACCTGGTTGACGTAGGTCGTCAGGAAAGCCCCGTGGGGCTCGGGACCCGCATACTGGGCCTCGGTGCCGGGCCACATCTTCCAGCTCTGGTATTTGCCCTTCTGGATGGAGTCCCAGACGGACTTGCCGTCGGCTGCAGGGCCCTTTTGGGCGAAGAGCATACCGGAAAGAACAAGAGTTACGGCGATAACGATGGAGAAAACAAGCAATCCTTTTTTCATGTCAGACTCCTTTGTTGTAAACACGGATCTTTCCGGAATGGGGAGGAAAGAGGCGTGCTCTCGATAGAATATGGATACGGGAAAACGAACGCGCAGGATTCACGGACTGACCGCAAAGCGAACATTATGGAATATTGGGAATGGGGCAATATTGCAATCATCCGGGATCCGTCACAAAGACCGATTTTCGAGGTGATGCCGCAAGGGCAAACCATCCATTGCTGGCACTGCTCGAGAAAGCCTCCCCGGATCGATGACCCCTGATTGCACTGACCCCTTGAAATCCTTCAGGTTGGAAGAATCTGAAGGAAAAAACCGACCCGGGAAAAAAGAGCACCGCACCTTGCGGTCTTTGTCCGGGGAGCACTATAAACGCATCCATAGCGGCAAGTCAAACATATTTTAAAGAATAGCGTAATTATATCAACTAATTATGTCATGTTTGACATAAGGGCCTCGACGTGCAGGCACGCATGCTATTCCGCAGCCACCCGGCAGCAGATCCGGTGCAAGGCGATCGGGGAGGTAAGGAGGCGATAATAAAGAGAGGGTATGGGCTGTGGGAGGAAAAAATCAGGAAAAAAGCAAGGGCGGGTATTTCACACACCCGCCCTTGCCGTTGATATCATGCTTTTACAGGTTGAACTTCTTTTTGGCCGCGTTGAGGTCATCGATGAGGAACTCGAGGCCGTAGGCCTTGAGGGTCGCCTCCGTCGGGATACCCTTCTCGTCCCAGCCCAGGAAGTTGTAGGCGTCGGTCGAGAACTTCTTGTGTTCCTCTTCGGTGAAGACGACGCCCTTCTTCGGGCCCGCGGGCAGTTTCTCCGCGTACATGCGCTTGGGCAGGCGGTCGTCCTTTGCGCTGATGCCCTCGCGGACGTTGAAGACGCGCTCGGCCGTCAGGATCCGCTTGGCGGCAAGCCAGTAATCATCGGTCTTCCAGTTCCAGCCGCACAGCGGGTTGAGCATGTCGACGACGATCTTGTCCGTCGAGCCGCCCCAGACCCCGGAGGATGTGAAGGTGCACAGGCAGAGAGAATCGTTCATGGCCACCTGGCACAGACCGCGGCTGCTGGCCCCTTCGGCGTGGTCTGCCCCGTTGGTGCCGATGCAGTAGGTGTAGAACCGGGACTTGTCACCCCGCGGGTCGTGGGCCGCCAGCTCGCGGCCTTTCACCACGTTGGCGTAGGCGTCGGTGCCCTTGCCGATCTGCTTGGACATCTTCGTCACGCCCTGGGAGAGGAGCTTTCCGGCCTTGCCTTCCTTGTAGGCGATCTTGTCGATGAGCTTCATGTAGGTGTCGCCGTCACCCCACTTGGGCTTCAGGCCGTCGAGGTCCGCGGGCTTCAGGGCGCCCTTTTCGACGGCTTCCGTCGTGAAGCCCAGCACGCCGCCCGTGGAGATGTAGTCGAGGCCGTAGGCGTCGCAGGCCTCGATGAGGGCGGTCATCTGGTCGAAGTCCTTCATGCCCAGGTTCGTGCCCAGGAGGCCGCCGGACTCGTACTCGGGGGCCTCGGCGATGAGACCCCTGTACTTGCCCTCGCGCAGCACGCCCAGTTTCAGGCAGTGCGTCTGGCAGTTGGTGCAGGAGACGTGGCGCTTCCAGAACTTTCTCTCGGCCTCCTCGGCGCCCAGCTTGACGACGTCGGGCCACCAGGTGGTCTGGAAGTTCTTCACGATGAGCGAGCCGAGAACGAAGTTGTTGGTCTCGAGCGAACTGGCCGTGCCCCACACCTTCCGTCTTCCCGCCCCCGGGTCGCTGATGTTTGTTTCCTTGGCCACCTGGGCGGCAGCCAGGAACTTGGCGTTGTCCACGACGGGCACGGCGTGCTTGGTGCCGCGGATGGCGAAGCCCTTCAGCTTCTTGTCGCCGAATACGGATCCCGCGTTGCTGCGCGCCGCGGCGCGGAACCGCTCGACGATCAGGCAGGAATAGGGGACGCCGTTCTCGCCTGCGGGTCCGATGACGATCGAGCGGATGCGCGAGTCCTTCGTCTCCTTGACCATCATCTCGTGGGCTTCGTCGGTCGTCCTGCCCCACATCTTCGAGGCGTCCTTGAACTCCACCTTGTCGTTCACGATGGAAAGCCAGACGGGCTTTTTCGCCCGGCCCTTGATGTAGATGCCGTCCCAGCCGGCCCATTTGATCTCGCTGGCCAGATGGGCGCCGCACTCGCCATGGTTCAGAAGGCCCGTGTAGGGGTTCTTGTTGACGATGCTCGTCCTCGGGGAGACGCACATGGTCCCGGCCAGGGGCCCGGGCCCCACGAAGACGAAGGCGTCCTCGTCCAGCGGGTTCTTGCCCGCCTTGTATTCCGTCACGGCGTAGTAGGCCCCGAGGCCGCGGGCGCCGATGTACTGCTGCAGGATCTCGTCGGAGACCGGCCTTGCCTTCCAGGTCTGCTTGCTGAGGTCTATTTCCAGCACCTTTCCGAAATTTCCGCCTTTGGGTTCTGCCATGGTGATCACCTCCCCTTCCTGGTCTTCACAGGCACGACCCTCTTGCCATCGACATTGGGATAGAACAAGAGGTTCGCAAGGTCCTTGCCTGCCTCTTCCGGCGTCACATAACGGAAGGACATGTTCATGCCGATGCCTACGGGCCGGCTCATGAGGCAGGGCCCCTGGGGGTTGCCGGACTGTGCGTGGCAGGCCTTGACGCACTGGGGGTCGCCGCCGCAGAGATCGCAGATCAGGGGCTGACCCGTGTCGGGGTTGCCGCGGACGTACTTGGCCGGGCAGGCCTCGGCGCACTTCATGCACTTGGCGCCCAGGCAGACCTTCTCGTTGAGGATGATGCCGTTGCTCTTGGCGTCCCGGGTGATCGCCTTCGGCGTCGTGGGGCACGCCGCGATGCAGGGGGCGTCGTCGCACTGCCAGCAGATGACCGTTACGTCGACGATGTCCTTGTACTTCTCGACCCAGATTCGGGCAAGGTCGGGCCGGACGTTGCCGGTGTGGAACAGCGAGCAGGCCAGCTCGCAGCTCCGGCAGCCCGTGCAGTTATGGCGTCCGGCGTAGAGGTACTTCTGCGCAAAGGGTTTGGTGCCCGGGGCGGTCTGAACCGAGTACTGGGCCTCGGCCTTCTTGGGGGCAATGCCGCCGATGGCGGTGATCGCTATCGCGCTTCCCGCCGCCGTAGCAGTTCCTCTCAGGAAGTCACGACGAGTCGTTTCCTTCTTGAGGACATCAGGCAGTTTTTTTTCTTCCATGTCTAACCTCCATTGGATTGCCTCTTGGTAACGGCTTGACACATCAACGAAACGAAACCGGGCACACCTCCTTTCAGGTTGTCTTTCTTTTTCATATTTCTTTCTGTTTGAAGCAGACTTTTTCTTCTGGCTGAGTCAATGGGGGATCCTGACGGCGCGAGGATGGCGGAGTTGCGCAGTGCCGGTCTGGAATGTCGGGATGGGGTCGATGTTGCAATCATACGGGATCCGTCACGAAGATCGGTCTTGGATGCGATGCTCCGCAGGCACGGTGATTCTTTCAGAAACCGCCTCAAAAAACGTTCCCGGATCGATGACCCCTGATTGCAATGTTCCCTTGAATTCGTTCAGGATGGAAGGTCCTGAAAGAAAAATCGACACGGGAAAAAAGAGCGCCGCGCCTAGCGGTCTTCGTTGGAAAAAAACTATAAACGTATCCGCAAAGCGAAGTCAATTTTTATTAATGAAATAGTGCAATTATATCAAGATGTTATGCCATGTTTGACATAAGCGGGCATGTCGTGCAGAATGTCGGGGAAGTCCGCAGCTTCCGGACTGCATAACCGGTTCAAGCCGACCCAAAGGAGAGCCAATGAATATCAGGCACAAACTGTGGCTGGAAAAAAATGACCGAGTTATTTTCGGACCGGGCCGGTTTGAACTGCTGGAGGCCATCGAAGAGTGCCAGAGCCTCAGTGCGGCGGCCAAAAAACTGAAGATGTCCTACCGGGCCGCCTGGGGTCGCCTGAGGGCTTCCGAGGACCGCCTGGGGATGCCTCTCGTGGTGCTCACGGACAATCGCCAGGGCATGCGGCTCACGGAGGAGGCAAAGAAGTTGAAGAATGCCTTCGTCGAGCTCGAGAAAAAAATAGACGATCTGCTCGAGGAGTATCAGGCACGGCTGCCTTGAAGAAGTGATAAAGTGACTGAGTGTCTAAGTGTCTGAGTGAAGAAAAGAAGTGACCGGTAACCAGTGACCGGTGGAAGAGAAAGAAGGGGGGCAACACGCCATATGCCGTGATCAGCAAGGCAGCAATCCTGGATGCATTTACCTTTTGCCCGGTGCCTTGGCGCCGGGTATTTTTTGTGTCTTCGCAAAATGTCGATTTACAGGGCGGTCGCAAATTGATATTTTACAATAGTTTTGATGGATGGAATGAGGATCAAACCGCCAGGGCAGAAAACGGCCGACAGGCCACTGGAGAAAAGCGACGACGATGAAAAAGGAACACAAATTTTCCCTGTTTTACATTCTTCTGGCGGTGTGGGCCGTTCTGCTCATCCAGAGCTACATCGCCTCCATGATGAGCTCCCAGGTGATCCCTTACAGCCAGTTTCTCAAGCTTCTCAAAGAAGGGAAGGTTTCCGAGGTCGCCATAACGGCCAACCGCATCGAGGGAAAAATGAAGGTGGAGGGCAAACCCGGCGAGCCCCAGCCCTTCCGGACCATCCGGGTCGATGGCGACCTTTCGGAACTTCTGGACAAGTACCAGGTGACCTTCAAGGGGGAGGTGGAGAGCACCTTCCTGCGGGATCTGTTCTCGTGGATGTTCCCGATCTTTATCTTTTTCGGCATCTGGTACCTCCTGATGAAGAGAATGGGAGGGCAACAGGCCGGGTTCATGACGTTGGGCAAGAGCAAGGCCAAGATCTATATGGAAAACGAGATCAAGATCACCTTCAAAGACGTGGCCGGCGTCGACGAGGCGAAACAGGAGCTGATGGAGGAAATCGAGTTTCTGAAGAACCCCGGCAGGTTTACGGAGATCGGCGGCAGGATTCCGAAAGGCATCCTGCTGGTGGGCCCCCCGGGTACGGGAAAAACCCTCCTGGCGAAAGCCGTGGCGGGCGAGAGCGGTGTGCCGTTCTTTAGTCTCAGCGGCTCCGAATTCGTCGAGATGTTCGTCGGCCTCGGGGCGGCGCGAGTGCGCGACCTCTTCGAGCAGGCCAAGCAGAAGGCCCCCTGTATCATCTTTATCGACGAGCTCGATGCTCTCGGCAAAGCGAGGGGCTTCGGAGGATATCCCGGGGGGGGGAACGACGAGCGCGAACAGACGCTGAACCAGCTTCTGAAAGAGATGGACGGGTTCGACCCCAAGGTGGGGGTCATCCTCATGGCCGCCACGAACCGGCCGGAGATTCTCGACCCGGCGCTCCTGAGGCCGGGACGCTTCGACCGGCATGTGCTCGTCGATCGTCCGGACAAGAAAGGCCGTGAGGAGATCCTCAGGGTTCATATCAATACGGTAAAGCTCGGTCCGGACGTGGATCTGGAAAAACTCGCCGCCATGACGCCGGGTATGGTCGGCGCCGACCTTGCAAATCTCGTCAACGAGGCCGCCCTGCTGGCCGTTCGGCACGACAAAAAAGAAGTGGGGATGGCGGAATTCGTCGAGTCCATCGAGCGGGTCGTGGCCGGCCTCGAGAAAAAAAACCGCCTCATCAACCCGCAGGAGCGCGAGATCGTGGCCTACCACGAGGTGGGCCATGCGCTGGTCGCCCTCTCGCTTCCGGGAACGGACCCCGTCCAGAAGATCTCCATCATCCCGCGGGGGATCGCGGCCCTGGGATACACCATGCAGTTCCCCACGGAGGACCGTTTCCTCCTGAGAAAGACGGAGATCCTCAATCGGATCGCGTCGCTTCTCGGCGGGCGCGCTGCCGAGGAGATCGTCTTCGGCGATGTTTCGACGGGGGCGCACAACGACCTGGCCCGGGCCACGGACATGGCCCGTAGCATGGTCAAGGAGTACGGCATGAGCAGCCAGGTCGGACAGGTCTACTTCGCCCGGGAAAAACGCGCTCTCTTCATGGAGATGGGCGCCCAGGAAGGCGGGGACTATAGTGAGGCCACGGCGGAACTCATCGACAGGGAGATCAAATCGATCATCGACAGCGAATACGGGAAGGCCAAATCGGTCCTCTCGGGCAAGAGGGATGTCCTCGAAAAGGGAGCCGCGCTCCTGTTGCAGAAGGAGAAGATCGAGGGGACGGAACTCATGGCCATCATGGAGGGGAAGCCTGCGCCTGCTGCCTAGAGGGTAAGAGGGTACGAAGGTAAGCAGGTGAGAGGGTAACGAAGGTAAGAAGGAACGGAAGGCCCTCTTGCCGTGAGGGTTTCGCCCAAAGAACGCGGAGACGAATCGTTGCAGGAAAAAAAGAAACCATCGAAAAACCCGGTCTGGTCGTTCTTCTCATCGGTCAGACTGACCGTTGCCCTGCTGATCATCATTGCCCTTGCAGCCGTTGTCGGGACCGTGATCCCGCAGCAGGATGCGGCGAGTGAAGCCGTTCAGAAACTCCCGCCGGCCCTGGCGGGGGCTCTCAAAGTCCTGCAGCTCAATGACCTGTATCGCTCGCCATGGTTTCTCCTGCTGATGGGGCTTCTCACGGTCAACCTTGTCGTGTGCTCCCTGAACCGCCTGCCTGCCTCCCTTCGACTCTACCGGAGGCAGCCTGAGCCGGACCGCCCCGGCCTGTACGAAGAACTGCCGCCTGAAAGAGTCCTTGCGGTCGAAGGCAACGTGGAGGACGAAGCGGCCAGGATGGAGCAGGTTCTGAAAAAAGCCCTCGGCAGCGTGGAGCGGAAAGGGACCGATCAGGCAACCTGGCTGTCGGGCAACAAGGGCGCCTGGTCCTATTTCGGGGTCTACGTCATCCACGCCGGCGTGCTGGTCATCATCCTCGGCGCCGTCATCGGATCCATTCTCGGTTTTGACGGGTTTGTAAACATCCCCGAAGGCGGCTCGGCCGATCGCATCGAGCTGAGGGGCGGCAAGGGGGTCATGGAACTCGGCTTCGACGTGAAGTGCGATGACTTCAACGTCGAATTCTACGACAGCGGCATGCCCAAGCTCTACCGGTCCGATTTGTCCTTCCTGAAGGGTGGGGAGATCCGGGCGAAGGGCGTGCTCATGGTCAACCACCCGCTCGAGTTCGAGGGAATCCGCTTCTACCAGTCGACCTACGGCTCCGTTCCGGGCGAGGTCGTTCTCAAGATCGCGAAAAAGGGCGAGCAGGTCGTCAAGCGGGCGCGCCAGGGCGAACGCTTTGCCATCGACGGGGGGAGGGCGCAGGTGGAGATCCTGCGCATCGAGGGCAACCTCATGCGAATGGGGCCGGCGGTCAAAGTCGGCATCATGGCCGGCGACAAGGCGCTTTCTTTCTGGGTGTTCAAGTTCATCGACGCCATCGAGGAACAGAACCCGGGGATCACGAAGCAGATCCCCCAGTTCAACGCCGGCCTCTACAAGCCGTACTCGTTCGCGCTGGAAGGGATCGAGACGTCTTTCTACACGGGGCTCAAGGTCACCCGGGACCCCGGGGTCCCCATCGTCGGGGCGGGCGCTTTCCTTCTGGTGGCGGGATTTCTGCTGACCTTCTTCTCCTCGCACCGGCAGGTTTTTGTCCGCCTGGACCGGAAGCACGGCAAGACGCGCGTCTGCATCGCCGGGCGCTGCAACCGGGACCCCGTGAGGCTTGACCGGGAGATCGAACGCATCATCGGATCCTACAAGGGAATAACCGGATGAATACGAAAATGCTCGGCTGGGCAACGGTGATCTATCTCGTTGCCATGGCCTTCTACCTGATCCGCCTGCTGAGGGATGACGAATACTGGGGAAAGCTTGCCACGGGGACGGCCCTGGCCGGGCTTGCCTTGCATACGGCCGGTATCGGCGTGCGCTGGTGGGAATCCTACCGGCTCGGCATCGGGCATGCGCCCCTTGCGAACTTCTACGAGTCGATGATTTTCTTTTCCTGGGCGATCATGCTCCTGTACCTCATCACGGAGTGGCGCATCCGGAACCGGTTCCTGGGGCCCTTCGTCACGCCCGTTGCCTTTTTGTCCATGGCCTACGCTTCGTTGTCCCCGGACGAGGCCACACGCATCCAGCCGCTCATCCCGGCCCTGCAGAGCAACTGGCTCACCAGCCACGTCTTGACGTGCTTCATGGGATACGGGGCCTTCACGATCGCCTTCGGGCTGGGAGTCCTTTTTTTCGCCCGGCGTTTCGTTGCCGGATCGGGGAACCCCTCGAAAGGCCGCGGCGAGCTTTTCCCTGACGAGGGGGCCATCGAGGACCTCATCTACCACAGCACGATCATGGGGTTTATCTTTCTCTCCCTGGGGATCATTACGGGCTCGGTCTGGGCCAACTTCGCCTGGGGATCCTACTGGAGCTGGGACCCGAAGGAGACCTGGTCGCTCATCACGTGGCTCATCTATGCCGCCCTGCTCCATGCCCGCCTGGTGCGGGGCTGGAGGGGAAAGCGAATCGCCGTCATGGCCATTGTGGGCTTCGTTTCGGTGCTCTTCACCTACCTGGGCGTGAACTACCTGGACAGTCTGCACAGCTACATCATGTGACGGCCCGAGGGGCTGGAAAGAAAATTAAAATTCCTCGCACCAAGGCGCCAGGAATTTAGAAACTCAAGGATTGAGTTTATTTGTTAATATGCTCGCGTACCCCGCAGCTTGCTGCGGGGAATGCGCGTGCAATCGTTTTCATGAAATAACGGAGGACACCATGAAACGCATGAATCGATTTGTCATCACGCTGATCGCGATCGGGGCCCTGCTGTGCCCGGCCCTGTCGGTCTCGGCCCAGGAAGCCGCCCCGAAGCCGGACCTGGTCGTTGACAAGATCTATCTGAATCCCTCGGGGAATATCGTCGTCGAGATCCGCAATGCAGGCCCGGGGCCCCTGCCCGAGACTGCCTGGAAGTCCACGGAATCGTACGCCGCCTGCTTCGTGATCATGATCGGCGTTCAGTTCGTAGACTACGCGACCCTCTGGGCCGCGGACCCGAACCGGGAGCTGAAAAACCCCGGCGGGACGGTCACGTACACAAGCCCGATCAAGATCTCGGAGCCCACGGCGGTGCGGGTCTGGATGGACATCACGGAGCAGATCGAAGAGGCCAACGAGAACAACAATATCAAGGCGGCGACCCTGAAGCCTTAGCCGCGCGACCGGTCTCGAAACTCGGCCTCATTATCCTGCACTTTATATATTTTTATATTCAATGGCGGAAAGTTAGATGCATTCTGTAACGTGTTGAGCGAAGGTTTGCAGTATGCCTTCGAGTTTTGCGATCCTGGCTCGTTTCGCCGGGAGACCTGTGATATTTTGAAACGGACCCGTCAAAAATCCTATCAGGGTGCCTGTTCCGGGAAGCTGCTTGAGGGGTGGGCTCAAAAGATAAGCTTCTGGAAGAAAGAAGGCAAAACGATTTTCGTCTTTATTGACAACACGATGGAAGGCGATGCCGCAACAGATGCCATGAAACAGATTTAATTTGATGGCTTAGATCGCAACCATGAAGTGTTGAATTAGGGAATGAAGATGGCAAGACGGAGCGGCATCCTTCTGCATGTGACATCCCTGCCGTCCCGTTTCGGCATTGGCGACCTGGGGCCTGAGGCCTACCGGTTTGCCGATTTCCTTCACCGTGCCGGGCAACGTCTCTGGCAGATCCTCCCTTTGGTCCCGACGGATGCGCTGATGGGAAATTCCCCCTACAGCAGTTCGTCGGCCTTTGCGGGGAATCCGCTGATCATCAGCCCCGAGAGACTGGTCGAAGAGGGTTTTTTGAGCGGGAGCGACTTGTCCGGGGCGCCTCGTTTTCCCCATGGCAACGTCGATTTCCGGCTCGCGGCCGCATTTCAAAAAAGAGTACTGGGCTTGGCCTGGCAGCGGTTTTCGGCCTGCGGGGGGAGTATCCAATACGACTACGAGGCCTTCTGTCGAAATGAACGGCATTGGCTGGACGAGTATTCCCTCTTCAGCGCCCTCAAGACGCTCTTTGGGAGAAAGACCTGGACCCGATGGCCTCGGGAGTTTCACGACCGGCGGATCAGGGCCCTGGGGCCGCACGTCGAGGAAATTGCCGCACCGATCGCAGAGGAGAAGTTCCGGCAGTATCTGTTCTTCCGCCAGTGGAGGGCCCTCAAAGATTACTGCAATGGCCTCGGGGTCTGCGTCATGGGAGATCTGCCCTGCTATGTCCATCACGACAGCGCCGATGTGTGGGGGAACCCCTCCCTGTTCAAACTCGATCAGGAGGGAAGGCCTGCCTTTGTCTCCGGCGTGCCGCCCGACTACTTCAGCCGGACGGGACAGCTCTGGGGGAATCCCGTTTATGACTGGGGGGCGCTCAGGAAGAGTCGTTATGCCTGGTGGGTCTCGAGGGTCCGCCACAACCTGAAACTCTTCGACCTTGTGCGGATCGATCACTGCAGGGGGCTCGTTTCCTACTGGGAGGTTCCCGCAAAGAGCAGGACGGCCGTAAAGGGGAAATGGGAACCCGCGCCGGCCCATGATTTTTTCCGGACGCTGTTGAGGAAGGTCCCGCAGGGCGCCCTGGTCGCGGAGGATCTGGGGTTCATTACGCCGGAAGTCCGTACCGTCCTCGACGGCTTCGGGCTGCCCGGAATGCGGGTCCTTCTTTTTGCCTTCGGCTCCGCGACCGGTTCGGAGCATCACGCACCCCACAACCACATCGAGAGGGATTTCGTCTACACGGGAACCCATGACAACAACACGGTCAGGGGCTGGTTCGACGGGGAGGCAAAAAGGGAGGAGAAAGACAGATTATTTGCCTACATCGGGGGGCCCGTCGGATCGGAACGGGTACACGAAGCAATGATCCGTCTCGCCCTGATGTCCGTTGCGGGGACAGCCATCATCCCCATGCAGGACCTGCTCGGCCTTGGCGAGAAGGCCCGGATGAACGTGCCGGCCGGAAAGGGGAGCTACTGGCGCTGGCGCCTCACGCCGGGCCAGATCGACCGGCGCCTCGAGCAATGGCTCTTCGAGATGACGGGAACGTACGGAAGATGACA
This sequence comes from uncultured delta proteobacterium, assembly GCA_963828305.1. Lineage (GTDB taxonomy): Bacteria > Desulfobacterota > Syntrophia > Syntrophales > UBA2192 > UBA2192. Next base: position 21,706 of record CAWHEJ010000029.1, on the reverse strand, counting down.
GGCCACAGGCAACAGGCTGCAGGTAACAGCAAAAAAGCCAACAGCCAACAGCCAACAGCCAACAGCCAACACCTTTCCCCTGTCTTCCATTTCTTCTCGCTGTAGGCTGTCGACGGATGACTGTCGGCTTTTACTGAGTCTACGCTGATCCTGTGGCAGGCAAAAGAAGGCAGGGCATCCGCAAAGAGGAAAAATGTTCGGAAACCGCGTGACGCTGTTCAAGTTACTGGGCTTCGAGGTCAAGATCGACTCGAGCTGGATCATCCTGGCGATCCTGATCACCTGGTCGCTGGCAAAAGGGGTTTTCCCTGCCTACTTCGAGGACATGCCAGCGTCGAATTACTGGGCCATGGGCGTGGCAGGGGCTTTGGGCCTCTTTCTTTCGATCATCTTTCACGAGCTCAGCCACTCGCTGGTGGCCAGGCGCTTCGGAATCCTCATGAAGGGGATCACCCTCTTCATCTTCGGCGGCGTGGCCGAGATGAGTGAAGAGCCTCCCAGCGCCAGGGCCGAGTTCTTCACGGCCATTGTCGGGCCTGTTTCCAGCGTGCTCATTGCCGCCGTCTTTTACGGCATGCTGCAGATCGGGGAGGCTTCCGGCTGGCCCCGGGCCGTCAACGGTGTGCTTTTCTACCTCGCCTGGGTGAATTTCATCCTGGCCCTGTTCAACCTCCTGCCTGCCTTTCCGTTGGACGGGGGCAGGGTGTTGCGGTCCATTCTCTGGAGTTGGAAACAGAACCTCCCTTGGGCGACGATGGTCTCCTCCCGCGTCGGCTCGGCCTTCGGCGTTTTCTTTATCGCGTGGGGACTCTGGGAGATTATCCAGGGGAATTTCATCGGGGGACTCTGGCAGGCCATGATCGGTCTGTTTCTTCGAGGAGCAGCAAAGTCCTCGTACCAGCAGATCGTCACCCGCGATCTCCTGTCGGGGCTTACCGTAGGCCGATTCATGACCCCCAATCCCGTGACCGTGCCGCCCGATATCAGCCTGCAGAATTTCGTGGATGAGTACCTTTACCGTACCCATCACCAGATCTATCCCGTCGTGAAGGACGGGGAACTCGTCGGCTGTGTCACGGTGAAGAAACTCAAGAATATCCCCAGGGAAGAGTGGTCGCGACGGCAGGTCGCGGAGATTGCCGCGGCTTGTGAAGAGGCCGCCGTGATCTCTCCGGACTCGCAGGCCATGGAGGCGCTCGACATGATGAACCGCACAGGCAGCAGCCGCCTCATGGTTGTCGAAAAAGGGCGCCTCGTCGGCATCGTGACGCTGAAGGATTTGAGCGAGATATTGGCGTTGAGGATGGAAATGGAAGGACCGCGACAGTGACCGGCGACCAATGACCAGTGGAAGAAGCTAGGGCTTTTTGTCAGATCTCCAGCGCACCCAGAGTTTCCCGGCGATAATGACGCCGATAGCAAAGAGCGCTTCCATCCCATAAAGGAACGCTTCGGGGAGTTGGATCCTCTCGACGACGACCGGGTCCGTAAAGATCATCTCCCCGCCGACCTTTCCGAGGATTCCCGCGCCGACATAGATGATAAAAGGGTACTTGTCCATAAGCAAGGAAAGCAGGCTGCTTGTAAAAACGACAAAGGGGATGCTCAACCCGAGACCGAATACAAGCAGGAAGAGATTGCCTTTCGATGCCCCTGCCACGGCAAGCACGTTGTCCACCGACATCGTGACGTCCGCGATGACGATCACCCAGAGCGCCTGCAGGATCGAAGTCGCATTTTGCCGGACTTCCTCATCGGGAGCGCTGTCAACGAACAACTTCACGGCGATCCAGAGGATGAAAAGCCCCCCGATCAGTTTGACGAACGACATCTGCAGCAGCTGGGCCGCAAAGTAGGTCAGAACTACCCGGAGAAGGACTGCTGCGCCCGCGCCCAACAGGATCCCCTTCTGTCGCTGCTTCCGCGGTAAAGACCGGACGGCTGCGGCGATCACCACGGCGTTGTCTCCCGCGAGGATCAAATCGATCAGGACGATGCTCATGAGGGCGGTAAAGAAGTCCCAGCTGATCGAAATCTCTCCAAGCTGACCCAGGTCCACTCGGCTTACACCTTGTATGGAATTTTTTCGAAAGTTCGTTTCAATGTTGCAAAAAGATTTACTTCAGGCACTTTCATGTCCAGTGAATCGCATTTTCGGGTACTCCGCTTAACCCTGTTTGTCCTGCTTCGGATCCGGCTTTGTTTCAGGTTCCTCCATGGCCTTCTTGAACCCTCTTATTGCCTTTCCGATACTGCTTCCCAGATCGGGCAGCTTCCCCGGGCCAAAGAACACAAGAGCCACGATCAAGATGACAATCATTTCAGGCATGCCGATGCCAAACATGCGATCTTTCCTCCCGAATGGTTGTTGAAGGGAATTGACCGTTTTCCCGGCCTTTCGTTGATGAATCATTCAAAACGAGAAATCTCTAAACAATCTTTCCCGGGCCTGCTGATGAATGGATGCTTCGGTACAGGACATCCATGCGCCCCATGCCGCACCCCTTTCGAGAAGAACCTGCAAGAAAGCCGGCTCACTGCAGGCACTTCGTTCAGCGGGCGTTTCCGAATGATTCTGGTTAAGGGGCTGCGGGCGATTTGGGGGGATCGGGGCTTCTAACAGCGAAGGATAGAATTGTTTTGGGTTGGTGAAGCAGAATTGATGGAAAGGAAGGATTTTGTATCAAAGAGATTTATGCCGGCTGACTGAGGGGGTTCATAAGCCGCAACGAAAACCCGGGGATTTTTCCTCAGAAAACTCAGCAAATCTTCATTATCGGCCATCGAGATTTGCTTCAGGCAGGCGAGATCATGATCATCGTAGAAATCGTAATATAGAAATGCCACGCCCAGTGGCAGGACCAAGGCTACGGCCAATAGGAACAGAGAATGTTTTCTCAATCGCTTCATGCAGCGGTCCTTACAATCAGGCGGAAAATAAAATCATTTTCCGCGGCAACTGTCAATGGGAGATTTGATTCAAAATGTCTTTGGAATCACAACAGAAAACACAATCGGGGAAAGCGGGGTTTTATGTGCCAGAAGCCCTCTATTACGGGCTCACGAAGGCCTTCCAGCCGGCCAGGATGGAGCCGGGGGCGAAATCGAAAGCGCCCGAGAGCTCGGCCACGGGAGTAAATCCGCAATCGCTGCAGCGAACCTCCCCGCGGTTGCGGACATAGCAGCCGCGGGTGATCGATCCGTCCGGGTCCACATTGACCAGGAGCCTGTCGTGGCACTGCCAACCGTTTGTGATCATCCTCTCGAGCGATCGCCTTGAATTGATGATGGGGCAGCCCCGATCCTTGAGCGCGATGGCGCTGCCGATCGCCTCGCTGCGTTCCGCATTTGTAAGGGCGAGCGCATCCTCACCCTGTCCATAGGGGTAGAAAAGCTGCACCGTCACGCCGCGAACCGCCGGTCTCTGTTTCAACTCTTCGAGAAGCGTTCCCAAGTCCCGCCAGTTTTTCCGGTTCATCGTGAAATGGACGAGCAGCTTCCCGTGGGAGGCTTTTTCGAGATTGCTCCAGACCCTGTCGAAGGAGCCGCTCCGCAGCCGGTCTTGGGTTTCCTTCGTCCCGTCCAGGCTCACCCAGAGGACATCGACGGGCGCATCCAGGGGCAGGGTCCCGTTCGTGGTTGCGGCCGTGCAGAGAAACCGGTCCCGGGCATAGAGAACCAGGTCCCGGAACGTCCGGTTACCGTCGCTCCACAGCAGGGGCTCGCCCCCCTCGAAGACGACGATCCGGCAGCCGGCGCGACGCAGCGCATCGAGAGCCGCCGTGGCGTACTCCCAGCGGATATGCGCCTGGTGGGCATCGTCTCGGCGATGGTAGGGGCACGGGGCGCATCGCAGGTTGCAGCGGTAGGTGAGCTTGAAACTTGCCAGCAGGGGGAGATCCCTGCGCAGGATTTTTCTCTGGAAGAAAAAGCCGGTAAGTTCCCGAAGCTTTGCCAGAGATGTGCGGGTCTGTGCGATTTGAGTGTTGCTCACGGGGCGCTCTTCCCCAGGCGTAGACAAAGGCAACAGGGCCTTTTGATTCGGGTCACCCTGGCGACTATAGCGGAACATGCCGTGAGGATCCAATCATTTTCGGGGAGATTATTTTTCTGAAAGAGGCTCGCAGCCGACCCGATAATCCATATGTTATTTCCCCGATTGTTTTGTTACCATCATCAATGAAAATAAAAATTCGTTACCTCGAATCGTCCGGGCACAAAGAGGAGGACAGTCATGGAAGACAAAATGATCTCAGGCGGAATCACACGGCGGCAATTCGTGAAGGCATCCCTGATGGGAACTGCCGTCCTGGCCTTTTCCTCTGCGGGGCTGCCGGCAGAGGTGTCGGCTCAGGTAAAGGGTCCCTTTGAACTGCCACCCCTCCCGTACGCGGAAGATGCCCTGGCGCCGGTCATCTCGGCCCGTACGATCAGCTTCCACTACGGGAAGCATCATCGAGCGTACGTCGACAACCTGAACGGCCTCGTGAAGAACACGCCCTACGAGAAAATGAGCCTCGAGAAAGTCGTCCGGGCCTCAGCGGCAAATCCCGGGCAGACGGCGATCTTCAACAACGCCGCCCAGGTCTGGAACCACACGTTTTACTGGAGTTCCATGAAGGCCGGAGGCGGCGGCAAGCCGGGGGGTGAAATCGGCAAACGGATCGAGAAGGATTTCGGAAGCTACGAAAACTTCCGGAAGGAATTCGTCAACGCGGCCCTGGGACAGTTCGGCAGCGGTTGGGCATGGCTTGCGACGGACGGCAAGTCCCTGAAAGTGGTGAAGACGCCGAATGCGGAGAACCCGATCATCCAGGGATTAACGCCCATGCTGACGATCGACGTCTGGGAGCACGCATATTACCTGGATTACCAGAACCGTCGGAAGGATTTTGTGGAGGCTTCCCTCGACCGGCTGGTCAACTGGTCCTTCGCGGAGAAAAATCTTCCGAGGTAACGGCACGGAATGGGTGTATCAAGCGTCGATCGGGCTGCTCGGAATGCGGGATCCGACGGCACGACGGCGCTTTTCTATTTCACGTAGAGGGGTTCCTGGTTTTTCTCCACCCGCCGGATGTTGTCGGCCACCACCTGCACGATGCCGGTGATGGAAACATCCGTTGACCCGCCGATGTGCGGCGTCGTAAAGACGTTGTGCCGGAAGATCGGATCCTTCGGATCGACCGGTTCCTCCCAGTACACATCGAGCCCCGCCCCGGCGATTTGACCCGTGGCGAGGGCCTTCTCGAGCGCGGCCCGATCCACGATTCCGCCCCGCGACAGATTGATGAGGAAACTGCCTTTTCTCATGGAAGCAAAGGTCTTTTCGTTCATCAGGTTGCGACTCTCCGCCGAGAGGGGAAGGCAGAGAACGACAAAGTCCGAAAGGCCGAGAAGCCGTTCGAGATCCTGCGATCCGCCTGTCCAATCGAGACCCAGATCCGTCTGCTGCCCTTCCGGGATCGTCCCGCTTGATCCCGATCAGCTGGACATTGAAAGCTCTCAGCCGTTTTGCAAGGGCCTTGCCGATTCCGCCCAATCCCACGATCCCGACGGTTTTTCCCATCAGGGTCGTGCCGCGCGGCTCACCGATCCTTGCGATCTCGCGAAGCTTGCCGCCATGCCGCGGAAATTACGTGCAAGCCCGATCATCATGTAAATCCCCAGCTCGGCCACGGAATCGGCATTGGGGCAGCTGTCGGTGGGGACGTTGGCAACCCGGATGCCCCGCTTCCTGGCTGCTTCGATGTCGACCCCTTCGAGGCCTGAACCAACCTGCTGGATCAGCCGCAGCCGATCGGCTGTGGCGAGAAGCGGCTCTGTGACGCGGGACATGGTCGGGATCACGACGTCATAGCCGTCGAAGACTCTCCAGCACATAATTTCCCAGGGCAATCAAATTCGTGCTCGGGCAGTGCTGCCCGGAGGAGGCCGAGAGCACCTCCCCAGGCGTTTTCGGGGGCGGCAAAACAGATTTTCATCGTCCCTCCTTTTTTATGGATATCCACAAAGTCGAGGGAATGTCCAGTGAAAACAGGGTGGTGCTGATTTCCTAAATATGTTAACGTCGGGCAGCTGTAGAGCCACGAGTCCCGCTTGTAGGGGCAGGTAAAAGGAAGGATGAACCGTCCATGAGTCAACAGCCGAGGGATGAGCGACCCTGGGGGTATTTCGACGTCATCCTCGAGGATGCGGAGCACAAGGTGAAGCGGATCGTCGTCTATCCCGAAAAGCGCCTCAGCCTCCAGAGACACCGGCACCGCGACGAGCACTGGCTGATCGTATCCGGGGAGGCCGTGCTGACGCTGAACACAGACGAGATCGTTTTGCTGAAAGGGCAGTCCGTCGATATCCCCCGCGGCGCGCTTCACCGCGTCCGGAACACGGGAAAGACGGAACTGGTGATCGTCGAGGTCCAGACGGGGGATTACTTCGACGAGAGCGACATCGAGCGCTTCGAGGATGATTACGGCCGGGTGTAAATAACGGGTTATCCATTCGCTCAAAAAGAAGTACAGGGAAAGGCATGGCGGATCTTCAACAACAGATCGTGGCCGTCATCATGGCGGGGGGGATGGGCACTCGTTTCTGGCCGCTCAGCACCCCGCAGAAACCCAAGCAGTTCATCGATCTCTTCGGCGGGCGAAGCCTCCTGCAGATGAGCTTCGACAGGCTGAGGGGGTTGCTGCCTCCCGAGCGGGTCATGGTCCTCACGAATGCCGCCCATGTTGCGCTCACCCGGGAACAGCTCCCGGAGTTGCCTGAAGGAAATGTCATCGGCGAGCCCGTACGCCGCGACACGGCAGCAGCCGTGGCGCTGGCGGCCGTCCTCGTGCGCAAACGTTTCGGCGACAGCATTATCCTCACGCTCACGGCCGACCATCTGATCGAGCCCAGGGAGCTCTTCCAGAGAAACCTGGTTTCGGCTGCCCGGCAGGTTGCCGAGAACAATGCTTTCTACACCTTCGGGATCCAACCCGCTTACCCGGCCACCGCGTATGGCTATCTCGAAACCGGAGCGTCCGTGCTCAAGGACGGCGGGATCGAGCATTTCGAACTGAAGCAGTTCAAAGAAAAGCCTGACCTGGAGACGGCCGGGCAGTATATCGAATCGGGGCGTTTTCTCTGGAACTCGGGGATGTTCGTCTGGAAGGCCGAGACGATTCTCGAGGAGGTCCGTACCTGGCTGCCGAAGCACTTCGAAGCGCTTTCGCCGCTGGGCGGGTACGACGCCACTCCGGGTTGGCAGAAGGCACTCGAAGCGGCCTTTGCCGCAGTACAGCCCATCTCCATCGATTACGGCGTCATGGAAAAGACGGCAAGACCGCTGCGCTGCGTGGCGTCCCTGTTCTCCTGGACCGACGTGGGGGGCTGGCCGGCCATGCAGACCCTTCTCCCCCGCGACGCCCGGGGGAACGCCTTCCGGGGAAGCGTGAAGACCCTCGACTCGTCGGGGAATCTCGTTTTCTGCGAGACGCCCGATGAGACTGTGGCCCTCATCGGGGTCGAAGACCTCATCGTCGTCCGTGCGGGAAACAGGACTCTGGTGGCCCGGAAGGGCGATGTGGACAGACTCCGGGAGTTGGGAGAGATCTGATCCAGCCCCCGTCCTTCCGGTAACGATTGCCTGTCATGGTCGCCCGCTCCTCCTTCAGGTGACGAGTCCCGTCATCGACCGATCCCCCGCCCTCAGGGCTTTTCAATGGTCATCAACCCGCCTTCCACGTGGGCGTGCAGCTCCTTGAGCAGCACGGCAAGTTCTTTCTGCCGCTGCTCGTGGAAGTCTTGCCAGATCTTGCGGCAGGTCTCGCATTTCACCTTGTCCAGGTCTTTCATGTAGGTGTCGTAGCGGTAAATACTTTTTGCGATGACGGTAATCGTTTCGAGGAGATTGTAGTCGTGGTTCTGCAACATGGCAGGTCCTCCTTTCAAAACTCTGACGGTTGAGCCGGGGGTACAGAATCGTTACGCCTTACGGAGGAATCGTCGCAGGGATGGAGCAGCAGGAGGAGATGAAACCGGCAGAAAAGGTGTCGAAAAACTCGCAATGAGTTCGGCGGATCAGGATGCCTTGTGAGAATCCCTTCACATTATTTATACCCCGGATGCAGGGCGGTCAAGGAATATTTCGCCGAAAATGCCCGCAAACATTGATTTTCGCGGGCATTTGCGCTAACATGCGAAATCAAAAAAATCGGATTCGAGTGATTGATGATTGCCATCGTAGACTATCGGGCCGGCAACCTGACGAGCGTTGCCCGTGCCCTCCAGACCCTGAAGGTCCCCTGTGTCGTCACGGATCGCGCCGATGAGCTCCTGCGGGCCGACCGGGTGATTTTTCCCGGGGTGGGCGCCGCCGGGGAGGCCATGCGGAATCTCCGCGGATCGGGACTGGATGGATGTATCCGCGAGATCGCCGAATCGGGAAAACCCCTTCTCGGAATTTGCCTGGGCACCCAGGTCATCTTCGAGTACAGCGAAGAGGACAACAGGACGACCTGCCTCGGCATCATTCCCGGCGGCGTCAAGCGGTTTCCCGAGGGCATGACGGAGAAGGGCGATCCCCTCAAGATCCCGCACATGGGCTGGAACCGTGTTCAGTTCAGGGGCAATCACCCTCTGTTTGAAGGCATCCCCGGGAACGCCGAGTTCTATTTCGTGCACTCCTACTACCCGGCGCCCGCGGAGGGGTCGGACATCCTCGGTGAGACGGAGTACGGCATCCGGTTTGCTTCCGCCGTGTCGCGGGGAAGTCTCGTGGCGGTCCAGTTTCACCCCGAGAAAAGCGGTCGTTTCGGCCTGCGGATCCTGGATAACTTCAGTCGCTGGGACGGGAAACATGCTCAGTAAGCGGATTATCCCCTGCCTCGATGTGAGAGACGGGAGGCTGACCAAGGGGGTCAGGTTCAAGGGCAACATCGATATCGGCGACCCCGTGGAGGTTGCGCGCAGCTATTACGAGCAGGGCGCCGATGAGATCGTCTTCTACGACATCACCGCCTCGTCGGAAGGGCGCGACATCATGATCGACGTCGTGAAGAGGGTCGCCGAGACGATCTTCATCCCCTTTTCCGTCGGCGGAGGCATCCGGACCCTCGAGGCAATGCGCAGCGTCATCCTGGCAGGCGCGGAGAAAGTAAGCGTCAACTCCGGCGCCGTGGAGAATCCGAAGATCATCAGCGAAGGCGCCGTTGCCTTCGGCTGCCAGTGCGTCGTACTGGGGATGGACGTGAAGAAAGTCGGGAAGAGCGCGAAGATCCCCTCGGGCTACGAGATCGTCATCCAGGGCGGCAGGAAGTACATGGGGATCGACGCCCTCTGGTGGGCGAAGGAGGCGGAGAACCTCGGGGCAGGGGAGATCTGCCTGAATTCCATCGACGCCGACGGGACCCAGGAGGGCTACGAGCTCGAGCTCACCCACCTGATCACGACGAATGTGAAAATTCCGGTCATCGCATCGGGAGGGGCGGGCAGGAAGGAAGACCTGCTGGATGTGCTGACGGATGCGAAGGCCGATGCGGCCCTGATCGCCTCCATCGTGCACTACGGGACGTACACGATCGCCGAGTTGAAGGAATACCTGTCCGGCAACGGCGTGAAGGTGAGGGAGATCTGGTGAATGAAGTGACCAGTGGCTTGTGACTAGTGACTTGTGAGCGCCTGAACATTCTTTCACTAGCCACAAACCACTAAACACTTGTTTTCGGACCTCGAACCTAGAATTCAAAGAAGTGATATCCCCAGGGCTTCAGGTCCACAAACAGCCCTGGCTCCGTCATTTCATCCCCATTGCGCTCGAACACATCCCCCGACATAAGATCGACAAGACGCCAGGATCGCCCGGCAAGCTGCAGTCCAGGCATTCGAACGCGTCCCTGGGAAGGCCTTTCTGCCAGGTTGACGACAACCAGGTGATGCTTGCCGCTGCCGGTCCAGCTCCACGCCACGAGGTTTTTGAAGCTTTCATTGTCCGGCCAGCCGGAGAGTTCGCACAGCTCCCATGCGCCCTCCCGGAACTGCGCATCCCTGACGGAGACCAGCAACAGTCTGTAGAATCCGCGGAGCTCGAGGTCCGGCGATTCCTCCGGCTGGCGCCCGAGCTGGACAGGCAGTTTCACCCTGCGTCCCTCGAGCTGGCCGTCGTGAAAAAGCCTGGCCCCCGGAAGCGTGGCGATGACCACCGCCGCCGCCCTGGCCTTCGCCGGGTCAAATGTCGCCGCAGCTCTCGGTTCGTCGTGATTCTCGATGAATCGGACGAGCCTGTGCTGAACCTCCGGCTCTCCCGAAAGGTGAAGACGGATCGTTTCGGCTGACTCGTGGACGAGACGGTCGTAGAGGCGCTTGTCGTAGCAGTAATGGAATCCCTGCTGTTGAAGTTCCCACTCGAGGCCCCAGTAGGCCTCGGCGATGAATGCGAAATGGGGGTAGCGCTCGCGAACCGCCTCGATGATGTCCACCCAGTATTCGCTCCGCGGCTCCCTGCCGGCGCGGCTTCCCCAGGTCTTGCGGAAGATCCGGTTGATGAGAAGGATCGACATGTCACAGCGAACCCCGTCACACTGGCTCGCGATGCCCAGAAGGGTGCCGACGGCGGCCTCCCTGAGGCCGGCGTGAAAGGCATTGAGCTGGGCCACGTCCTCCCACGGAGGGTAGTTGGGGTCCCGTCCACAGGCAAAGACACGCCCGCCCGACTGGAAGAACTCCCGCGGCGCCCGGATCAGCTCCGTGGCATCCCCCTGGATGATGAACTCGGGGTGCTCGAGGATCCAGTCGTGATCCAGGGCCACGTGATTCGGAACGAAATCCAGGATCAGGCCGAGCCCGCAGGCGGCAAGGGCCGTGCGGGCCCTGTAGAGGGCCTCGGGTCCCCCGAGCTGCGCGTCGACGCAGTAATCCCGGATGCAGTAGGGGGATCCGGGTATGTCGCCAGGGGTAAAGTCGGGAAGCGCCTTGCGGCATTCCTCGAGGAGAGGGGCCGTGCCCCGTGCGAGTCTCGTGCCGGCCGGGCTCCGCTGCCACACCCCCATCAGCCAGACGGCATCGAATCCGAAGGAGGCGATCGCTTCCCACTCCTCCGCAGGGACGTTTGCGAGCGTGATGGGGCTCTTGTGCCTGCGGCTGAGCTCGGCGAGCCAGACCCAGGTGTTGATCTCGTAGATCAGGGGCTGCTTGGGTAAAGGCGACATGCCGATTCCCTTTCCTGGTGTGGTACCTTTGACCGGAAATCACCGGTCTTCGACCGGGGCGACTTTCGTGGATGCTGTGGCCCCTTTCTTCTTCCTCACCGTCTGGGAGAGAAGGACCAGCGCAAAGAGGATCAGGCCGGCAACATCCGTCATCCACCCCGGCTTGATGAGAAGAAGCGCGGCTGCCATGAGAGCAATCATTTCGTACCCGCTTGCCTTGATCATGAAGCAGCCCTGCACGGCGGCGGCCAGGCAGACGACGCCGAGGGTCGCGGTGCAGACGGCCAGGAGGATACCGGGCCAGCTGCCGATCATCAGAAGCTCCGGGGCATAGACGAACATGAAGGGGATGATGAACCCCGCGATGCCGAGTTGGAAGGCCGCAAGCCCCGTTTTCCAGGGATCCGACTGCGCGATTCCCGAGGCGGCGTAGGCCGCGAGCGCAACCGGGGGCGTGATGTCGGCCCGCGTTCCGAAATAGAGGATGAAGAGATGGGCCGCTATGGGCAGCACGCCCATGCCGATGAGGGCCGGGGCAACCAGTGAGGTGATGATGATATACTGCGCCGTCGTCGGCACGCCCATTCCCAAAAACAGGCAGGCGATCATGGTGAAGGGCAGGGCGAGGAAAAGATAACCCTGGGATGCGTCGACGACGAACGACGAGAACTTGAGGCCCAGGCCGGTCATGGTGATGCTCCCGATGATGATCCCCGCCGCAGCGCAGGCGGCGGCGACCTGGACGGAGCCGATGGCGCCGTCGCGCAGTCCCTCCAGGATTCCGAGACCGAAGGCTTTCAGGGACTCCCTTTTCGCAATGGCCATGAAGAACGAGGTCAGGATCGTCACGGCGATGGCCCAGAAAACGGCGCGCTCGGGCGAATAGTCCTCCATGAGGAAGGCGATCAGGGCGAACACGGAAAAGAGATGATGCCAGCCCCGTGCAAAAGTTTTACGGATGCTGGGAAGATCGGACTTGGGCAGCCCCTTCAGACCGAGCGAGACGGCCCGGAAGTGAACCTGCATGAAGGTGGCGAAGAAGGCCAGCGTGGCGGGGATGAAAGCTGCGACACAGACCTTGAAATAGGGGATCGCCAAAAATTCCGCCATGATGAAAGCCGCCGCGCCCATGACGGGCGGCATGATCTGCCCCATGGTGGATGCCGAGGCCTCGACGCCCCCCGCAAAGTGGGCGGGATAACCCGTCCGCTTCATCAGGGGGATCGTGAAGGAGCCCGTTGTCACCGTGTTAGCCACGGAGCTTCCCGAGATCATCCCGAAAAATGTGCTCGACACGACGGCCGCTTTGGCAGGCCCCCCTTTCGTCCACCCCGTGAGGGCGAAGGCGATGTCGGTGAAGAACTCGCCTGCCCCGGTTTTCCGGAGGAGGGTTCCATAGAGGATGAAGAGGAGGATGAAGTTGGCCGAAACCCCGATCGGGACCCCGAAGATCCCGTCCGTGGAAAGCGAGAGGTAGGTCGAGAGGCGCTTGATGCTGTACCCCTTGTGTGAAATGACATCGGGCAGCCAGGGACCCAGCAGGGCATAGAGGATGAACACCACGGCGATCAGCGTCACGGAGAGTCCCGTTGACCGCCTGGATGCCTCCAGGACGATGAGGACCAGCAGGCACCCCATCACGACGTCCAGGGTCTCGTAGGAGCCGGCACGGTTCATGATCGGAGTCGAGGAGATGAAGAGCCAGATGCAGATGGCCCCCGATGCGATCAGGAAGACCCCGTCGAGCATCGACATGCGATGCCAGGGAGAATGCTTCTTCGACAGGGGGTAGAGTGCGAAAACGAGAACGGACATGAAGAACCAGTGCAGCGCCCGGTGATCGAGGGCGAAGAAAGGATGCGCATACGCGTAATAGAGATGATAGAGGCTTGCCGCGATGGCGAAGACCGTGAGCAGCGTATTCGCCCGTCCCCCGTATGTGCGGATCCTCTCGAACTTCTCGAGGATTTCCTGTCCGAGCTTTTTCTCCTTCTCGAAGTCTTGCTGAAGCGTCTTCTCGATTTCCGCCATACGGTATCGTGCCTATCGTTTTGCGATTCGGATGAGGATCAGGCTCCCTCCGGGCGCAAGTTCGGTCAGGGCGATCCTTGTATAACCCGACAGGATTTGCTGATTGGAAACCCGGCCGACCCTGAGAAGAAGCTGTTCGAGACGCCTGTTCACCGTGACGCGCGTGTAGTCGCCGTCGAAGGAAATGATCGCCTGCGGGTGCGATTCCAGCCCCGCCCCATACCACAAATAATGCTCTTCCAAAATGACAAAATGCCCGTCCTCCTCGACCCGGAAAATGTCGCGAACGGGGGTTCCGTCGGATGAGTGGGTGTATTGAAGACGAAAGAATTCCCCCGGCCTGACGGGCACCTGCCAAAGCAGGTCGCCTTCCGGATAGCGCAGGATCTGAAGCAGAAGACTGTCCGCGCTCTCCGCCGGCCAGGATGGCATGGGCAGCAAAAGGGCCGCCGCAAGGAGAAATGCCGTCATCCGTCGCATCATAAGAAAAAGCCCGGCCGAGGTAACCCCGACCGGGCAGCCGGTCGTTATTTGAGTGCCTTGATTTCCTTGAAGTACTTCACCGCGCCGGGATGAAGCGGGATCGGGCTGTTGACACCGTTGGCCGGTGTCAGTTGAGCCGCGATCGGGTGGATGTTGACGAGCGCGTACTTGCCTTCCTTGACGTTGCTGAAGATGGCTTTGGTGATCTTGTACGCCACATCGTCCGTCATCTTCTTGTTGGCCACGAGCACGTTGGAGTCGCCGAGGCACAGAACGTCCTTGTCCTGTCCGGGATAGGTCTTGGCCGGGATAGGGATCTTGATGTAATAAGGATATTTCTTGACGATCCGGTCAGCCATTGCCATGTCGATGGGGATCATCACGATCTCCCGGGAGGCCGCCAGATCGAGAACCGCTGCGCCCGGATAGGCGAAGTTGAAGAACACGGCATCGACGACCCCGTCCTTCAGGGCCTGGACGGACTCATTCTGCGATAGATTGGCGATGGTGATGTCCTTGTTGAGCGTGAAGCCGTGCTCCTCGAGGATGATCTTGGCCATGTTGGCACAGCCGCTGCCGGGGACGTCGATGGATACCTTCTTTCCCTTCAAATCCTTGATGGACCTGATCCCCGACTGTTTCGTCGTCACGATGTGCTCCGGTGCAGGGTACATCTGGAAAAGGGCCACGAGGGGAAGCTTCTCCTTGAAGGGGTCCTTGCCCTGGGTGGCATTGTAGGCGATGCTGCCCATCACCATCCCCATGTCCGATTCGCCGTTTCCGACGAGGCGGCTGTTCTCGACGGAGGCGCCTGTGGATTCCGATGCGCAACGGAAACCTTCCACGGTTTTTTCGATGACGACGGCCATTCCCCCGCCGAGGGGGTAGTAGGCGCCGCCGGGGCTGCCCGAGGAGAGCGTGAGGAAGGTTTTCCGTTGTGCCAAAGCATCGTCCCCGTCGAACCAGCGCGAGGACGAGCATGATGGCCGGACGCACAGGACTGCTCGTTTCATGATTCCACCTCCATCGTGTATTTGATACTTTTCTATATCGTCTGCGGTCCGATGCGTCCAGCTTTTTCCACGGATGAGCGCTGTCGGACGGGGTGAAAGGGGGGCAGGCGAATCGGAGGGGAATGGATCTCAGGCTGGCCAAAAAGGGAAGGATGCAAGGCGCCCTGAAAAAGACAGAGGGTAAGAGGTTGAGAATGTATGAAGGTTGGCGAAGCTGGAAGCATTCGTCGGGACGAGAGCGTACCCGACCTTCTTACCTTCTCACCCTCTCGACTTATTCCTATTTCAACCCCAGGACGTCCTGCATGTCGTACAGCCCGTTCTTCTGCTTCACAATCCACTTCGCAGCGGCAATGGCCTCGCGGGCGAAGGTGTCGCGGATGAAGGAGCGATAGATCAGTTCCACCCCGGCGCCCATCTCGCTGAAGAGAGCGGGGCTGACGTTCGGCACAAGGACGCAGCGTGTCTTCTTCGTCAGTGCGCGGATCCGCTCCATCTCGTCGAGCATGAACCCCATGGTCCCGATGACCATCGAGGTCTTGTGTTCGGCTGCAATCTTGAGGTGCTCCAGCGAAGATTCCTTGTCGGTGAAATCGATGACCACGCAGCTGTGTTTGATGCAGTCTCTCAGGTCTTCGGCAATCGGCACGCCGAAGAAACCTTTGTGATGATATTCCCCGACATCCTGACCGATGGCGGTGCTGCCTCTCGTATCGACGGCGCCGATCAGCTCGATGCCGTCGGTTTCATAAATGAACTGCACCAGCCTGCCGCCCATCTTGCTGCTCACGCCTGTCACAACGGCCTTTACCATGGATTTCCCCTGCAACCCGGCTTCGATGTCATTCTCTCACAATCGTCAAACGACGGCAAGCACGGGAGGGAATAAACTTTCGCCCCGGGCTTCGGGCATCGGGATCGAGGGGAGCTGATCTTCCCTGCGACCCGAGGCCCGAAACCCGGTTTCTGCGGTTTCACCCGATCGCCAGGCCGCCCCGCTCCCCGGTGCGGATCCGGATGACCTCGGGCAGCTCCAGGACGAAGATCTTGCCGTCGCCGATCTCGCCCGTGCGGGCGCCCCTGGTGATGGCCTGGACGGTGGGTTCCACGAATTCTTCGTTGACGGCGATCTCGAGTTTCACCTTTTTCAGAAGGCTTCCCGCTTCCTTGGCGCCCCGGTAGACCTCCGTGACGCCCATCTGACGTCCCCGGCCGAGAACGTTGGAAACGGTCATCAGGTTCACGTCGACATCTTCGAGTGCCTTCATCACGTCGTCCAGCTTGTGCGGCTTGATGATTGCGATGATATATTTCATGTCTCAATCCTCCTAATCGACCAGGGTGTAGGCCGACTCGCTGTGCTGGGTCAGGTCCAGACCGACGATCTCTTTGGTCTTTTCCACCCGGACACACATCAGGGCGTCGACGAGTTTGAAGATGATCCAGGTCATGGACGCAGCGAAGACGATCGTTACGGCCACGAGCAGGCACTGGACGAGGAAGAGATGGGCGTTGCCGAAGAGCAGTCCGTTGGCGCCTGCTTCATTGACGGCCTTCTCCGCGAAGAGGCCCGTGGCCAGGGTTCCCCAGATGCCTCCCACGCCGTGGATGCCGAATACGTCGAGCGCGTCGTCGTATTTGAAGTAGGACTTCACCTTGGCGATGGCGATGTAGCAGAAGATGCTGGCAATCATGCCGATGAAAATGGCGTTCATGGGGTTCACGAAGCCGCAGGCCGGAGTAATGGCAACGAGACCTGCCACTGCGCCGGACACGGCGCCCAGCGCGGTCGGTGTCCCGTTTTGCTGCCATTCGATCAGGGCCCAGGCGAGTCCCGCGGCCGCTGTGGCGACCGTCGTCGTGACGAAGGCGGTGGCTGCGAGTTCATTGGCCGCCAGGGCGCTGCCCGCGTTGAACCCGAACCAGCCGAACCAGAGCAGCGCTCCGCCCAGGACGGTGAAGGGCAGGTTGTGCGGGGTGAACGCCCTTTTTTCGAATCCGATTCTCTTTCCGATCAAGAGGGCAAGGACGAGAGCGGAGACACCGGAGCTGGTGTGCACGACGATTCCGCCGGCGAAGTCCAGGGCGCCAAGGTCGCGCAGCCATCCGCCCATCCCCCACACCCAGTGTCCCAGGGGATTGTAGACGAAGGTCGCCCACAGAATGGTGAAAGCCAGAAAGGCGGAAAACTTGATCCGCTCGGCATACGTCCCGATGATGAGCGCCGGTGTGATGACCGCAAACATGCACTGAAAGATCATGAAGGCATAGTGCGGGATCGTCGCCGCGTAATCGGTGTTGGGTTGTCCCCCCACGTTCCGCAGGCCCGCCCAGTCTAGATTTCCGATGATTCCGTTCCAGGCGTCAGGTCCGAAGGTCAGGGAGTATCCGTACAGAACCCATTGAAGCGTGATGACGCAGAGAATGATGAGGCACTGCATCAGAATGGACAGTACGTTTTTTCTCCTCACGAGTCCGCCGTAAAAGAATGCCAGACCGGGGATGGTCATGAGAAGAACGAGTGCCGAAGATGTGAGCACCCAAGCGGTATCACCCGAGTTCATGGTATTGACCTCCTGAAATGAATTTGTACAATCGCTGATCAAGGAGTGAGCAATAAAGGTGCCAGGCGAAAAAATATGCGTAAGTATATGATATGATGTGTATATTACAAATATATGATCAAAAGTTGCCTGATATAATAATACATTAATGTATATATAATATTGTATATCGACATATATGTATTTATAAGTAATTGTAAGTACAATATTGGGTGAACTGGGTGCTGGATCAGCAAATTATTGCTTAATGACGAGTACTGATGAATTGCAGGGATCGATCAACAAAAAAGCAGGGCCGTTTCCGGCCCTGCCCGTGAAGTCAAGAACATACCCTGCGATATGCCGTTCAATCTGCACTGCGCTTTTTTCGCTCATCAATGTCGCCGGGATACATCATGGCATCCTGGCCGCGTTCACGCGTCCGTATGCGGATCACCTCATCGACGGGTGAGACAAAGATGAGACCGTCGCCGGGCTCGCCGGTATAAGCCGACTTGAGGATCGCCTCGATGGCAGTTTCGAGGTTGCGGTCGCTCAGGACGATGTTGACCTGAATTTTGGGGAGCATGTTGACCTGGTAGGTTCCCGCGCGTCCTACCAGTTGAATACCTCCCTGGCGGCCGTGACCGCGGACCTCGAAGATGTTCAGTCCCATGATGCCGATTTCGGCAAGGGCGTCCTTGACATCGTTGACCTTGTCTTCACGAATGATGGCTTCGATTTTTTTCAGCATGGCTCAATCTCCAAGTTGCAGGATCGATGATCTGCGATGGCGGTTGGTTCCGGTCACGCTCCGGTCACGAATAGGATCTCTCCCCGTGGGAGCTGATATCCAGCCCGACTTCCTCTTCCATGGGGCTGACCCGCAGGCCGATGCTTGCGTTCAGCGCCCTGGCCAGCACATAGGTCATCGAGAAGGCGAATACCATCGTGACGATCACGGCGAGAATCTGGATGCCGATCTGGCCGGGGTTGCCGAAGAAAAGACCGTTTGCGCCGTCGCTGTTGACGGTCACCGTGGCAAAAAGGCCCGCGGCGATCATGCCCCAGGTGCTGGCGACACCGTGGCAGGCCCACACATCCAGTGACTCATCGAGTTTGCGGCGGTCCCGGAAACGCATCGCATAGTAAGAGAGCGGCGCCGCCACGGCGCCGACGACCATGGATGCCATAGGCGTGATGAAGCCCGACGCCGGAGTCACGGCCGCCAGACCGACGACCATCCCCGTGGCGATTCCCGAGGGTGCTGGGCCGCCCGTCGAGCCAGGAGAGGACCATCCAGACAAGGCCTGCCGTTGCCGCAGAAGTGTTGGTCGTCAGAAGGGCATTCACGGCCACGCCGTTGGCTGCCAGGGCAGAGCCTGCGTTGAAGCCGAACCAGCCCACCCAGAGCAGTCCGGCCCCCAGAACCGTCAGGGGGATGTTGTTCGGTTCCATGGGAGACGTGCCGAAGCCCTTTCGCGGTCCGATCACCAGCGCAAAGGCCAGGGCCGAGAAGCCGGCTGCGATGTGAACCACCGTTCCACCGGCAAAATCCAATACACCCAGGTTTTTCAGCCAGCCGCCCTGTCCCCAGACCCAGTGGCACAGGGGGTCGTATACCAGCGTGGCCCACAGGAGGCTGAACAGCAGGAAGCTCTTGAACTTGACCCGTTCCACGAAGGCGCCGGTGATCAGAGCCGGCGTGATGACGGCAAACATCATCTGGAAGGCGGCGAAAAGACTTTGGGGTATCGTTTTGCTGTAGTCGGGATTCGGTGCGGCATCCACCCCATGGAACCCGATATAGTTGAGGCCGCCGATCCATCCGTGGATGGATGTGCCGAAGGCAAGGGAATAGCCGAAGGCCACCCACTGCACCCCGATCAGCGCCATGAAGATGTAACTCAAGGTCAGCGTAGACAGAACGTTCTTCCTGCGGACCATGCCTCCGTAAAAAAGCGCAAGGGCCGGCGTCATCAGAAGCACCAGAGAACAGCAGACCAGGATCCAGGCCGTGTCGCCCGTGTTGATTTGAGGCACCATGTTTTTCTTTCCCCCTCGAAGTGAGTTGACGACGAAATTGCAAATCCTTAGCCATCGTAAATATGTCAACATATCGGCATGTTAGATATTTATTGCAAAAAATATACTATACAGTATTGTATGATAAATCGTTCAATGCACAAAAATGTATTGTCAAACGAAAAAGAAAACATTCCGGTGATGGAATCGATGAAATACGATCAGAATCATTGGCAGATCAGAAGGCGCCAGATGCAAGGCACCTGTATGGGATTTCGAAGCCGGGAAGTTGTGAAGAGCGGAAGATTGGATTAGATGCTTAACAAAAACTTAACAAACCGAGATCCATAAGAAAAACAGATTATGGTACATATAGCTTCCTGAAAGCAACAAAACGTAAACATCGACGAAGATGCGAGATTCAATGCGTAATCGTCACCTCTATCGGGACCCTCGACACACAAGACCGCTCTTCCCATGCCCCCACCGTAAAAAAGGAAGTTCTTATCATCTGGACTGCCTGACTATGATTCTATTGACGATGACACAGTCCGTGAAAATTGGTGTTTAACCTCCTTCAATCCTCGATTTCAGCCATCGCCAAGGAAAAAGCATCGAAACGGACCGTTGGTATTCCCGGTATTTCTCGCCGAACTCGATCACCAGTTTTCGCTCTTCCAGAACAGCCCCGATCATGAAATAGACACTGATGACCATGTTGATCAGGATGGTCGATGCACTCATGTCTTGCGCCCATACGATCAGGATGCCGCCCAAATACCAGGGATGGCGGATGATCCGGTGGATGCCCGATACGACGAACGTACTGCTGTCATCAAGAGAGCTGCCCGCCCCTCCCGCCTTGATTTGAGAAATCCCCCAAAACCTTGCCCAGCTGTAATGCTTGCCCCCGGCAACGAACAGATAGACGGAAACCACCAAGAGGAAGACTTGAACAATCCCCAGGGGGCCTTCCCAGCGGAAGATCGGCGCTTCACGAAGCATGTGGGAATAGTAGACAAGGGGGATGAGCGTCACCAGAGACACGACATTATAAAACAGTCGGTAAAAGCGGAAGCCGCCACCGAGTTTCTTTTTTGCGAAATCGGTCACCGTTGTGGAGATTAGGGCGCTGTGGAGAGTACACCACAGAACCCAACCCAAGACGGCGTAGAGACACTTCACTGATATTTCCATCGCTTGTTTTTCCTACCAAAGGACCGGTCACCATAACCGGTCCCTTGAACAACGCATATCCTGCTCTTACGCCTTCTCCGCTCAACACGCCTGATCGGATGTTGAACCTGTCTTCTTGAAACAGGCCGACATCTGCTCCATCTTGCTCCCGCAGCAGGCCATCATCTTTTCCCGCATCGCTTTCTTTCCCTCTTCGGTCATGTCCTTCATTCCCATAGATGAGAACATCGCAGCCATTTTCTTCCCGCAGGTCATCATTTTTTTCTTGTCCTCCTCCGACATACCCTTCATGCATCCTTCCATCATCTTGCTCAGCATTGCTTCCATTTCAAACCTCCTCCGTTTTGTTGTCAATTGTTTTTGGTTTTCCTTGCCTGAACCCTTTATAGACCATCCAGACACCTAAAAGAATGAATACCGCGGGCCAGAAGTGAACCGCTTGCAGCCATGAAAAATCGAGCAGTCCCAACCTTGCCCCCAGCCAGATCAGGCCGATTGTGACCAGCAAAATGCCGATTTTCATTTTTCGAGCAGGATTCCGTTGATGGGTCCAGGGTCCACAACACATAGTGCCGATGTTTTTTGATGCTTCTTGACTAATTGACATGACTTTTCTCCTTTTCCTCCTCGCTGGCCACGCTTGAAAAATGGCAACGGGATTTATTTATCGCTATTGTATAATTATATGAACTTCGAAATATATAATAAAGAGGATTATCCCTTTGTCAAGAGATTCTTTGATATATTTTTATGATTATGATAACAATTTGAATATATTGATTATTTATGATCGCCCGTGAGGTATTCCACCATCATCCTGATGGTTTCTTCCACAGGCTGTCAAAGAATCGTCTGGCCCTGTCGTTCGCAGCGGATAAGGTCGGCGTTGCGGAGTTCTTTGATGTGATGGGAAATCGTGGACAGGGAAATATCAAAATTGCTGGCCACGTTGCAGACGGATGGACGCATTTCCTGATTCAGGGATGCCTTTCCCAGCCCGAGACGAATATGCTCAAAAACACCCAGGCGCGTTTCATTGGACAGGGCCTTGAAGGCGGCAACAACACGCCTCACACCTTTCGCTGATTTTCCAATTTCCTTTTTCTTGGGCATAGCGTCACTCCTACAGGATATTTATTTAGATGCTTATACATTTGTCGAAAACTATCCTATCTTTCGCACTTTCAGTCAACCTGTTATTTAAAAAAATCTCCAAATTGAATCCTTC
>CAWHEJ010000028.1:0-28818 GCA_963828305.1 uncultured delta proteobacterium | reverse complement strand
CGCGAACCGTGTTCTTTTTCTGCATGGGGGCCTCTCCTGGATGATCCTGTTGGTGCGTTCCGACACCCGGCAGGGAAGGTTTGTGCCGCCCCTATCCTGAAGGGGGTCGGGCCTGTCGTGCAATGCGCCGGACTAAACGTGGATGATAAACGATGCCGTCGGAACCTGTCAATAAAATAGCCCTGTCGAAACGCCGGGAGGAAAAGGTCACAACTCGGCGATGGACTTCCTGCAGGCCTCGAGGGTGAGCTCGATGTCTTTCTCCGTGTGGGCAAAGGAGACGAAGGCCGTTTCGAACTGCGACGGCGGGAGGCTGATGCCGTGGCGGAGCATGGCGTTGAAGAACTGCGCGAAGCGCTTCGTGTCGCATCGGCAGGCCGCTTCGTAATCCGCAACGGCGCCGGCGGTGAAGAAAACGGTGAACATGGAGCCACGCCGGGCGATCGTGACGGGAATCCCCTTTTTCTTGAAGAGGTTCTGCATGCCGCTGCACAACAACCGGGTCCTTCGCTCGAGGGCCCCGTAGTCGCAAACCTTGCTGAGAATCTCAAGCGTTGCCAGCCCTGCGGCCATGGCCAGGGGGTTGCCCGACAGGGTGCCCGCCTGGTAAACGGGACCTGCCGGAGCCAGCGTCTCCATGATCTTCCTTGCGCCCCCGAAGGCCCCGACGGGCAGGCCCCCGCCGATGATCTTTCCGAGACAGGTCATGTCGGGCTGCACGCCGGCGAGATGCTGGAAGCCGCCGAAGCGCAGCCGGAATCCCGTGATGACCTCGTCGAAGATGAGCACGATCCCGTTTCTCGTGGCCAGTTTCCGCAAGCCTTCGAGGAAACCGGGTGCGGGGGGAACGAGCCCCATGTTGCCCGCGGCAGGTTCGACGATGATGCAGGCCAGGTCCTTCCCGTGCTTTCTCACGGCGAGCCTCACGGCGTCGAGATCGTTGAAGGGGACCGTGACGGTAAGCTCGGCGAGCCCCCCGGGGATGCCGGGGCTTCCCGGGATGCCGAGCGTGGCCACGCCGGAGCCCGCCTTGACGAGGAGCGAGTCGGCGTGCCCGTGGTAGCAGCCCTCGAACTTGAGGATCTTCTCGCGCTTCGTGTATCCCCGCGCGAGGCGGATGGCGCTCATGGTCGCCTCCGTGCCGGAGCTGACCATCCGGACCTGATCCATCGAGGGAAAAGCCCTGGTGATCATTCCGGCCATCTCGACCTCGGCGGCCGTAGGGGCCCCGTAGCTGGTGCCTCGCCCGGCCGCCTTTCGGATTTCCCTGACCACGCCGGGATGGGCATGACCGAGGATCATGGGTCCCCACGAGGCCACGTAGTCGATGTAGCGGTTGCCGTCGACATCCCAGATCTTCGAACCGGAGGCCCGTGCCACGAAAAAGGGCGACGATCCCACGGAGCCGAAAGCCCTCACCGGGCTGTTGACACCACCGGGGATCAGCTTCTTGGCTTCTTTGAAGAGTTTCTGGGAGCGGGTTCGTTTCATGGGGGCTCCTTGATGAAAGGCTACAGGCTACAGGCTAAAGGCTAAAGGCTAAAGGCATCATCCCGCTGTCCATAAGCCCTTAGCCCTTAGCCCTTTGCCTTTCGCCTAAAAGTATTCCATACTGTTTTTCTTGAACTCCTCCAGGCTCTCGAGCACCTGGTAATCGCCGATCCCCGCCTTTCCTGAGATCTTGGCGATGAGCTCTTCCAGGGGGCCTTTCCCGGCGTGGATCATGGTGAAGAGGTTGTAGCGGCCCTCGAACGGCGGTCGCCTTTCGTAGCAGTGCGTGATCTCCCTGAAGGATGCGAATGCCGCCCCGGCCTCTTCTGCCCGGTCCGGCGGCACAGCCCAGACCACCATGGCATTGCGTGTGACGCCGGCCTTCTGGTGCCTGAGGAGGGCGCCGAACTTCCGGATGTGTCCCTGCTGCATCAGGTTCCGGAGCGTGGCGAGGACGCTATCCTCGCTCGTCCCCGCCCGGGAGGCGACGGCGCGGAAGGGCCTTTTCTCGAGGGGGAGATCGCCCTGAAACTGCCTGAGGAGATTCTGCCGACTGTCATCTTCGAAATGATTCATGACCTGATAGACCTGCCCCCAACAACAGAAGGGTAGAGGGTTCGACTGCCGCCAAACCCCTCTCAACATCTCACGGCCCCGCTGATAGCACAATCAAATTGTACTTGACAATTTTTTTTTAACTCTTTACAAAGTACGCGGTTGACGGGTCCAAGTGCGCTGCAGCGGACGCGCAACATCCGCCTGCGGCTGTCGGCCGAAAGGGGGTGAAAAGGGCAGGTGCGACGGACCGGAGTCAGCATCATTCCGAGAGAGATGCTTCGATTTTTCAAACCAAAAACAGAGAGGAGGTCGAAATGAAGTCGAAGAAGATGTTTGCAGCGCTGGTTTCCGTTCTTTTGGTTTTCGGGTTTGCCTCGATTGCTTTAGCTGCCGAGAAAGAAGGTGGCGCTGATTACTCGAAGGCGATCGTTCTGGGCTGCTCCGTGATCGCGGCGGGCATCGCGATGGGCTTCGGTGCCATCGGAGCGGGCTTGGGCATCGGGCAGGCAACCGGCGGTGCGTCGAATGCCGTGGGCAGGAATCCCGAGGCGCAGGGCAAGATCATGCTGACCATGATGGTCGGTATGGCCATGACCGAGTCCGTCGCGATCTACGCCCTCGTTGTGTCGCTCGTGATCCTTTACGCGAACCCCATCGTTAGACTGCTTGGCTAATTCATCATCCCTGCTATTATCGAAAAAGGGGAAAGAAGCGAAATAAAAAGAGGCTTCTTTCCCCTTTTTTTGTCTTTCTAATCCCCATTCCGCGGGATCTTCGACCGAAGGCCCTTCTTCTCGGATTGCCGGTGCTTGGCATCGAGCATCTTCTCTTTTGCCCGCTTCGAGCGTTTGCGCTTCTGCCGGCGGATCTTTTCTGCGCGGTCCTGTTGTGCCTCGACGACCCCTTTCTGCAGCTTCTCGATCCGGTCGAGAAGCACTCGCCTTGCCAGAAACCGGTTCATCGCCTGGGAGCGCTCCCGCTGGCATTTGACGGTGAGACCCGTGGGGATGTGCACGAGCTGCACGCAGCTCGATGTCTTGTTGACCTTCTGACCCCCGGGGCCGGAGGAGCGGATGAAGGTCTCCCTGAAGTCGCTCTCCGCAACCCCGAGGCTCGCCATCCTCTCCAAGAGGGCTCTTTCTTTTTCAGATGAGATGGGCATAGGGCGAGGGGCTTAAGGCCAAAGGCCAAAGGCTAAAGGCTAAAGGCTAAAGGCTAAAGGCATAGGGATCTGAAATTCATTTTATTTCTTTTGGCCCTTAGCCTTAAGCCTTAAGCCTTATGCCATGAGCCTATAAGTTGTAGATCTGTTCGCCGACGAAGTTGATCCAGTGTTCCTTCAGGATCTCGGCCGCCTCCTCGTGATTGTCGACGCCGAGGATGAGGATCGTCTCCTTCCCGATGCGTTCGATCGTCGTGTAGATGTAGTGGATGTTGATGTCCGCAGCCATGAGGGGCTTGACGATGGCGTTCATGCCTGCGGGGTGGCAGGGAACCTCTACGGCAAGAACCGGCTCCACCTCGAAGTTGAATCCGAAGGTTTCCAGGACCTTCTCGGCCCGGTCGGGGTCATTGACGACGAGCCTTACGGTGCTGCTCTCGGCCGTGCTGGCCGCGGAGATGGCCTTGGTGCTGATATCCTCCTTCTCGAGGATGTCCACGAGGCGTGCCAGCGACCCGGGGACGTTTTCCAGCTGGATCGATATCTGCTTGATGGTCATGGAGGTTGGCCTCTCCTTCGCCTACTCGATATGATTGAAGCCGGCCTCAAAGGCCTTGCGATTGATTTCCATGGCCGCCTTTTTCTTTGTGCCGAGAATCGACTTGAGGCTTTTCAGGTAGCTTTCGGGGGAAACCATCCGGGTCATCTTCACGTAGGCGCCCATCATGACCACGTTCTGTACGCGGGGGTTTCCCAGCTCGGCGGCGATCTCCGCCGTGGGAACCTCCCAGATGTCCACGTCGGAGCGTTTCGGCCGCCCCGTGATGATCGACGAATTCAGGAAAAAGGCCCCCCCGGGGGCGATCCGGGTCTGGAACGTGAGCAGGGAGGGGTTGTTCATGACAACGAGGTAGTCGGGCTGCGAGGCCACGGGCGAGGCGATCTCCTCGTTCGAGACGGCCACGGTGCAGTTGGCTGTTCCTCCCCGGACCTCGACCCCGTAGGAGGGAAGATAGGTGACGTGGAAGCCCTCGAACATGGCGGCCTGGGCGAAGCTGTACCCCATCATCAGGACGCCCTGTCCGCCGAAGCCTGCGAAGATGGTCTTAATCTGCATCTTTTCGACCTTTTCCGGCGTCCTTGATCACCCCGATGGGGAAGGTCTTCGCCATGACCTCGTCGACCCACCGGCAGGCATCGACGGTGTTCATCTTCCAATTCGTGGGGCACTGGGAAAGGACCTCTATCATATTGAACCCGGCGCCGTCGATCTGGCACTGGAAGGCCTTTTTGACGGCCCTCTTCGCCCGGAGGATGTTCTGGGCCGAGTTGACGGCGACCCGCTCGATGTACGCTGTGCCTTCGAGGTTTCCGAGGATCTCGCTCATCCGGATGGGATGGCCGTCCAGGATGGCGTTTCGCCCGGGGGGGGATGTCGTGGAGACCTGTCCCAGGAGCGTCGTGGGGGCCATCTGGCCTCCCGTCATGCCGTATACGGCGTTGTTGATGAAGAGGACGGTGATGTTCTCGCCGCGGTTGGCGGCGTGGAAGGTTTCGGCCGTCCCGATGGCGGCAAGGTCCCCGTCGCCCTGATAGGAGAAGACGACCCGGTCGGGAAGCGTCCGCTTGATTCCCGTGGCCACGGCGCAGCCGCGACCGTGGGGAGCCTCCAGCATGTCCACGTCGAAGT
Organism: uncultured delta proteobacterium; assembly: GCA_963828305.1. Taxonomy (GTDB): domain Bacteria; phylum Desulfobacterota; class Syntrophia; order Syntrophales; family UBA2192; genus UBA2192. The sequence continues at coordinate 23,917 of CAWHEJ010000028.1, read as the reverse complement.
AGTTGTACGCAACGACGGCGCAGCCTGCCGGCGGGACACCGATCGTGTTCCCCCGGATTCCCAGCTCGTCGATGACCTCGCAGATCACCCGGTGGATGATGCTGTGGCCGCACCCCGCACAGTAATGGAAAGGGGTGCTCTTCAGGGATCTGGGTCGGGAAAAAACCTTCTTCATGACCGGTTACCTTCTATATTCCTGGACAATGGCCTTGGCCAGCTCCGCCGGCGTGGGCACCACACCGCCCGGCCTTCCGTAGAAACTCACGTGCCCTTTGCCCTCGAGGGCCAGTTTCACGTCGTCGATCATCTGGCCCGTGCTCATCTCGAAGACGAGGAAGCGGTCGATCCGCTCGGCCGTGTCCCGGATGATCTGCGCGGGGAAGGGCCAGAGGGTGATGGGACGGATGAGCCCCACCTTCATGCCCGAATCCCTCAGGCGGTTGATGGCCCCCTTGGCGATTCGCGCCGCGATTCCATAAGCGATGATGATCAGGCGCGCGTTGCCTGTCTTGTAGGTCTCGAAACGGACCTCGTTCTGCTCGACGACCCTGTACTTGCGTACGAGCTTCCAGTTGTGCTCCTCCATGCGAAGGGCATCGAGGATGAGGGCCCGGACGAATTTGCTCTTGCCCTCGCCGGCCCCCTTGAGGATGTATTTCTCGTTGTAGCGCCTGGGTCTCGGTTTTCCGAATGAGACGGGCTCCATCATCTGGCCCGTCATCCCGTCTCCCAGGATCATGACGGGGTTGCGGTACTTGTCGGCCAGGTCGAAGGCGTCCATGGTCAGGTCGGCCAGTTCCTGGACGGAGGCGGGGGCCAGCACGATCGTGCGGTAGTCCCCGTGACCGCCGCCGCGGGTGGCCTGGAAGTAGTCGCCCTGGGAGGGGAGGATGTTTCCCAGGCCGGGGCCGCCGCGCATCATGTTGACGATCACGGCGGGAAGCTCGTCGGCGGCCAGGGCCGAGATCCCTTCCTGCTTGAGGGAGATCCCGGGGCTGGAGGAGGAGGTCATGGCCCGCGCGCCTGCCGCGCTGGCCCCGAGGACCATGTTGACGGCGGCGATCTCGCTTTCGGCCTGGATGAAGGTTCCCCCCTCCGCCCGGCGCATATTCTCCGCCATGTATTCCGTCAGCTCGTTCTGGGGCGTGATGGGGTATCCGGCGTAAAACCGGCATCCCGCGCGAATGGCGGCCTCGCCGATGGCCCAGTTTCCCGCGATCAGAATCTTATCGCTCACGATAGACCTCGATGGCCACTTCCGGGCAGCTGATGGCGCACAGCGTGCAGCCCGTGCAGTCCTCGTTTTCCTTGCAGGCAACGGGGTGATAGCCTTTGGAGTTCAACTCGGTTGTCGCCAGGATCAGGGATTTCTTGCAGGCCTGTACGCACAGGTGGCACTCCTTGCACAGCTCCCTGTCGATCACGATGCGGGCTTTCACCGTTTCTTCTCCTTCCGGGTGATTACAAAAAGGTTGTCAAGTTGCGCATGAAAGCGTTTCTCCTCATGAAAGTCAAGGGATTTTTGGCGAGTTGCCTTGACGGCGCAGGCGGGGCCGTAGTAAAAATGGTTCATCGCTTGGGGCGTACGGAAAGGTCGCCGGGACAGGGATTCCGGCTGTTCGAACGAGGCCCCGGACAGGCTGTCCATGTTCAATGCCCGACTCGTCAACGACCCCTTCGGGGATCCCGCCCTGTACCTGGATCTGAGATACCGCCGGGAAGCCCTGCTGTTCGATCTGGGCGACATCCAGGCGCTTGCCCCCCGCATGATCCTCAAGATCGATCACATCTTCGTCACCCACACCCACATGGATCACTTCATCGGCTTCGATCACCTGCTGCGCATCTGCCTCGGGCGGGAGAAACACCTTGCCCTCTATGGCCCGCCGGGATTCATCGACAATGTGCAGGGGAAGCTTGCGGCCTATACCTGGAACCTGGTGGAGAACTACTCGAACGACTTCAGGCTGATCGTGACGGAGATTCACCCCGACAGGACGGAAACGGAGGTCTTTCCCTGCCGGCAGGCCTTCCGGCCGGGAAAGGAACGACGGGAAGCACCGTTTGACGGGACGATCCTGGAGCGGGACGCTTACCGGGTGAAAGGGATCTTCCTGGATCACAGGGTTCCCTGCCTGGCCTTCCGCCTGGAGGAGAAGCGCCGGGTCAACGTCAGGAAGAATGCCCTTGCGGAAATGGGGATGCCCGGGGGCGCATGGATCAATTCGCTCAAGGACAGCATCCATCGGAACGACCCCGATGGCCGTTCTTTCCGGGCCTGGTGGAAAGGGGAAGACGGGAAGATCGTGGAGAGGGTCCTGCCGCTCGGCGAATTGAAGGAGAAGATCGTCAAGATCACCCCGGGCCAGAAGATGGTCTACGTCTCCGATGTGATCTACAGTCCCGGGAATGCCGAACGGATCGTGGAGCTGGCCCGCGGAGCCGACGTGCTCTTCATCGAAGCCTGCTTCCTCGAGGAGGACCGTAAGCGGGCTGCGGATAAGTACCACCTGACGGCCCTGCAGGCGGGTCGCCTGGCGAGGCTAGCGGGCGTGAAGCGCTTCGTTCTCTTTCACTATTCCCCGAAGTACAGGGGAATGGAGGAACGCCTCGAGGAGGAGGCGATGCGGGCATTTCGGGGAGAGGAGTAGACAGCCAACGGCAACAGCCAACAGCCAACAGCCAACAGCCAACAGATCCTTACTGTAGACTGTCGGCTGTAGACTGTAGGCTCGGATCTCCTAGATCCGCTCGACCTGGAATCCCTGCATCTCGATGGCCACAGCGCGCTGGAGGATCTCGATGGTGATGACGAAGAGGTCTTTCCGGGGGTCCGCTTTCACGACAATCCCCTCGATTTCCCTGAACGGCCCGTCGAGGATGCGCGCCCGTTCCCCGACCCTGGGGTATCGGTAGTGCTGGATCTCGACCTTCGAATCCACGAGCCGCCGGATGGTTTCGATCTTCTCGTCGGGCACCGGGATGGGGATGTTCCCCCGGCTTGTCCCGAGGATCTTGACGACCCCCGCTGTTTTCAAGATGTCGAGCCGTACCTGGCTCTCCGCCGTGGCCATCTGCACGAAAAGATAGCCCGGAAACATGGGAAGCTGGATCTTCTTCCTGCGGTCCTTCCTGCGGCTCCAGGCCTCGATCTTCGGCAGAAAGGTGTTGATCGACTTCAGGGAAAGGCCGTCGCAGACCTTGCTCTCATGGCGGCTTCTCGTGTGAACGGCATACCAGGGCATCAGTCGTCAGCCCCCTGCATGCATTCCGACCTGCTGACGGCCGATCTCGATCGTCCCGGTCTGTCAACGGCGGGTGAGCCATGCGTGTAGCGTGTAGCGTGTAGCGTGTCACATACAGCGTGCAGCGGGTAGCGGGTAGCGGGTAGCGGGTGGCACGCGGCGTGTAGCGTGTAGCGTGTAGCGTGTGGTGCTTGGATCAAGTACGTCATGACATATTCCTATGCGATTGCAGCCCTCGCGCGTCAGTCACGGATGAACCGGGCATCGACGATGACATCCCCGCTTTTGCGGGATACCCGCCTGACCGTGAGAGGGATGGCCTGGTCGACCGTTTTCACGGCAAGATCCCCGATGGCGTCGGTTCCCTTGCCGAAGATCTTCGGGGCGGAGATGATGATCAGGCGGTCGGCAAGACGCTCCCGGATGAATGAGGTGAGAACTCCGGCCCCCCCCTCGACGAGAAGCGACGAGACCTGACGCTTGCCGAGCTCTTTGAGGACCGATGCGAGGTCCACCTGCCCGGTCCCGGCAACCCTGACCTCGATCCCCCTGTCCACGAGCACCTTGATCTTCTTCCTGTCGTGTCCGGAAGTCGTGAATACAAGGGTCCTCGCCCGGGCCTGGTCCTGCAGAACCCGGGCATCCGGATGGATTCTGAGTTTCGAGTCCACAACCACCCGCAGGGGGTCGCGCCCCCTGACGAGGCGGCAGGTGAGTTCCGGATCATCCTTCGTGACGGTGCCCGAGCCCACGAGGATGGCGTCGTGATGGCTCCGCAGGCGGTGGGCGAAGATCCGGGACGGCTCCGAGCTGATCCATCGGGAATGCCCTGTCGCGGTTGCGATCTTCCCGTCGATGGATTGGGCGAATTTCAGCGTGACGAAGGGGATGCGGGTCCGGATGTACTTGAAGAAGACCTCGTTGATCTCCCGGCACTGATCCTCGAGCACGCCCACGCGGGTCTCGATCCCGTGCCGCTTGAGCATTGCGACCCCCCGACCGGCAACGAGCGGGTTGGGGTCGATCGTGCCGATGACGACCGTCGCCGGCTTCTCGCTCAACAGCCTCTCCACGCAGGGAGGAGTCCTGCCGTGGTGCGAACAGGGCTCCAGGTTGATATAGATCGCGGAGCCGCGGACCGGTTCCTTCGCGCTCTCGATGGCGTTGATCTCGGCGTGATTCTCTCCGCAGCATCGGTGCCAGCCTTTCCCGATGATCCGGCCGTTCTTTACGATGACCGCTCCCACGAGCGGGTTGGGGCAGGCCCAGGGCGCCCCTCTTTTCGCCAGTTCGAGGGCCATCTTCATGTAACGCTCGTCGGTCATTCTCCATCCCCGTCGATCGGTCACCCGAAAGTGATGCTTCTGGAACGTCCCTTGCAAGCTCAAAAAAAACTGCCGAAGGGGTCCCACTATACAAAATGCGGGGAGTCCTGTACAGGCTGAATGTAAGAAGAAGCTCCCGGCCGCGGGGAATGATCCGGTGTGGCGCAGTCATGCCGCGCGCAGATCGTTTTCCACTACCGCGATTCCGCCGGGTTGTGGTATAAAACGCCAGTTTATATCATCTTTGGGACAGAATGGAGGATTTCATGAAGGGAATCGTTCTTGCGGGGGGGCTCGGGACACGCATGCATCCCCTGACCAAGGTGACCAACAAGCATCTGCTTCCCCTGTACCGTGAACCGATGATCTACTACCCCATCCGGACGCTCGTCAATGCAGGCATCGACGAGATCCTGATCGTCACGGGGGGCAACAACGCGGGGGATTTTCTGAAGCTGCTGGGAAACGGCAAGGAATTCGGTCTCAAGCACCTGAATTACACATACCAGGAAGGGGAGGGCGGGATCGCAGCCGCCCTTGACCTGGCCGCGTACTTTGCCGACGGGGACAGGATCGCCGTCGTCCTGGGCGACAACATCATCGAGAAGAACATCCGGATGGCCGTCGAGGCATTCAAGAAGCAGGAGCGGGGCGCCAAGATCCTGCTCAAGGAAGTCACGGACCCCCAGCGCTTCGGCGTGCCGGCCTTCGAGGGAGAGCGCATCGTCCGGATCGACGAGAAACCGAAGCAGCCGGCCTCCAACTACGCCGTGATCGGGATCTACATGTACGACGCCACGGTTTTCGACGTCATCAAGACGCTGAAACCCTCGAATCGCGGCGAGCTGGAGATCACAGACGTGAACAATCACTACATCCGTGAAGGGACGATTACCTGGGATGTACTCGACGGCTGGTGGTCCGACGCGGGGACCTTCGATTCGCTGATGTATGCCGGCAACATGGTGGCCAAGACGGGGGCGAACAAGCGCGATTGACGCAATGCATTAACAGCGGCATAAGGCTAAAGGCTAAGGGCTTAAGGTAAGAACAAATTGCTTTGCCCTATGCCATTCGCCTTACGCCATAAGCCATAAGCCAGTGAGGATTGTATGATCGAAGGTGTCAAGGTTAAGAAATTAAAGGTCATTCCCGACGAGCGGGGAAGGCTGATGGAGATGTTCCGCGCCGATGACGAGTTCTTCGAGAAATTCGGCCAGGCTTACATGACGTCGGCTTATCCCGGGGTGGTGAAGGGATGGCACTACCACAAGCGCCAATCCGACAACATGACCGTCGTGAAGGGGATGATGAAGATCGTTCTCTATGACAGCCGCAAGGGTTCGCCGACGTGCGGCGAGGTGAACGAATTCTTTGCCGGCGATCAAAACCCGATCCTGCTGCACATCCCGCCCCTTGTCTTCCATGGCTTCAAGTGCATCTCCCTCGAGGAGGCCCTCGTCATCAACATCCCGACGGACGTGTACCGGTACGACGACCCCGACGAATTCCGGGTGCACCCGCATGACAATGAGATACCATACGACTGGGCTCGGAAGGACGGGTAGGGGCTTGCCCCGGGGAGAAGGTAAGAGGGTAAGAGGGTAAGAACGACATAACGAGTATGGGGAGATACTTTTGAAGGCAGCATCATGAGCATCGTCTGGGCTATCGCCGCTCTCGTCTTCGGGGCTGCAATCGGAAGTTTCCTGAATGTCTGCATCTGGCGGATCCCCGAGGGGAAATCCATCGTTTTCCCTTCCTCTCACTGCCCGAAATGCGGAAAATCCATCCGCCCTTACGACAACATTCCCGTGTTGAGCTGGCTTGTCCTGCGGGGCCGGTGCCGGGACTGCGGCGAGCCCATCTCGCCCCGTTATCCCCTGGTCGAGATCCTGACGTCCCTGCTTTCCCTTGCGATGTTCTGGAAGTACGGCCCGAGCCTCGAGTATCTTGCCGCCTTCCTTTTCGCGGCGATCCTCGTCGTCATCACCTTCATCGATTTCGACCACCAGATCATTCCCGACGTCATCTCGCTGCCGGGAATCCCCGTGTTCTTCCTGCTGGCCGTCTTCGTCATGGGCCTCGGCTTTCTCGATTCCCTGCTCGGGGTGCTCATCGGCGGCGGGTTTCTCTACCTGATCGCGGTGGGGTACGAGCTTCTCACCAAGCGGGAGGGAATGGGGGGAGGGGACATCAAGCTGCTGGCCATGATCGGGGCCTTCCTGGGCTGGAAGTCCCTGTTTTTCGTCGTATTCATGAGTTCCATTCTCGGGGCGCTGGTCGGTGTCGTGCTCATCCTGATCAAGGGCAAGGACATGAAATATGCCGTGCCCTTCGGGCCCTTCCTGTCGATTGCCGCCGTGCTCTATCTATTTATAGGCGTCGAACTGACACACCTTGTGCTCTATCGGGGCCTTCCCTAGAAAACGTAAAATTCCTCTCAAGTTTACCCCCCGACATTCCGAAAAAGAATTCAGAAGAGTTATAACCCGTTGCCGGGTTGGCCTCTTTGAGGATTCAGACCGCTTTCAGGGAACGGCCTGAAAAAGGCAAACCATCCGAAAGGGTGGGGCGCAAAATCACTGGCCTAAGTCCGATCCAGGATAAGGCAGCAGGATTGCCGGGCAGGACATCCGATTTCGAGGCGAGACGGGGGTCCCCCTCGAGGGACGGCCTGCGGATTCGCCCCCCCAACCCATCTCCTTCGCGCCCGGGTTCATCCGACTGCCTGACAATTCGACCGGCACCGGCCGTGATAGCCTTCCGCAGAAGCTGCGGGGGCCAATGCGGGCATGCTTCTTGCTCGACTCGAGGTGATTCCCTGATCCGACGGGTGATCTATCTAAACGATCCCGGGTCGTCGGGGTCGGGAATTCGAACCCTGAAGGATCAAGAGAGATGGTCGTCATGAGACATTTTCGACGCTCCAGAGTTCAGAATGAAATCCGTGCCTGGCGGAGTGCCTCCGGGGGCCTGCCGTCTGATTGGGGTATCGGCCGTCGCACTGCGGGCTTTTCCATGGTCGAGCTGCTCATCACGCTCGTCCTTGTCGGCATCGTCATGGCCATCGCCGTCCCCTCCTTCCGCGGCTGGGTCGACAACACGAACCTGAAAGCCGCCGCCCGGACCCTGTCGTCGGACATCGCGTACATGAGAGAGGCGGCCATGTCGAGCGGACGGACCCACACGATCGCCTACGATGTGGGAATGAACACGTATACCCTGCGCTGGGACAGTGACGGCGACGGGGCAGCCGATGCTGACGTGCCGAGCTACCCTGCACTGAGGCTCTTGTCGGATCACGGCAGCGGCATCCAGATCACGGGCGTCTCCCAGACGCCGATCACAATCCGGTCGGGCGGGTCCATCAACCCCTTCGGCAACGTGGTGATAACCAACAATCGCGGCTCCACGGCCACGATTTCGACGCTGATCACAGGAAGGTCTCATGTCACCTACAGTATGCAATAACCGCGGGATCACCATCGTGGAGGTGCTCATCACGCTGTTCCTCACGGCCGTCGGCATCATGGCGCTTCTGTCCATGCAGCCCACGTCGTGGAACGCGGCAGGGCGCTCCGATTTCATGGGCCGCGCCGCCGGCATCCTCCAGAGCGAGCTGGAACGAAGCGAGCTGTGGATCATGAATCCGAACAACAACTTTGCGACGGCCTGTGATGCCCAGGGCACGAACCTGTTCCTGGGCGGTCCCTGTACCCGGACCGCTAACGCCAGCAGCCAGTTGACCCAGCAGGCCGGCGACGTGTCCTACACCATCGCGACAACGGTCAGCCCGCTTGCCGGCGCGACCAATGCCTGGACGGTGAGAGTCCAGGTGACGTGGCCCGGCAACACCCGGGGGGTGTCCGAGACCGCCATCGTATCCAGACAGGAGTATTTCAGGCAATGAACACTCAGCTGAAACATTCAAGGGGCTTCACCCTCGTCGAACTCGTCATGGCCATGGCCGTCGGGCTCGTATTGCTGGCAGCCATATCGACGGCCGTCGTGTCGGGGCAGCGCTCCTCCACGGGGATCGAGCGCAAGGTGACGACGAATCAGGATGCCCGGGCCGCCCTCGAGATCATGGCCTCGGAGATCCGCATGGCCTCGTTCAACTCCCTCTTCACGGTGAACCTCTGGCGCAACCCGGCCACCTGCAACGTGTCGGGAAACCAGAATTACAAGGGCATCCAGGAGGCCACGGCCACGGCGATCACCGTCGAGATGGATCTCGAATCATCGCCGAATCCGAGCGGGGTGTGCGGAGATACGGCCGGAGAGATTATCCGCTACGAGTACGATGCCGCAAACCTGCGGGTTACCCGGGAGTCCATCACCTGCACCCCCGGCCGGAGCGCTCCGAACGCGCAGTCTTTCCTGGGGCCCATCGCCGGGCAGCCCGGGGTGAGGACCGTCGAGGTTGCCAACGGGGCACTGCCCGTTTTTCGATACTTCGACGGCACAGGTGCCCAGATTGCTTATGCGAATCTGCCCAACGACATCCCGAGGATCCGGCGCATCGAGATCGCGCTTCTCGTGAGATCGGCGGACGTGGACCCGAACACGGGCCAGCAACGGCAGATGGCCTATTCGACCAGTGTCATCCCGAGGAACCACGGCATCACCGGATTCTGATAAAGGACGGATCACTATGAGACGAAGAAGAGACGAAAGGGGTTTTGCCCTCATTGCCGCGCTGCTGGCCAACCTGATCCTGCTGGCCGTGGGGATCGTCGCCCTCAATCTCTCCACGGGGGACCTCCGGGTCAGCATGAGAGCCGTGGGCGACAAGAAGGCCGTCAATGCCGCCGAGGCGGGGCTCCACTGGCTGACGGTCAATTTCGACGCCGCCACCTACCCCACGCTGGTCAACGTGGACCGGCAGGTCCCTACCGCCACGGACGCCAACACGCGCTACCGGATCACCAACATCGCGGAACCGACGACGGGACCCTCCCAGATCCCCCTGCCGGGGTTCTCCATCGGAGGGTCCCAGACCTGGGGACAGGCCCGTTACGACGCACAAATCCGGGGTGAGAACACGGCCTACAACGCGAGTGCGACGATCGACGTGGGTCTCGGGCACGGCCCCGTCGAAATGGGAACCATGTCGAGATAGGGAGTAGACAACCATGAAACCGCCGGTCACGATCATCGCCGCAATCCTGATTACCCTGCTCTGCTGGCCGGGGATCTCCCTTGCCGAGAACTGCGAAACCGACGAATCCTGCACGGAGACGGGGCTTTTTACGAACGTGGCCCCCGAGGCCATGATCGTGCTGGACCTCTCGGGCAGCATGAAGTGGAACCCGCCCGGCGACCATGACTCGTGGAACAACCCGACGTATGAGTACAGCGACCCTACCTGTGCGGGGCCCTTCTATGATGACAACTGGCACTCCGGGTACACGACCTACTGCTCGCGCTTCGAGATCGCCCGCAAGACGCTTTTCAACATGCTCGACGACAACCACAACGGCACCATCGACAGCCAGGACGAGACGAGCCTCAACATCCGCATCGGCCTCGGGCAAGTTCCAGGGCAGCACCTACACGAAGCTGCGCGACATCGCGACGAAGTACTCCCTCATCTACTGCGGCAACAGCACCTCCTGCACCGTCGACCAGTGCATCGGGGGACTCCTCCAGCATCCGCTACTGGATGAGCTACTCCAATGTTGTCGGCGCCACACCGCTCGTCTTGGGCCTTGCGGGCGTCAAGACCTACCTCGACACCCACAAGACGGCCGACGCGTACAAGTGCTGCCGGCAGAAATTCGTCATCCTCGTCTCCGACGGGGCCGACACGACGTCCTGCGGCGGCGCGGGCTATGACACCCAGGCCGACCAGTACAAGCGCAGGCGCGAGTCGGTGCTGGCGGCCAAGGCCCTGGCCGATGCCGGGCTACAAGGTCTTTGTCATCGGCATGGGCGGCAGCTCGGACCCGGCCTACGACATGCCTCTTTACCTGAAAAGACCCTCAACTGGATGGCCTACTATGGCGGCACGGACAACCCGCTTGTCGAAAACACCGGCGACGAGACTGCCTTCGACCCCGCGGCGGTGACCAGCTGCGGGAGCTCCTCGACGACGGGGACCTGCTGACAACTCGAGCACGAACTGTTATGCCACCTCCAACGACCCGGGGACTCTCGATCTCTCGGGTTATGCCTTTCTTGCCAACAACTCCAGCGAGCTCGAGGCGGCCTTCCGGCAGGCCATCAGCGTCATCCGCGAGGCCACCTATTCCTTCTCCCAGGCCTCCGTGGCCTCGTCGCGGCTCATCGACGAGAACTACATCTACGAGGCGGCCTTCCAGCCCATCAACGGCGACCCCTTCTGGCTCGGGCACGTGACCAAGTACCAGATCAACAACGACGGGACGATCGGCGCGGCCATCTGGGATGCCGGCCAGGTCCTGCAGGGGACGGACGCCGCCTCGCGCAATATCTACACCTACAAGTCCGGGGCGCTCACGGCCTTCACTACGACGAACATCACGGCGGCCAACCTCGGCGTGTCGACCACCACGCGGCGAAATGAGATCGTCGGCTTCATCCGGGGCGAGAGCGCCTACAACAAGGACAACTGGAAGCTGGGCGACACCTTCCGGTCCAACCCCGTGACGGTGGGGACCCCGTCGCTCTATTTCAAGGATGCCCGGGACGGGGCCGGCGCCTTCGCCGCCTTCCGGAACAACAACGTCCGCTCGTCGGCCAACGGCAAGCGCATCATCGTGGCCGGCTCCAACGACGGACAGCTCCACGCCTTCCGGACGGACAACGTTCCGCCATCCAGCGGCAACGGGGGGAAGGAAGTCTGGAGCTTCATCCCGCCCAACGTGCTCAACAAGCTGAAGGACATCGCCCACAAGTCGCACCCGACGGGCCTGACCCACCAGTACTACGTCGACGGGCCGATCAGCGTCGCCGACGTCTGGGTGGGAACGGGCGACGGCACCGCAAAATCCTCCAACGACTGGAAGACGTTCCTCATCTTCGGCGAGGGCCGCGGCGGGACGAGCAATCTCTGGAGCTCCTCGTCGTCGTGCGACGCGAATTTCCGAAACGTCTTCTCGTCCACCTACCCCCATTACTGCGGCTATTACGCCCTGGACATCACGGATACCTACAGCCCCGGCTACAAGTGGCGGATCGGGCCATCGGCCTCCCAGGCCCCCTACCTGGGGGACCCCTGGAGCAAGATGATGGTGCATCGCGTGAAGATCGGCGGCAACGAGAAGTGGGTCGGCTTCATCGGCGGCGGCAACAACCTGTCGAGCTGCACCGTCGCGGACTGCGACCTGAGGGGCAAGGGGTTCTTCGTCGTGAGCCTGACCGACGGCTCCGTCCTGTGGAGCTACACGAAGGCGGACAACAGCAACATGGGCTACGCCCTGCCGGGGACGGCGGCCATCGTGGACTCCGACAACGACGGGTTCATCGACATCGCGTACATCGGGGATCTGGGCGGAAACATCTGGCGGATGAAGTTCTGCACGGCCGCAGACGGGTCCTCCTGCACGACGAGCAGCTGGAGCGGCTCCAAGTTTTTTCGATCGCGTTGACCCGAACGGAGCCGTATACGACGCCCCCGCCGTTGCCAAGGACGCCAGCGGGAATATCTGGGTCTACTGGGGCACCGGCGACAAGGCCGAGCCGATCGTCGTGGGCAGCTTTACCGACCGCTTTTTCGCCGTGAAGGACTCCACGAAGACCGGGACGTATCAGCTGAGCAACCTGGAAGACATCACGTCGACCACCTACACCGACAACGCCACCAAGCACGGCTGGTACATCAACCTGGCCGGAGCGGGGGAGAAGTGCCTCTCCGAGGCTTCCGTCTTTGCCGGCATCGTCTATTTCACGACCTACACGCCCGCCGGCAGCGGCGGCGATCCCTGCAGCCAGGCCGGTACGGCGAAGCTCTACGCCGTCTCGTTCATCGAGGGCGCCGGGTCGCTCACGGGCAATGCGAGGAGCATGACCCTGGGGGTGGGCATCCCCACGGCGCCGGTTCTGTCGATGAACCCCTACAGCAAGACGCCGGACCTCTACGTTACGGTGAGCGGCGGCGCCGGCACGGGGGCCACCACCATGCGGGCCAACGTGAACCCGCCGTCGATTGCCAACCGGACCAATCTCATCCACTGGCGGGACCGCAGGATCCAGCAGTGACGGGGGACCTGAAAAATCCCTTGACCCCTCCTGCCTGATGCAGTAAATTCCAGCCCACGCGGCGGGACCCTTCCAAGAGGGTCCCGCCCGTGTACTCCTCCTTCCCACAACCTACCCTCCGGATTGCACGGACGGCGAGAACGACCTTTCAAGCGATACGCCGGGGTGTGCGTCCAGTCATCATTCCGCAGGGAACCCTCTGTCCCCAGTACTCTCTTGCGAAGGAGGCTTTCGCGATGAGGAGGTCTATCCCTGCATGGCTGTCGGCAACCCTGGCCGTCCTGATTTCCTGCGGCGCAGCTCTGGCCGTCGACTACAGCGACCAGGCGCTCTTCTCCGCCGTTTCGCCCGACGCCATGATCGTTCTCGACCTGTCGAGCAGCATGCGCTGGAACCCCAGGGGCGACATGCAGACGAGCGGCGAACCCAGGTACCGATACGGCAACGACACCTGTTCCGGCGCAAACTTCTACGACACCCCCCAACCGGGCTACAGCACCGACTGCGCCCGCTACCTCATCGCCAGGAGAGCCATCTACAAGCTCCTCGACGACAACAAGGACGGCGTGATCGACGTGAAGGACGAGGCCGGCCTCAACGTGCGCCTCGGGTTCTGGAAATTCGCCACGGAGCAGCAAAAGCACCGCGACATCGGGCAGCCCTATGCCGGCATCTGGTGCGGAAAAGAAAGCTGCGCAGGATCCGATTTCTCCGCATATTCGGGTGCGGACAATATCCTCTATCTGACGGACAGCGCCCAGGAGAAGGACCGCATCCGGGGCAACACGAACCTGGCCCTGTGCATGGAAACCGTGAAGCCCTACCTCGAAGGCCACAAGAAGGAAGATGCCTACAGGAACTGCCGCACCCCATTCGTCATCCTCGTGACCGACGGGCAGGACACGAGGTACTGCAAGGGCAACGGGTCGGGCAACCAGGCCGACCAGTACAAGCGGAGGCGGGCCTCCGTATTGAGGGTCAAGGCCCTGCGCGATGCGGGCTACAAGGTCTTCGTCATCGGTCTCGGGGACAAGATGCCCGATTTCCTCAAGTACACGCTCAACTGGATGGCCTACTACGGCGGCACGGAAAACCCCCTCGCCGAGAAGAAGGGCGACACGTCGGCCCTGAATGTCGGCGCCATCTCTGCAGACCCCTGCGCCGTGTCGTTGACGACAGGATCGTGCAGCGGAACCAGCGACCAGTGCTTCGCCACATCAAACGACCCCGGGACGCTCGAACTCACCGGCTATGCCTTCATCTCCACCAACTCGAAGGAGCTCGAAACCGCTCTGCGGATGGCCGCGACCACGATCCGCAGTGCGTCCTATTCCTTCAGCACGCCGTCGGTTGCCACGTCGAGAACGACGGATGAAAATTGCCTCTACGCGGCATCTTTCCAGCCCAGCAACACGGACCCTTTCTGGAAGGGCTCCCTGAAGAAGTACACGATTCTGTCCGACCAATCGGTGGGCGGTGACGTTGCGGACGCCGGGTCGGTTCTCCAGGGCACCCCCGCGGGCGACCGAAAAATCCTGACGGTGAAAGGCGGCTCCCTGATTCCTTTCACCACAGCAAGCCTGTCGGCGACAGACCTGGGTGTAAGCGACGCGAAAAGGCGCGACGAGGTGGTCGGGTACATCCGCGGCGAGGCGGCATACAACCCGGATCAGGATGCCAAGGAGAATGTCTGGAAACTCGGCGACATCTTCCACTCGAACCCCGTCACGGTGGGGACGCCCTCGGCGTACTTCCTGGATCCGCGGGATAAAGCCAGGGCCTTTGACAGCTACCGCAACAACTGCCGGCGGACCTCCACCAATGAAAAAAGCATTATCGTGGCCGGGGCCAATGACGGGCAGCTTCACGCCTTCCGGACTTCGGACCTCAGGGAAGCATGGAGTTTCATCCCGCCGAATTGTCTCGACAGGCTGAAGGACATCGCCCACAGGGAGCACCCGGCAACCCTCGCGCACCGGTTTTATGTCGACGGGCCGATCACCGTGGCCGATGTCTGGACGGGGGCCGGCGACGGGAAAGTCAAGTCCCCGGGCGAGTGGAAAACGCTGCTGGTCGTCGGGCTGGGCCAGGGAGGCGACAGGAACCTCTGGAGCTCTTCGGCGTCCTGTGATTCGGGCTTCAGCGGCAACTACCTCGCGAGCGGCGAGGTTCCTTACTATTGCGGCTATCACGCCCTGGACATCACCGACACGCTCCATCCCAAGGCTGGCTGGCGGATCAGACCCACGGCCTCCCAGGCGCCTTTCCTGGGCGATCCCTGGAGCCGCATGGTGATCCGCCGGGTTCGGATCGGGCCGGACGAGAAATGGGTCGGCTTCATCGGCGGCGGGCACCAGGTCTCCTCGTGCAGCGGGGCGGCCGACTGCGATGCGCGGGGAAAGGGGTTCTTTGTCATCGATCTCGTGACGGGAAACGTCCTCTGGAGCTTTAACCGCAATTCCCCGGGCGGGAGCGCCATGAACCATGCGATGCCGGCCATGGCCGCCGTAATCGACGCGGACATGGATGGCTATGCCGACAGGGCCTACGTGGGAGACCTGGGGGGAAACATCTGGCGCTTCGGCTTCTGCCAGGCCTCCGACGGGGACGGGTGCACGACGGCCGACTGGAAAGGGTCTCTTTTCTTCCAGCGCGTCGGCAATACGGGACCCGTATATTATGCGCCGGCCGTGGCGAGGGACGCGGTCGGGAGCATCTGGGTCTACTGGGGGACCGGCGACAGGCTGGAACCCCTTGCCCGGAAAGAAACCAAGGACGGGTTTTTCGGCGTGAGAGACCTGGGGAAATCCACGCCGCTGACAAGCGGCAATCTGCAGAACATCAGCGGTGCGATGCAGACATTCACCGAACTGGCTGCGAAGGACGGCTGGTACATCCTGCTCGGCGGTAAAGGAGAAAAGGTCCTCGCGGACCCGACCGTATTCGGAGGGGTGGCCTATTTCACGACCTATACGCCGGATAGCGGGGGCGGGGATCCCTGCGAGCAGGCAGGCACTGCAAAGCTTTACGGCATCTCCTATATCGATGGGGCCGGGAGCTTTACGGCGGGAGAGCGCAGCATGTACCGGGGCAAGGGGATTTCTTCGGCCCCGCTGGTCTCCGCGGGGGTCGAAGCGGGAAAGGGCGGCATGTTCGGGGGAGTGAGCGGCGGCTCAAACACCGACGGAACACCCTGGAAGGTGCCTTCCACACTGAAGTGGCCCGAGAACGGGACCCACCTGCTCCACTGGCGGGATGCGCGCTTTAGATGAGGGGCGAGAGTGGAGGGTAGGGGGTAGAGGGTAGAGGGTAGAGGGTAGAGGGTAGAGGGTAAGAGGACAGAGGAGGATGTTATGAAAAAAGGAGGGGAGTATCAACGGGGGGTTTACACTCGTCGAGCTGCTCATGGCCGTTGTCGTGGGGCTGGTCCTGCTTGGCGCCATCTGGTCGGCCGTGATGGCCGGTCAGCGGTCCTCCGTCGGGATCGAGCGGAAGGTTACTACCGGTCAGGATGTGCGGACCGCTCTCGAGATCATGGCCGCCGAGATCCGCATGGCCTCCTTCAATCCCCTGTTCGCGATGGGTTTGTGGATCGACCCGACCCGTTGCAGCCCGGCTGCCAACCAGAGCTGGCGAGGCATCCAGGAAGCGAGCGCCGCGGCGGTCACGATCGAGATGGACCTCGAACCGGACGGTCAGTGCGGCAACTCGGGCAACGAGATCATCCGTTACGCCTACGATGAGCCGTCAAAAAGAATCACCCGGGAAACGATCCGCTGCGCATCCGGAATCAGGACGTCATCGGGCGCGCAACCCTTCCTGGGACCCATCCCCTCGAACCCGGCTGTCCGGACCGTGCGGGTCATCAACGGGGGTGTGCCCGTGTTTCGCTACTACGACGGCAAAGGGGCCGAGGTCGTGAATCTGCCGGCCGAGATCCCGCGGATACGGCGCATCGAGATCGTCCTGGTCGCAGAATCGGCGGATGCCGACCCGCGCACGGGTGAGCCCCGAAGGACGGCCTTTTCAACGAGCGTCATGCCGAGGAATCACGGGGTTCAATTCTGAACAGGGGAGAAGAGAAAATGAGGATAAGAAAAGAAGGCGGCTTCGCCCTGATCGCGGCGGTCCTGGCGAACCTCATCCTCCTGTCCGTGGGGATCATCGCCATCAACCTCTCGACGCAGGACCTGCGGATCAGCATGAAAGTCGTCGGCGACAAGAAAGCGATGAGCGCCGCCGAGGCGGCCACCCACTGGGTCATGGTCCATTTTGATCCCGCCCATCCCGGCGCCGTCGCCAAAACGAATCGCCTGTTGACCGAACTGGCCGATGGACTCGAACCCAGGAGCCGGGTGACCATCGCAGAGCCTGCGTCATCGACAGCGGGTCCGCTGCAGGTCAGCCTGGCGGGTCATGACATGAGCGCAACCCAGTGGGTTCTTTTACGGTATGACACGACCGTAACGGGGCGAAACGAGGACTACCGGACAAGCGTGACGCTGAATGTGGGGCTTGGCTATGGTCCCGTGGACTCGGGCAGCTACCGGTAAGAAGAAGGTGAGAAGGTGGGAACGTGAGAGGGTAAGAAAATCGGATATGCCACTTGCCGTCGTCACGCTTGCAGCTTTGCCAACCATCTGACCCTCTCACCCTCTTACCCTCTGCTCCCTTGGTGTCCCAGGCCCCTCTCGTCCCTCCTGAAGGGGTTTGGTCCGGCGGCCGATGGACGATGTCCTTCCCCTTAAAATGGCTTGACTTTCCGGCTGCGAGCGGTTAGTGTTTCCGCGTTTTCCGAGAGGGTAAAACATCTCCCCCGCCAGGGGGGAAACGGTGATAAAAGAATTGGCCGCCGGGCCTTTTTTTTATTATGATGGGCAACAGGATTTCATAGAGCCATGAAAGAGAAAATCATCAAGCTGCTTGAAGAATCGACGGCACGCTGCGTGTCCGAAGGCCTGTTCGAAGTGAAGAACATCCCTTTTATCGAACTGGAGGCCACCCGCGATGCGGCCCACGGTGACTACGCGACCAACGTGGCCATGGTGATCGCTTCCCAGGCAAAGAAGAACCCCCGGGTGATCGCACAGGCCATCGTCGGCAAGCTGATAGACGATGGCCTTCTGCTGAACAAGGTGGAGATCGCCGGTCCCGGTTTCATCAACTTCTTTATCCGCGAGGACAACTGGCGCTCGCCGCTCAAGGAAATCGAACGCCTGAAAGACCGATACGGTGCGCTCGATTTCGGGGCGGGGAAGAAGGTCCAGGTGGAATTTGTGAGCGCAAACCCCACGGGCCCCCTGCACATCGGGCACGCGCGGGGCGCCGTCACGGGCGACGTCATCGCCAACATCCTGAAGGCCAGCGGCCACGACGTCAGCAAGGAATACTACATCAATGACGTGGGCAACCAGATGCGGACCCTGGGGCGCTCCGTCTACCTGAGGTATCTCGAGATCCAGGGCGAAGCCATCGAATTTCCGCCCGACCACTACCAGGGCGATTACATCTCGGAGCTTGCAAGGGAAATCCTCTCGAAAGACGGGGACCGCCATCGCGGCAAGAGCGAAGACGAAGTTCTGCCGTACTTCACGGCCTGGGGCGCCGGGTCCATCCTGGAGGGGATCAAGGGCGATCTCGGTTCTTTCGGGGTCTTCTTCGACTGCTACTTCAGCGAAGGGGAGCTCTACAAGAACGACGGCGTGATGAAACTCCTCGACAGGCTGCGGGAACAGGGGAATGTCTACCGGGAGGGAGACACGCTCTGGTTCCGTTCGACGGCCTTCGGCGACGAGAAGGACCGGGTCGTGATCCGGGATACCGGCACGCCCACCTACTTTGCCGCCGACATCGCCTATCACAAGAACAAGTTCGACAGGGGGTTCGATTTCGTGATCGACGTATGGGGCGCCGACCACCACGGCTACGTTCCGAGGCTGAAGGCGAGCATCGAGGCCCTCGGCGGGAACAAGGACGCCCTCAGGATCATCCTCGTGCAGCTCGTGAGCCTGCTGCGGGATGGCAAGCCCGTAGCCATGTCCACCCGTGCCGGGGAGTACGTGACGCTCCGGCAGGTGATCGACGAGGTCGGCCGGGACGCCGCCCGGTACAACTTTCTGATGCGGCGCTCCGACAGTCAGCTCGATTTCGACCTGGAGCTTGCCAAGAGGCAATCCAATGAAAACCCGGTGTATTACGTCCAGTATGCCCATGCAAGGATCGCGAGCATCACCCGGATGGCGGCGGAGCGGGGCATGGAAATCCCGGGCGGGGACGATGCGGAGCTCAATCTGCTGACGCTCCCCGAGGAGATCCAGCTCATCAAGTCCGTCATCCGTTTCCCCGAGATCGTCGAGGGGGCGGCGAAAGCACTGGAGCCGCACCGGATCACCTTCTACCTCAACGAACTGGCAGGGATCTTCCACAGCTACTATAACAAGAACCGGGTGATCACCGACGACCCGGCGCTGAGCCGGGCGCGGCTTTTCCTCGTGAACTCGATCGGGCACGTCCTGCGCAACGCCCTGGGCATCCTCGGCGTCAGCGCTCCGGAAAAGATGTAGACACCGGAGGAGTCATGCGGCCGCAACGGATGAAAGAGTTCGAGTTTCGCCTCGGGAAGCTGGGGCTGGTGCTCTTTGTCATCGGCATCTCCATCCTGCTCTTTCTGTCGTTCGTGACGGGCGTCATGGTGGGCGTCAACATGGAGGGAAACCCCGACCAGATCTCCCAGGGCATCCCCGGGATCATCAAGCAGAAGGTGGCGCGATCGCAACCCGGTGAAGCGGGCGATGCGGAAAAAGGCGAAGGCTCGGAAGGCAAGAAGGGGGGAGCCGCCGACAAGGGCGACTTCAAACTGACCTTCTTCGACACCCTTTCGAAGGGAAAGGGGGCCGGTTCGGCCGACGCGACGCAGCCCAAGGCGAAGAAAGAAGAGAGCAAACGGGAGGAAAAAGCGACTGAACCGGCCCGGCCAGTCGTCGTATCAGCCGGGAATTATGTCATCCAGGTGGCCTCCCTGCAGGACAGGAAAAAGGCCGAGGACCTTCGCGACCGGCTCAACAGCATGGGCTACGCCCCGTACATCGACTCGGCGGAGCTCAGCGAACGCGGCCGCTGGTACCGTGTCAAGCTGAAGGGCTTCGAGACGAAGGAACAGGCCCAGAAGGTGGTCGACGGGCTGCAGGCGAAGGTCAAGGGGCTGCAGTGCATGATTGTTCCGGCAGGCAGTTGACGGCCGACAGTGACAGCCGACAGCCGACAGCCAATGGGTCTTTACTGTCGGCTGTGGGCTGCAGACTGTAGGCTTCGAGATGCCGCTCCGCGGCATGACCGGACAGACGGGATAGACGGAATAGACGGGACAGACCAGAACGATGTTTGAGAACCTGACCGACAAACTCGACGGCATCTTCAAGAAGCTCAAGAGCCGCGGGCGGCTCGACGAGGAGAACATCAAGGACTCCATGAAGGAGATCCGGATGGCCCTTCTCGAGGCCGACGTGAACTTCCGCGTCGTCAAGGACTTCGTCGAAGATGTCCGGGCGAAGGCCGTGGGGCAGGAAGTCCTCGAGAGCCTCACGCCCGGGCAGCAGGTCGTCAAGATCGTCCACGACCGTCTCGTGGAGCTCATGGGCGGCGCGGGAAGCCAGTGGCTCAAACTTTCCGGACGGTTCCCGAACCCGGTCATGCTCGTCGGTCTTCAGGGCTGCGGCAAGACGACGACGGCAGCCAAGCTTGCCCGGCTCACCATGGAGCAAGGCCGCAGGACGGCGCTTGTCTCTCTGGACGTCTATCGCCCTGCCGCCATCGAGCAGCTCAGGGTCCTGGGCGAGTCCCTCGGGGCGGGCGTACTGCAAGCGGCGGATAAAAAGGACCCCGTCGAGATCGCCCTTGCGGCCATGGCGGATGCGGAAAGCCAGGGCTACGACGTCCTCATCATGGATACGGCGGGCCGCCTGCACATCGACGCCTCGATGATGGACGAGCTCACGCGGATCAAGGCCGCGACAAACCCGTCGGAGATCCTGTTCGTGGCCGATGCCATGACGGGACAGGATGCCGTCCAGGTCGCACAGAAGTTCGACGAGACGCTCTCCATCGACGGGGTCATCCTGACGAAGATGGACGGCGATGCCCGGGGCGGGGCCGCTCTTTCGCTGCGGGCTGTTACGGGCAAGCCCATCAAGTTCATCGGTGTGGGCGAAAAAATCGAGGCCCTCGAAGTCTTCCACCCCGAGCGCATGGCCTCGCGAATCCTCGGCCTGGGGGACATTCTGACCCTCGTCGAGAAGGCCCAGGCGGCCATCGACGTGAAGGAGGCGCAGGAGCTCGAGAAGAAGATCCGCAAGGATTCCTTCACCCTGGAGGATTTCCGGGAACAGCTGCAGAAGATGCGGAAGATGGGATCCCTGAAGGACATGCTCGGCATGATCCCGGGGCTCGGCAAGCTCAAGGCGTTGAAGGATGTCGACCCCAACGACAAGGAACTCGTCCGGACCATGGCCATCATCGATTCCATGACGAAAAAGGAGCGGGCAAACTACCTGATCATCGACGGCTCCCGGCGCAAGCGCATTGCCCGCGGGAGCGGCGCCGCCGTGCAGGACGTGAACCGGCTTCTCAAGAACTACGTGGAGATGCGCAAGATGATGAAGAAGATGATGACCAAGGGGGGCAGGGAGGCCCTGCGAAGGGGCCATTTCCGGCCCTGATCGCGGCCGGTAAAAAAAATGTTCTAAAAATCGTTGATTTATGCTAGCTTGATCTACTTTTTTTCGCTCAACACATCAGGAGGTAAGGGATAAACGGAATGGCTGTTAAGATCAGATTGACGCGGATGGGAGCCCGGAAAAAACCTTATTACCGGATCGTCGTAGCCGATTCGGCAGCGCCGAGGGACGGGAAATTTATCGAGATCGTCGGCAACTATGACCCGAAGAAGGATCCGGCCGTCATTACGCTGAAAGAGGACCGGATCAAGGAATGGCTCACCAGGGGAGCCGAACCGACACTGACCGTCTCCCAGCTGCTCCGGAAAAAGGGAATCACGATCGCAAAGGACAAGACCAAGGTTGCCTGACCCGCCGGCTTCGTTGGACTCTCAATTCAAAATGGGGTGAACCAGGAGCTTAACATCTAGGATTTCCCTGGAGGTCGTGACGATGAAAGACTTGATCAAGTACATCGCCCAGGCGTTGGTGGACAATCCGGACAAGGTCGAGGTTTCGGAAGTTCTGGGAGAACAGACCTCTGTCATTGAATTGAGAGTGGCGAAGGAGGATCTGGGAAAGGTCATCGGCAAACAGGGCAAGACCGCCAAAGCCATGCGGACGATCCTGAGTGCGTCGTCGGCCAAGGTGCACAAGAGGACCGTTCTCGAGATCATCGAGTAACACGCGCCGATGAGATGGATCGAAATCGGACAGATCATCAAATCTCACGGTCTTGCGGGCCGTGTAAAAGTTCTTTCCTATCTTGAATCGGACCGCCTGTTGCCGTCGCTGACGGACGCCTGGATCGGCCCAAACAGGGACTCGGCGAAGCGATACCCCATCGAAAATGTGCGCCCCGAGGGGCAGAACCATTTTTCCCTCCAACTCGAGGGGATCGAGGATCGCAATGCGGCAGATGCCCTGAGGGGACTCTCGGTTTTTCTGCCCTACGAGAGCCTGGAGACCCTCCCGGAGGGTGAGTACTACTGGGAGGATCTCATCGGTCTGGCCGTCGTAACCGAGGACGGAAAGCCGCTGGGGCAAATCGAGAGCATCTTCCCCACAGGCAGCAACGATGTCTACGTCTGCAAGGAGGGGGGCAGGGAGATCCTTCTGCCGGCCATTGCCGAGGTGATCCGGTCCGTGGACATCCGGGCAGGCACGGTGGTCGTCCGGTTATTGAAGGGGATGGAGCCAGGCGAAGATGCGCTTTGACATCCTGTCCATCTTCCCGGAAATGTTCGAGTCCTTTTTCGGGTGCAGCCTCCTGAAAAAGGCCCGTGACAAGGGCCTGATCCGGATCGAGGCTCACAATATCCGTGACGGGGCCACAGACAAGCACCGGATGACCGACGATTACCCTTACGGCGGCGGGGCGGGCATGGTCATGAAGGTCGAGCCCATCGCCCGGGCCCTCGAAGCCATCGACGCCGTGCCCGGGGGGTGCCTGCGGGTTCTTCTCACGCCGCAGGGCGAGACCTTCAGCCAGGCGATTGCCGGGGAACTGGCGCGGTCGAGCAGGATCGTCCTCATCTGCGGGCACTACGAGGGTGTCGACGAACGGGTGAGGCAGAACCTGGTGGACCGCGAGATTTCCATCGGCGACTATGTCCTGACGGGCGGAGAAGCGGCTGCCATGGTTGTCGTCGACGCCGTGGCGAGGCTCGTTCCCGGCGTGCTGGGCAACGAGGAATCGGCCCGGCACGAATCCTTCGCCACGGGGCTCTTGGAGAGCCCCCAGTACACGAGGCCGGAGGAATTCCGGGGATGGAAGGTCCCCGATGTTCTTCTCTCGGGTCACCACCGGGAGATCGAGGACTGGAGGCGCCGCGAAGCGCTGAAGCGTACGCTCGAGCGCAGGCCCGATCTGCTGAACGCAGCGTCCCTCACGGAGAAGGATCGAAAGATCCTCGAGGAACTGCAAAAGAATCTGCACAAAGAACCCTGACGCATCTTCGGCGTCCTGCACTCTGCGCGAACGGTTCGTTTGCAGTCAGAGCTTTTTTTTGAAGCGCCATCGATGAGGGGACGACTCTACATTGCTCTTTTACACCACCCGGTGATCGACCGGGAAGGGCGGGTCATCACGAGCGCCGTGACGAATGCCGACATCCACGACATCGCCCGCTCGGCAAAGACCTATGGGGTGAAGCGTTTTTTCATCGTGACCCCGATCGCGGACCAGGCTGACCTGGTGAGAAAAATCATCGGGCACTGGACCTGCGGTGCGGGAGGGGCCCTGAACCCGTCAAGGCGCGAGGCCCTCGAGACCGTAGAGGTTGCAGGCAGTCTGGAGGCGGTCGTCGAGGCGATCGCCCGCGAGGAATCGGGCCCTGTGAGCATTGTGGTGACAGGCGCCCGGATGGGCGGGGCCTGCGTGAGCCACGGGCAGTTGTGCGAGATCCTGGAAAAGGGGCCCGGCCCGACCCTTTTCGTTTTCGGTACGGGG
>CAWHEJ010000027.1:0-22716 GCA_963828305.1 uncultured delta proteobacterium | reverse complement strand
AATCGCAAAAAGTCCAGCAAAAAAGAGCTCTTCAATCATGTCGTTTCCGCCTTTCCGAAGTGGCGCCTTCCGCCGCCATTGTTTTCCTTTGCCTCCTGCCGAGAGGCCCTGTTTTTTCCGAACCAATTCTCTCTGCAGCCCGGGAATATATTCCCGCAGGGCTTTGATTTCGGTATCGCTCTCGATCCAGTGCTTCAGGTTGCCCAGAAGACTTGCCGCATAGGGACTACCGCCACTGCTCAAACGGTAACAGACCCAGAGACCGTCCTTTTTAGACTGCACAAGGCTTGCATCCTCCAGTATTTTCAAGTGTTTGGATACCGTCGGTTGAGCAAGGCCGAGAGCCTCCTGGATCTCGCAGACGCACATCTCCTTCTGCTGGAGCATCTTGACGACCTTGACCCGGTTCGGGTCCGACAGGGCCTTCATGACCCGGATGAAATCCTTCACGGCAGCACCTCTTTATATTGCTACATAGCTATATAGTTATTTGAAAGGCTCCTGTCAACGGGAAAAATGTCCCGCCGTCCCGGGGCATACTTTCAGGATTGCATCGAAGGGGGATACGGGTTATAGGTTGCCCGGAAAAGATGGAAGTTAGGAAGCTCGGAAGCCAGGAACTTCGGAAAATCAGAAATTTCTCGGATTAATGGAACCAAATCCAAGCTTCTAAATTTCTTAACTTCTAAACTTCGCGCGCGCATAGAATGGCAGGATTTGGAGCATGCGACCACGGCAGCATGGTGTGCATCGAAGGGAGAGAGAGGAGATGACTGAACAGAACGTCACCGAACAGAACGACACCGAACAGTACGAGTCAATGGCGCAGCTCTACATGAGGGAGAAGCGCTACCCGGAGGCGATCGCCGTTTACCGGCAGCTTATCCGGATGAAGCCCGACATGGACTCCTTCGTGCTGTGCATGGCCTGGGCCCTGAAGGACAACGGAGAGGTCGAGGAGGCCGTGGCCCAGTTCGAGAAACTCTTCCAGAAGGAGCTGGCAGGGAGGGTCTTTACGGGCTTTGCCTACGACGAGCTGGTGCGGCTCTACCGCGAGACGAAGCAGCACGACCGGCTCGTGGACGTCTGCGAGCGGGCCGTGGCCGTTCAGTCCAGGGACCTGGCGCTGCTCTACACCCTGGGCGATGCTTATCTGCGGGCAGGGCAGCCCGAGAAGGCGCGCAAGATCTTCCAGGGGCTCCTGGACGAAGAGCCCGATTCCTCCCAGTACCATGTCGCCATGGGCAATGCCCTCATCGCCGCCGGCCGTTTCGAAGAGGCGGAGGAGTCCTACCGGCAGGCCATCGAAAACGACTTTCCGGGCAAGACGGGGGTCTTTCTGAACAAGATGGGGCACATCTGTATGCTGGCAGGCGCCTTCGAGCGGGCCGAAAGCGCATTCCAACGGGCCGTGGAGGCGTCGGGCGAGGATCCGATCTTTCGCTGCGACCGGGGGGATGCCCTCGTGATGCTGGGGCGGGTGGAAGAGGCCTTCCGGTCCTATGCCGATGCCGCTGGCGTCAACCCCGCTTTCGAGGGGACCTACTACAACCGGCTCGGCAACACGCTCATGAAAGAAAACCGCGCCCCCGAGGCGGTCGATGCCTTCCATCGGGCGGGCGCGGCTGATCCGTCAAACGCTTTTTACAAGCTCTCCCTTGCCGATGCCCTCAACTCCTGCGGGCGCACCGACGAGGCGAATAAAATCCTCGAGACCCTTAAAAATCAGGCGGAGGATTCTTGAGGAGTTTTGCGAAACGGTCCTTTTCCACGGCCTTTTCGAAGGCCTCCTCGGGGCTGATCAGGCGTCTCTGCAGCAGATCCGCGACGGCGTCGTCGAGCGAGATCATCCCCAGCCGCCTTCCCGTCTGGATCACCGTCATCAACTGATAGGTCTTCTGCTCGCGGATGAGGTTTGCCGCCGCGGGCGTCACCAGCAGTATCTCCAGGGCCGCGACCCGGCCCGGCTTGTCCGCGCGTTTGAACAGGGCCTGGGACATGACCCCCTTGAGGGATTCCGAAAGCGACGTCCGGATCTGGGACTGCTGGTCCGATGGGAACATGTCGACGATGCGGTCGATCGTCCGCGTGGCCCCCATGGTGTGCATGGTGGACAGCACCAGGTGGCCCGTGTTGGCCGCCTCGATGGCGAGCATCGTCGTCTCCAGGTCGCGCATTTCGCCGACGAGTATGATGTCGGGGTCCTCGCGCAGGGCCGCTCTGAGCGCCTTGGCGAAGGACTGCGTGTGGCTTTCCACCTCGCGGTGGTTGACGATGCACTGCTTGGGATGGTGCACGAACTCGATGGGGTCCTCGATCGTGATGATGTGGCACTTGCGGTTCGCGTTGGCGTGCTCGATGATGGCCGCCAGCGTCGTCGACTTGCCGCTTCCCGTGGGGCCCGTGAGAAGCACGAGGCCGCGCGGCAGCATGGCCAGCTGTTTCAGGACCTGGGGGAGCCCCAACTGATCGACGGTGAGAATCGTCGAGGGGATTTCGCGGAATACGGCACCGATGCCGTTTTTCTGTTTGAAGTAATTGCAGCGGTAGCGGGCGATGCCTTTGACTTCGTAACCGAAGTCCAGATCGCCCGTCTCCTCGATTTCCTGGCGCTGCCCGGGCGAGAGGATCTCGAAGAGCATTTCCCGCAGCTCCTCGTCGTCGAGGGACTCGTCGGCGATCTTTTCCATGTCGCCGCGCACGCGCAGGGCCGGAGGCGAGCCGGCGAAGAGGTGAAGGTCGGAGGCGCCCCGGTCGTGCTGCAGGGCGAACAGGTCGTCGATTCTTGCCATACAGAAAGCCCCCTTCAGGAAAATCGCAAAACCGAGAAGCAATTCTGCAAGTTCTGTGCCCCTAACGTTTCAGAACAAGTCCTTGACAGGTGATTTTCAGCTGGTGTATAAACGTAGTTCCTTTCGGAAGCCCGACATGGACTCCTTCGTCCTGTGCATGGCCTGGGCCCTCAAGGACAACGGCGAGGTCGAAGAGGCCGTGGCCCAGTTCGAGAAGCTCTTCCAGAAGGAGCTGGCGAGGAGGGTCTTCACGGGGTTTGCCTACGACGAGCTGGTGCGGCTCTACCGCGAGACGAAGCAGCACGACCGGCTCGTGGACGTCTGCGAGCGGGCCGTGGCCGTCCAGTCGAAGGACCTGGCGCTGCTCTACACCCTGGGCGATGCCTACCTGCGGGCAGGGCAGCCCGAGAAGGCGCGCAAGATCTTCCAGGGGCTCCTGGACGAAGAGCCCGATTCCTCCCAGTACCATGCCGCCATGGGCAATGCCCTCATCGCCGCCGGCCGTTTCGAAGAGGCGGAGGAGTCCTACCGGCAGGCCATCGAAAACGACTTTCCGGGCAAGGCGGGGGTCTTTCTGAACAAGATGGGGCACATCTGTATGCTGGCAGGCGCCTTTGAGCGGGCCGAAAGCGCTTTCCAACGGGCCGTGGAGGCATCGGGCGAGGATCCGATCTTTCGCTGTGACCTGGGGGATGCCCTCGTGATGCTGGGGCGGGTGGACGAGGCCTTCCGGTCCTATGGCGATGCCGTTCGCGTCAACCCCGCTTTCGAGGGGACCTACTACAACCGGCTCGGCAACACGCTCATGAAAGAAAACCGCGCCCCCGAGGCGGTCGATGCCTTCCATCGGGCGGGCGCGGCTGATCCGTCAAACGCTTTTTACAAGCTCTCCCTTGCCGATGCCCTCAACTCCTGCGGGCGCACCGACGAGGCGAAAAAAATCCTCGAGACCCTTAAAAATCAGGTGGAGGGTTCTTGAGGAGTTTTGCGAAGCGGTCCTTTTCCACGGCCTTTTCGAAGGCCTCCTCGGGGCTGATCAGGCGTCTCTGCAGCAGATCCGCGACGGCGTCGTCGAGCGAGATCATCCCCAGCCGCCTTCCCGTCTGGATGACCGTCATCAGCTGATAGGTCTTCTGCTCGCGGATGAGGTTTGCCGCCGCGGGCGTCACCAGCAGAATCTCCAGGGCCGCGATCCGGCCCGGCTTGTCCGCGCGTTTGAACAGGGCCTGGGACATGACCCCCTTGAGGGATTCCGAAAGCGACGTCCGGATCTGGGACTGCTGGTCCGCGGGGAACATGTCGACGATGCGGTCGATCGTCCGCGTGGCCCCCATGGTGTGCATGGTGGACAGCACCAGGTGGCCCGTGTTGGCCGCCTCGATGGCGAGCATCGTCGTCTCCAGGTCGCGCATTTCGCCGACGAGGATGATGTCGGGGTCCTCGCGCAGGGCCGCTCTGAGCGCCTTGGCGAAGGACTGCGTGTGGCTTTCCACCTCGCGGTGGTTGACGATGCACTGCTTGGGGTGGTGCACGAACTCGATGGGGTCCTCGATCGTGATGATGTGGCACTTGCGGTTCGCGTTGGCGTGCTCGATGATGGCCGCCAGCGTCGTCGACTTGCCGCTTCCCGTGGGGCCCGTGAGAAGCACGAGGCCGCGCGGCAGCATGGCCAGCTGTTTCAGGACCTGGGGGAGCCCCAACTGATCGACGGTGAGAATCGTCGAGGGGATTTCGCGGAAGACGGCACCGATGCCGTTTTTCTGCTTGAAGTAATTGCAGCGGTAGCGGGCGATGCCTTTGACCTCGTAGCCGAAGTCCAGATCGCCCGTCTCCTCGATTTCCTGGCGCTGCCCGGGCGTGAGGATCTCGAAGAGCATCTCCCGCAGCTCCTCGTCGTCGAGGGACTCGTCGGCGATCTTTTCCATGTCGCCGCGCACGCGCAGGGCCGGAGGCGAGCCGGCGAAGAGGTGAAGGTCGGAGGCGCCCCGGTCGTGCTGCAGGGCGAACAGGTCGTCGATTCTTGCCATAGGTCAATCCCCTTCCAGGAAAATCGCAAAACCGAGAAGCAATTCTGCAAGTTCTGTGCCCCTAACGTTTCAGAACAAGTCCTTGACAGGTGATTTTCAGCTGGTGTATAAACGTAGCTCCTTTCAGATAGTTGGGCAAAAAGTGGGGATGTAGCTCAATTGGGAGAGCGCCGCGTTCGCAATGCGGAGGCCAGGGGTTCGATCCCCCTCATCTCCACCATTTTTTTACCTGCCAACCGATAAAGAAGGGCCGGGCATTTTCCCGCCCTTCTTTTTTAAGCCAATTTTTATCGAATGCCGAAACCGCCTTGCCGGCGTCACCGATCCGAAGAGTCTTCACCGGATTGTTCCGGCGCTCCTTGCTTGCTCATCCTTTCTCGTCGATAAACGGTTTTCCGGTCTCTTTGTTGCCGTTCTGCAGAGCACCCTTCCTGTCATCGATGCTAATTCCCTGTTCGTGCCGCCGGCATAAGACGGACTATTCCTTATTGGAACAGTCCGTGAAAGATACTGATTCTCCGGCCATAAATGTGATGGTGTGCCATTTCGGCACAGTCAGGGGCTCAGCATATGGCCGGCCGCTCTCAGGTTCATCATTCATTAACTATCTGATATTATGAGGCAAATTCATTAGCGCTCCCTGCTTTCCTCCCTGGCATGCCTCATGCCTGAGTGAAGGGCAAGGCCTATGATTCGACCATGTCCGCAACGGCCTGGAAAGGAGGTGCGCAATGTATGAAAGAACCGACAGGACAGAGAACATGAAAGAGATCCCGCTCAGGGGTGTTGCCATACGCCCCCTTCTTCAAGGCATCTTCGGCGAAAAGTATTGCTCGGCCAACCGGATCGTCGTGCTGGAGGACACGCCCTCTGAAATCAAGGTGGCCGTTCCGGAGCAATCTTTACCCTGTATCGACGAAATCCGTAAAGTGCTGCCCCGTCAGAAAAAGATCGATCTCTACCTGGGGGACCAGATGGAAATCGAGTGGGTCTTTGTGCGGGGATACGATCTGTATGACCTCAACCATTCTTACTGAAAACGACAGCACACGAATCCCTGCAGCAAGATGCGGGGTAATCCGCAAGAGGCATTCTCACCTCACGCCCGTCGGGCAGACACGATGACTGCCGTGCCCGATTCCTTTGAAAAATCTCCCCATAAAGCGCCATCCGGTTTGACTTTTGCACTGCACTGGCATTACTGACCAATTTTTCACGGGGAACGGACAGAAACGATGAGCGAACCACATTATGACAGGATGTCGAAGAAGGCCTTGATCGACAGACTGCTCAAGGCCGAAAGGCAGCTGCGCACAGTCGGTGCGGAGAAGAATCCCGTCAGGGCGCCAGCCGCGAGACGGCGTGCCGGGAAAAAATCGGTGTCGGAAAATCGTCCCGATCCGGCATCCGTCCGAAAGAAAGCAAATAAATCCAGGTCCGCCCGCTCCGCCGCCGCAGACATCAAGTCCGCGTCGGAAAGCGATTACACGATCCTCGACAAGGACGGCCGCATCCGAAGACTCTACAAGGTAGTGAAGGATATCCGGGACGATGCAGGCGACCCCGTTTTTTCCGAGGGGGCGCTCTACGAGATCAGCTCGAAGCCACGCACGACCTCCGGAGTCGATCATCCGGACCATCCAGGAGAGTCGGACCAGACGGAGCTGATCTGCCGTTTTCGCCCCAACGGCGCCCTGACCTATGTCAACGAAGCCTATAGCCGCTACTTCGGCGTTGAGAAGGAGGAACTGGGCGGCCGCAACGTTCTGTTGTCCATTTCCGAGGCGGACCGTCAAGAGGTCTATTCCCGCCTGAAGGACCTCCGGCCGGAGCACCCCGTCGATACCTTCGAATATCGCGTCGTGACCGTCCTCGGCGACATCCTCTGGAATCAGTGGACCTACCGGGCCCTTTTCGACGACAGCGGAAACATCCTGGAATACCAGTCCGTGGGCCGGGACATTACCTTCCGGAAGTACACACAGGAGGTCCTGGAAAAACGGGCCACCATCCTGGAGGCCGTGACATTTGCCGCCGAGGGGTTTCTGAAGGGCTCCTCCTGGAGGGACCGGATCGAGAGGGTCCTCGAGCGCTTTGGCGCCGCCATGAACGCCTCCCACGTCTTCCTCTGCGAGAATCGCATCGGGGAGGGGGGCGATATCGCCGTCCTCCACAGCTACGAATGGCTCTCCCCGCAGGTAAAGGGCACACGGAACCGGCAAAAGTTCCTTCGAAATTCAAAACTGGCCGTCCGCTTTTCCCGGTGGGTCTACGAAAAGAGCGAAGGGCGGCCGATTTACGGCACGATCGGCCAGTTCCCCGACAAGGACGTGGAAGCCCTCTCCCTCGACAGGAAGCTCTCCATTGCCGTCATCCCTGTCCTGACAGGCGAGCGCTGGTGGGGCTACATGGGGTTTGCCGATTACTCGGGCGATATCCATTGGACCGAGGAGGAGGTCGCTCCCCTGGGGGCTGCATCGGAAATCCTCGGCGCCGCCATCGAGCGGGAAGAGAAGGAACGCGCCCTGGAGGAGACCCACGCCACCATCCGCGACCAGGAGCGTTTTCTGGCCGGGGTTTTCGACGGGATCCAGGATGGCCTCAGTGTCCTGGCGCCGGATATGACCATCTTGCGCGTCAACAAGACGATAGAGAAACGGTTTCCTCATGCTCCAACCCTTCTGGGCAGAAAGTGTTACGAAGCCTATTACGGCCTGAATAGCCCCTGCCGCGGCTGTGCGAGCCAAAAGACCCTCAAGACGGGGAAGTCCGCCTCCATGACCCGCTCCGTCACGGGCCCCGACGGAGAAATCAAGGTGTGGGTCGATGTTTTCAGCTACCCTTGGGTCGATCACAAAACCGGGCAGCTCAAGGGCGTGATCGAATATTCCAGGGACATCACGGAAAAGAAGAAAGCGGAAGAGGCCCGTCGGCAGAGCGATAAACGGCTGAGGCAGTACATCGAATCCTCGAAGGACCTCATCTTTCTCAAGGACGAAAGCTTCCGCTATCTATTCGCGAACAAGGCATGCCTCGCCTTCGGCCACGCCAAAGAGGAGGACGTCCTGGGGAAGACAGATTTCGAGATCTTCCACAACGACGTGGCGGTGGGATTCAGAAAGGGCGATCTTGCGGCCCTGAGGAGCCGCTCGGGCCCCTGCACCCACGATCTTGCAGTCGATGACCGGTTTTGCGAGGTCACGAAGTTCAGGGTCGATCTGGAGGGCGGCCGGATAGGCATCGGCGGCATCGTGCGCGACGTGACGGAACAGCGAACGGCGGCCGAACAGATTCGCCGCAGCGAAGAGATGCTCCGTACATTCGTCGACTCGTCCCGGGACTACATCTTCCTGAAGGATGAATCGGGCCGCAACATCCTCCTGAACCGGGCCGTACTGAAATACACCGGGCGCCCCGAAGGGGAGATCATCGGCAAAACGGACGCGGAGCTGCTTCCGCCTGCGGTGGCAGCGCGGAGCCTGAGCTCCGACAGGAAAGTCCTCGAGGCGGGAACGGCCCTCTTCTTCCATGAGGAGGAAAAGGGGCGGATTTTTGAGGTCATGAAGTTTCCCGTCCGCTTTGCCGACGATCGCACGGGCATCGGGGGGATCATCCGGGACATCACGGAGCGCAAAGAGTCCGAAAAGGCCCTGCGGGCGAGCGAGGCGCGCTACCGCGAGCTGGCCGATAATCTGCCCGTGGGCATCTACGAGGCGGGCTTCGACGGGATGTTCACGTATGCCAACAGCACGGCCCTGAAGATGTATGGCTACGGGGAGGATGACGTCAGGCGGGGGATGCATTTCCTGCAGGTCATTGCACCCGAAGAGCACGAGATCGCCCGGGTGCGGTCTCAGAGCGTCCGGCAGGGCGGCGTGGTTTCCTACGTCGAGTACACGTTTTTACGAAAGGACGGGAGCCGATTCCAAGGGTTGCTCATGGCACGGCCGCTGACCCGGGATGGACAGGTCGTGGGCTCCACGGGTGTCGTGACGGACATCACGGATCTCAAACAGGCCCAGGAGGCCCTGCGGAAGAACGAGGCACTCCTGGGAAGCATCCTGAAGGCGGCCCCCATCGGCGTGGGGATGGTCCATGACCGTGTTTTTGCGTGGGTCAACGACGGCATGACCGCGATGACCGGATATGCGGTCGAAGAGATCAAGGGGGAAAGCGCCCGCTTTGTTTACCCCGATGACGGGGAGTTTGAACGGGCCGGCCGGGAGAAGTATGCCGAGATCGCCGCCAGGGGCAGGGGGGCTGTCGAGACGCGCTGGAGGCGCAAAGACGGCGCCCTGATCGACGTGCACCTGAGCTCCGCCCCCATCGACCCGGCCAATCTTGCAGCAGGGGTCGTCTTCACGGCCCTGGACATCACGGCCCAGAAGAAGGCCGCCCGGATCCTGCTCTTTGCCAAGGAGGATCTCGAGAAGCAGGTTGCCGACCAGACCCGGGAGCTCGACATCGCCAACATGCTGTTGAAAATCGAGCTCGAGGAGCACCACAAGACGGAAGAGGCGCTCGTCAAAAGCGAGCAGCTCTACCGGGCCATCGTCGAAGACCAGACGGAAATCATCTGCCGTTTCCGTCCGGACGGGACAATCTCTTTCGTCAACGAGGCGTTCTGCCGCTATTTCGGCAAGAACCGGGACGAGGTCCTCGGTGTGCGCTACCTACCCTCGATACCCAAGGAGGACCGGCGCAACCTCTGGACGGCCTACGGCTCACTGACTCCGCATCGTCCGGTGTTTCACATGGAGTTCCGCATCGAGATGCCCAACTGCCCTGTCCGCTGGCTGCACTGGACCAACCGGGCCGTCTACGACGAGTCCGGGACCCTCGTCGAACACCAGGGCGTGTGCCGGGACATCACGGAGCGCAAACAATCGGAGCAACAGATCCGGGAGAGCCGCAACATGCTCCGATCGGTTTTCGACGGCATCTCCGATCCGCTCATCATGGTCCGGGAGGACATGACGCTGATCATGCTCAACCGGGCGGCCTTGCGGTTTTTCGGCGCGACGCAGTACCGGGACATGATCGGGTCGCCCTGCCTCGATTTCTTCCAGGGACGTTACGGTCAGGAGGAAACCAACCTCGTCCAGGCCGGCATCGCCGAGCAGGAACCGGCCCGCTACGAGCTCGCTGCGAGGGGGGATTCTGCCCGGTACGAGGAGGTGATCGTCTACCCGGTCCATGCCGGTGGCGGGGATCGCGGCATGGCCATCATCCGCATCACCGACCGCACGAAACAGAGGTTGATGGAAAGGGAGCTGATCCAGAACGAAAGGCTCGCCTCGCTGGGGCTTCTCATCTCCGGGATCGTCCACGAGATCAACAACCCGAACAACTTCATCAGCTTCAACATCCCGATCCTCCACGATTACCTCCGGGAGATCCTGCCGGTCCTCGACGAGCACGCCGCCAGGACGCCCCATTACGAGGTGCAGGGCATGGCTTACATGGATTTTCGCAACGATGTGATGAAGCTGCTGGAGAACATCGAGCACGGTTCCGTGCGGATCAACACGACCGTGGCCAAGCTGAAGGAATTCTCGCGAAAGAAGGACGAGAAGGGGGCAAGGGCGATCCTGCCCACCGGCGTCGTGGACAGGGCCGTCGCCATCTGCCACACGCAGATCCGCAAGACGGTAAAGACCTTCGACGTGCAGGTGCAGCAGGACATGCCCGAAATCGTCTCCGACCCTGATGCCATCGAGCAGACCCTCATCAACCTCCTGATCAATGCCGCCCAGGCGGCGGACAAGCCGGACTCTCACATCCGGCTCGATGTGCGACGAGGGGCTTACGGGGAAGAGGGTCTTGTCCTGGAAGTGCAAGACAACGGCTGCGGGATGGACGCAAAGACGGCCTCCCGCATCTTCGACCCCTTCTTTACGACGAAAGAGGAGGGAATGGGTACGGGCCTCGGCCTCTACATCACGAAAAATCTTCTCGAGTCCGTCGGCGGGTCCATATCCGTGGAGAGCGAAATCGGCAGGGGAACGACCTTCCGCGTCGTGATCCCCGATCTGGGAAATCCGGATCACAGCAAGAAATCATCCGAGCAAAAGGGAGTTGGCGCATGAGTGACGTGGTTCTTGTCATCGACGATGAAATGGATTTTCTCGACAGCGTAAAACGGGGCCTGATCAGTGCGGGAATCCGGGATGTCCGGGCGGAGAGCGATTCCCGCGTTGCGGCATCTTCCATACAGCAGGGCGACCGCTATGCCGTTGCGCTCATCGACATCACGATGCCCTGGATCACCGGGGTCCAGCTCCTGGAGATCATCAAGAGCGTCAGCCCCGATACGGAGTGCATCATGTTGACGGCCATCAACGATGCCCGGACTGCCGTCGAGTGCCTGCAGAAAGGCGCTTACGACTACCTCACCAAACCCGTTTCACGAGACGAACTCGTCTCCAAGATCAATCGGGCCCTCGAGAGGCGTCGCCTCCTGGAGGTCCTCTCCGTCGGCAAGGCAGGCAGCCTTCCCCAGATCAAGCACAAGGACGCCTTTGCGCCGATCGTCACCCAGTCGGAAAAGATGCTTCGCCTGCTGAAGGAGGCGGAGCTTCACGCCGCAAGCAATGTGCCCGCCCTCATCACCGGGGAGAGCGGCACGGGAAAAGAGCTCCTGGCCCGGGCGATTCACCGGTCCTCTCCCCGGGCGTCGTTTCCCTTTACCTCGATCAACATGGCCTCGCTGACAGGGAGTCTGTTTGACGCCGAGTTTTTCGGCCACACGAAAGGGGCCTTCACCGGGGCGGAGAAGGATCGTGCGGGATACATCGAGCACTCGAATCGCGGCACTCTGTTCCTGGACGAGATCGGGGATCTGCCCCTGGACTTCCAGGGAAAGCTGCTCCGCGTCCTGCAGGAGGGCGAAATCATCAAGCTCGGCACCAGCACGGCACGCAAGGTGGACGTGCGCTTCATCGCGGCCACCAACGCCGATCTCGACAAGCTGCTCGCCAAGGGACAGTTCCGGAAGGATCTCTATTACCGGCTAAAGGGGGCCTGGCTGAGGATCATCCCCCTTCGGGAGCGCAGGGATGACATTCCCCTGCTCATCAACACCTTCCTGCGGGAATTCCGGGGGGAGGAAAATCGTGAAATCGAGGAGGACGCCCTTCAGATCCTCATGAATTACGACTATCCCGGAAACGTCCGGGAACTGCGCTCCATCATCCAGTCTTCGTGCAACCTCGCACAGCACAGACCGATCATGGCGAGGTACCTCCCCGAGTACCTGCGAGGGGCGAAACCGGCCCGGCGGCAAACCGCCGTCCCGGCGGGAGGACCGATCGTCCCCCTGGCCGAGGCGGAGCGAAGCCACATCATCAAGGCTTACGAGGAAACGGCTCACAACAAACTCCGGACGGCAAAACTCCTCGGGATCGGTCTCAATACCCTGCGACGCAAGCTCGCTTCCTACGGAGTGGTCTGACCGTCCGCCATGGACCATCCCATAATGGGCCATTTTTGCCGGAGTTGCTGATATCATTCGAGATTTCTTCAGGCTCCGGCCCATTTCGGCATGGCGGCCCCATTGCCCCGCGTGGACCCTCTCGACTCTGCCAAATCCAACATCCCGACATCATTGAATGAATAGAAAAAGAGGCTCCTGGTACAACTGCTGCTCTTGATGACGGCAGCCATCGCATCCGAGGCGATGCCCTGGCACAAAAGGAACCCCGCAAGAAGGGTCCGGACGTCACTACGAGGAGTCTCGAGATGAAAGACGCCATAGAGCGAGACCGGTCAGCAGAGGAGAACGAAAATCGACCCCGGCGCGATAAAGATCTCCCGGAAAATCCGGGGCCGCTCATATGCCCGGAATTCAGGCAGATTGCGGATCAAATGCCCTTCGGAATCCTGATCCTGCGCTCCGACTTTGCCGTGGAAAGCTTCAACGCCACCTTCGCGAACATGTTCGCGTACGAGTTCAAGACTCTTCCCGATATCGGGCCCTGGTTCGAAAAGGCCGTTAAAAAACCCCTGATGCGCAGCATGCTCGATCCGATCTCCGGAAAAAAGCAGAACGGGGGCCGCTTCGAGACGGTCATTTCGATCGAGTCGAAAGAAAGGGGCCGAAGGCTGTGCCACATTCATGTCATCCCCCTGATCGATGGTCGCCTGCTGACAACCTGCGACGATCTCACCGAGAGCCGCCGCATCGATTCGGAGATGCAGTACTCGAAATTCGACTCCGTCAGTCTTCTCATCAGCGGCCTTGCCCTCATCATGGACGATATCGTCAAAGGGATTCAGGGACTGATTGCGACCACCTGGGGGCAGGAGCCCCCTGTATCCAGGCAACTCCAGGCCGTCGAACAGGAGGCGTGCACCGGCAAGGAATTTCTGCTGAGGATTCAGACCTTCAACGGCGGCCGGACGAAAGAGGCCAAGCCCGCCGATCTGAATGAGATCATCCGCAAGACCTCCACCCTGTTTGCCAACACGCGGCAGGGGATCACCGTGCGCAGGGACCTGGAGGAGAGACTCTGGGCCGTCGAGGCGGACCGGATCCAGCTCGAGAAGATGCTCATTCATCTTTACATGTACATGCAACAGGCGTCCTCGGACAGCGGCGAGTTGCAGATCGAAACCGAAAATATGGTTCTGCCCGGCGATGCATCGAACGCCTATCGGGTCAATCCGGGGCGCTACGTGAAGGTGACCCTGGCCGGGCAAGCGATGCCGAAGGGAGCTGCCGGGCAGGCCGAAGGCGCTCCGGCTTTCCTCCCTGATGAATGAGACCGGTCTGCGTGACAGCCTGGGAATTACCTTTGCGCTTTGTTTCATCCAGGGCCATGGCGGCGTCATGACCATTTCCGGCCTCGAGGATTCCATGCCGGTCGTGCAAATCCTGCTGCCCGCCACCGAAGCACCGGCCATAGAAACACCTCTCCGGCGCAAAGCCGGATCCTCGGGCGGGACGATCCTCCTGGTGGACGACGATGAAGTGCTCATCGAGCTGAACCGGGAGATACTGGAATCTGCCGGTTACCGGGTTCTCGTGGCCTGCAGCGGCAGGGAGGCCCTTGAAGTCCATGAGATGTGGAAAGAGGATATCGACCTGATCATGCTGGACATGATCATGCCCGGCATGGGAGGCGCGGAGACATTCAGGGAGCTGAAGAAAAGGGATCCCCGTGTATCGGTGATCATCATCAGCGGCTACAGCCTTCCCGATGAGGTTTGCAGGCTCCTCGAAGAGGGTTGCAGGGGCTTCCTGCAAAAGCCATTTCAGATGCCGGTGCTCCTGAAGAAAATCCGCCAGGTCATGGGCGGCCGGGATGACAACGGGCGAGAGAGACATGATTCCTGACAGCGTGCTCCGGCAGAAGAATATTTACATCTCAGGCGTGAGCCGCCTGGAGAACGCGGCCCTGGCCCGTTTTCTCATGCAGGAAACGGAGGCCCTCTGCGAGGAGGTTTCCTTCGAGCAGATGGAGACCCTGGGGCGCGAGTCCCACCCCCCGAAGAGCCTGTTGTTTCTCATGGATGCCCTCGATCCGGGGCTCAGGGCAACGAGTCAGGCGAAAAACGGCGGGACACAGGGTATGCTGCCTGCCGGGCTTTTTCCCTTGCTTTTCCGGGAGGGCTCCAACGGGGACGGGCCCGACAGGATCGCCCCCGGCTGTATTTGCGGCTTTTTCTATCGATTCGACTCGCCGGATCGGTTCCTGGGTGCCCTCCTGGACCTGTTCATCGATCGGGAGTCGATGCCTGAGAGACCGTCCGTCGGCTTTATGAGGCCGGGAAACGCCCACGATCCGTCAGGGAGTCATCCCCTGAGCCCGAGGGAGTTTCACATTCTGTTCCTGATGGCAGGCGGCCTCCACAACCGTGAGATCGCCTCCCAGCTCAGCATCAGCAGCCATACCGTCCGAACTCACCTCTACAATATCTTTCGGAAGATCGATGTGCGCAGCCGCGTACAGGCTTCCCTGTGGATTCATGCGAACGTTGAGAAGTTTTTCTGCGTGATCTAGGGAAACCGGGCCCCACATGGATCGGGCGGTGTCCCTTTGCAGGCGGGAGACCTTCAACCGGTCGGGGATCTTCCTTTTTCCGGCACTTCTTTCGTCGCCTCTTCATCCCGTTCGATCGCGTGATCAACCTTGCCCGTTGACGGATTTTTTCACGACCTTTGATTGAGCGCGGCGGGGTGATCTGTTAAGATGGAACTGCTGAAACGGCAAGGAGGAGTGATGATGGAAAAAGTGCTGGCGGATTATCCTGTCGTTGTGGAAACTCCCGTGGCCTGGGGGGAGATGGACGCCTTCGGACACGTCAACAATATCGTCTACTTCCGGTACTTCGAGACAGCCCGGATCGCCTATTTCGAGAAGCTCGATGTCCCGGAATTCCTGGGCAGGGACCCCATAGGCCCGATCCTGTCCGAGACGACCTGCCGTTTCCGTGCGGCCCTGTCCTATCCGGACACGGTCTCGATCGGGGCGCGGGTGGCGAGCATCGGCGAGGACCGCTTTGTCATGCGCTATGCCGTCTTCAGCCACCGGCTGGGCCGCCTGGCCGCCGAGGGGGAGGGGACCCTGGTCTGCTTCGATTACCGGCAGAACCGAAAGGCCCCGTTGCCGGAAAAGCTCAAGGGCCGGATCGCGGAAATGGAGCCTGCCGTCGCGACGACATAAATGGAAAAATCCGCAAAAAGGCCGGCGGTTTCGCGCCGGCCTTTTGTGATTTCAGACAGTCTGTACGTCAGGCTGCTAGTCCTTGTAAATCCGTGAGAACCGCCACTTCTTGCGCTTCTTCCAGTTTCCCTTGTGGTACGCGTAGCTTGCCAGCAGCGGCAGGGCCATGGTCGCCTCGGCGAAGACCATCTGCTCGGAGACGGTGTCCACCTTGCCCCACGAGGCGGCCTCCTTGAGCGTCGAGCTCGAGCAGGCCCCGTCGCGCGGATCGGCCACGGTGATCTGGACGGCATACTGGTGCATGGGGACGTCCTTTCCGAGGATCTCGGCGCAGATGACCGTGTCCTGGATGAAGTTCTTCGGCACGCCGCCGCCGATCATGAGAAGGCCCGACGCGGGCGCCGCGATCTTGATCTCCGTCAGCTCCCGGAAGTCCTTCACCGAGTCGATGGAGACGTGGCTCTTCGGTCGCTTGTGCTGGTGGAGCACGAGGCCGAAGCCCGCGCTGGAATCCGAGAAGGCCGGGCAGAAGATGGGCACGTCGTTCTCGTAGGCGACCTGGACCAGCGAGTCCTTTTTCTTTGCGTTCTTTGTCAGGTATCTACCCATCTCCCTGATGAACTCGCGCGACGAGTAGGGCCTGGGCGGCAGCGCATCGGCGATCCGGGTGACGGTCTTGTCGCAGTGCTGGAGCTGCTGCTCGTCGATGTAGGTGTCGTAGATGCGGTCGATGTAGAGCCTGCGCAGCTCGCTGTCGTCGACGTGGGGCGTGCCCTGGTAGTGTCTGAAACCGAGGGCCTCGAAGAAGTCCATGTCCACGATGGAGGCCCCCGTGGCCACGATGGCGTCGACCATGTTGTGCTTCACCATGTCGGCGTAGATCTGCATGCAGCCCGCGGCGCTCGTGCTCCCGGCGATGGTGAGAAAGATGACGCAGTTGCGGTCGGCGAGCATCCGGTTGTACATCTCGGCCGCCGCGGCCAGGTCGCGCGCCGAGAAGGACATTTTCTTCATCGAGTTGACGATGTCGACGGCGTCGATTTTCGTGATGTCGATGTGCTCGACCTTGGATTTCAGGAATTCCTGCTTTTTCTTGTTGACTTTTTTCGCCATGAAAAACTCTTTTCCCCATCGGTGATGATTACCATTTCTTACCCCAAGGTCATGAAAAAGTCAAAGACCGAAAGGCGTTATCGGCCCGCGGGCGGCACAAATCCCTTGCATCGCTTCACCCCCTCTGCTACTCCCTCTTCATGGATCTCTTCTCAAGCCGCGAGGTTCTGACCGTCACGGAGCTCACAAGGCAGGTCCAGGATGTCCTGGAGGCCACCTTCGATCAGCTCTGGGTCGAGGGCGAGATCTCCAATCTTCGCAGGCCCGCCTCGGGCCATCTCTACTTCACTCTCAAAGACGAGGACAGCCAGATCCGGGCGGTGCTTTTCCGTCCCGTCGCCCGGGCGCTCAAATTCGACCTCGAGGACGGCATGCACATCGTCTGCCGGGCACGGATGAACGTCTACAGGCCCCGCGGCGAGTACCAACTGATCCTGGACTACGCCGAGCCCAGGGGTGTGGGCGCCCTGCAGATCGCCTTCGAGCAGTTGAAAGCCAGGCTTCAGGCCGAGGGGCTCTTCGATCCCGTCCACAAGAAGCCCATCCCCTGGCTGCCCTCGCGCATAGGCGTGATCACCTCGCCGTCGGGCGCCGTCATCCGGGACATCCTCAATATCACGAAGCGCCGCTTCCCCTCCGTGGGTATCCTCATCGCCCCCGTGCGGGTGCAGGGCGCCGAAGCCCCCGCCGAGATCGTCGAGGCCCTCCACCATCTGAACGAGATGCCCGGCATCGACGTGATCATCGTGGCACGGGGCGGCGGGATCGCTCGAGGATCTCATGGCCTTCAACAGCGAGGGCGTCGCCCGGGCCATCTTCGCTTCGCGCATTCCCGTCATCAGCGCCGTGGGCCACGAGATCGACTTCACCATTGCCGACTTCGTGGCCGACCTGCGGGCGCCCACCCCTTCGGCGGCAGCCGAGCTCGTCGTCCCCATGCGCGGCGAGCTCACCCAGCAGATCCGGGCGCTTACCGCGCGGCTCGTAAGCGGTGGAGAGCGGCTCCTGAAGCTCCGGAAAAACAGGCTGGAAACGCTTGCCGAGCGGGTCCGCGACCCCAGGCGCCGCCTGGTCGACCTGCGGCTCGGCCTCGACGAGCGGTTCAACAGCCTGAGTGCCTCTCTCATCCGCCGGGCGCGCACCGAGCGCGACAGGCTGCGCCACTTCGAGACGCACCTGCAGTACCTGAGCCCGGGAGTGAAGCTGGCAAACCTCACCTTTGTGCTTGATAATATAAAGAAAGGCATGATAACGGGTATCTTCCGCCAGGTGGAAGACCTGCGGACGAGGCTTGCGGGCCGGACGGCCCTGCTGGACAGCCTGAGCCCCCTGGGAGTGCTCGCCCGGGGGTACGCCATCGCCCGGACGATGCCCGATGGGCGGGTGATCCGGGAGGCAAAAGAACTGTCAGCGGGGGACCCCGTTGGCATAAATGTTGCGAA
Organism: uncultured delta proteobacterium; assembly: GCA_963828305.1. Classification (GTDB taxonomy): domain Bacteria; phylum Desulfobacterota; class Syntrophia; order Syntrophales; family UBA2192; genus UBA2192. The sequence goes on along the minus strand of CAWHEJ010000027.1, from coordinate 4,675 downwards.
AGGTCGGTTCGATGCCGTCGTCACCAAGATCGAAGAAGAATGACGCCATGGCAGAGGCCAAGTTCGAGGTCGCCCTGTCGAAGCTCGAGGAGATCGTCCGGAAAATGGAACAGGGCGAGCTGACGCTCGACGAGTCCCTGGCCTCATTCGAGGAGGGGATCCGTCTTGCGAGGCATTGCTCGCGCAAGCTCGACGAGGCCGAACGAAGGATCGAGATCCTTCTCAAAAAGGAGGGCGACGTGGAAGTCAAGCCCTTCAAGCCCGAACCGGAAGGAGATGACCACTAACCCTATTGCCCTGGACGAGTACCTCGAGACGCGGAAGACCCTCGTCGATCAGGCTCTGGAGCTTTACCTTCCTGCAGAGTCGACCGAGCCTCCCGTGATCTTCAGGTCCGCCCGATACAGTGTGTTCGCCGGGGGGAAGCGCCTTCGCCCGATCCTCTGCATCGCAGCCGCCGAGGCCGTCGGCGGCCCGATCGACTCCGTCATGCCCACGGCCTGTGCGCTCGAGCTCATCCACACCTACTCCCTCATCCACGACGATCTCCCGGCCATGGACAACGACGACACCCGCCGCGGCAAGCCGACGAGCCACAAGGTCTTCGGCGAGGCCATCGCCATCCTGGCGGGCGATGCCCTGCTCACCGACGCCTTCCGCATCATCGCGGGGCGAACCCCCGTGGGGGCCGTGAAGGCGGAGAAGCTCCTCCAGGTGATCCAGGAGGTGGCGCTCGCGGCGGGCTGGTTCGGCATGGTGGGCGGCCAGGTCGCGGACATCGAGTCGGAAGGGAAGGCGCCCGAAGAGAAGACGCTCAACTTCATCCACACGCGAAAGACGGGCGCCCTGATCACGGTGTCGCTCCGGGCCGGGGGCATCCTCGGCGGGGCGGACGACGACGCGCTGGACGCGCTGACGGAATACGGACGCCACGTGGGGCTTGCGTTTCAGATTACCGATGATATCTTAAACGTCGAAGGCGACGCGAAGGCCCTGGGCAAGGGCACCGGAAGCGACAAGTCCCGGGGAAAGCTCACATACCCGGCCCTCGTCGGGGTCGAGACCTCCCGCCGGGTTGCCGCTCAACTCGCGGGAAAGGCCCTCGCGGATCTCAGCGTGCTGGGTGAGCGGGCCGAGCCCCTCAGGATGATCGCACGGTTCATCGTGGACCGAAAAACATAAGCCCCCTATGGGAACCCCTTCCTTGATTTCCCTCTCCCTCGAGGGGAGAGGGTCAGGGTGAGGGTGATGGTTCGACAGGCTCACCATGGCGAACAGAAACGTCATCCTGAGCGCCTGTCCTGAGTTCGTCGAAGGATGTCGAAGGACCCCCTCACTCAATCCTCTCCCGCCGGGGGAGAGGAAGATTAAGGAATCGGGTGTTCGAAGGGGGATTTGGTTGCACAGGCACAGAGAACAGGTTAACCAAGGCATGCTGGAAAAAATCAATTCACCGGCCGACATCAAGCTGCTCCGCCAGGAGGAGCTTGAAATCCTCGCGGAGGACATCCGCAGGGTCATCATCGAGACCTGCTCCAAAAACGGAGGCCACCTCGCCCCCTCGCTGGGCACCGTGGAGCTCACCCTTGCCCTCCACTACGTTTTCGATGCCCCCCGGGACAAGATCGTCTGGGATGTGGGTCACCAGGCCTACGCCCACAAGCTGATCACCGGGCGCCGGGACCAGTTTCACACGCTGCGAAAAAGCGGCGGTGTCTGTGGCTTCCCGCGGCGCGAGGAGAGCATCTACGACGTCTTCAGCGTGGGCCACAGCAGCACCTCGATCTCGGCTGCGGCCGGGATCGCCGAGGCGCGCTGCCTCAAGGGAGAGAGCTTCAAGGTCGTCGCCGTCATCGGCGACGGGTCCATGTCGGCGGGCCTGGCCTTCGAAGGGCTCAACTGGGCGGGCGACCGCAAGAAGGACCTCATCATCATCCTCAACGACAACGAGATGTCGATTTCTCCCAACGTGGGAGCCCTTTCGGCCTACCTCAACCAGATCATGACGGGGCGCCGGGTCACCAAGCTCCGCAACGACGTGAAGCAGTTTCTGCGTGGCTTCCCCAACGTCGGCGAGCAGATGGTCAAGATCTCCCGCCAGGCCGAGGAGGCCCTCAAGTCGTTCCTGACACCCGGGGCCCTCTTCGAGGAGCTGGGCTTCGAGTACGTGGGGCCCCTGGAGGGGCACCGCCTCGACCACCTCATCACGATGCTCCGCAACGTCAAGGAACACAACCGCCCCGTGCTCGTCCACGTGCTGACGAAAAAGGGCAAGGGGTATCCCTTTGCCGAACTGGAGCCCACGAAGTTCCACGGCATCGGCCCCTTCAACGCCCGGACCGGCGACATCGCCGCGGATCCGAGCGGCATCCCCAGCTACACGGAGATCTTCGGCCGGACGATGATCAAGCTCGCCCGGGAAAACCCGAGGGTTGTGGCCATCACCGCGGCCATGTGCAGCGGGACGGGGCTGGATGCATACGCAAAGGAATATCCCGAGAGATTTTTCGACGTGGGGATTGCCGAGCAGCACGGCGTGACCTTCGCCGCCGGGATGGCGACGGAGGGGATCGTCCCCGTTGTGGCCGTCTACTCCACCTTCATGCAGCGGGCCTACGACCAGGTGCTGCACGACGTCTGCCTCCAGAAGCTTCCCGTGGTGCTCGCCCTGGACCGCGGCGGCATCGTGGGCGACGACGGCGCGACCCACAACGGGATCTTCGACTTCTCGTACCTGAGGGCCATACCGAACATCGTCGTCATGGCGCCCAAGGACGAAAACGAACTTCAGCGCATGCTCAAAACCGCCGTCGAGTGCGGCTCTCCCGCCTCGGTGCGCTACCCCCGCGGCAAGGGCCTGGGCGTGCCCCTCGACGAGTCCCCGAAGGTCCTCGAGATCGGCAAGGCCGAGATTCTCAAGGAAGGCGCCGACGTGGCCATTTTCGCCATCGGCTACACGGTGCAGCCCTCCCTGGATGCCGCAGAGCGACTGCGCGAGGAAGGGATCTACGCCACCGTGGTCAACTGCCGCTTCGTGAAGCCCCTTGACGAGGAGCTCCTGAGCCGCGTGGCATCCGCAACGGGGAAGGTCCTCACCGTGGAGGAGAACGTCCTTGCGGGCGGCTTCGGCAGCGCGGTTCTCGAAATGCTCGAGGCGAAGGGCCTCTCCGGCATCGAGGTGAAACGCCTGGGCATCCCCGACGAGTTTGTCGAGCATGCAAGCCAGGCGGAAATGCGGCGCCGTTACGGCATCGACATGGAAGGGATTCTCGAGGCCGCGCGGAAACTCGCGGGGCCTGCGAAGCCGGCGCTCAGAGAAGTAGTGGCGAAGTAAAGACGAAGCTGTTATTTCAGCAGCGAAGGATGTCAATCCTGTCATTCCTGGCTTGACCAGGAATCCATCTGCACACTGGATCCCCGCCTCCGCGGGGATGACAAATCCAGACATGTTCTTGCCGGGCTGCTTACTCGCCACCAGTCATTTCATGAAAGAAAAATCCCCCAAAATCAGGCTGGACGTGCTGCTCGTGGACCGGTGCCTTGTTGCGTCCCGGGAGCGGGCTCGGGCCCTCATCCTGGCGGGGGCGGTGCTTGTCAACGAGGAGCGCGTCGACAAGGCGGGCGCCCTCATCGCCGAAGGGGCTGCCGTCCGGATCCGGGGCGAGGATCACCCCTACGTGAGCCGCGGCGGCGTCAAGCTCAAGGGGGCCCTGGACACCTTCGGCATCCGGGTCGAAGGCCTTGCAGCCCTCGACGTGGGCGCCTCTACGGGGGGCTTTACCGACTGCCTGCTGCAGGAGGGGGCCCGGAAGGTCTACGCCGTCGATGTGGGCTACGGGCAGATCGCCTGGAAGCTGCGCAACGACCCCCGGGTCGTACTTTTCGAACGGACCAACATCCGTCACTTCCAGGGCGTGGGGGTCGAGGAGCCCGTTGACATCGCGACGATCGACACGTCTTTCATCTCGCTGCGGCATGTCATCCCCACGACGCTCGGGTTCGTCAGGGAAGGCGGGATCATCCTGGCCCTCGTCAAGCCGCAGTTCGAGGTGGGGAAGGGCGAGGTGGGCAAGAAGGGCGTCGTCCGCGACCCGGCGGTTCATCTCAGGGTGGTGGGGGAACTGGCTGCCTTTTTTGCGGAGCAGGGCCTGTCCGTTCGGGGGACCTGCGAATCGCCGCTCACGGGCCCCGAGGGGAACAAGGAATTCTTCATCTGGGCCGTCAAGGAATGAGAAGGTAAGAAGGTGAGAGGGTAAGAAGGTAGAGAAAAGGAGGCAGAAGCCTGAACCCGCTCCTCTCATCCCGATACCCCGTGTAGTCATGATCAAGCGCTTCGTCAAAAACATCGAGATCCGGCTGGCCGAGACGGCGGGGTTCTGCATGGGCGTCCGGAGGGCCGTCGACATGGTCCTCGACTTGGCCCAGCACAAGGGCGACCGCAAGATCTACACCTTCGGGCCCCTCATCCACAATCCCCAGACGGTGGAGCTTCTGAAAAAGCGCGGGATCATCCCCGTGAAGGACATCGAGGGGATCGAGGAAGGGACGACCGTCATCATCCGGGCCCACGGCATCTCGCCCCAGGAGCGCGACACCCTCAAGAGAAAGGGGGTCATGATCGTCGACGCCACCTGCCCGAAGGTGGGGCGGGTCCAGTCGGTCATCAAAAAACATG
>CAWHEJ010000026.1:0-24052 GCA_963828305.1 uncultured delta proteobacterium | reverse complement strand
GTACAGCGTGATCTGGTCGAGGAAGGGCTGCGAGTCCTTCTCCCCGGCGCGCGCTGACCTCAGGCGCTCGAGGGACTCCTCGTCGGTGATGGTGGTGAGCATGGAGATCTGGCTGCCCGTCACGCCGACGACGATCACGCTGCCCAGCACATCGAGAAGCATGATGCTCGACTTCGGGCCCAGGTAGCGGGTGGACAGGACGCGGATCTTCTGCTCGTCGTCCACGCCCGCGCCCGTCTTTGTCATGAACTTCCGGACGGCCCAGAGACCGGCGAGCATCACCCCGAGAACGACGGCCAGGGCCGAGATCATCTTCACGAGCGATGCGATAAAATCGAAGGTACCCATGGGACTCCTGACCCTCTCTCAGCGAAGCTTGAGGATGCGCTCGGCCGGGGAAATGATGTCCGTCAGGCGGACGCCGAACTTTTCGTTGATCACAACGACCTCGCCTCGCGCGATCAGGCGCTGATTCACGTAGACGTCCATGGGCTCGCCGGCGATCTTCTGCAATTCGACGACGGATCCCTGGCCCAGCTGCAGCAGCTCGTTGATCAGCATCCGGCACCGGCCCAGCTCCACGGTGAGCGTCAGCGGGATGTCGAGGATGAAGTCGAGATCGAAGCCCGCCCTGCCGCCGCCCGTCTTCTGCAGCTCGTTGAAATCGGGATCGTGGACTTCCGCCCGCGGCGCCCCCTGCCTGGACTTCTCCATCTCGTCCTTGACGTCGTCCCAGCCGATTTCGCCCTCCTGCGCGGGCGGGGCGCCCCCGGTGTCCTTGTTGATCTCCTGCATCAAGCTGTCCACTTCATTCTGTTCCATAGTACCGAGCCTCTTTTCCCTGAATCGTTCCCGCAATCCGGATCGCGCTGTTGCCTTTGTATACACCCGGGAATGCGGTGAGTTTCTGGACGCCTTCCACGAAGATGTCGAGCGGGTCGACGCGGTAGCGGTCGAGCATGATGACGTCTCCCTTCTTGAGGTCGACGATCTCCTTGCCGCTCACCTCGGAGCGCCCCAGCTCCACGATGAGCTCCACCCGCGAGGCCATGAGCCCTTCCCTGAAACGGTTGGCCCACACGCTGTCCACCTCCAGGGCGTCACTCTGGAAGCCCGCATGCAGCTTCTCCCGCACGGGCTCCAGCATCGAGTAGGGGATGCAGATGGAAACGATGCCCGAGGAGAATTCCATCTCGATCTCGAAGTGGACGACGACGACGACGTCGGTGAGCGGGACGATGTGGGCGAACTGGGGATTGATCTCGGAGCGCTGATGGCTGATTTTCACATCGAGAATCGCCTTCCAGGACTTCTCGAAATCGGAGAGCGCGCTGAGCACGGCGCGCTTGATGAGGCGGTTTTCAATGGCGGTAAACTCGCGGCCCTCGATCTTGAAGCTCGACTGTCCCGAGCCGCCGAAGAGAATGTCCACCAGCGAAAAGATCACCTTCGACTCGACGACGAAGATGGCGCTGCCCCGAAGCGGCTCCATCCGGAAGATGTGAAGGCTCGTCGGGACGGGAAGGGTTTTCAGAAACTCGCCGAACTTCATCATCTCGACGGACAGCGTGCTCACACCGACAACCCGGCGCAGAAGCGACGAAAGGCTCAGCCGGAACAGGCGGGCGAATTTTTCCGTCGTCATCTCGAAAGTGGGCATCCTCCCCCGGATGATCCGGTCCTGGCTGGTCAGATCATAGGGAAGGACATCGCCGGCCTCGCGCTGTTCGGCCCGGTCCGTTTCGATCTCCCCGCCCGAAAGGCCTTTCAAGAGGACGTCTATCTCTTCCTGGGAAAGTATGTTGGACATGATCGAATCCGTCTATCCCGTCCTATGAAAAATGTTTCCTTAATCTTCCTCTCCCCTCCGAGGGAGAGGATTGAGGTGAGGGGGTCCTTCGACAAGCTCAGGATGACGTTTCTATTCGCCATGGTGAGCCTGTCGAACCATCACCCTCACCCTGACCCTCTCCCCTCAAGGGAGAGGGAAATTAAGGGAAGGGTCCCTGACAGGTCTATTCCGTCTATCCCGTCAAATCCCCCTCTGTCCCCCTTTTACAAAGGGGGATGCCAGGGGGATTTCTTGCCTTTAGCCTTTAGCCTTTTACTGGATGACAAAGTCCGTAAAATACACCTGGACGACTTTGCCTTTCGTCATGTGGTTATTGAGCCGCATCGCGATCTCTTCCTTGAGGCGCTGCTTGCCTTCGAAGTTGTTCAGGTCCTTGATACCCTTCACGGTGAGCACGCCCAGGACCATGTCGCGGACCTTGGGCTTCATGACTTCGAGTTCGGCCACGGCGAGAGGGTCCGAGAGTTCGAAATTCATGACGACCTTGAGGTACCGGTCCGCATCGGCGTCGGCCAGGTTGATGATGAACACATCGGGGGCCCACACGGCGCCGATCGGGGGTTTTGCTACGGCCTGCGCTTCCTTGTTGGCCGACTTGTTCAGGAAAAAATAGGCCCCGGCACCGCCGCCGCCCAGCATCAGCAGGACCACGATGCCGATGATGATCCACTTGAGCTTCGAGCCCTTCTTCTTTTCCTTGCCGCCCTCGGCTGACTGTTCTTCCGGTTTGGTTTTTTCCACGTCCTTGGCCATGGCTCCCCGGTTCACTCCTTCGTTTTTGCTTGTTGGGGCCTCACCCTGGAGGTGAGCCGCATGCCGTGCTCGAGTCGTTCCGTCTCGACCCCCCGGTCACCGCACCCGTTCGGCCTCGTGCCGGTCCCTTCGGACAGGTTTCCGGGGCAGACCGCGGTGACTCCGTGGGTGCACACAGCATATGAGCAAATTCCATACCAATCGAAACAGAAGGATTTTCAAGAGATTCCGGCCGGCGGGGCCCGCCGGCAGAAGGGTGCGAAAGGATGGGACGGCAACGAGCGGTCAACCCGGGCACAATCAGGTGTCCGGAGGAGGCGCGAAGCGCCCTGAGCGGGTCAACAATTTGACGGTACGAAACAGAGCGCCGGGCTGCCCCGCCCTGCGGCTTACCGCAAGCCCGGGGCAACCCGGTCGCTCGGATTACCTCTTGATATTCATCAACTCAGCCATCATGGCGTCCGTCGTCGTAATAACCTTGGCACTGGCCTGGTAGGCCCTCTGGGCCGTGATCAGTCCGATGAACTCCGTGCCGAGGTCCGTGTTGGACATCTCCAGGGCGTTCGAGGTCACTTCGCCGAGGCCGCCCGCGCCGGGCGTGTTCACGATGGCCTGGCCCGAGGTGAGGGTGGAGCTGAAGAGGTTCGAGCCCATCTTCTTGAGGCCCCAGGGGTTGGGGAAGTCGGCCAGGCACAGCTGCCCGAGCGAGGCCGTCTGTCCGTTCGTGAAGAAGCCCGAGATGTTGCCGTCCTTCTCGATGGCGAGGCTCCGGAGCACGCCGGAGGGGTACCCGTCATTGGTGAGGGCCTTCACCGTCGAGCTGGAGGCATAGCCGGAGATCGTCTCGGCGCTGGTCGATGTGATGTCCCACGACAGGGCCCCCGACGTTCCGATCGTGGCGCCGTTGGCCAGGCCGCTGAAGGAAACGGTGATATCGGCGGGGTCCACCTCCGTGCACGTGAACGGGATGGTCAGCGTGTTGCCATTGGCCCAGGTGCCGCCGAGGGCCACGGTGAGGTCTGCGCCGCCGTAGCCGTCGAGGTCGATGGCCAACGTGTCATCGCTGCCGAGCGTGCCGTACGTCATGGTTGCGTTTTCATAAACGGAAGATGTGACGGTCCAGCTGTCGACGCTGTCCCGCCGCAGGACGAGATTGCCCGATTGGTAAATCTGCCCGTCATGGCCGTCGGCAAGGGTGGCCGCGGCCGTGCCGGTTCCCGTGGGGGTCGCGGCGCCCATGGCCGTGCTGTAGACCTTGTCGAGATTGCCCGTGCCGTCGAAGGAGAACCCCGTGTAGTTCTGGGTATCGGCGGCATTACCGTCGAGGGTGATGTTCATGCCCCACTGGCCCTCCCCTTCCGTCTTCATGTAGGTCGTGGCGAGCGTGTGAGCCGCCCCGAGGGTATCGTAGACGGTCTGGGAGGAATAGAACGTGTCGCCCGCATCGGTCCGGGCATCGAGGTTGAGCCCGACGGAGAAAGACGTGGAGGCGGCGGGGGCCGACTGGGCGTTTCTCGTGTTGATGTCCCCGAGCGCCGGAGAGGAAGGCGCGTAGCCTTGCACGCGGCAGTCGTTGACATCGACGAGGTAGCCCTCGCCATCGATGTGGAAGGCGCCGGCCCGGGTGTAGAACTGCGAGCCCTCGCTGTCCTCGACGATGAAGAAGCCGCCGCCGTCGATCGCCAGGTCGAGGGAACTCGAGGTGGACTCGAGGGAGCCCTGGCTGAACTGGGTGGCCACGTCGGCCACGGTGACGCCCTGACCGATCTGCATGGCGCCGGAGGCGCCGCCGGAGAGGCTCTGGCTCAGCACGTTGGCAAAATAGGTCTTGCCGGCCTTGAAGCCCATCGTGTTGGCGTTGGCGATGTTGTTACCGATGACATCCATCTGCTTGGAACTGGCATTCAACCCCGAAATGGCGATCCATAGTGCGCTTCCCATCTCACAATCCTCCTGGTTTGCCCGGTCTTGCTCCCGGTGTTAATTCGTGCTCGTTTTTTTCACGGAGACGACGTCGCTGAAGGCGATCTCCCGGTTGCCCACGCTGAGGTAGGTCACGCCGTCGCGGTAGTTTACGCCCGTCACCTCGCCCCGGATCATGGCGTCGACGCCGACGGCCTTGCCGGAGCTGTCAGCGGCGCTCACCTCGAAGGTGCAGCGGCCCACGGTGGAGCTCGGGGGGTTCCACGTCAGGGTGTTCATGCCCTGCTTCTGGTTCTTGAAGACCAGGGCATCGACCAGCTCGCCGTCGGCGTTGTAGATGCGGACGAGGCCCGTGGCGGCATCGCCCTTGAGCTGGTAGCTCAGGTCGACGGGCGTTCCCTCGGCCTGGATCGTGTCTCCCTTTGCCAGGACTTCCCTGCCGATGAGGTTCACGGCCTGCGTGTTGCCCAGCGACTGCTGCTGCCTGGTGAAGGAGGTCAGCTGGGTATTGATGTTCTGGAGCTGCTCCAGGCTGGAGAACTGGGCCAGCTGCGCCGTGAAGGCCGTGCCGTCCATGGGGTTCATCGGGTCCTGGTGCTTGAGCTGGGCGATGAGCATCTTCAGGAACTCGTCCTTGCCGATGACATTTCTGGTGCTGGCCGTCGCGGTGGTCGTCGCCGCCGCGCCTGCCGCCGACTGTATCGTGCTCGTGTCACTCATGGTGGATCTCCTCCCGGTTTGTCCTGCCGTCACGCAAAGACGCTGATTCCACTATCCCCTGTTCGGACCGGCCGCACCGGTGGTCCCTGGACGGCTTGCACCGATTCCTGTCCGTGTTTTCGTTCTTCTCTCCCGGCAGAATCCTCGCGGCCAAACCCCGCCTCCTGCCAGAAGTTCGAGCCGGCATCATCGGGCCGGTTCTGGACGAGTACCTCCAGGCGGTCGATCTGGAACCCCTTGTCCTGCAGGGCGTTGCGGAGGTCTTCCATGCCGGCCTGGAGCATCTGCTTGACCTCCTGGTTGTCGGCCAGCATGACCATCTTCACGCGATTGTCCTGCACGACGACATCGAGATCCAGCGTGCCGAGACGGGGAGGCTGCAGGGTCAGGGTCACCCTGCCGGAGCCGTCCCGAAGGATCTGGGTCGCCCCGTCGAGGACCTGGCTCATCACGGCCTGCGGCCTCGCAGCCGCAGCGCTGTCTGTTCCCCTGCCCGGAAGAACGGAAACCGTTGCGGCGCCGGCGGACACATCGCGCATCTCGGGATTGGTACCGCCCGTTGCACCCTGTTTTTTTCCCTGTCCGGCCGCATCGAGTTTTTCCTGCGCGGCCTCGGTCAGGCCGGCGAATTCCTGCTTCATCGCATCCGCCGACGAAACGCCCCGGGCCGTATTCTCCCCGCCGTCGGGGGTGTCGCGCATCACAAAGGCCTGCTGTGCCCTGGCCGATTTTCCGGCCTTGAACTTCTTCGGCGCCTCGGCCTCCTCGCCGCCGGAGAGATTCTTGAGGATCTCCCCTTCCTTTGCCGTCATCGACTTGACGGCGCCGATCCCCTCGCGGCGGTTCAGAGGCTCGCCGTTGACGAATCCCGTCATCTGAGCCGCCTTTTTCTGCGCGGCCAGGATGCCGTTCTTCTGGACCATGTCTTTCAGCAGGGCCTCCTCGGCAGCAGTGAGGGATCCCTTTTTCGACAGCTCGGACGATTGTGCGGCTTCCCGGCTATCCCCGTTGAGCCCTTTGCCCGTGTCTGCCTTCATGGCCGCACCGGCCAGTTCCTTTGCGTGATCCAGGGTCTCCCTGGCCTGCACTTCGATGGCAGGCTGCCTGAGTCGCTTTTTGCCGGCAGCGAGTTGCCCGTTTGCCTGCAGGAGCGCGTCCTCGCCTTCCTTCCGACCGGCCGGCTTCGCCTTCAGGAGAGCATCCGTCTTTTCCCGCTCCTCTGCGCCGGTCTTGATGCCCTGCCTCTTGGACCGCAGGATATCGGCAAAGGATACGGTGAGGGCTGCTGCCGCAGCGGCGGCTTCTCTCGTTTCGCCCTCGTCGTCGCGCTTTTTTACGGGGGCTGCGTCCCGGCTTTTCGGCGCTTCCGGCGGGGCAACGGGGTCAAGTTGAATCTGCACGCCTGGAGAATTCATGTTCACTCCTCGAAGGGTTGTGATGATGACGTTGAGCAACGCCTGTGCCATGGAAGAAGGGACGAGGGACGAGGGGCGAGGGACGAGGGGAGGAAGAACACTATTATTAATGGATATCATTGAGTAATTTCGATGATGCACTGCCCGGTCTGCAGGCTTTCGGCCATGACGGCGATGGGGATTGGGGAGAGGGAAAGCGGGGGGTTCGGGCAATTATTTCCTGTGCGAACGGAGCGGACCGGGCAAATTTTCACTTTTCCGCGCCTCTCGCGAGAAGGATGCCCCGGTCTCGCAAGGCCCGCCGACCCTGCCGCGACCCCATGGCCCTCAAGGAAACGCTCGTTCTTGCCGAAATACTCCTTAGAAATACCGTATCGCGGGATGAGACAGGTATGACTTCAATCAGCGGGGCCGGTGCTGACGCGCTTTTTGCCTCCATGCAGAGCAATTCCGGGTCGCTCGAATACTACGCGGGGAAATCCCTCGAGAGGGGACTCGAGCTGTACAAGAAAAAAGAGTACAGCGCCGCCGTCTCGGCATTCAGGATGTCCATCACGCTGGACCCCACTGCGCAGAACGCCGTGGGTGCGGCACAATACATGTCGAACTCCTATCTCGCCATGGGGGACTCGGAGAGCGCCATCGAGAGCCTCAAGTCGTTCATCCGGCAGAACAGCACCCTGGACACCGCCCACGCCAACCTCGCCCGGTTTCTTTTCTCGCAGGATCGCTACGATGAGGCCGTGACGGAGTACGAAAAGGCCGTTGAGCTCAACCCGACCGAGGGCAACCGCTACGCCCTCGGCCAGGCCTATCTGCAGACGGGAGAACACGGCAAGGCGGAAGAGCAGTTCATGCAGGTTCTCCGGATGTCTCCCGACGATCCCGCGCCGCACCTGGGCCTCGGCCAGACCTATGCCCGGCAGGGTCGATACGAACTCGCAATCAAGGAGTTCGAGGCCGCTTTGGACAAGAAATGGGATTTCTACGATGCCTATGCCGAGATGGGGTACGCCTATGCGGACATGGGGGAAATCGACACGGCCCAGGGTATTTCCGAATACCTCGAACAAACAGCGCCCAACCTGGCCGATCTGCTGAGCCGGTATATCTACAAGGCCGACCCCCCGAAGATCGTCATGGCCTATGCGAACAGTACGTTCCCGGACTATCTGCCCGCCGGCACGGCGGTGTCGGACCTCGACAGCGAGCTCACCACCGCAGGCGCCTCCAAACTGTTCTTTGTGAAGTTCCAGTTCGACAAGGAGATGGACCGGGAATCCGTGGAAAACACGACCCACTGGTCGATCGGCAGGGCCGGCGGATTCGGGGCGAGCAAGTACAACTACGGCCGCGCAGTCCCCTCCACGGAGACAACGATCCCGCGCCTCCCGGATTACGTGTCCTACGATTCAAAAAACCTGACCGCCACGGTCTTCTTCAAGATCTACCAGAACTCGACGGCCGACGGCACCATCGACCCCGGACACATCGAGTTCAGCTTCCGGGGAACGGACCGCTTCGAACAGAAAATGGATCCCGAAAAGGATCAGTGGACCGGCTTCTCCGGCGTCTTTTAATCGGGCACAGGGTCATATCGAGCGACTGCGCTCGCCTGAGGTTCGAGTGTCGGGGAAATCAGATGTCGGCAGAAGGTGAACTAGGACCAGTGTCAGGAGACAGGTAAGACGCGAAAAGAAAAGGGATCGATGCGTCCAATGAAAACTGACCGTCCCCCATGCACACCGATCTATTGCTTCTTCTTCCCTGATACCGGATACCCGATCGCCTGATCCCCGACAGCCCGTTCTCGAACAGGCGGTTTATGTTTGCAGGCTCCGCTTTGTTCGGAGCGGACGTGATCTCCTTGGCGATCTCCGCGGCCCGCTGCGCGCCGATGTAGCCCCAGATCGCTCCGGCCTTCTTGCTCTTCATGTTCATGATGATCCCGGCGGCAAGCTTCCTGTCCATATTCTCCAGCATGGGGCCCGCCTGGGCGGGCGCCGTGGCCTCAAAGACGGTGGCAAGATCCCTGAGCCGCTTGTCCTCGGCCGATTTCACGGTATCGAGCATGCCCGAGAGTTTGTCCTCGAGACCCTTGAGCGTGTCGATCTTGGTGACGATCTCGCCTTTGAGTCCCTGAAGCTTCTTCTCCTCCTCCTTGATCGCGCTCTCGCGGCTCTCGAGCTGCTTCTCCTTTTCGGCAAGCGTGGCGAGCAGCTTGCGCTCCTTCGCCAGGGCATCATCGCCCGCCTCTCGCGCAGGCGCCGCCTCGGGGGCCTTTTGGGACACGTTCGCGATGGCATGGCTGGGATCGAAGACGGAGGCATCGGGCATCATCTTCTGCAGGACTCCGCCCGCCGCCGCGATCTTGATCACGATCAGCAGGACAACCAGGATTTCACAGATTAAGATCAGTCTTCTCATCGCCGGACCTCTTCAGAAACCGGATAATTCCCTGTTCGTTCAGTGCCACGGACTCCCTGTGGTTCCACTCTTTCCAGTATTGCTCGAGCTTCTTCTGCTTGAGGATCTCCATGATCTTGCGCCTCTTCATGGCCTCCAGGAGTTCCTCCCGCTTCGCCTCGAGGGCCTTTTCCCCATCCGAGACCAGGACCACCTGGGCCACCTCACGCTCCCGGAGCTTCTTGATATAGCCGAACGTGAGGCCGATCTCGGCCGCATTCAGGTTTCCGGCCTGCCGGCGCATCAATTCCGCCAACACGCCCGCCTTCTCGCCGCGGATCGACCGGAGGTGCTCCTTTTCCCGCTCGAGCCCCCTCACCTGTTCGGAAAATTCCTGCATGACCTGCTCTTCCGCAAGCTTCCGGACATTCAGGATCTGTTCAAAGCGGAACCGGAACATTTTCTTTCAACCTCATGCCGAAGGGTAAAAACGGGATAATTCCCCTTCCACTCCGCTCTTCTGCTCTTCCGCTCTTCCTCACTTCATGAACGAAAGGGCAACCAACGTCATTCCGGCCACAGCCTTTCGGGGTCTCACTGGAAGAGCGCCAACAACTGCCTGCGGCTCTCCTCGAACCCCACCTTCTCGTTCATGTCCTGCCTCAGATAGGCGTTGACCCGGTCGATCATCTTCAGGGCGTGATCGATTTCGGGGTTGCTTCCCGCCACATAGGCGCCGATGTTGATGAGGTCCTCGGCTTTCCGGTAGGTGGCGATGATGTTCAGCAGATCATTGGCGCGCTTGCGCTGCTCGCCGTTGACGATGTCGATCATGACACGGCTCACGCTCTCGAGAACATCCACGGCCGGATAGTGGTTTTTCGAGGCGATCGCGCGCGACAGCGCAATGTGCCCGTCCAGAATGGAGCGCGCCGCATCGGCGATCGGCTCGTTGAAGTCGTCGCCCTCGACCAGCACGGTGTAGAGCCCCGTGATGCTTCCCTTGCCCTCAACGGGCCCCGTTCGCTCCAGCAGCTTCGGCAGGAGGCTGAAGACGGAGGGGGTATAGCCTTTTGTGGCCGGCGGCTCGCCCACGGACAGACCGACCTCCCGCTGGGCCATGGCAAAGCGGGTGAGCGAATCCACCATGAGCAGGACGTCGCTGCCCTGATCGCGGAAATACTCGGCCACGGAGGTCGCCGCGTAGGCGGCCCGCATCCGGATCAGCGGGTGCCTGTCCGAGGTGGCCACGATGACGACGGAGCGCCGGAGGCCCTCGGGACCCAGATTTTTTTCGACGAACTCACGGACCTCGCGCCCGCGCTCGCCGATGAGCCCGATGACGTTCACATCGGCCTTCGTGTAGCGGGCGATCATGCCCATGAGGATGCTTTTCCCCACGCCGGACCCGGAGAAGATGCCCATTTTCTGGCCCTTTCCGCAGGACAGCAGTCCGTTGAGGACGCGGATGCCGAGATCCATGGGCTCCTCGATCCGGCCTCTCTGCAGGGGGTTGATCGGCTCGGCGTAAAGCGGGTATTCATCCTCGAGATCAATGGGCCCCTTTCCGTCGATCGGGTTGCCGAGGCCGTCGATGACCCGGCCGAGGAGTTTTTTTCCCACGGCAATCGATGCTTTCCGCCCGAGGGAAACGATCTTGCAGCCCGGCCCCACGCCCTGGAGATTGTCCAGCGGCATCAGGAGGACCTTCCCCTTGCGGAACCCCACCACCTCGGCCCGGAGCTTTTCGCAGGCCCCGCCATTGGCGAAGATGTTGCACATCTCGCCCACGGAACTCGCCGGTCCGTGACCCTCGACCATGAGGCCGATGATCTCGCTCACCGTCCCGTTCACCTTGATCGGGTTGATCTGGTCGAGAATCCGTTGGTAGCGATTAAAATCTAACGTCATGGGGGTCCGTTCCGTCTGTTCGGTCTATCCCGTCTGTTCCGTCTTGCCGCGCAGCGGCATTTAAGAGCCTACAGCCTGCAGTCTACAGCCGACAGTAAAGATCTCTTGGCTGTTGACTGTTGGCTGTCGGCTGTCAGCTGCCTGACGACTCCGTCGTCAGGCTTTCTGCGTGCTTTCCTTGAATGCCTTCAGGATCTCCTCGAGCTGCTGCTCGATGGTGGCGTCGATCTCGCCGAAGGCGGTCTCGATGACAGCGCCGCCGAGACCGATGGCCTCGTCGGCCTCGAGCGAAATCGACCGGATCCCTTCGAAACCGGCAATGAGGGTTGGGGTCAGTTTCGCCATCCGTTCGTGGTCGACCGGGTTGAGGCGGACCTTGATCCGGTCGCGGTCCAGCACGTTTTTTACGGCCTCGCGCAGCACGCTGAGAATCACATCGCGGTCCGTCGCCACTTCCTGGCGGATCACCTTCCGGGCCACGGCAATGACAAGCTTGAGCACCCTCGCCTCGCCGCGCTCCAGGATGCTGCGGCGGATGTTCTCCACCTCGAGGAGCAGTTTCTTGAGGGCCTCCGCCAGGGCGGCCAGCTCCTGATCCTTCTTCTCGGTACCCTTGCGAAACCCTTCGGCATGACCCCGTTCATAGGCATGCTTCACGGCGACCTCGATCTTCTTTTCCGACTCGAAGAGGATCTCCTCGATTCGGGAGCGCCGCGGGGCAGGGCCCTGGGAAAGATTCTCGCAGCCGAAGTCGGCCGGCGTGAAACGCGGTTTCTCCGTTGCGGGGCCGTCGACGACCTTGACGTTCTTGGACTTGATGACCCGATTAGACGAATGCATCGCCCTCCTCGCGTGACAGCTGGATCCGGCCTTCCGCCTCGAGCCGCTTGCAGACATCCAGGATGGCCCGCTGGGCCTTTTCCACATCGGAGAGCCGGATGGGCGGCATCATTTCGATGTCTTCCTTCAGCATGTCGGCGCCGCGCTTGGACATGTTCTTGAACACCTTCTCGCGGCCCTCCGGGACGACGACCTTGAGGGCCTTGGCGAGGTCCTCGCTCGAGACCTCCCGCAGGAGCTCCTGGATGCTGCGGTCGTCGAGCTTCAGAATGTCGTCGAAGGTGAACATGAGGCCGCGGATCTCTGCGGCCAGCTCCGGATCCGAGCCGTCGAGCGAGGAAATGATCGCGCCTTCGCTCGTGCGGTTCATGCGGTTGAGGATTTCCGCCATAAGCGCCACGCCGCCGATCTCCTTCTCGCTGGCCGCGCCGGCGATGAGTTCGCTCTCGAGTGTCTGGGCCACGTCCTCGATCAGATCCGTGGGCACGCTCTTGAGGCTCGCCATCCTCCGGACGATCTCGATCTGCATCTCCGGGCCGAGGGATTCCATGATCTCGGCGGCCTGTTCGGGCCGCAGGTGGGCCAGGATGAGCGCGATGGTCTGGGGGTGCTCCATCTTTGTGAAGTCTTTCAGCAGCCGCGGGTCGATGTCCCGGAGCTTTTCGAAAATGGGGTTCTCGCTGAACTTGTCCTTCTCGCCCTCGAGAGCCGTCAGGATGCTTCCCGCCTGCTCGGGCCCCAGTGCCCTCAGGACGATGTTCTTCGCCACGTCCTCCTTGACGGAAAGGATCCCGCCCCGCTCCTTGGCGAGATCGCAAAACTCCCTGGCCACCTCCTGGACATCGCTGGCCGAGATGCTCGTGATCCGGCTCATGTACTTGCTGATGCGGCGAACCTCCGCGGACCGGAGGTTTTTCATGACCTCCGCCGCCTGTTCTTCATCGAGCGAGAGCAGAAGGATCGCTGCTTTTTCTTCACTGTTCATGGTTCCTCACGGAACAGGCATCAGGCATCGGGCTACAGGCTTCAGGAAAGAAAATCGATCTCCTGATCTGTCCTGGCGCCTGTAGCCTGCAGCCTGGCGCCTATCATTTGATCCAATTCCTCAGGAGCTCGGCAAAGCGCTTGGAATCCGCCGATGCCATGTGCCGCACGATGTCGGCCTCCGTCAGTTCCCGGGGCTGCTGAGAAGCGCCGAGAGAGAGCGTCACCCCATCGCCGCCTTTGAGCGCGCCCACGCCTGCGGGCACTTCCCGGACGGATACCTCCACCTCCCGCCCCCGCTCCGCGAGCATGCGGACGAGCGGCTTGGCGACGAAGAGTGCCACCAGGGCGATCACGACCAGCATCACGAGATACCGGACGAGCGGCATGAAGGGCATGAACTTATCCAGCCAGGATTTTTCCGCCATCTCCGCTCCCAGGTCGACTTTCTTGAAGGGCACGTTGGATATGACGACCTGGTCACCCCGCTTGGCATCGAAGCCGGCGGACTTCTTGACGAGGTCTTCCAGGGCCGTCAGCTCCTTCTCGGGCCGCGGCTGGTATTCCTCGGCCCCTTTTTCGTTCTTCGCGTAGTTGCCGTCGACCAGAACGGCGATGGAGAGCTTCTTCACGTCGCCCACGGGCATGACGGTCTTGTTGACCGTGCGGCTGATCTCGTAGTTGATCGTCTCGTCGGACTTCTCGCGGTTTGACCCCGAGGGCCGCGGCGCCGCCGCCTGCCGTCCCGTCGTCGCGACGGAGCTTTCGCCCGCCCCGCCCGAGGTGGCGCCCGACTTTTCCTGCGAACGCTGGACGCTGCGGATGGCGGGCTCCTCGGAGTCGTACTTCTCCTCCGTTTTCTCCGTGACCCGGAAGTCCAAATCGGTGGAGATCCGCACGACGGCCTTCCCCTCGCCGACGACCTTCTCCAGCATGGAGGTGATGCGGCTCGTGAGATCCTTCTCGACGTTCTTCTTGTACTCGATCTGCGAGTTGGACAACTGGGCCATCTCGCCCCCCTCGGTGACCTTCGAGAGGACCTTCCCGCTCGAGTCGACGATCATCACGTCGCGGGGGCTCATCCCCTCGATGGAACTCGACACGAGGTGCGCGATGCCATGGATCTGCGGGTCGCTCAAGTTTCGCCCGCTCTTGAGCCGGACGACGACGCTGGCCGTGGGCTTTTTCTGGTCCTCCGAGAAGAGGGACTTCTTCGGGATCGCGAGGTGGACGCGCGACTGCTGGATCTCGTCGAGGCTGTTGATCGTCCGGGTGAGCTCCCCCTGGAGGGCGCGCTGGTAGTTGAGCTGCTGGACGAACTCGGTCACGCCCAGATTTTTCGCGTCGAAGATCTCGAACCCGACGCCGCCGCCCTTGGGGAGACCCGAGGCCGCCAGTTCCAGCCGCATCTCCGACACCTTCTCGGAAGGCACCGAGATCATGTCCCCCGTGGGCGAGAGCTGGTAGGGGATCTTCTTCTCCTGGAGCCGCGCCGTGATCTGACCGGCATCCTCGGTGGAGAGGTTCGTGTAGAGAACCTTGTAGTCGGGCTGGTTGATGAAGACAACGGCAAGGGCAATGCTCAGAAACGTGATACCCGCCGCCGCGAGGATGGTGAGTTTACGGGACGCGGGCAGGGACTCAAACCCCTTCCACATCTGCGAGAAAAGCTGACCCATGGATTTTCTATCCCTCTATCCTTCAGGAGAATTTCAGTATCCGTCATCGGAGCGCGCATTCTAGTCGAGAGTGGAGCCGGAACCGCCGCAGATGACAGAGGGCAGAGATCCGAAATCAGACCTGCATCCTCATGACTTCCTGGTAGGCTTCCAGGATTTTGTTTCGGACCTGCATCATGGCCTTGAACGAGATGTCGGCCTTCTCGAGGGCGATCATGGCCTCGTGAATGTTGCCGGACTGGCCGAGCTGAACGCTCGTGATGGCCTTGTCGGCGTTGTTCTGAAGCTGACTGATCTCGGTGACGGCCTGTTTCAGCATGTCCCCGAAGGCCCCCTGGGGCTTGCCGGGGTCCTTTCCCGCGGGCTGGATGGCCTTGGCGGGGATCTGCAAGACATCACTTCGCGTCGATACCCTGTTCATGTTCTATGCTCCTTCACCATCCGGTACGGCCTGATGCCGTCCGTTCACCGTTACTTGCCGATGTCGAGTGCCTTGAGGACCATGTTCTTCGTGGCATCCATTGCGGTCACGCAGGCCTCGTAGGCCCGGTTGACCGTGATCATGTCGGCCATCTCCGTCACCACGTTCACGTTGGGGTAGGTGACGAAGCCCTGCTCGTCGGCGTTGGGGTGCGTCGGGTCGTGGACCTTTTTCAGGCCCTCGGAATCCTCGATGACCTCCTGCACCTTCACCTGGGACAGGGCATCCTTCAGGGTGGACCCGAACTTGCTGTTCACGGGCTCCGCCGCCAGGACGGCGACCTTTCTCTTGTAAGGCCCCCCCTCGGGGGTCTGGATCGTGCTCGCGTTGGCGAGGTTGCTGACGATGACGTCCATCTTCTGTCTCTGGGCCGAAAGCCCCGACGAGCAGATATCAAACGAAGTGATAAAATTCATTACTTGCCCTCCCGGATGGCACTCTGGAGTGCCCTGAACTTGCGCGCCAGCATCTCGACGGCGGCGTTGTGCATGAGATGGTTTTCGGCAATCGAAACCATCTCGCGGTCCATGTCCACCTTGTCGCCCGTCCTCGTTACGGACAGGCTTCCTCCCGGGGTTGCCGCAGGCAAATGTTTCCCGTTCGTCCGGGTCATGCGGATGCCCTTGCCCTGCATCGAGGCGATCAGGTTCTCGAAATCGACATCCTTCGGCTCGTACCCCGGGGTGTCGATGTTGGACACATTCGACGCCAGGACCTGATGCCTCTGCGAGCGGGCGCCGACGAGATCCGAAAGCGTGCTGATCGTTTTGCTGAAAAGGCTGTTCATGCAAACTTTACCCCGTGCAAAGAATCCACGGGGATATGTTGCAAGGCATGTGCCAACGAAAAGTGCACGAGGAAACAGATGGATAGGCCATTTTGGGACACCTCCGTCAGGCGATGCATCGCCTGACGGAGCCGACAGTCTGCAGTCTGCAGCCGACAGTAAGAAGAAGAAAGAAGAAGAAGAAGAAGAAGAAGAAGAAGAAGAAGAAGAAAGAAGGTAACAGGGATCTGTCGGCTGTCGGCTGTTGGCTGTCGGCTGTTGGCTGTTGGCTGTTGGCTGTCGGCTTATTGGCTTTCGGCTCCGAGATTGAGCGTGCCCTGCTCGAGCTTGTACTCGTTGAGCTTGTTGCGCATGGTCCGCACGCTGATCCCCAGGATCTCGGAGGCCTTCGTTTTGTTGCCCTTGACCCGTTTCAAGGTGCTGAAGATGAGATTCTTCTCCATGTCCCTGAGCGTGGCGGGGGCGTCGGCCGGAAGGGCCGGAGGCGCTCCCCCGGGGCTGACAGGATCGACGGCGGCGGTCTCGTCGACGTCGAGGGCAAGGTGCCCCGGCAGCAGTGCATTGCCCTGGCAGACCAGCACGGCGCGCTCGATCACGTTTTCCAGCTCGCGCACGTTGCCGGGCCAGGGGTAGGCGGCAAGGGCGGCAAGGGTCTCGCCGGGCAGGGCAGGCTTTCGCTTTCCGTTTTCCGCCGCGTATTTCGCGATGAAATGCTCCGCCAGGACGGAGATGTCCCCTTTTCGCTCCCTGAGCGGCGGGACGCGGACGGGGATCACGTTCAACCGGTAATAGAGGTCCTCGCGGAATTTCTTTTCCTGGATGCACTTTTTCAGATCGGAATTGGTTGTCGCGACAATCCGTGCATCGACGGGGATGGGGTCTTTCCCGCCGAGGCGGTCGATTTCCGACTCCTGGATCACCCGGAGAAGTTTCGCCTGGAGCGGCATGTCCATCTCGCTCACTTCGTCGAGCAGCAGCGTCCCCCGGTCGGCCAGCTCGAACTTGCCGATCCGCCGCTGGGCGGCGCCGGTGAAGGCTCCCTTCTCGAAGCCGAACATCTCGCTCTCGAGCAGCGTGTGGGGGATGGCCGCGCAGTTGACGGCCACGAAGGGCTGGCTTCTCCGCGGGCTGTGCTGATGGATGAGGCGGGCCAGCAGTTCCTTTCCCGTGCCGCTCTCGCCCTGGATGAGAACGCTCGACCGGCTCTTGGCGATGTTCTTCAGGAATTCGAGAAGCTCGGCCATCCGGGGATCGGCCGTCACGATCGGCCGCTGTGCCGGCCGGGATGTCCCGGGCCCCTCGTGGGCCGTTTCCCTGCATTCGGGTTCCGCGCCCCGCTCGAGGACGCTTTTCACCACCAACTCGAGGTCGTCGAGCGAGAAGGGCTTCATGATGAAGTCCGTGGCGCCCTTCCTCATGGCCTCGACGGCCGTGTTCACCGTGCCGTAGGCCGTGATGACGATGACGGGGGTCTCGGGGGCCTGATCCTTCACGCCTTTCAGCAGCTCGAGCCCGCCCATCTTGGGCATCCGGATGTCGGTGATGACCATTTCATAGGCGCCTCTCCGGAACTTGCCCAGTGCGTCGACGCCGTCGATGGCCGTCTCCACGGTATAACCGCAGCTCACGAGGCAGTCCATCAGGGACGTCCGCATGTAGGGGTCGTCATCGACGACGAGGATGGGTCTGCGTTTCGAGCTCGCTTCCGTCATGCCTGTTCTTACCTTCTTACCCTCTTACCCTCGCACCTTCTTCATTCAGATTCCACAAGCGGCAGCAACACGGTAAACACGCTCCCGCCCTTCTCGCCCCTCTCCACGTCGACCGTTCCGCGATGCAGATCGATGATGTTGTGCACGATGGCGAGCCCCAGGCCGCTGCCCCTTTCCCTCGTGCTGAAGAAGGGGTCGAAGATCCGCCTGCGATCCTCCTCGGCAATCCCGGAACCCGTGTCGGCAAAGCGGAGCTCGAGGGTCCGTTCCATGCCCGGCCTCAGCACCGGGTCGTTGTGCAGGCGCGTCTCGATGGTGAGCTCACCGCCGCCCTGCATGGCCTGCACGGCATTCAGGATGATGTTGAGGAACACCTGTTTCAGAAGCTCCCCGTCGGCCCGCACGAGCGGGTCGCCGCCTGCCAGGCGCACGGCGAGCCGGATTCCCTCCTTGTCCAGGATCTCCACCGAGAACCTCAGGATGTCCTGAAGGACGTCGTGGATTTGCAGATCCCGGAACAGGGGCTCCGGCTTTCGGGTGAACAGCAGCAGGTTCGCAATCTTGTTGTCGACGTTCTTCACGGAGTGGATGATCCGCGCGGCCCGGTCCCGGTTCTTCTCGTCGGCAAGGCCCTTGAGGAGAAGCGAGGCCGACAGCGAGATGCTTCCCAGGGGGTTGCGGACTTCGTGGGCGATGTTGGCAGCCATCTCGCCGAGGGCGGCAAATTTTTCGGTGCGCTTGGCCATCTCCTCGAGCTTCTCGACGCGGGTCACGTCGAGCAGGATGTGGACCGTCCCCAGGCTGTTGCCGTCCTTTGTCTTCACGGGGGATGTCAGGACCTCGAGGATGCTGTCGCCGAGGCGGATCTTGCGCGTGCCCTGCAGGTACCGGGTAGGGACAGAACCTGCCCGGCCCCGGTCCATCTCCTCGGCTCCCCGGAAGAGATCGGCAAGCTCCCGATCCGCAGCGCCCGGCTTCATTCCGGTGATGCGTGCGGCACAGCCGTTCATCGTCGTGACGCGCCCCTGGAGATCCGCCACGACGACCCCTGTCGTCAGGCTCTCCAGGATGGTTTCCAGGTAGTTGCGCATCTCGTCCTTCTCGGCAATGATGCTCTCGAGACGCCGGTTCTTCTGTTCGAGCTCGCGGTTGAGGTTCTCGAACTTGATCTCGAGATTCGAGAAGGCCTCCTGGAGTTTCATCGTGGCCGCCGTGAAGCTCTCGAAGGATTGCTGCAAAACCTCGATGTCGCCCGCAGGCCGATTGTCCGGCCGGGCCGGTTTTTGTGCGTTTTCTTTCAGCATGTCCTTATTTCGCCGGAAGGTACTTCCGGTATTTCTCCGTCCAGGCGGCATCGGAGAGGGTGTAGTCGATCGTTTTGTTCCAGAAGTCGTCCCCCGTTCGGACCTTCAGCTCCGAGAAGACCCGGTTTGCCTCGGTGAGGTTTCTCATCTCCACGTACCCCTTGCCGAGGTTGTAGAGGGTCCAGGGGTTCTGCGCACCGCTCTGGGCCGAATCGACGGCCTGGCGGTAGGCCGTTATGGCCTCGGGGTACTTCCGTGTCTTGAGGTAACAGTCCCCGACGCCTGCCAGCGAATCCTGGAGGACCTGGCTGTTGCCGGCCTTGTTTTTCTCGGACTGCCGGATGGCGAGCTGGAATTGCTGCAGGGCCGACGGGCAGGCATCGCTGAAGCGAAGGGCAATCCCGTAGTTGCGGTGCAGTGCGGCCGCGTCGGCCGCGCCCTCGCCTGCCGTCTCCGCGTATGCGGCGGCCGCCTTCTCGAAGAGGCCTTTCTTGAGGTAGAGATCCCCCTGGAGCCGCCGCAGGGCAATGCGGTCATCGCGACCGGGCGTTGCCGTCTCCTTCTCGAGCTCCGCGATGAGCCGCTCCGCCTCATCGTAATGGCGCTCGCGGATGCTCACGTCCGCCACCATCACGAGCAGCGCCCTGCGGTTCCTGCCCTCCTTCTCGATCATCAGGAGGTGTTCGGCCACCCGCCGCGTCTCGCGGTACAGACCGATCTGGCGCAGGCTGTCGGCGATCTTGCTGCCCGTCCCGAAATCGATGGCCTTGACCCAGGCGCCCTCGTAGGCCGTCAGGTAGGTGTCGGCCACGCGGAGGTAATCGGCCTTTCCGTAGTCCTCGTCGACGAGTTGTTCCGTGGCCGCCTTGAGGGTTGCCAGGCCCGCGTCCTTGCAGCGCCCGTTGGGGAAGCGCTTGAGCTGGGCGAGGCTTGCCTGAAAGGCCTGCCGGTAGAGCTTTGCCTGCAACAGGGCGTAGGCCTTCTGGAAGAGAATCCGTTCCGTGATTTCCAGGCTCGGAAGCTGCTTCGAGAGGACCATGTCGTAGGTCGCCGCAGGATCCCTGTAGTACTGGGTGCCCGTCATGTAGGCGGGAAGCCTGAGCCCCGGGCTCTTCACCCCGATGTTGGCCATGATGATGGCGCTCTCCGTGGCTTCCTTGGTGTCGGGATATTTCTCGATGACGGTGCTGAAGACCTTGAGCGCCGGCTCGTACTGCTGCATCTCCGTGAGCGAACGGGCGATCAGGTAGAGCATCTCCTTGCGGAAAGGGTCCTCGGG
Source organism: uncultured delta proteobacterium (assembly GCA_963828305.1). Classification (GTDB taxonomy): domain Bacteria; phylum Desulfobacterota; class Syntrophia; order Syntrophales; family UBA2192; genus UBA2192. Next base: position 4,006 of record CAWHEJ010000026.1, on the reverse strand, counting down.
GTAGATGTTGACGTAGTAGGAGAAGGTCCCGATGAGCTGGTCATGCGCGCCCTGGCGGAAGAAATGGAAACCCAGGCTGACCAGCGCTTCCCGCGGGACGTCCTGGAAGTCGGGCCAGCGCTTGAGGGCCTCCCGGAAGGCTTCGTCGGCCTTCTTCGGGTCCTGCATCTGGCTGTGGCATTCGGCGATCCAGAAAAACGACGCCTTCGACCGGGGCTTGCCTGCATACTGCTGGATGTACGATCGGAAGGTGTCGACCGCTTTGGGGTACCTGCCCTTTCGATAGTGATCCACCGCTTCCGCATAGAGGGCCTCGTCTTCGGGCAGGCTGCCATCCTTGAGCCCGGCTCCGGCATTGCCGCCCGGTTTCCCCTGACTGCCCGTGTCGAATGGCTGAAACTTGAACGGTTCGGGCTCGGGCAGGCCGTCCGTTACCGAATCGCCCGAAAGGCTCCCGGGGCGCTTTTCCGTAGATGCATGGAGCGGGGTCTTCTTTTTCTTCGACAGCGTCTCCGGCGCAGCCGGCGTGATCGTTACCTGGGGGTGCAGAGGCTTCGGGTTTGTGACGTCCGCCTTCGGGGGGTCCGGCACAGGGGCCGCTTTCACGGCCGCCTTTCCCTCTTTCCCTGCAGAATCTTTCGCGTCCGCCGTGGCCGGGACTTTTCGGACGGTAAAGAACCGGACAATTTTTTTCTTCTCGAGCAGTGCGCCCTGGCGGGCCGCCTCATCAGTGCCCGCATACCGGCCGACAAAGACGCGCCAGCGCCCGTCGCTGCCCTCCGGCTTTGCGGAGAAGGCCTCGCAGCCCTTTTCTTTGAGGGTCTTGACCTGCTCGGCGGCCTTTTCTGCGCTGGGGTAGGATCCCACGTGAAGGCTGTACACCGCACCGGTCTTCCCGGCGGGGGTTGCGGATGCGGCAAAGACAAGAACCAGAACGACGGCCAGACAGGCGATGCAGTGTTTTCTCATGGTCAGTCCCGGTGTGCAGAATGGCAGGGGGTCCGATGGACACACCACCGCCTGACCTGAGGATAGCAAGTGATATGCCACGAAAAGAAAGGGTGTAGGGGGTAGGGTGCAGGGTATAGGGTAAAAAAGAAGCGGGTAGCGGGTAGCGGGTCGCGTGCAGGTCATCTGGACGGAGGAGGTTCGGGCCGCATTTATGCGAGGCCGCGTCGATCATGCCTGAGAAAACTTGAGCGGCTTGTCAAAAAAATGACACCTGGAGCCGCAAACCGCGAAGAAGTGGGGGAAGTGAAAGAAGTGAAGGAAGTGGATGAAGCAGGGATTCGGGATTCCGTATACCCCAATACCCAATATCCCAATACCCAATTGCCGCCGCTCCGCGGCATGACGGAACAGACGAAACAGACTAAATGGACGAAATAGACCCGATTAACTGATATTGAATCGTTTGAGCTTTTCGACGAAGGTGGTCCGGTTCAGGTTGAGCAGCTTTGCCGCGCGGTTTTTTACGCCGCTTGTCTTCTCCAGGGCCTTGAGAAGGAGACCTTTTTCAAACTGGTCGACGACCTCGTTGTATTCGATGCCGTCCTCGGGGATGTCGACGACGCTGGTAACGTCGCTTTTGCCCTTCCCGACGCTGAGGATCTTGGGTGGCAGGTCGTCCACCTTGATCTTTCCCTCCTCTTTCATAACGACGAGCATCTCGATGAGGTTCTCGAGCTCGCGGATATTGCCCGGCCACGCGTAGCGCATCATGTAGTTCATCGCCTCGGGGGTGACTTCCTTCACGTTGCGCTTCTTGAGCTTGTTGAATTTCTGCAGGAAGTGGTTGATCAGGACGGGGACGTCCATCTTCCTGTCCCGTAGCGGGGGCAGGGTAATGGGGATGACGTTGATCCGGTAGAAGAGGTCTTCCCGGAACCGCTTCTCCTGCACGGCCTTGTCGAGATCCTGGTTCGTCGCGCAGATGATCCGGACATCGGCGGTGATCGTCTTGACGCCGCCGATGCGCTCGAACTGCTTCTCCTGGATGACGCGCAGGACCTTTACCTGGAGCGCCGGGCTCATGTCGCCGATCTCGTCGAGGAAGATCGTACCGCCCTGGGCAAGCTCGAAGCGGCCCACGCGGCTCTTGATGGCCCCCGTGAAGGCCCCTTTTTCGTGGCCGAAGAGCTCACTCTCGAGAAGCTCCTCGGGGATGGCCCCGCAGTTGACGGGCACCAGCGGGAAGCTGCGGCGGTCGCTGTTGAAATGGATCGCCCGGGCCACCAGCTCCTTTCCCGTGCCGCTCTCGCCGTAGATGACAACGGTGCTGTCCGAAACGGCCACCTTCTCGATTTTGTCGAAGACCTTCCGCATGTTGTCGCTGAAGCCGATGATCTTGCCGAAGTCGTATTTCTTCTTCAGTTGATCCTTCAGCGTGATGTTCTCTTCCTTGAGCTTCGCGTAGGAAAGGGCCCGGTCGATGGTGAGCTTGACGACGTCGTCCTTGAGGGGCTTGGTGATGTAGTCGAAGGCGCCGAGCTTCATGGCCTCGACAGCCGAGTTGACCGTTCCGTAGCCCGTGATCATGATGACGATGCTCTCGGGGTTGACCTCCTTGACGAACTTCAGCAGGTGAAGGCCGTCGACGTGGGGCATTTTGAGGTCCGTGATGACGAGGTCGTACTTGTCATCGATGAAAACATCCATGGCCTGCCGGCCGTCGCCGACACCCTTGACCTCGTAACCGTAACTCCTGAGCAATTCCGCCAGATTGTCGCGGCTCAGCTCGTTATCCTCGGCGATGAGGATGCGGATATTCTTCGTGTCCTTTTTTACCTTGCTCTCTGCCATGGCTGGTCGTTTTGCCGCTCCTCGAGGATGGGACGAAATGGGGTAATGGTGGTTGCGTCACTCCCCGCCCCCCGACGGGTGGAAATGAGGTCTTTGATCGGCAGGAAGGTTCCTGTCGGAAGGGCCTGATGAATCGTATGAACGTAAAGCAACACGGGATGTTAACAAAATTTCCCCATTAGTCAACCATAAATATTTCCGGGATCCCCTGTCGAGCCGCGGCGGGCCGTCCGCAGGGAAGTAATCCTAAAGTTTTCATACCGGATACCGATCTCCATTATGAGAAAACAACGGGATGAGCGATGACCATATCCACATACCAGATTGACAATATCCTCAAGGCCTACAGCCGGCAGAGCAAGGTCAGCTCGCAACCTGCGGCCCAGGATATCCCGAAAGCGGGCCCGAAATACGCCGACGTGGTCTCGCTGTCCCCGGAGCAGGAAAAACCGGAGGTCTATGACAAGATCTCCTACAGCCTGATGGATGTCATCCTGAAAGGCAATAAATCCAGATAGATGCCTTCGCGATTCGCTGAGCGGGGGACCGTTCCGAAGGGGGGCCGCAAGCCCCCTGTCACATGCTCCCGGTGTGTCTGGTTCGAACCCGCATGGGACCGGTCTGCGTCTCCGAATAAGGCCGCAACCACACCTTTGCCTCCAGTGCGCGCGATGAGTCCGAAACCATGGGTGGGGCTGTCGGAATGATCGGAATGAACGACACGGAGACCGCAAGGAGCGAATTCAGGGCCATGCCCGCGAATTTGTCCGATAAGAGGACCATCCTCGTCGTCGATGACGACCCCTCCATACGCAACCTGATCGTCGAGGCCCTGAGGCATGAGGGCGACTACATCGCCACCGAGGCGTCCGACGGGAAGGAAGCCCTCGAAGCGCTGCGGTCCAATCTCTACGACCTGGTGATCAGCGACATCCAGATGCCGGGCATGAACGGCATGGATCTGCTGAGCCGGATCCGGGAGATCAACCCCTCGATCTCGGTCATCATGATCACCGGATACCCCACCGTCGGCCTGTCCGTCTCGGCCATGAAGACGGGGGCCGTCGATTTCATCACGAAGCCTTTCCGCATCGACGAACTTCTCTACAAAGTGAATATCTACATGCGGGAGAAGTCGCTCCTGTCGGCCGACGGCCTGCTGCACAGGGTGGAGCAGGAGAAGCTCCGCGACAAGGTCCGGCAG
>CAWHEJ010000025.1:0-150242 GCA_963828305.1 uncultured delta proteobacterium | reverse complement strand
AGGGCTCTGCGAAGCGGCAGAGTGTCTTTGCAGACGGGTTGCCGGCAGGGACATCCGTTTTTTGGCTTTCATGCCGGTTTGGATGCAGCGAACAGGGTGAGCGATCCTCCTGATTTGCCGGACGAACCGGACCGACCTCAAGGAATGATCACGGTCGCACCTCGCGTCGCTCTGGATTCAGCCGCAATATGAGCTTCGACGATGTTTTCAAGGGTGAAGCGGGCCCCGATGGTCGACTTCACCAGACCCGACGATATGGCCTCAAAAAGATCCGCAGCGTTGGCACGAAAGGTTGCAGGATCCGCATTATGCGGGAAGACAGAGGGCCGCGTGAGAAACAGGCATCCTTTTTTATTGAGCACTTCAGGCTCGATCGCCGGAGCAGGACCCGAAGCGGCGCCATAGAGGACAACCAGTCCGAAGGGTGCTGCACAGTCCAGCGACTTCAGGAAGGTATCCTTTCCGACCGAGTCATAGACCACGCTGGCTTTTCTGCCCCCTGTCGCTTCAAGAAGCGCTGTCGGCCAGTTCTCCCTGGAATAGTTGATGGCCAGACTGCAACCGGCTTCACGCGCCATCGCGCATTTTTCCTCGGTACTGGCGGTCCCGATCACAAAGGCGCCGAGACCGTTGGCCCACCGGCACAGAATCTGCCCCACGCCTCCTGCAGCCGCATGAACGAGAATGATCTCTCCGGCTTTCACCGCATGGGTTTTCTTCAACAGGTATTGTGCCGTCAGCCCTTTGAACAACAGCGCCGCTGCCTGCTCATCCGAAACTCCCGGAGGAATGCCGACCACCCGCTCTGCCGGCACGTTGCGATAATCCGCATAGGCGCCGAGACCGGCGTTCATGTAGGCAACCCTGTCTCCCGGACGGCAACGATCGACTCCGGGGCCAACCGCTTCCACGACGCCGGCCGCTTCATGGCCGAGACCGGTCGGCAGCGGCAGCGGATACACACCTCTGCGCTGGTAGACATCGATAAAGTTGAATCCGATTGCCCCCTGGCGGAGTTGTACTTCTCCGTCTCCGGGAGGTGGCAATGCGATGGTTTTAACGCTCATCTTCTCAGGGCCGCCAAATTCTTCTATTCTCACGGATCTTGCTGTTTTCATCGAGTCATCCTTTCCGTTTATTTTTGTGTATTCACCCTGCCATGGATTCCGGTTTCGCTCCTGGCTTCTTGCTGACGAATGCGCTCTACAATCTTCACGTCCCGGCAATCCGGTCAAAAAAGGTTTTCAGGGGGGACGTCCCGGCTCTCGCTATCAGGCCTTACCGGGGTGAAATCAGGAAGTAATCATACACGAGCCGTGCGATGTCTGCGATCACCGTTTCCCGGATGCCGGGAGGCGCTTCCGAACCCTTGATGAACACGACAAGGGCAATGTGACCCCTGCCCTCGGGCAGCGTGATGGTACCGACGTCATTGACGCTGCCGGCCAGCGTCCCCGTCTTGTCGGCGACGACAGTCCCCGCAGGCAAACGGCCCCGGATCCGCTTCGGCCCGGTTGTGCTCCGCTCCATCATGGGAATGAGTGTTGAACGTGCCGATCGGCTGATCCCTTCCTCCAGCCAGATCTTGCACAAGAGCCCCAGCATGGCATTCGGGGTGGCCTGATCCCTCGGGTCGGCATCATAGGCGGGATTGGCCCGATAGGCCTTTGCGCGGCGCTCAGCCGCCTGCTTGGGCGGCATCCGCCTGAATTGATCCGCCAGAGACGTCGCCGGCGACGCCGGGGCAGGGATGGAGAGGACATCGCGCAGCAACTCCCTGATAGTCCGGGCCGGGCGGATTTCCTGCAAGCCCAGGGCTTGCAGATAGGCATGGACGGCTGCCGGTCCCCCGGCTGCCCGGTAGAGAACATCGGTGGAGGTGTTGTCGCTCTTCGTGATCATGAGATCGAGAAGCTCGGAAACCCTGAATGAAAGCCCGGGGCGCCACTGGATATCTCCCAGCGGACCTTCCGGAGCCAGCTCCGAGCGCTCCACGGGCACAAGCGATGTCAGGTTGATGTGCCCCTTGTCCGCCATGTCGAGGATCTTTGCCGCAACAGCCACCTTTACCGTGCTGGCCATGGGGAAGAACTCGTCTGCATGGAAGACAACCCTGCGGCCGGTTTCCAGATGGATGGCCGCGACGCCTACCGTTCCCTTGGCGGCCTTTCCGATGCGTCCGATCTCGGCAACGACCGCATTCATTTGAGGGCTCGGTGTCTCTTGAGCCCATGCCTCCGATCGCCCTGTCGCCAGGAGCGTAAAAAGGATCAGCAGGCAGAACGGAATGATTCTTCGTCTCATCGATTTCTCTCATTTCAGGTGGATGTGGAAATGGAATGAGCCCACAGCCCCGAACATGAAATTTATCCCCAGAGGATCCGGGCGTCGACGGCCCGACAGCCGGCAGCGGAGGCCATGAGGGGGTTGATGTCGAGCTCGGCCACATCCGGATTCACCGTGGCAAAAAACGACAGCCTCTCGATGATCTCGACGAGGCCGTCGATGTCAACGCTCGCCTCGCCCCTTGCGCCCTTCAGAAGCGGCCGGATCCGCAGCGACTCGATCATCGACCGGGCGGTCGGCCCGTCGACGGGGACGATCTCGCGGCTCACGTCCCGGAAGACCTCCGTGTAGATGCCGCCCTGTCCGCAGGCCATGATGTGGCCGAACACCGGGTCGCGCTTGAGCCCCAGGAGGATCTCCTTGCCCGCAAGTTGCTCCTGGATCTGGAAGGCATCGATCACAGCGCCCGGGTCTTTCGCCCGCACGTTTGCCGCGATCGTCTCCCGGGCCGCTTTCAGTTCGCTGAGATTGCCGATTCCCGTCATGATCCCGCCCCACTCGCTCTTGTGCAGGAAGCTGCGGCCCGCCAGCTTCAGCACAAAGGGCGGCTTCATGCCTCTTGCCGCCGCCCGGAGGGCCGCAAGGCTTTTTGCCTCGGTCCCGGCCGCCGCGGGGATGCCGTAACACCCGAGCAGCTCCAGGGCGTCCTTTCCGACAAGAACACCCTCCTTTTTTCCCTTTGCGGCCAGCGCCTGCGCCGCCCCGTCGATGGTGAAGGACCGCGTCTGCGGTCTGTGGCGGTTCTTCAGCCGGTGGGCTTGATGGCAACAGGACAGCCCCTGGACGGCCTGCTCGATCGTGTCGAAGCAGGCGAGACCCGGGATCGCCTCGAAACGGTCGATGGCGGCACTGCTTTCCATGTAGGGCCACGTGGCGATGGGCTTGAGGTTTTTCGACTCGCGCCTCGCCTCGGCGAAGGCCTTCTCGAGGTTCAATTCCGCATGCAGCGGCGAGCTCGTCACGAAGAAAATGGCCATCACGCCGTCGATGCCGGGCGATTTGAGAAACTCCGTGAGCGACAGCCGCCAGGCCTCCTCGTAGCGGCCGCCGAGCATGCCGATGGGCCAGATGTCGATGGGGTTCGAGACGCGGACCCAGTCGGGCAGACCCTTCAGGAGCTCCTCGCGCAACCCGGCCGGCATCTCCCCGAAGGTGAGGCCCGCCTCCTCGCACGCATCGGCGCACATGATGCCCCCGGCCCCGGTGACGGTGACGACGCCGATCCTGGGGCCGTGCATTTCCCCGAGAACGGCGAGGGCGTGGATGGCGTCCCGCAGCTCGACGCTCGTGCGGACGCGCAGCAGGCCGGCCCTCTTGAAGACGGCGTCGTAAACGTGGTCCTCGCCTACGAGGGATCCCGAGTGGGACAGCGCCGCTTTGGCCCCCACGGTGCTGCGGCCCGTTTTCAGGACGACGACGGGCTTTTTCCGGCTCACGCGTCCCGCCGCTTCCAGGAACTCGGGGCCGCGCTTCAGGCCTTCCATGTGGATGACGATCACCTGTGTCTCGGCGTCGTCCTCGAGGTAGTCGAGGGCCTCCGCGATGTCGACATCGCAGGAGTTGCCGACGTCGATGGCCTTCCCGATGTCGCGCCAGGCGAGGTTGCGCGAGGCCACCTGGATAAAGCCCGTTTGCGCGATGAGGGAGACGGGCAGGAACCTCTCCGGGAAGGGGATCTCGACGAATGCCGTGTTGAAATGGCTGTAGTTGTTGACGACGCCCAGCGTGTTGGGGCCGATGACGCGGACCCCTGCCTCGCGTGCGCGCCGGGCGATCTCGTCCTGGAGCACGCGCCCCCGCTCGTCGGCGTCGGCGAAACCCTGGCTGATGATGATCACGCGCCCGATACCGGCCCGGATGCAGTCCTCGAAGGCGGCCGACACCCGGTCGCGGCCCACGGAGATGACGGCCAGGTCGACCGTCTCGGGGATGTCGGCGACGGCGGGATAGACCTTCAGCCCCAGGATGTCCCCGCCGGCAGGGTTCACGGGGTAGATGCGGCCCCGGTAACCGTAGCGCAGCATCATCTCGGCGTTGTTGAAGGCGCCCGGGCCCGTCCTGCGGGGGGTGCCGATGAGCGCAACGGATGCGGGGTCCATGAACTTGTGCATGGGAGAACTCCTTGATTCAGTCCGGCGCCTGCTTCCCTTTCGCAAAGCAGGGCAGGAGGAAATGTTGGAGAGGGACAGGTTGCGAAGGGCCCTGCGGACGTTCCCGTCTCTGTAACGGATTCGGGGCCCCCGTCATGCAGAGGAGCAGACCCGGTCCTTGCCCCGCCTCTTGGCCTCGTACATGAGCCGATCGGCCCGGTTGATGAAATCCTTCATGTCCTCGCCCGGCCGGAACCCGGCGATCCCGATGCTCACCGTCTTGATTTCCTCGCAGCCCGGGACAGGCCGGAAACGCTCTGCGGCGAATTCCGCCCGGATTCTCTCCGCCACGACCTGCGCCTGATCCCCCTCGGTTTCCGGCATGAAGACGGTGAACTCCTCGCCGCCGTAACGGAAGGCCCAATCGGTTCTTCGGACGCAGCGCTGGATGGTCGCCCCGATTCGTTCCAGCACGCGGTCGCCCTCCATGTGCCCGTAGGTGTCGTTGAAATGCTTGAAGTCGTCGATGTCGAGAAGCAGCAGCGACAGGGGCCGCCCGTAGCGCTCGGTGCGCTCGATCTCGGCCTGGAGCAGATTGTAGAAATGGCGCTGGTTGTAAAGCCCCGTGAGGTCGTCGGTGATGCTCAGCTCCATGTAGCGGGATTCGCTCTGCCGCAGGGCCTCCTCGGTCTTCTTGTGCCCTTCGATCTCGCGCTGCAGGGCGTCGACGTGTGCCTGGATGCGGCCCGAGAGCACCGAGATGATCGCGGCGATGGCCATGAGCGCGATCCCCCGGATGCAGCCCTCGAGCATGGCCTGCGCGTTGCCGGGGAAGTAAAAGAATACGAGCAGGAGGTAGACCATCACGAGGAACAGAGACAGCAGAAGACCCCGCTCGCGATACTGGTAGGATGCGATGAGGATGGGGATGTAGTAGAGGTGAACGAAAATGCCCGTGATGTCTTCGGAGAGACAATACACGGAAACGAGGACGGCGATCACCGCGGTTGCGGCCGTGTAGAACTGCCAGTGCTTTTCGGTCAAGGTCCCCTCCTTGCCTTGAAACGTCCTTTATCCGATTATCACAGCAGCCAGCTGACTGCGATATACGTCAGGATGTCTTCTGTCGTGCTCAGGATCGGCGTGGTGGCCCCGCCGGAGGACGCATCGACGCCCCCGCGAAGGCCCTGCCGGAGCGCCTGCGCCGCCGTTCCGGTGAGGATCCCGTAGAGGGTCGCGAAATCGGCATTCAGAAAGGTGGTCGCGATGAAGGCGAGAAACCAGATGACGCCGTACTCGAAGAAATGATGGATGTGCGCGACCCCCGGGATCTTGTCCAGGGTGAAGCCCAGAAAGGCGATGATCCAGAAGACCCACAGGTAGCTGCCCAGCCAGTTGTTGCCTCCGTTGAGGCTCTTGTCGTCCTTGAAATCATGGACGACCTTCAGCAGGGCGATGCCGGGCGAGAGGGCGGAAACGGCGCTCAGGAGGTAGAGATTCAGCTTCGATACGGGCTGCGCTGCCGGGCCGGGCTGGGCGGCGGCCTCGGTGCCTGCCTGAGGAGGAGCCGTTGGGGGGCCGGCTGTCCGGGAACAGGCGGAAAGGCCTGCGCTGTGTACAAGCAGGGCCGCGCAAAGCATGACCATAAGAAGGGGTCTCATCATGGAACCTCTGCGTCTTTCCGGGCACGTCCCGTTTTACGTTCGATTTTTCAGGTAGAGTTTCAGGGCCTCGGCGTTGTTGATCGTTCGTTCCGTGGAGCCGTAGGCGAAGCTCACCGGGCCCTTGCCCATGGCCTCGATCAGCGCCTCGACGCCCGCTTCGTTCCGGTCGAGTTCGGCGAAGTAACGCTTCCTGAACTCGTCCCATTTGGCCGGATCGTGGCCGTACCATTTTCTCAGCTCGTTGGAAGGCGCGATGTCTTTTGCCCAGTAGTCGATTTTCGCCTTTTCCTTCGTAAGGCCCCGCGGCCAGAGCCGGTCGACGAGGATTCGCCGCCCGTCGGAGGCGGCCGGCTCGTCGTAGACGCGTTTGACCTCGATTTTCGTCTTCATCGCGATGCCCTCACGGATCCAGAATGGACGGTGCCGGGGGATGGGTGTGCACCTTGTTCCGGTTGTCGACCATCTGACGGTCGATGACCTTTCCCGCCTCGACACGCAGGAACACATCGTACTCGTAAATCGTCTGGTAGCCCATGTGGACGTACCGGATCGGCTTGCCCCGGGGGATGCGCAGGGTTCCCGTGAACCACTCGGCCTTCAGGGGTTTTGACTTTCCGGGGAAGACCTTCTCGAACCCGACGGGGGCGGCCTTTCCGTCTTCGTCTCTCATCCAGGCCTTGATGTCCGAGAGGTAGAGGGTGTCCTCCCTGATCTCCCATGCACCGACGTAACCCCGCCAGCACGCCGTGTGGGGCGAGGCGAATTCCGGGCGGGGGTTCTCCTTGCTGAAAGAGCTCTCCAGCGGGTTCGTGAAAAGAAACCCTTCCGCTCCCTCGTAGACGATCCTCTCGGGGATCTGGGCCGTCGGCCAGGCGGGGGTGGCGGTCAGAAGGAGGAGCGCTGCGAAGACGAAAACGGTGGAGATTCGACGGAACCGAGTCATCCTGGTTACTCCGGTTTTCCCGTTTGGGAGTCAGTGGCTCTCTTTCCAGAGCATGAAGGCGAGTCCGCCCGTCAAGATGGCGCCGGGCACGCTGACCCAGAGGGGGACGACCCACCCGCCGACAACCAGTTCGAGTCCTGTCATCAGCCTGACGACGTGCAAAAGGCTGATCAGTCAAAAAATGCCGATGGCGATGGTGGTAAATGGCTTCATCTCGTCCCCTTCTGATTCCCCTATACCCAGTACCCAATTGCCGTTTCTCTTCACGGCTTGAATGCTTCGACCAGCGAATCCATGTGCTCGCCCCTCTTCAAATACCGCACGTTCACGAATCCCGCCTCCTCGAGCCAGGATCGGATCTCCTCGCAGGTGTAGGTCGAGCCTCCTTCCGTGTTCACGAGCATGTTGACGGCGAAGATCGCCCCGTCTTTCGGCTCGGTGCGGTCGGGTTCCATGACGTGATCACGGATGACGATCCGGCCCCCGGAGACGAGGGCGCGGAAAACCTTCCGGAACAGATCGACGTTTTCCTCGGGGCTGTTCTGATGGATGATGGCGGAAAGAAGCGCCAGGTCATGTCCGCCGGGCAGCTCACTTCTGTAGAAGTCCCCTGCCACGAGACGGACCCGGTCGAGCACTCCCGCCTCGGCCAGGCGCTCGCGGGCCATCGGGATGACTGCGGGCCTGTCGAAAAGCGTTGCCTTCAGTTCGGGGGCGGCCTTCAGAAAGGCGATGGTGTAGGTCCCGGAAGCACCGCCCACGTCGATCAGGTTTCTCGCCGGACCGGACTGGATCGCCGTTGCGATCTTTTGCGCCAGGGGTGTTCCCACTACGTGCATGGCCCCGATGAAGGCCTGCAGTTCGTCGGCGTCCCGCGATTCGGATGCCGGGGGCTCGGACGAGTCGGCCCCTCTGACGATGGGCGTAAGGTTGGACCAGCTCTCCCACAGGTGAGCCGCGTGGAGGAGCATCGGGAGGACCGACCGGGGGCTGTCGTCCGTCAGAAACGGGGCGGCATCGGGGGCGGTGCGGTAGGTACCCGCCTCCTTGGCAAGAAGACCCATGGCCGCCAGTGCATCGAGCAGGAGGGTCAGTCCCCGGGTATCGGCATGCAGCCGGCCTGCGAGATCCTCGGCGGACGACGGCTCTTCTTCGAGACGGGTGAAAAGGTTCATCTCGGCCGCGGACAGCAAGATCCGGCTTTCCATAAACTGTCGGGCCCGTTTCAGCACAGCTTCGGGGGTGTCGTAGCTCATACCGGTCTCACCATTGCCAGAATAGAAAGATAACGCTTGGTCAATTAACTCCGACTGTTCAAAATCCTCCCCAACCCTTCCTATGAAGGCTCATTTCCCGATTTCCCTCTCCCCTCGCGGGAGAGGGGCAGGGTGAGGGGGACTGATCCCGTACCTTTTACGCAAGGAGGGAGCAGACCCTCCCCCTTTTATAAAGGGGGATAGAGGGGGATTTTTCATCCGACGCTTGTCAATTTTAGCAACACCGACCTCATTTCAGTCCGGGCGTTTCGGGAAATACCGACACACAGTGGCCTCGACTTCTTCCAGCCAGTGCATCCTCTCACCCGCCGAACTGGTTACGACGACGCAGAACATTTTCCGATAGACGTTCTCGACTCCGCAAAGTCCGAACACGCACTTCTTCCAGAGTGTCTCGAGAGGGTCTGCAAAAATGTCCCGCTCGCGCTCCCCGGGCGTGTTGGAGGTGTTAAAGACAAGGGCCGCCCGCGCTTTCAGCAACCCGTTCGGGATGCCTTCTCCCTTGTCGCCCTCGAGAAACTCATAGGCGATGCCGGGCCGGATCACCCGGTCAACCCAGCCTTTCAAGATCGCAGGGGGTTGGCCCCACCAGTTCGGATGGACGATGACGATCCCGTCGGCCTCGGCGATCTCCCCGCAGTGTCTCAGAACCTCAGGGGGCAGCGAGGCCTCCCGGGCAAATTCCGCCCCCGTCAGGAGGGGGTCGAACCGCTCCTGGTAGAGATCGTGAAAAATGACATCGTGGCCGTTCTGTTTCAACGCCTTGACGGCTTTCGATGCGATGGCATGGTTGAAGCTGCCGGCAGTCGGGTGAGCCAGGATGACGGAGACCTTCATGCCTGTTTGCCTCCCTGCCGCGCTTTGCGTCTACAGAAATTCACGAATCACCCGATAAATAGCAGGGGTATTATAAATGAACGACCGGATCTTCCGCCACATCCTTCTTCCCGCCTTTGCGCCGGTCCTTTTCCTGGTTGTCGCAACGACGCCGGTCGATGTCCTGGGCTGCCGCAACCGAGGCTTGATAGCCATCGCCATCGCGTTTCTGTCTATCCTGGCCGGGCTGGGCTCGGCCGTCGCAGGGGTCCGGGGGAGGATGCGGGGCGAGCCGGATACCAACTGGCGGGCCACCTCCGCCCTGATCCTTGCCGTACCGGCCGTCCTGCTCATCCTCTTTACGTGAACATATCCGCGTCAGCCCTCATCCCTTCGGTGCGAGCTCCTTCAGCTGCCTGTCCCATTCCTTGTTTGCGCCCTTCATGTACATGTCGTGCGGGATGATGGGCTGCTCGAGTTCCTCGCGAGTCTTTTCCGAGAGGCGCATGTTCTGCACCACCTCTTTTCCCGCCTTTTCCAGGAGCTTCTTGTATTTCCAGATGAGGGGCTTCAACATGAGGTGATCCACCTGGAGGATCTGCCCGGCGCCCCGGTAGATCTCGGCAATCACTTCGGAGTGGAAGTTCCGGGCGATCCTCCGAAAGAGCAGGCGCAGGACCTGGAAGTGCTCCTGCTCCGGGAAGCCGCAGTTGGAGATCACGGCGATCTTCTGGACCTTGTCGAAGCCCTTGACGTGGCGATACTGGCCGTTTTCGTCTTTCTCGAAATAGGGGTCGGCCAGCGGGACGAGCCGGTCCATGAAGTTCTTCATGATCCCCGTGACGTTATCCACGTAGAGGGGGGTGGCAAAAACGATGATGTCGGCCGTCACGTATTTCCTGCGCAACTCCGCCATGTCGTCCTTGATCACGCACTCGCCGGGCGTCTTGACCCAGCAGCAGAAACACCCTGTGCAGGGTTTGATCTTCTGTTTGGCGAGAAAGATGTTTTCTGTCTCGGCGCCCGCCTCCTGCGCCCCCTTCAGAAACGCTTCCACCATGAAATGCGTGTTGCCCTTTTCCGCCCGCGGGCTGCCGTTGAAGACCATGATTTTCATCGGGTGATCCTTGTCGAAGATTGAATGGACGGGATGCGACCCCGTTGCCTTCCGGGTTTGTCACCCTTCTCACCACCGTCCCCGATCCGGTATTTACCCAATATCCCAGTTCCCAATACCTGTCTTATTGTGGGAGGGCAGGGGTGGATTTCAGAGGACCTTGTATCCAGCTTTCTTCCATCCTTCGACGCCGTCGAGAAGGGCCCTGGCATTCGGGTAGCCCAGCCTTTGGTACTTGACCGCCTGACCGGCGGACGTGTGCTCCTTCATTCAGGCGCAGTAGAAGATGATTTCCCGGTCCTTCGGCAATGACGGCAGCAGGGCCTGGAACCCGGCAAAGGAGACGGCCCCCTCGAGCCGCAGGGCCTTGAATTTCTCTTCGTCCTCGTAAGCGCAGACGAGAAGGGCCTGCCCGGCCTTGACCTTTGAGTACGCTTCCTGGGGTGTGATTCGAACAGCCGGCATGACGGATACCTCCTGACTTGTGTTTTCTCTTTTACACCCTCCTTTGTAAAGGAGGGCAGGGGAGGATTTTGGTGATAGTGCTCCTTCTATTCATCGGCAGTTAGTCAACTTTGTCAACAACGTCCCCGATCTTTCTTTATTATTTACCGAAGTATTTTTCGAACAGTTCCTCGGACCGCTTCGCGCCTTCATCGGTGAGCACCACGGACTTCGTTTTTCCCTTGGGATTCCCAATGTAGCCCTTCTCGTGCAGACGATCCGAGACTTCCCAGTCCATCCCTTTCCATGCCCTGAGGATAGGGCCATCCTGGAATGTTGTGAGGTGGAGCAGGGCCAGCATCATGTCGTCCACTTTGTCCTTGTCGTATTCCATAACAGCCTTCCTCGCAGTTGATCTAGCCGTAAAAGATGCCTGTCGGATCGCGGTCCACTTCCTTGAGCAGATCGTCGAAATCCGCGCTCGGCGCCAGGAGTGTGTAAAGATGCCACCGGGAATTCCGGTCGGCGCAGTAGAGCGACCATTTCTTGTCCTGGGGGCTGAACCGGAATTGCGCGATGACGCTTTCGCCCCACTTCTCCGGTTGATCGTAGAAAGGTCTTTCCTCGAAGAGGATTACCTGGTTTCCCCGAAACCGGTAATTGAGCCGCAACTGATGCCGGACATGCGGCGGGATCTTCTGCTCGCAGTACTTTGTCAGTTTCGTTTCGACAAGCTTTCGTGTGAATTCCGGCAGGGGCATCCTCACAGCCTTTCGCTTGGTTATGGCATTACGGAATTATGGTCGCTGCAAATCTCAATAATAAAGTTCGACTCCGTTTGTTCCCCTGGTTTTCCTTTTACACCCTCCTTTGCAAAAGGAGGGCAGGGGAGGATTTTATCAAAAGAGCCAAGATCAACGATCGTATTTGTGTCAGGCCGGTTTCCACTGCAGCGAAAGCTTCTTCTTCGAGGCGGCACATTCTCTCAGGTAGAGATTGATCAGCGTCTGGTAAGGGACACCGCTTTCCTGGGCCAGGCTCTTGAAGTAACTGATCGTGATTTCATCCATCCGGATCGTGACCTGGCGCTTGAGCCGCGCTGCAAAGGGGTTTTTCTTTGCCTTTGTGAAATCATATTCCTTTCTCATACTTCACCTTTCCCGATACTGTATCTGCTCCGAGCGGGTTGCCTTGCGCGCCGATATGATTCGGATCACGTCATCTTGTTCCCGGTAACAATGGCAAACAACAAGGATGCGAGGTCTTGCGCTCAGGCCGAGCAGGATGAATCTGTCTTCATCAATGGAATGATCCGGGTCATCGATCAGAAGGGCATTTTCATCTTCGAAGATGGTTTGGGCTTCCTCAAAAGATATGCCGTGCTTTTTCCTATTTGAGGCGTTTTTGCGAGCATCCCAACTGAAGCTTAGCCACTTCATATTTACTATGTAAATACATTATAATTTATTGTCAAGGATATCTTCAGGACCAGGGTTTTCATCTTGAATCATTCTGTCAGCGGGAGGTCAGGGGGGATGCGCTAGATGCTGCTGTAGATCACCAGGTAGGTACAGGGGCCGAGATCGTACAACCCCTTTCGGGTGAAGCCGTGCGGTTCGACGAGCGCGGCCATCTCCTCGGGGGAGATCCGGATGGATGCGGGCGGCCCAGGCGGCCCGTCTCGTTTCGTGAACTCGACGACAGCGAAGATCCCCTCCTTTTTCAGGATGCGCTTCACCTCGGACAGCGCCGCATCATGGCTTCGATTTTCCTTGAGATCGTGGAGGATTGTGGCCATGAGGCAGACGTCGATGCTTTCCCCCTCGAAGGGTAGCCGCTTGCTCATGTCCGCCAGGATGGGCTCGATGTTGACGGTTTCCAGGCGCTTGATCTCCGACTGCAAAAACTCGATGCATCCCTCCCAGAGATCGACGGCATAAACTCGTCCCTCTTTGCCGATGACCGTTGCGATCGGGATGGAATAATCCCCCGGTCCGCATCCCAGGTCGGCGACGGAAATGCCGGGCTTCAGTGCCAGGGCCTGGAAGAAAAGGTCGACATCGATCAGATCGATACTGCTCGAACCGGCCCCCGGCGGTATTGCTGTGCGGCTGTTGTTCGTCCTGTCGCTCATCGGCGTGAGTCTCCGATCATGATCAGTGTTTGTGCAACAGCCTGGGACGATGCGCCCCGATCACCAACGTCCCACGAAGTCTTCCCACATGATATGCTTCCTCTATAGATCGATGCCAATTAACTGTATTGGAACCTGGATGGCACTTTTAAAATGAGGTAGGTAGCGCTTGACTTTCTCGAACGTAAGACTCCCTTCCCAATTTTGATTGAACTGCTCCTTCATCCTTTTCTGAAATTCTCGAGTTGTCACAATGTATACGCCGACATCTATTTTATTTAATGCTGAATAAGAAGCGACCTGGAATTTGAGAAGATCAATCCCGAGAAAAGAAGCATGACCGAATTCTACTTCGATTCCAAGTCGCTCCTTCATGAAATCCATTCGGGCCGTAGGATCTCCGGCTTCATCAAATACTGGTGGTTGATTTTCCCACCCTTTGCCCACGAAGGCATCCTGTAGGATTTTGTTAAAGTGCGGTCGGGACAAGCTTGGAAGCTGGATTTGAGAATTTGTCAGGATGTCCTCTATTTCTTGCTTTAGAGAGAGTTTACTGTTTAGGACTTGTTCTGCAAAACGAAACGAAAATTTTTGAAGAGTCAGTTTCAATTTGCTCTCTCCTAAGATTGATGGTGAAAACAAACCGGGCCGCCGATGCGCTTTGCAGCGCTCCAGCAGCCCGGTCATTGCTTCAGATATTCTGCCTGGTAAGGATCAGATCAGCGTGCGACCCCCGACTGCCGGGCGACTTCCACGGGGAAGAGCCGCACGTCCTTCTCCTCCTTTTCCTCCGACGCCGTGCCGTTGACGTGGTAGGTCTGCCGCAGCTCGAACTCGGCCTGCTTGCCCTTGTTCCACTGCTTGACGGGCCGCAGGTAGCCCACGACGCGCGAGTAGATCTCGGTGGCCGCGTTGCAGTCGGGGCAGGCCTCGATCTCGCCGCGGATGTAGCCGTGGTCCGGGCAGACGCTGAAGGTGGGCGTCAGCGTGAAATAGGGCATGTGGTAGGTCTCGCAGATCTTGCGCACGAGGACCTTCGCCGCGATGGGCTCGGCGATGCGCTCGCCGATGAAGGTGTGGAACACGGTGCCGCCCGTGTACTTCACCTGGATCTCGTCCTGCAGATCGAGGGCCTCGAAGATGTCGTCGGTGTAGTTCACCGGCAGCTGCGTCGAGTTGGTGTAGAAGGGAAGATCGCCGTTCTCGTTGGCCGAGATGATGTCGGGGTACTTCGCCTTGTCGATCCGCGCGAGGCTGAAGGAGGTCCCCTCGGCCGGAGTGGCTTCGAGGTTGAAGTTGTTGCCCGTCTCGGCCTGGAACTCGAGAAGCCTTGCGTTCATGAAGTCGAGCACGCGCTTGGCGAAGTCCATGCCCTCGCGATCGGCGATCGTCTTGCCCGTGAGATTCAGGCAGGCCTCGTTCATGCCCACGAGCCCGATCGTGGAGAAGTGGTTCTTCCAGTAGCTGCCCATGCGCTCCCGGATGCCCCTCAGGTAGTGCTTCGTGTAGGGGTAGAGGTTGCGGTCCGTGAAGGCCTCCAGGACCTTTCTCTTGATCTCGAGGCTCTCCTTGGCGTGGTACATGAGCTTCTCGAGGCGCTCGAAGAACTCGGCCTCGGATGCGGCCAGGTAGCCCAGCCGCGGCATGTTGAGTGTCACGACGCCGATGGAGCCCGTGAGCGGGTTGGAGCCGAAGAGGCCGCCGCCGCGCTTGACGAGCTCGCGGTTGTCGATGCGGAGCCGGCAGCACATGCTGCGGGCATCCTCGGGGCTCATGTCGGAGTTGACGAAGTTCGAGAAGTAGGGCACGCCGTACTTGGCCGTCATCTCCCAGAGGCCGTCCATCAGGGGGTTGTCCCAGTTGAAGTCCTTCGTGATGCTGTAGGTGGGGATGGGGAATGTGAAGACACGGCCTTTCGCATCCCCCTCCGCCATCACCTCCAGGAACGCCTTGTTGAAAAGGTTCAGCTCTTCCTGGAACTCGCCGTAGGTCTCCTTCTTGGGCACGCCGCCGATGATGACGTTTTTCTCGGCATAGTGCTTCGGCACGTTCACGTCGAGGGTCACGTTCGTGAAGGGCGTCTGGAAGCCCACCCTGGTCGGGACGTTGATGTTGAAGATGAACTCCTGCAGGGCCTGCTTCACTTCCTGGTAGCTGAGCTTGTCGTAGCGGATGAAGGGCGCCAGCAGCGTGTCGAAATTCGAGAAGGCCTGGGCGCCGGCCGCTTCCCCCTGGAGGGTGTAGAAGAAGTTCACCACCTGCCCCAGGGCGCTGCGGAGGTGCTTTGCCGGGCGGCTCTCCACCTTGCCGGTGACGCCACGGAAGCCCTCGATGAGGAGATCGTAAAGGTCCCACCCGACGCAGTAGACCGAAAGGAGGCTCAGGTCGTGGATGTGGAAGTCGCCGTCGCTGTGCGCCCTCTTGATCTCGGGGGTGTAGATCTCGTTGAGCCAGTATACCTTGCTCACCTCCGAGGAGATGTAGTTGTTGAGCCCCTGAAGGGAGTAGTCCATGTTGGAGTTTTCGTTAATCTTCCAGTCCGCCTTGGAAAGGTACTGGTCCACCAGGTCGACTTCCATCTTGTTAATGACTTCACGCAGGCGGGCGTGCTGGTCACGGTAGATGATGTAGGCCTTGGCGGTTTTGCGGTATGGAGACTGGAGCAGGGTCTCCTCGACGATGTCCTGGATTTCTTCGACGTTTGGAATCCGGTCGCCCAAAAGCTGCTCGGCCAGCGTGAGCACCTTGATCGTCAGGCGCCGCGCGGTTCCCGAGTCGTATTCCTCTGTTGCTGCGCCGGCTTTGGCGATGGCGTTGGTGATCTTGTCAGTGTCAAATTTGACAACACGACCATCCCTCTTCCGAATTTGACTGAACATTCGGTTCCCCCTTTGCTTAGATTTTATAGAACGCAAGCGTGAATGAGATGGACAGGAGTAGGTTTGCGTCCCCTCTACGCAAAGTGTCCGTGTCGCACAAGATATAGTGGTGCAATTTTGATGCAAACACTACATCTAGTCAAGAAAAAATTTAAAAATTCTTTTTGGGGGTTTCGTATAGATCAACTGCCTGAAATGGTTTGCGATTTCACGCAGCGATCCCGTCTCTCCGGCCGGACGGTGAAAAATTTCTCGAGGGTGTCACAGAGCGTAATTTCCGGGTAAGTGCCTGTATTTTGACGGGGTTCGTTGGGGAATACGTCCCGAGAGTCGCTCCGTGAGGACCTTTCGGGGCTTTTGCATCCTTTTTGACGGTGTCCCTCAAAGCGTCAAAAAATATACCATATGTGGGGGTCCAAAACTGCACCCGGACCATATGTTGGGTTTGTACCTCCCCGTTGGCGAGAAGGGTAAAGGTTTTGGAATGGAAAATCAATACCAGATTAATGACAGGGTCCCGCTTCGCGGAAGCGGCCAGTGAAGAAAGTGACTGAGTGCCTGAGTGTCTAAGTGTCTGAGTGAAGAAATAAGAAAGACTGTCATCGCGAGCCGAGTCTCGCGAGGCGTGGCGATCCACGTTTGAGATCTTTGCATGGATTCCGGATGGAGCCGCAAGGCTAAGACCGCTGCGCGGCAGTGAAGAAGTGCAGGAAGTGGGGGAAGTGAAAGAAGTGTAAGAAAAAGGGATTCGGGACTCGGGCTTCTGGATTCCGGATTTTTAATACCCAATATCCCAATACCCAATTCCCAATTCCCAGTCACTGCCCCTGGCCTGGTTTCTCGGCCACGTAGAGATGGCATATGCCGAAGGTGAAGGGAAGGGACAGGGAGAGTCGGAATCCATTGCGCCTGATCCGTTCCTCCAGTGCCCTGGGCGGCTCGAAGTCAAGGACGGAATCGCGCAGGTAGAAGTAGGGCTCTTTCTTTCCGGCCACAGCGGCGCCGATGAAAGGCAGAATCCTCTTGAAATAGAAGAGGTAGACTTCGCGAATGACGGGCGTCTCGGGAAGGGAAAACTCCAGGATTGCGAATCGGCCGCCGGGTTTGAGCACCCGCAATGTTTCCCGGAAGAGGCTGTCCATGTCCTGGACGTTGCGAACGCCGAAGCTGATCATGGCATGGTGAAAGCTGCCATCCCGAAAAGGTGTCCGGGTGCCGTCGCCCTGCAGAAAAAGACAGCGGCCGGGATGGGCGCTCTGGGCATTCTTCTTCAGGGCCACGCGAAGCATTTCCTCGGACAAATCGATGCCGGCCACCCGGCAGTCGGCCTGGCGGGCCGCCTCGATGGCCATGTCGGCCGTCCCCGTGGCGATGTCGAGGACGTACTGGCCCCCGCGGAGTCCCAGGGCGCTCACGGTCCGGCGCCGCCAGATCTGGTCGATCAGGAGCGACAGCGTGCGGTTGCCCCGGTCATAGGTCGCCGCCATCCGGTTGAAAAGGGGCCGGATGGCCCCGGGCCGTTTGTCCAACTGGTTTTTCCCTGCCGATGATCCCATGGAGTCAATCTCCCGGCGCCTGTGAAAAACCTATCCTTGATCTTCCTCTCCCTATAATGAACCAATCCTCTGTTCTCCTCCCCTGGTGGGAGGAGGAAGTGGAGGAGGGGGAATGGTTTTTGTTCCATTCCCGGAGATGATTGAGGTGAGGGTGATTGATGCGCCCGGCGCATCCATATACACGCTCTGTATATGGAGGTAAAGTCTTTTTCAAAGATGAGGCAGGGAGCTGCTTCGCAGCGGAGAAGGGAAGTGCATGAGTGTCCGGGTGAAGAGAAAGGAGCGAAGGTAGGCGGAGGCCGGCGAAAAATTGCAGTTTCGCACCGGACGGAAAAGACAATCGGTAACCGTGCAAATACGCAGTCGAAGATGCGCAGATCGTTGGATGGAGCGGTACGGCTCATTCGGTCAATACGCCCAGTAAGGGCCGGTGCCCAGGCTGGACGCCTTCCCTTCGATCCCGATGTGGACGTTTCGCCCATAGTGAAATGGCAGCCCTAAATCGAAATCCACGTAATAGCCGCCGATGTCGGCAAACGCGTTGTTGGTTGTAGTCACATAGAGGTTCTCGAAATTAGCGATCTGAAATGAAAACACCCCGCTCGGCGCGCCGGATGCCCCCTTGTTGGCAGCGGATAGGTCTTGAGTGAATGAGGGACAGTACCAGGCTGAATAGGTAGCGCAATCGGGAAGCGAGGAGGATGGGAAAAACAGCCCGTTGCTGCCGGTGTCGATGAAACCCGTGTGATCAGTTCCGTTAAAGGTTGTGATGATGTTGCCGGACGCACTCGCCGGGTAGGCCGTCACCCCGGCAGGCACGTTGTTGGACCGGGTGCCGATCCCCAGCACGAGATATCCATCGGCAGAGGGCGATCCGCCGGAGGGAATGCTCGGAAGCTGCACGATCACGCCGTTGTTGTCAACCGGGAGAAGCGCCACGGGGTTCTGGGCCTGAGCGGAAAGGGGAACAGCCGCCTGGCTGCAGGTCGTTCCGCTGCAGGTATAATAGATCCCGTTATCAGCATAGGTCGAGCAGGTCGTACCGCAGTCCTGTTCGAAGAAGCTGACCCCCAGGGACCCGTTGTATCCGGCCTCGGAAGGGCTTTGATAGGCATTGGCGCAACTGGCAGGGGCGGTGCCGAATGTGGAGTCGATAACCTGGATCGGGACCTGGACGACAGGCTCGTTCCCGAGGATGACATCGGCCACCTTCACGGGCCCCCACACCGATGAGCCGTCAGCGTAATGGATACACTCGGCCACCGGGTTGCCACCGCTGGTCACCTGCGTGAGTGAAACACGGAGGGCCTGCTTGAAGATCCGTATCCCCGAATCTCCGGTATCGAGAAGGATGTCATGGATCGTCTGGCAGGTGGAGGTGCCAGGCGTGCAGATCGTCACGCTGACACAGGCTTTGTTGATGTAGGAGTTACTCGAGCACAAGGACCCATTCACGGTGATTGCCAGCACGTTATCCCCTGAAACGACGGGAGGGGCGGGAGGCGTGCCGCCTCCTGAAGAGGATTCGCTCCCTCCGCAAGCCGCTTGCCCGGCCGCCAAGACAAGGACCAGAAGAAAGTGCAGTAATTTACTTGATCGCATCGATGCTCACCCCCGGAGGGATCAGGTCCGGGGCGTAGGCCCGGCCCTTCATGTCTCGGATGTGCCCCCATTTCTGGACAACAACCCGATTCGTCTTTACATGGAGATGCCTGCGGCCCTTTATGCGCGGGGTCTGCCGCAGTGCTTCCTGATATTCGCCCGCGTAAGAGCCAAGAAGCCCTGTGAGGTCGGGATGCACCAGCCCGTTCCAGGCAATTGCGAATACGATGCCCGAGGGCGACACGTATTCCCGGACGACCGTCGAAGGGGTCTTGATCTCATGAACGCTATAGTCGCGGTGGGCCGTCATGGCGCCGCGCACAGCCGTCAGGGTCTCCCTGTCCGAGTCCACGGATTCCACGGATTCGCCCAGTGCGCCGTGCGTGTGCGGGGCCGTCACAAGCATTACCATCGAAAGTCCGAGGCCGAGAAAAAGGGCATATCGTCTTCGTTTCATGGCCGTGTACAACCCCTTTTTTTCTGTGTCAGGACACTGCCTGCCGCCATACTCGTTAATCAATATATCAGAAGCCTGCACCCGCCACAAGCCACCAGCCACTTCTTCAAAGGTGTGCATTGCCCCTTGCATTCGCCCGGCGTTTTGCTCATAATATCCAAGCCTAATCCTGAAGCAGTTATCAGCGCTATCCTTTCCACCTGTAAACCCTGAGCTTGGCCAAAACGGCATTTTTGTCTTGTTGTATGTCGAGAGGGACCCTATGAAGGCGCTCGGTATCTGCGTCGGGGCTTCCACGATCAGCATGGCCGGCCTCGAACGCAAAGCAGGCGGTGAGGTTTCAACGCTTGACGTCCGCGTCGAGCCCCACCACGGAAACCCCCGCCGCTACCTCCTTGAGATGCTGAACGGCATCGACGCAAGCTCCTACGACCGGGTGAGCGTCACGGGGAGGCGATTCCGTCAGCTTCTCAACCTCTCCTCCATCCCCGAGCCCCAGGCCGTGGAGCATGCCCTCGTCCACCTCAATGGCCGCGGCGAGAACCTGGAGGCCGTCGTCAGCGCCGGCGGCGAGACCTTTCTCGTCTATGCCCTGGGCCGTGACGGGCGCATCTCGACGGTCCACACGGGGAACAAGTGCGCCTCCGGGACGGGCGAGTTCTTCCTCCAGCAGGTGAAGCGCCTCGGCATGGACGTGGGCGAGGCGACGGGGCTTGCCCGGTCACAGAGCCCCTACCGCGTCTCGGGCCGCTGCAGTGTTTTCTGCAAGAGCGACTGCACCCACGCGGCCAACAAGGGCGTGCCGAAGGGGAGAATCGTGGCGGGACTCTGCCAGATGATGGCGGGAAAGATCGTCGAGATCCTCCACCAGGTGCCCCGGCGAGACATCATGGTCATCGGCGGCACGGCTCGAAACGACGTCGTTATGGACCTCCTGCGCCAGGAGATCAAAAACCTTCAGGTCCCCGACGAGGCGCCCTACTTCGAGGCCCTGGGCGCAGCACTCTGGGCCCTCGAAAACGAAACGGCACCGTTCCCGGGCGCAGGCAGTCTCTTCCGCGACGAGGAGAGCTCCTTCACGACCCTGCAGCCCCTGGTCGATTTCCGCGACCGGGTGGAGTTCAAGACTTCGAGGCGGGGCGAGGCGAGGGCAGGGGAGCGGCTCATCCTCGGCCTCGACGTGGGCTCGACAACGACGAAGGCCGTCCTGATGCGCGACATCGACCATGCCATCGTGGCCTCCGTCTATCTGCGGACTGACGGCGACCCGGTGCGGGCATCGCGCGAGTGCTACCGGGCCCTGATCGATCAGCTGGGCCCCCTTGCCGAACAGGTACAGATCGAGGGCCTCGGCGTGACGGGCTCCGGCCGCCAGATTGCGGGCCTGCACGCCATGACGGAGGGGATTATCAATGAGATTGCCGCCCATGCCGCCGCAGCCGTTTTCTTCGACCCGGACGTGGACACGATCTTCGAGATCGGCGGCCAGGATGCAAAATACACCTTCATCACTCACGGTGTGCCTTCGGACTATGCCATGAACGAGGCCTGCAGCGCCGGCACGGGCTCCTTTCTCGAGGAGGCGGCACGGGAATCGCTCAACATCGGCATGGAGGAGATCGCCGGGATTGCCCTGGCCGGCAGGCAGCCGCCCAATTTCAACGACCAGTGCGCCGCCTTCATCAACTGCGACATCAAGCGGGCCTTCCACGAGGGGATCCCGCGGGAGGATGTCGTCGCGGGGCTCGTCTACTCGATCTGCATGAACTACCACAAGCGCGTGAAGGGCAACCGCGCCGTGGGGAAAAAGGTCTTCCTGCAGGGCGGGGTGTGCTACAACCGCGCAGTCCCCCTGGCCATGGCCGCAGTCACCGGCAGGCGCATCATCGTTCCGCCCGACCCCGGCCTCACTGGCGCCTTCGGCGTGGCCCTGGAGATCCGGCGCCGGCTCGAACTCGGCCTGATGCGCAAGCAGTCCTTTTCGCTTGCGGCGCTGCGGGACCGGGACCTTCAGTACGACAGTCCTTTCATATGCAACGGCGGCACCGGCGGGTGCGACCGCCGCTGCGAGATCGCGCGCATCCGCATCGACGGGAAGATTCACCCCTTCGGCGGGGCCTGCAACCGCTGGTACAACCTGCGCCTGTCCCGCAGGGCGGACCCCGAGGGTCTCGACCTCGTTGGCCGGTGGGAGCGCCTCGCCTTCGACAAGGCGGATGGGGTGATGGCCCGGCCCGCCGGTGTCGTCGGCCTGAACAAGTCTTTTTTCACCGACACGTGCTACCCGCTCTACAGGCGGTTCTTCGAGGAGCTGGGTTTTGCCGTCGCCCTGCCCGAAACGGTCCGGCAGGAGGGTGTGGACCGCAGGGGCGCGGCCTTCTGTTATCCCGTGGAGATCTCCCACGGATTCCTCCAGGATCTGCTGGAGCTCAGGATCGACTGGCTCTTCCTGCCGCACTTCAAGGGGGGCGCGCCGCGAAACGGCAACGGCTGCGGGCACTCCCCGGCCAAGAGCATCACCTGCCCGCTCTCGCAGGGCGAGCCCTACTACCTGGGCACGGCCTTCAAGGACCACCCGGCCTATCTGTCCCTGAAAAAAGCCGGTCGCATCCTGTCCCCCGTCATCGATTTCGCGAAAGGGCATGAGGCCGCGGAAGGCGTCTTCCTCGAGATGGCCCGCACCCTCGGAAAGACGGTCCGGGAGGGCAGGCGGGCCTACGCGGCAGCCGTTCAGACCCAGAAAACCGTTGAGGCGGCGATGCGGGAGGAGGGCCGCAGGGCCCTCGAGGAGCTCGAGGCCGATCCGGCCGCACTTGCCGTCGTCGTCTTCGGCCGCTCCTACAATGCCTTCGTCTCCGAGGCCCACATGGGGATCCCCCGGAAGTTCGCCACGCGGGGCGTCCGCGTCATTCCCATCGACATGCTTGCCACCGATGACGAGCCGGTCCACGAGCAAATGTACTGGTCGGCGGGGCAGGCTGTTCTCAAGGCGGCAAGCTTCGTGGAGCGCCATCCGCAGCTCTTCGGCTGCTACATCACGAACTTTTCCTGTGGGCCCGACTCGTTTCTCCTCGGGTATTTTCGGGACATCATGGGCGGCAAACCCTCGCTCACCCTGGAGCTCGACAGCCACGTGGCCGACGCGGGTCTGGAGACGCGGATCGAGGCCTTCCTCGACATCGTGAAGGCCTGGCGCGAGCTGAAGAAGGGGGAAAGCCCTGCCGTCGCGGGCCGCCTGCGAAGCTTCGCCCCTTCGCGTTTCGACTACCGCAACCAGCGGGTCATCGACTCGAAGGGCAACGAACACTCCTTTTTCGACCCGCGCGTGCACCTGCTTTTCCCGTCCATGGGTCGTTTCAACACGGAGGCCGTGTGTGCCGTCTTCCGCAGCCTGGGTATCCGCAGCACCTGCCTGCCTCCGGCCGACGAGAGGGTCCTCGAGTGCGGCAAGGGCCACACCCTGTGCAAGGAGTGCCTGCCGCTGCAGCTTGTGACGGGCGGCCTGCTGAAATATCTCGAGGAGCGCGAGAGCCATGACGAGCTGCTCCTGTACGTGATGCCCACCACCTCGGGGCCCTGCCGCTTCGGCCAGTACGCCCCCTTCATCGAGGGCGTGGTGGAAAAGCAACGCATTCCCGATGTGGCCCTCTTTTCGCTCTCCGGCGAGAACAGCTACTCGGACTTTCACGGCAGTTCCTTCACGAAGAAGGCCTGGACGGGCGTTGTGCTGGCCGACATCATGCAGGACGTCTACTCAACGCTGCTTGCCTGCGCGGCTCAAAGGCCCCGGGCGATGGAGATCTTCTGGCAGGAGTGGTCTAATCTGCTGGGGGTCCTCGAGCGGGGCTGCGAGCCGACACAGTTGCGGGAGGCGCTGCAGCGGTCCGTCGGGGAACTCGCGCGAATCCCCCTGCGGCGCAGGCTCGCTGAGACGCCCGTCATCCTGCTCACCGGGGAGATCTTCGTGCGCAACGACGACCTCTCGCGGCAGTACATCGTGGAGCGGCTGGCCCAAGAGGGGTTTGCCGTGAAGGTCTCGAGTGCCATGGAGTGGATCTACTACACCGACTGGTGCTACGCCAACGGGATGACGGCCGACGACATCACCATGCGGCAGTGGCTCCAGCTCGCGCTGCGCCAGGCGGTGATGAAACGCCAGGAGCGCCTCCTGAAGGGTATCATGAAGAGATCGGGCCTTCTGCATCCCCGTCTCGAGGACGTGGGCCGCCTTATCGACGGTGTGCGGCACCTCATCAGCCCGCGGCTCGTGGGCGAAGCGATCCTCACGGTGGGGGCCTCACTCACGGAGGTCCTCGAGGACTACTGCGGGGTGATCGCCATCGGGCCCTTCGGGTGCATGCCGAACCGGATCGCCGAGGCGATCCTCTCGCGGGAGATGAACCGGGAAGGGAAAAAGAGACTGAAAGGCAACAGTGAGAGGGTCCTGAGGCTGCTGGAGCGGTTCGATCACCTGCCGTTTCTCGCCATCGAGAGCGACGGCAACCCCTTCCCGCAGATCATCACGGCGAAGCTCGAGACGTTCCTGCTCCAGGCGCGGCGGGTCCACGAGGCGATGGTAATAAAAAAGGGGAACCTCCCCCCCTCCTTCCACAAAAAAAGGGAGATTCCCCAGGGGATGGCCCGGGCGAACCCGGGGCGAGAACGACACTTTACGATCTGATCGGCAGGCCGCTCAACGAGCCTCTCGTTCGCTTTTATCCTTCCGTGTCGGGACGATTAACGTATAGACAAAGGCCAGGCAGGTAAGAATAAGCAAAAAAAATCCCCTCCATGCATCCTCCTCCCAACCCCCTCCGGTTGGCTGCGACTCTCTCCGGGCATTGCTCTGGCCTTTGTCTGCGGGGATTGTAACGGCCGGGCGAAAGAAAAACAATACGGCGGACGGGTGATTTTTCTCTCGGTAGCGTTTCTTAGGGAAACTACGA
This sequence comes from uncultured delta proteobacterium, assembly GCA_963828305.1. Taxonomy (GTDB): domain Bacteria; phylum Desulfobacterota; class Syntrophia; order Syntrophales; family UBA2192; genus UBA2192. The sequence goes on along the minus strand of CAWHEJ010000025.1, from coordinate 125,971 downwards.
AAAAAGTATTAGCCCGATACGGAGGTTGCGGGTTGTGGATAAGAAAGGAGGGGGTTATTTCACGATAAAGGTGACCGAGTCGGCCACGCGGTTTTCCCCGTCGACGAGCGAGAGCACGTGCCTGCCGCGCTCGGGCTTCCAGAGCAGCGAGGCCGACGAGCCGATCGACCTCTCGTCGAGGCGCCACTCGTGGGTGTCCCCGGCAAACCGGCCGACGAAGGAGACCCGCTGAAGCTCTGCGGGGATGTCCGGGTCTAGGGTGATGATCGTCGCGGGCTGCGGGTAGACGATCCGGGCGATCTCATGCCGGGTCTCCCGGGCAATTGCTTCCTGCGGTTGAGTTCCCGCAATGAACCATTCGGTCCGCGGGGGCTCCAGGTTTCCCCGGAAAATCACCTGTTTTGACACGACGCCGGGTGCGGCTTTGGGCGCTTTCGAGGCAGACCGCCTGTGAAGGTGATTCATGACGTCGAGCCAGACCGGTGCAGCGCCCGCCATTCCGGAGACGTTCCACATGGGCTCGCCGGAAAAGTTTCCCACCCAGACGCCGACGGTATAGCGCTCCGAGTAGCCGACGCACCAGTTGTCGCGCATGTCCTTGCTCGTGCCCGTCTTCACGGCCGTCCAGAAGCGGGTGGCCAGCGGGTTTTCCAGCCCGAAGGTGGCGCTCCGGGCCTCGCGGTCCGACAGGATGGCCGAGACGATGAAGGCCGCCCGCCCGTCCATGACGGGTACAAGTGCCTTCGGAGCCTCGCCCGCAGCAATCCTCAGCGTGCCCCAGCGGCCGCGGTTAGCCAGTGTCCGGTATGCGTTCACCAGCTCGTAGAGGGTCACGTCGGCCGAGCCCAGTGCAAGCGAGTGCCCGTAGTAGTCCGCCTCGCGGGTGAGGCTCGTCATCCCGAGGGCCCGGAGCCTCTCCACGAAGGAATCGGGAGTCACGAGCATGAGCGTCCGGACGGCGGGGATGTTGAGAGATGCCGAAAGGGCCGTCCGCAGGCTCACGGGGCCGAGAAATTCCCGGTTGTAGTTCTCCGGGACGTAGAGACCGCCCGCCGTGGGGATCTGCAGGGGCGAGTCCTCAAGGATGGAGGCGGCCGTCAGGAACTCCTTCTCGATGGCCAGGCCGTAGAGGAAAGGCTTCAAGGTGGAGCCCGCCTGCCGGAGTGCCCGGATGCCGTCCACGTGGGGAGCGCTCGAGGCACTGCCCTGGTTGGCCGCATAGGCAAGGATGTCTCCCGTGGCGTTGTCGACAACGAGAACGGCGCCGTCGCGGACGTTACGGTCCCTCAGCTGCCCGAGCTGCTGGTTGAGGGCTTCCACGGCAAAAAGCTGGATGGCCCCGTCGAGAGTGCACCGAGCCCGTTGCCCCTCGCCCGTGAGCAGCATGCGGGCCACGTGGGGGGCGAGCGCAACCTGGGGACGGATCCGGTAGGGCCGTCCGAGGGTCTCCGCAGTGAGCGATGCGATCTCCTCGGCGGTCGCCTCCGATCCCGTCCGGGCGGCAAGCCGCAAGGCCCTGCGCGCGACGGCTTCCGCCGCCGTCCTTGCGGAAGGAATGAGCGATGCCAGGATGAGCGACTCCGCTTCGTTGAGACCCGAGGGGTCCTTGTCGAAAAGGCCGCGGGAAGCGGCGGCGATCCCCTGCAACTCTCCCCGGAACGTGATGAGGTTCAGATAGGCCTCGAGGATCTCGTCCTTGGACCAGGCACGCTCGAGCGCCAGGGCTGCCGAGACCTGGCGCAGCTTTTCTTTCAGGGTTCTCCTTGCGCCGCGGGGCGTCGCGGTTTGGTCGAGGCGCGAGGCAAGCTGCATGGGGATGGTGCTTGCGCCGCGGGACCCGCCCGAGGCGACATGGCGCAGGACCGACACGCCGAGGGCGCGCCAATCGACGCCGTCATGATCGTGGAATCGCCTGTCTTCGGCCGCAACGACGGCGCGGGCGAGCGCAGGCGAGATGTCCGTGAGCGCAACCCACTCCAGGCGCCGCCCCGTCGGGTCCACGCGCATCTCGTGGATGACGCTGCCGTGCCGGTCCAGGAGCTGCGCATCGGAGAGCCGGTGCGAAGCGCGCACTTCCCCAAAGGATGGAAGCAACGGCCCGGAGAGATGCAGTCCAACGACGACAGTGCACAGGAAGGCGGCACCGCCGATCAAGGCGGCAGCAAGGGCGAATATCCAGCCTTTTGCCGACAAATGAAGCATGGTCTATTCCGTCTTGTCGCAGAAGCGTGTAGCGTGTAGCGGGTAGCGTGTCAGGCCGCTTCGCGGCCAAGTTCAGCAACTGTGTTGAAAGTATGTCATTCTTGCGATTACAGCGACGCAATCTTTGTTATAGAATCAACGCGACGATCTCAAACGTGGATCGCCACTCCTCGCGAGGTTCGGCTCGCGATGACTTATTTTATCTTTACTCCCGTCATTTCTTCTCCTCCGACACGCTACCCGCTACACGCGACACGCTTCTTTTACGCGACTCCGTCGCGTCACGGGTTCACCGAAAGCGTAGCGTTCGGGATCTCCCCGAACATCTCAGGTGCGTAGAGCGCCTCGGCCCGCGTGGGCGGAAGCTGGAAGGTCCCCTCGTTGTTGAGGCGAAGCGTGTAGCCGGTCTTCCAGGTTCCCTTCGGGACGTAGCTGTAATAGAACCGGCAGGCCTCGAAGGCGCGCTCGGTGTAAGCCTCTGCCACACGGCCCGCGTTCTTGTCCGCACCCGGTTCGAGACCCACCGTGAGGATGGTCGAGCCGGCAGGGATGGGGTCGCTCAGGACGACCCATGTCATGTCGGACTGGGCCTCGACCTCGAGGAGGACCCTCACCACGTCGCCGCGGCTCCAGAAACTCTTCACTTTCTTTTCCACGGCGGTCACGGTTCTCTTGATCCGGTAGCCGCTCGAGAAGGGCTTTTTCAGGGGGATCGCCGCGAGCCCCTGGACCGTCGCCCAGGGCGCGCCTGCGCCCTCGTGACGGACGGTGAGGTTTTCCTTCCTGTCGGGCCAGTCGAAGCGGACCGTCCCCCCTTTGGGCGTCTCCCAGAGGCCCCAGCTCACCGTCGAGGATTTCGGCCCCAGTGCGGCTGTTGTCCTGCCCGACACGTCGGCCTTCTCGAAAGCCACCGAGAACTTCTCGAAGGCAAGCGTCCCCCAGGCATTCGCCGTCGTCGTGTCCCAGTGTCCTTGCCTCATCCGGCCGAGGGCGCCCTTCGCGATTCGAGGGGCATCCTCCTTCCAGGCATCGAGGTCGACCACGGCAAGCAGCGTGCGCACGGCGTTGACATCGGGGGAGACCATGAGCCACCACAGGCCGTCGGCCCGCTCCGTGGAGAAGCCCATCGTGGTCCCCTGCAGGTTGAGGCGCGAGCGCAGGATCTGCTGCGCCGAGGAGAGCTTCCTTACCCGATCGGGGATGTCGCCCGTGCGTTTGAGGACGCCGATCCAGTCGATGACGGCCGAGGTGGGCCAGAGGGTGGGCTCGACGGCCACGGAGCCAAGCAGGGCCGCCTTCGCCTTGCCGTAGCGCGAAAGGGCCTCCACGGCGGCCACCTTGCGGATGGCGAGATCCGCCGTGGCCAGATCGCTGCCGCGCCGGATGCGCCCCTCCACAAAGCCCGTCAGCCCCGCCGACATCCGGTCCCGGATGGACGGCGGGATCTCGAAGCCGGCTTCCTCGGCGATGGCCAGCACGTAAGCGGTGAGCACGTCGCTTCCCGAGCGCATCAGGGGGAAGTACTTCAACAGCCCCTCGTCGTCGAGATAGGACGGCAGCTCGCGCATCCTCTCCTGCCAGAGCGCCTTGTCCTTCAGGGCCACGGCCTTCGAGATCTTCTGCTCGAGGCAGCCGTAGGGGTAGAGCGACATGTACTCGCGCACGCCGGCAAGACCGTCGGCGATCCGGGGCTGCAGCCGCACCGCGATCCCGCCTTTCCCGGCGATGGCCCCGGCGGGTCGCTCCACGGGAACATCGACCTTGTCGCGAACCTGCACGAGGGTGGCCTGCCAGGTCCGGACGGGCACGGCAGGGACCACCTTTTGGGATACCCGGATGCGGTCCGCCGTCTTCCCGTCGCGCTCCAGTGCGGAGATCTCGTAGTCGAGCTTCTCGACACCGGCGGGAATCCGGATGTCCCAGCCGATCTCCTTCGCCTCGCCCGGCGAGAGGCCGACACGGAGGGTTTCGTGGTCGGTCTTCTCCGTCCCGGCCGCAACGGCGAGCTTTGCCTCCACGTTCATGGGCCTCTCAGTCGTGTTGCGCAGCGTGACGCCGGCCTTCATGAAATCGCCCTCGCGGGCAAGCGGCGCGATGCCCGCAAGCAGCATGAGATCCTGCGTCGTTCGCACGTCGGCCTGTCCCGTGCCGAAGAGGTCCGCCCCGCCCGTCGCGACGGCGACGATCCGGTATTCCGTCAGGCTGTCCTTCAGCAGGATCTTCAGGCGGGCCTCGCCCTTGTCGTCGAGCGGCACCGCCGTCTTCCAGAGAAGCAGCGTGTCGAAGAGCTCGCGCGTGATCTGCTTGCCGCCGCCGCCACCCTGCGGGAGTGCCTTGAGCCCGAAGTGGCGCTTGCCGATGACCATCATCTGCGCCGTCGAGGTGAAGATCTCGTAGGGGCGCTGGCGCATCATCGACTCGAGGAGCCTCCAACTCCCGTTGGGCCGCAGGGCGAGAAGCCCCTTGTCCACGGCGGCCACGGCCAGCTCCGTCCCCTCCGGCAGCTTCTGCCCGTCGGCCCTGCGGACCTTGAAGGTGACATCCGCTTCCTGGCGCACCCGGTAGACCGGTTTGTCGGGGATGACCTCCACGGCAAGCTCGTGGGCCTTCCAGCCCACGCGGATCTCGCTGATGCCAAGCTTGTAGGCCGGCTTTGCGGGGTCAAAAGTCGCCGTGGGTGCCGCTTCGGCGGTCCGGCCCCTGACGGCAAGAACCGAGACGAAGGCGTTGGGCGCGTAATTTCGCTTCACGGGGATCTCCACGACGGGGCTCTTGCCCGAGAGCTTCTGGATGAAAACGTCCAGGATCCCCTCGCGCTCCACCGTGACGAGGGCCGTCGCCTCCCGGAAGGGCATCCGGACCTGGAGGCGGGCCTTCTCGCCGGGCTCGTAGCGCTTCTTTTCGGGGATCACGTCGATGCGGTCGTCGTTGCGGGCCTCGAACCACCATTCGTCCTTGCCGGCCACCCAGAGGTTGAAGTTGGCGAGTGCTGCGTTTCCGTCCTCGTCTTTCGCTTCGGCCTGGAGAATGATGTTGCCCGAGACGGGCGAGGGGGCCTCGCAGAGCAGGGTCCCCGAGGCGTCCGTCCTGCCCTTGCAGTGAGCGCCGGCCTCGCAGGTCGCCATCCCGGCGTCGTCCGATTTCGTCTTGCAGGGAACGGCGACGCGCTTGGTTTCGGTCAGGTTCTCGTAGGAGTAGAACCCGCCGGCGATCCGCCTGCGGTGCGAATAGGTCTTGCGCTGGTAGAGATCCACGGAGACCTCGCTGTCGGCAACAGGGTTGCCGGCAAGATCGAGGACGACGACGCGGTAGCGCAGCGCCTCGGCCGAGGCGGCCCAGGAGTCGGGCTTCAGGCCCACGGCACGCTTCGAGGAGGCAAGCGGGATGTCGGCTGCCGCCGTCTGGACCTCGCCGTTGGGGTCGCGGTACTCGAGCTCGGCGTGCAGAGACTTCGGCGTGTCGATCCTGGGGAGCTTGACGAATTTTGTGCGTGCCGCCCCCGCATCGTCGAGTCTCAACGCCTGCGTGGGGAGCCGGCGGGGCTTCCCGCGGCCCGGCATCGCTTCCTCGTCGATGCCGAGTTCATCCTCCGGAGAGAACTTCCGGGTGCCTTCCTTCAGGCGCTCGCCCGTAAAGGTGTACTCGTCATAGCCCCTGAAGGCGACCGTTCGCGGACGGATCTCGCCGCGCAGCTTCACCGGGAGCCTCCCCGCGCCTCCGCCCGAGAAGTAGGATACGGAGAGATCGACGCCGACCTCGCCGGGCTGCACGGGCGCCTCGGCGGGCCCCTGGACGAGCGCCGTCATCAGCGGGATGCGGAACTCCTCCACCTGGAAGGAGCCGGTGCTCAGCGTTGCCGCTCCTTTTTTATCCCCCTTGCGCGCGAGGCTCACCTCATAGGTGCCGAGCCGCGCCCCCTCGGGGATCTTCCAGTCCGTCGCGGCGCTGCCGTTGTCTTTCCAGGAAACCGGCATCCGGTATTCCTGCCCGCTCCCGTCATGGCGGATCACCGCTTCGTCGTATCGCGCCTTGTCATGGGGCAGGGTGAACCCGGCCGTCGTGGGGATGCGCAGGATGTGCTTCATGTGGACCGTCTCGCCCGCCCGCAGAAGCGTCCGGTCCAGGATCGTGTGGGCGGCCACGTCGTCGAGACCGCGATAGTCGGCCTCGGGGAGCTGGAAGCGCCAGGTCTCGATGCCGTCCTCCCAGCTCGAGTGGGTGAAGGTCGCATCGTTGCCCGACCGGGCGAAGACGAAGAGGCCGGAGCTCATGCCGCCCAGCATGCCCGTGGCCTCATGGTAGTTGACGTGCCAGTTGCAGCGGGCCTGTTTGTCCTGGGAGGGGAGGGTTCCCTGGATCAGGGCGACACCCTGCGCGTCCGTCTTGCCCTGCCAGATGCGTTTGCCGCTGCAGTCCCGGATGGAGATGCCGGCGCCGGCAACGGAACTTCCCGAGTCAAGGGCCGTGACCCAGACGAGCGAGGACTCGCGGCCCCATTTGAAATGGGCCGCGAGGTTGGTCACGAGGGCCGTCGTCGGCACGTACAGGGGGGCGGGCTTTCCCAGGAGGTGGGAGCCCAGGATGCGGCTCTCGAGCTCCACGACGTAGAAGCCGGGTTTCCCGAGAGGGATGCCGATGACCTCGAAGGCCTTTCCGCCACCCGGTGCCGGCAGACTGAATTCCTTGCCGCCCGCCTGCCCCGTGAAGACGGAATTCTCGCGGGTCGCTGCTGCGATGTTTCGCAGCCAGTGGATGACCCGCTCCTCCCGGTCAAGGCTTATTGTCCGGACCTTGCCCTTCACCTGCTGGGTGATGGCGGGCGTCTTCCCGGCAGTTCCAGTTTGTGCCTGCCTGTCATCGCCGGCCGGGGCCTCCGGGAGGATCTCCTCGGCCTCGCCCTCGACGGCGAGCAGGTGGTTCCTCAAATCCGCCTCGATGTTTCGCACCGTCACGGGCAGAAGCGGGCTTGCCGCCTCGAGGATCCCGAAGCGGGCTGCGAACTTCGCAAGCGGGGGGTAGCTCTCCGTCTTCACCGCGAGCGGGAACCGGTTGGCATTGGCCAGGGGCCGCCCCGCGTCATCCTTCATCCCCTTCGGCATCTCGATCGAGAAGGTGGCCTTCTCGGGGAAAGGTCCCGTGAAGGTAATCGCCTGGGTGTGCGTTCGGCTCTCATCGTCCGTCGTCTTCGGCTTCCACACCTTGCCGTTTTCGCTCCGGAGGGTGATGTCCCTGGCCAGGCTCCAGGGCACCGGAGCCGAGAAGGTCAGGCGCATGGGCAGCACGGGGATGCAGGCGCCCCCCTTCTTCTCACGCGGGCAGGAGAACTCCGCACGGAAAGGGGCCCGGGCCTGGAACTCGAGGACCTGGTCCTCCTCCGTCACCACACCGCTCTTGGCGGCAATTCCCTTGCCCCAGACAAGCCGGAGCTTCGCCGAGGGCGGGAAGGCCTGTTTCGCCCGGAGGGTCACGACGTTTCCCTCGTCCTTCCGGTAGCGCAGGGCCTTGAGCACCTGCTCCCGTTCCTGTCCCGAAACCATCGTCACGCCCACGCGCTCGCCGATGCCGCTCACGGAGAACCAGACGTTTTTCAGAATTGTCTCCTGCACAGGTTCGGCGTCCAGGGTGAGGACAAAGATCTGCTTCTCGTCAACGGTCCCCTCGTAGGGTCTGGACTGGAGGATGGACGGGCCGCCCGTGGAGAAGGAGAAGGCGCCATCGGCCGACACGGGGGTCCCCGCGAGCGTCTTGACGCCGTTCTTCAGGGTGAAGCTGCAGGCAACCCCTCCGGGCAGGTTCCGCTCGAAGTCATAGGACCACGTCCGGGCGTCGACCCAGCGACCCTGGCCTTTCTCGGCGCAGCGGATGTCGAAGGGGTCGGCAAGCCGCGTGTCGCCGAAGGAGACCATGGGCTCCGGGAAGCGCGCCGTCACCTGCCGGATTTCCTTGACGGTGCCCTGGGGGGAGAAGTGCTCGATCTGCGCATCTGCCTGAACCTCACGGGCAAGGGCAGGGATGAGTGCAATCAGGATCAAAAAGGACAGGGAGAGGACAAGGATCCGATGAACCCGCTTCTCGGACGTGCCGGTGTGATGCATGGCGAACCTCTCGGAGGGATTTTATGATGATGTAGCAGAAAGGGGTGCAGGGGGGCAAAGAGTTTCTTGCTCAGGGACCAGGGACGAGGGGGTAGGGACGAAAAAGTGTCTGAGTGTTTGAGTGTCTAAGTGTCTGGGTGAAGACATAAGAAAGAGGGTCATCGCGAGCCGAGCCTCTAGCGAACCCCTTCCATAATCTCCCTCTCCCTTGAGGGAGAGGGTTGGGGTGAGGGTGAAAAAGGTACGGGATCAGTCCCCTCACCTCGGTCCTCTCCCTCGATGGGGAGAGGAAGATTAAGGTATTGGGTATTAACAGGCGTGGCGATCCACGTCTGAGATCTTTGCGATGATTCTTGCAACTATGATTGCGTTGCTGCACTCGCAATGACGATTTACGATCAACCCAGTTGCTGAAGTTGGCCGCGAAGCGGCCTGACCCGCTACCCGCTACCCGCTACCCGCTTCCTCTCATGCCGCCGTCTCCCGACGGCCAGGCCGATGGCCGGGACGAGCAGGAATCCCAGGAGCAAGGGATACTGGATCAGATAGACGACCGGTGTGAGCGCCCATCTCACAGCCGTTCGCAGTCCTTCGTGTTGTGCGATGAACCGGGCGATGGGCGGCGACCATGCGGTATAGAGATCCAGGAAGACCCTGCCTGCCGGACTCGGTGCAAGCACCCGGTCCCTGAAGTCCCTGAGGATCTGGACGTGCGGGTCCAAGTAGGAGCCGTAGGCTGCCGTGGCGATGAAGCAGCTGACCACCGCTACGTTCGTATCGCCCGGGACGCTGCCGGGAGTGAACACCTGCACGCGGTGGTTGCCCGTGTCGGCGATGTAGAGGTTGCTGTTGGGGCTGAAGGCGAGGCCCCTTGGCCCGTCGAACTGGATGCTGCCGGACCCGTAGGAGCCCCATTGGGTGATGAAAAAGCCCGTCGGCGTGAATTTCTGGATGCGGTGGTTTCCCGTGTCGGCCACGTAGAGAAAACCGTTTGAGTCGATGGCAATCCCGGACGGGCTGTCGAACTGCCCGTCGCCCGTACCCTGCGAACCGAAGGTGTCGGCAAAAACACCCAGGGAGGTGAACCTCTGGATGCGGTGATTGCCCGTGTCCGCCACATAGACAGCCCCAGCGCTGTCCACTGCCACGGCAGACGGCGAATTGAACTGGCCGTTTCCTGCACCGGGGGATCCCCACTCGAGGAGAAAACCGCCCGTCGAGTTGAATCTCTGAATCCGGTTGTTTCCCGTGTCCGCCACGTAGACGTTGTTGCCGGAGTCCAGGGCGATGCCCAGCGGGCCTTCGAATTGCCCGTTTCCCGTTCCCTGGGAGCCCCACGTGCTGTCGAAGAGATTCGATGACGTGAACTTTTGAATCCGGTGATTGCCCGTATCGGCAACATAGAGATAACCGCTGGAGTCCGCGGAGAGCCCCGAGGGCGTGTTGAACTGTGCGGCGGCGGTTCCCGGGGAGCCCCAAGTGACGATGAAGGTGCCCGTCGAAGTGAATTGCTGGATGCGGTCATTGCCGCTGTCCGCCACGGAGACGTTTCCCGACGGATCGACATAGACATCCCTGGGGCTCGACAAGTCACCGTATCCCACCAGGAGGGAACCCCATTGCGCGACCCACGTTCCCGCGTCATCGTACTGCTGGATGCGGCAGTTGTTCGTGTCGGCGACGTAGACGAGGGTGCCGTTTGTGCTCACCGCCAGTCCCTGGGGGGCGTTGAACTGCTGGGCTGCAGGGCCGGGCGTCCCCCACTGGGTCACATAGGCTGCCGATGTGCCCGCGACGAGGAACTTCTGGACCCGGTTGTTGAGGGCATCGGCGACATAAACATTGCCTGCATTGTCCGTGTCCACCGCCGCGGGTGCGTCGAATCGGCCGTTTACCGTTCCCGATGAGCCCCATGCGAAGATGAAGATGCCCGCTGTGCTGAACTTCTGGATGCGGTGGTTGCCCGTGTCGGCCACGTAGACGTCTCCCGCCAGGTCCGTCGCGATCCCCAGGGGGCCGCTGAACTGGCCGTTGCCGGCCCCGGCAGTGCCCCAGGCGAAGATGAAGCCGCCCGAGGAGTCGAACTTCTGGATGCGGTTGTTGCCCGTGTCGGCCACGAAAATGTCGTCCGAACGATCCGCAGCGAGCGCCGACGGCGAGTTGAACTGTCCTGTGACGTTGCCCTGCGAGCCCCACTTGAGGAGAAACACGCCCGTGGAAGTGAATTTCTGTATCCGGTGGTTGCCCGTGTCGGCCACGTAGACTCTTCCCAGCAGATCCACGCTGACGTCGGAGGGCAGATTGAACTGGCCGTCTGCCGAGCCATAACTGCCCCAGGATGTCACAAAGGTGCCCGAGGAGTTGAACTTCTGGATCCGATGGTTGTTTGTATCGGCCACGTAAATGTTTCCGCCGGCATCGACGGCGACGCCCAGGGGCTTGTTGAATTTGCCGTTGCTCGTGACGTCGGAGCCCCACGAGGTAACAAACGCGGCTCCCCCGTTCGATGCGACGGGCGCGTTTTGGCGGGGCAACAGGATGAAAACCAGACCCAGGAAGAGGATCAAGAGACCAAGGCGGAGAGCGGATCGTCTTTTCATGTCGCCTCCTCAAGCGTTAGATGGGCCCGTCCCAGCCCTTCGGGCCTTGCGTGGTTGGCACCGGGGTGTCCCTGCAAACAGAGTAAAAGCCCATCGGAGGAAAGGCAAGTATGATTTTTTTCTAATCCGGGTATTAGAAAAACCTACGAAGAAAGGATGAGAGGGATCCGCCTGTTCGTGTCGGGCAGGGACACTCGCGGTGCCTGTCGCAGGTCCGGCAAAAAGACGGGGGCAGCCGTTTGGGCTGCCCCCGTGGCTTCTGCCTGGGGAAACCGCCTTTACTTGCTGTCCGGCGGGATGGGTTGGTTCAGGTTCGATTGCTGTCTGTTCTGGATCTCCCGTACCGTCTCGGCCGTTGTCTTGAACCGTCCCACGACGACCTGTACCGGAGAGCCCGGCGCAACGGCCGTGCCGGCGCTGACACTCTGCTCGAGGACCTTGTTGTTTCTCTGCATGTCGTTCACCGTCCGGTAGGAAAAGGAGGGATTGAGCTTTGCCTGCAGCAGGGCGCTTTGGGCCTGTGCCGGGCTCATTCCCACCACGTTCGGGACCCTGGCAGGCTCCTCGTAACGGCCGACGACCAGGGGCACCTGCTTGCCCGGGGCCAGTGCGGTGCCGGGGGCGACTTGCTGCTTCAGTACGATATTGCCCTTGCTTTTGTCCGTTACCTTCTCCTGGCTGACGACGGCGTTGAGCTTGTTTGCGGCGAGGATTTTCTGGGCCTCCGCCAGCGGCTTACCCGTGACGTTCGGTACGGGCATCGTGGTCGGCGCCGTGTACTGGCCCACGATGACGGGCACCATCGAGCCCGGCGCGAGGGGAGTGCCGACCATGACTTTCTGACCCAGGACCACGCCGTTTTGATTCGGATTCGCAACGGGCTGGTGGGTGACCTGGGCGTTGAGCTTGTTGTCGACGAGGATTTTCTGCGCCTCGGCCAGCGGCTTGCCCGTGACGTTCGGCACGTTCACCCGGGCCGGCGGCGTGTACTGGCCGACGATGACGGGAACCATGGAGCCCGGCGCCAGGGGCGTGCCGACGGCGACTTTCTGGCCGATGACCACGCCGTTTCGCTGCGGCTGATCGACCGGCTGCATGGTGACCTGGGCGTTGAGCTTGTTTGCGACGAGGATTTTCTGGGCCTCGGCCAGCGGTTTGCCCGTGACGTAGGGCACCTTCACCTGTGCGGGCGCCGTGTGAACGCCCACGACGATGGGCACCGACGAACCGGGCGCCATCGACGTCCCCGGGGCTGCCAGCTGCTTCAGGACGACTTGGTTCTTGCCGGGGTCTGCAGTGTTTTCACGGACTACAGAAGCGTTGAGCTTCGCCTTGGACAGGGCGGCCTGGGCCTCGCCCAGTTTCATCCCGACGACATTCGGGACGGGCTGCTTGACCGGCGCCGTGTACCGGCCCACGACGACGGGGACGCTGGAGCCCCTGGCGAGGGTTGTGCCGGGGGGGACCTGCTGCCTCAGAACGATATTGTTTTTGTTCGGGTCCGCTACGTTTTCCTGGGTCACGACGGCGTTGAAGCCGGCCGAGACCAGGGCCTTCTGGGCAGTGTTCAGGGGCATCCCCGCCACATTCGGGACGGGCGGCTTGACCTGGGCGAGGGCCGCCGGAACGACAAGCAGAAATGCCGCGATCACGGCGATCAGAATTTTAACGTTCCTCATAAAACCTCCTGGGCAGACTGACGGTTGTGCTTGTTGACACCTGATTGGCACTTATCCGTTCAGTCAGCAAAGGGTGTGCCAGAAGGGGGTCCTCCGGTGCGCGGCCAGAATAAGATTGACTCCCGGGCGGGGGCTGTAATAAAAAAGAGCCAGGCAACCCATTGGAATCGGAAGAGGAATCTTGGCGACAAAAAAACTGTTCATTCGGACCTTCGGCTGCCAGATGAACGTCCACGACTCGGAGCAGCTGACGGAACACCTCAAGGGGTCGGGCTACGAGAGGACGGACAGCGCGAAGGACGCCGACCTCATCATCGTCAACACCTGCAGCATCCGCGACAAGGCAGAGCAGAAGGTCTACAGCGAACTCGGCCGGTACAAGCCCCTCAGGAAGGCAAAACCGCACCTGATCATCGGGGTCTGCGGCTGTGTCGCCCAGCAGCAGGGGGAGCGCCTCCTCGACAAGATCCCCTGGCTGGACCTCGTCTTCGGGACCCACAACATCCACCGCCTTCCCGAATTGATCTCACGGGTCGAGAAAACGGGCCGGCCCGTCGCGGAGACGGGCTTCGGGGAGACCGTGCCCTCCATCGGGATCCTGGCCCTGCCCGAAAAGGGATCCGTGAGCGCCTTTGTCACGATCATGCAGGGCTGCGACAACTATTGCGCCTTCTGCGTGGTGCCGTACCTGCGCGGCCGTGAGGAGAGCCGGAAATTCCACGACATCCTGGCCGAGGTGAGGGCTCTGGCCGCCCACGGCGTCAAGGAGGTGACGCTGCTCGGGCAGAACGTGAATTCCTACGGGAAGAGCCTCGGCAACGGCCACAGCTTTTCAGAACTTCTCCGGGCCATCGGGGAGATCGAGGGGATCGAGCGCATCCGTTTCACCACCTCTCACCCCAAGGACCTGACCGATGACATCATCGACTGCTTCCGCGACGTGAAGGCCCTTTGCGGGAGTATCCATCTGCCCGTCCAGTCGGGCTCCGATGCCGTGCTCGCCAGGATGAATCGCCGCTACACAAGCGCCGATTACCTCGAGCGGGTGCGCAAGTTGAGAGAGGCCTGCCCGGAGATCGCCATCAGCTCGGACATCATCGTGGGTTTCCCCGGAGAGACGGAGCAGGACTACCAGAAAACGCTTGACCTCATGGTAAAAGTTAGGTTTGATACCTTATTCTCATTCCAGTATTCCGAGAGAAAGGGAACGGCGGCTGTCGGGTTCGACGGGAAGGTAAATCCCGACGAGAAACGGAAACGGCTCATCGAGCTCCAGGCCCTCCAGGACCGGCACACCCAGGAGAAAAACGACACCCTGGTCGGCAGGACCGTGGAGGTCCTCGTGGAGGGTACGAGCCGCAAAACCTCCCGGGACGTGATGGGCCGCACGAGATCGAACAAGATCGTGAACTTCACAGGCCGCAGGGATCTCGTCGGGAAAACCGTTCGGGTTCGGATCGTGGAAGCCTTTTTGCATTCTCTTCGCGGTGAGATGCTGGATTGAACCGGAGGTATTCGTAGATGTTTGTGGAAATGAAGGTGTCCGGTCTGACCATCGACCCGCTGACCAACACCCCCATCGTGATCCTGAAGGATCTGGAGGGAAAGCGGGCGGTGCCCATCTGGATCGGCCTCTTCGAAGCGAGCGCCATTGCCACGGAGCTCGAGAAGATCAGCTTCTCGAGGCCCATGACTCACGACCTGATGCGGGACCTTCTCAAGATCCTCGAGGCGAAGGTCAACCGGATCGAGATCATCGATCTGAGGAACAACACCTTCTTTGCCTGCATCCACCTGAAGCGAAACGGCGACACCCTCATCGTCGACTCGAGGCCGAGCGACGCCATCGCGCTGGCCCTGAGGGTCAACTGCCCGATCTTCATCGACGAGAAGGTCATCGAGAAGTCCCGCAACATCGACTTCGCCAAGAAGGTGGACGAGCTCGACAAGAAGAAAACGGAAGAGCTCAAGGAATTTCTGGAAAACCTTCCCGAAGAGGATTTCGGGAAGTACAAGATGTGACGATGCGGTCACATCCCGAAGAGGCCCCGAGGTGGAAGAGACACGACGCATCTATCTGAAAATGGGGGATAAGGTCGTCCACCTCCGCTACCCCCACTGGGGCACGGGTGAAGTGGTGGAGGAACGAAACTCCCTCGTGCTCGGCGGGAGCTCTTATGTGAAGATCGTTTTCAAGGACGGCCTCATTCGCGTCTTCGACAACAACTTCGCGAACGCCTGGTGCTGTTACTTCGCCGGGATCCGACGCTGCACATGATCGAAACGACCTGTTTGCCACTGAAACGCATAAAGTAGTCATAAATGTAATTTTTATGGACTTTTTTGTGCGTTTTCGTGGCTATTTTTATTGGCGGCTGGTATAGAGACAGCGTCAAGCCCTGCGTAAGCGTTCGAGGGCGGGATAACCACGCTGGATTTCGAAGATAGGAAGTTATGAAGAGCAGAAGATCGGAGTGGATGCAGAATTCATTTCTTTTCTTAGCCGCTCTTCCTCGCTTCCGCTCTTCCGATCTTCGCAGGCTTGATATCCTCGGATGAACGCAAGGATATCGAGGGTATGCCACCGGTATACAGCCGGCAGGACAGGAGCAATGGAGAAGGCCATCGAGTCATTCGGGATCCACCTGGCGACGGAAAGGAACCTGAGCCCCCACACACTGCGCAGCTACCTGGCGGACGTCCGGCAGTTCCGGCAGTATCTGGAGGAAAACGGCCTGATTCCCCCGGATGCGCTGGAGCGTGGGCAGCTCGAGGCCATCGACCACGTGGCCGTCCGGTCATTCCTCAGCTCGCTGTACCGCCGGAAGGTCCGGAAGGTGACGATCGTGAGAAAGATCGCCGCCCTTCGCACCTTTTTCAACTACCTCCTTCGGGAAGGCAGAGTCCGGGTGAACCCGGCCGAGATGGTCCAGGCCCCGAAGGCGGATAAATATCTCCCCACCTTTCTGCTGGTGGAGGAGATGTTTTCGCTTTTGAACCTGAAGTTCTCCGATGATGCCGTGGGCAGCCGGGACCGGGCCATGCTCGAGCTTTTTTATTCCTCGGGCATGCGGGTGAGCGAACTGACGGGGCTCAACCTGGGCGACATCGACTTTGGCCAGAGCCTTGTGAAGGTCCGCGGGAAGGGAAAAAAAGAGCGCATTGTTCCGGTGGGCGAACAGGCCCTGCGGTCCGTGCAGGAATACCTGGCAGGAAGGAGTGAGTTCCTTCAGAAGCAGCAGGGAAGCGAGGCAAACCCGCCCCTCTTCCTGAGCCGCAGCGGCAGGAGGATCACGCCGCGGAGCGTGGCCCGGATCGTCGACCAGTATGTCTTACAAAGCGGGATCAGCAAGAAGGTGAGCCCCCACACGCTTCGGCACAGCTTCGCGACGCACCTGCTCGACGCGGGGGCGGATCTGAGGGCGATCCAGGAGCTGCTCGGCCACGCAAACCTCTCGACGACACAGAAGTACACGTCGGTGAGCGTGGCGAAACTGATGGAAATCTACGATCAGGCGCACCCGAAAGCGAAGGGATAGGGTACAGGGTACAGGGTATAGGGTATAGGGTCCGAAGGTACGAAAGAGCTTTTTTATAAACGAAATCTGCTTCCTTGCCTATACCCGAGCCCCGATACCCGCTTTCAGACTGCATAGACGGGATAGACGAAAAGCCTTATGGCTTCAGGCTGAAATGAAGTGAATCGGCACAAACGAGCAGAGGGCACCGAATGGACATGAAGTTTCACGGTACAACCATCATCGCACTGAAGCACAAGGACAAGGTTGTCGTGGCCGGCGACGGGCAGGTGACCTTCGACCAGACGATCATCAAGCACAGCGCGCGCAAGGTCCGCCGTCTCTTCCACAACCGGGTCATCGTCGGTTTTGCCGGCGCCACGGCGGACGCCTTCACGCTCTTCGACCGCTTCGACCAGAAGCTCGAGCAGTACAACGGCAACCTTCTGCGGGCAGCCGTGGAGCTGACAAAGGACTGGCGCACGGACCGGGTGCTCAGGCACCTGGAGGCCCTCATGATCGCCGTCAGCAGGGAAGACTTCCTCATCATCTCGGGAAACGGCGACGTGATCGAGTCCGACGACAACGTGGCTGCCATCGGCTCCGGCGGTCCTTACGCCCAGGCGGCGGCGCGTGCCCTTGTGAAGCACTCCGATCTCGATGCGGCCGAGATCGCCCGGGAGTCCATGCGGATCGCCTCGGAGTTGTGTGTCTACACGAACGACCGGATCACGATCGAGGAGATCGATCTCACTTCGGACGAAGAGCCCGAACCGGACCGTAAAACAAAGGTAAGCGGTAACGGCTTGTGGCCTCAGCGACCTTATGCAATGCTTTCCGCATTTGCGTGTGAAGTGAGGAAGTTAGGAAGAGCAGAAGAGCGGAGTGGATGCAGGATTCATTTATTTTCTTATCCGCGCTTCCTCACTTCCGCTCTTCCGATCTTCGTTGGACTTGATGCGGAATGATGAACTCTACCTGGGGAAAAATAAGGATATGTCTGCAATCGAACTGACCCCGAAAAAAATCGTCTCCGAGCTGGACAAATACATCGTCGGCCAGGGCGACGCCAAGCGGGCTGTGGCCATCGCGCTGCGAAACCGCTGGAGGCGCCAGAACGTCCGGGCCGACCTGCGCGACGAGATCGCCCCGAAGAACATCATCATGATCGGCCCCACGGGCGTGGGCAAGACGGAGATTGCCCGGAGGCTCGCCAAGCTGGACAACTCGCCCTTCCTCAAGATCGAGGCATCGAAGTTCACGGAAGTGGGCTATGTGGGGCGCGACGTGGATTCCATGATCCGCGACCTCATGGAGATCGCCGTGAGCCTGCTCAAGCAGGAGGAGATGGGCAACGTCCGGGCCAAGGCGAAAGAAATGGCCGAAGATCGCGTCCTGGATCTGCTGCTTCCCATGAAGCGGGCCGAGATCCGGAGCCCCGACGGGACGGAGACAACGGCGGATCAGGGCGAGGCGGGCTCCGCGGACACCCGCGAGAAGCTCCGCCAGATGCTTCGCGAAGGAAAGCTCGACAACCGCGTCGTCAACCTGGAGATCACCGAAAAGGCGGGAGGCCCCATGATCGAGGTTTTCTCGTCTTCCGGTGTCGAGGACCTGGGTCTCAACATCAAGGAGATGTTCGGGAACATCTTTCCGCAGAAGAAAAAGCGGCGCCGCGTGAGCATCCCCGAGGCGCTCACGATCCTCGAGGACGAGGAGGTGCAGCGCCTGATCGACATGGACAAGGTGATCCGGGGAGCCCTCACCCGTGTCGAGCAGTCGGGGATCATTTTCCTCGATGAGATCGACAAGATCGTGGGGAGCAACACCGCGCACGGGCCGGACGTGTCCCGGGAAGGCGTCCAGCGCGATCTGCTGCCCATCGTGGAGGGCTCGACGGTCAATACGAAATACGGCATGGTGAAGACGGACCACATCCTCTTCATCGCCGCCGGGGCCTTCAGCACGACGAAGCCTTCGGACCTGATCCCGGAGCTGCAGGGCCGCTTCCCGATCCGGGTCGAGCTCGACTCGCTCACGAAAGAGGACTTTGTCCGGATCCTCACGGAGCCCTCCAACGCCCTGGTGAAGCAATACATCGAGATGCTGGCCACGGAAGAGGTGACGATCGAGTACACAGAGGATGCCATCGCCGAGATCGCCGAGGTGGCCACCGTCGTCAACGAGCGCACCGAGAACATCGGCGCCCGGCGACTCTACACGATCATGGAGACGCTGCTCGAGGAGATCTCCTTTGATGCGCCGGAGATGAAAAAAAGGGAAGTCGTCATCGATGCGGCCTACGTGAGAGACAAGCTCGAGAATATCGTCGAGGACGAGGATCTGAGTCGTTACATCCTATAGCGAGAAAGCCGACAGCCGACAGTCGACAGCCGGCAGCCAAAGACGATTCGTGCTGTAGGCTGTTGGCTGTAGGCTGTAGGCTTCAACCGGTTGCTGAGGCATAAGCGGAATAGAAATCTGATTGCTGTCAGGAGTCAAGAGATGGCCGATAAGCTGTTGGGTGCCCAGGAGCGGGCGGAGATTCTTCTCGAGGCGCTGCCTTACATCCGCCGGTTCTACAACAAGACGATCGTCGTCAAGTACGGCGGCCACGCCATGGTGGATGACGAGCTCAAGAAGCTCTTTGCCATGGACATCGTCATGATGAAGTACATCGGGATCAACCCCGTTGTCGTCCACGGCGGCGGGCCCCAGATCGGAGCCGTCCTGAAGAAGCTCGGGAAGGAATCGCAGTTCATCCAGGGCATGCGGGTCACCGACGAGGAGACCATGAACATCGTCGAGATGGTCCTCGTGGGCTCCGTGAACAAGGAGATCGTGGGCCTCATCAACCGCAACGGCGGCAAGGCCGTCGGGCTCTCCGGCAAGGACGGGAACCTGACCCGCGCCGAGAAGTACTACCTCAACGAGGAGAAGCAGAAGGACATCCCGACGGAGATCATCGACATCGGGCTCGTGGGCAAGGTGAAGGAGATCAACGCCGACCTTATCATGTCGCTTGTGAAGGACGGCTTCATCCCCGTCATCGCACCGACCGGCGCAGGCGATAACGGCGAGACCTACAACATCAACGCCGACATCGTGGCCGGCGAGGTGGCGGCGGCCCTCAAGGCCGAGAAGCTCGTCCTTCTCACGGATGTGGAGGGCGTCTGGGACGGCCGGAAACAGCTCATCAACACGATGGACAACAGCCGGGCCCTCCAGATGATCGACGACGGGACCATCGCCGGCGGCATGTATCCCAAGGTGAAGTGCTGCCTCAAGGCCCTGCGCGGCGGAGTCCACAAGGCGCACATCATCGACGGCCGGAAAAAACATGCCATGCTCCTCGAAGTGTTTACGGACCAGGGGGTCGGCACGGAGATCGTTTTGTAGGGACAGAGAAGAAGTGTCTGAGTGCCTGAGTGTCTAAGTGTCTGAGTGAACAAAAAGAGGGATTCGGGATTCCGGCTTCGGGCGTCGGGATCAGAAAATAGAAAAAGAGTCATTGCGAGCCGAGCCTCTAGCAAAACTTTTCCATAATCTCCCTCTCCCTTGAGGGGAGAGGGTTGGGGTGAGGGTGGATTTTCCGAGGCGTGGCAATCCACGATTGAGATATTTTAGATTGCTTCGTCACTTCGTTCCTCGCAATGACCAAATTCGCCAAGGCAAAGAGCCACAAGGCACGGAACCAAAGAGATGAACAAAGAAGAGTTGATCGCATCGTCCGAGAAAAACATCATCGGGACCTACAGGCGCCAGCCCGTTGTCTTCGTGCGGGGCGAGGGCGCGCACCTCTGGGACACCGAGGGGAAAGAGTACGTCGACTTCGTCGCGGGGATCGCCGTCTGCAGCCTGGGGCACTCGCACCCGGGGGTGGTCGAGGCGATCCGGAAGCAGGCCGGCACCCTGATGCACGTCTCCAACCTCTACTACACGGAGCCCCAGATCCGGTTTGCCGGGATGCTGGTGGAGAACTCCTTCGCCGACCGGGTGTTCTTTTGCAACAGCGGGGCCGAGGCCAACGAGGCCGCCATCAAGCTGGCGCGCAAATACGGCCACGACAACCTGAACGGGCGCTACGAGATCCTCACCATGAAAGGGTCCTTCCACGGCAGGACGCTTGCGGCGATCACGGCCACGGGCCAGGAGAAGTTCCACGTGGGCTTTTCCCCGCTGCCTGAGGGGTTCCGCTACGTTCCCTTCGACGACGTGAAGGCTCTCGAGAAAGCCGTTTCGAAGAAGACCTGCGCCGTCCTGCTCGAGCCCATCCAGGGTGAGGGCGGCGTGCGGGTGCCCGACGAAGGCTACCTGAGGGCCGTCCGGGAACTCTGCGACCGCAAGGGCATCCTCATGATCCTCGACGAGGTGCAGACGGGCATGGGCCGGACCGGCAAGCTCTTCGGCTACGAACACTACGGCGTCACACCCGACATCATGACGCTGGCCAAGGCCCTGGGGAACGGCGTTCCCGCGGGGGCTCTTGCCGCGACGGAAAAGGTCGCGGCCAGCTTCGGCCCGGGAACCCACGCCTCCACCTTCGGCGGGAACCCTCTTGCCATGGCAGCGGCGATCGCGACCCTGGAGGCGATCCTGGCGGAGGGATTTTTGGAGAACTGCCGGAAGATGGGCGAATACCTGCAGGAGCGGCTCTGGTCGCTGAGGAAGGATCACCCCGTCGTCCAGGATGTGCGCGGCAAGGGGCTCCTGGTCGGCCTGGACCTCACCGTCGAGGGCAGTTCCATCGTGAAGGCCTGCCTCGAGCGGGGGGTTCTCATAAACTGTACGTTTGATCACATCCTCCGGATGGTGCCGCCTCTGGTCGTCACGAGGCAGGATGTGGACCGGCTGGTGAAAGTTCTCGATGAGGTGATGGAGCGTTGAAAAAAGATTTTCTGAGTGTCTACGATCTGACGAGGAGGGATTTCGACCGGATCTTCAGCCATGCGGCTACCCTCAAGGCGATGCTGAAGGACGGGATCATCTACCAGCCCCTGGCCGGCAAGACGCTGGGGATGATATTCGACAAGTCCTCGACGCGAACGCGGCTTTCCTTCGAGGCCGGGATGTATCAGCTGGGCGGGCTCGCCATCTACCTCAACAGCCGCGACACGCAGCTGGGACGGGGCGAGACCATCGCAGATACGGCGAGGATCGTCTCGCGCTACCTCGATGCCGTCATGATCCGGACCTTCGCCCAGGAGTCCGTCGAGGAGTTTGCCCGGCATGCAACGATTCCGATCATCAACGGCCTGACGGATCTCATGCACCCCTGCCAGATCGTGAGCGACCTGTTCACCATCGTCGAGAAGAAGGGAACGTACGAGGGTCTCAAGATCGCCTACGTGGGCGACGGGAACAACATGGCGAACTCCTGGATCGATGCGGCGGCAAAGCTTCCCTTCAAGCTCACGCTGGCCTGCCCGAAGGGTTACGACCCCGACTCCCGCATCCTGGAGAGGGGGAAGAAGAAAGCGTCCAGGGGGATCTCGCTTTTCCGGAACCCCGTCCAGGCCGTGAAGAATGCCGACGTGGTCTACACCGACGTCTGGGCCAGCATGGGCCAGGAGGCCGAGCAGGAGGCACGCGCGAAGATCTTCGAAGGATACCAGGTGAACCGGAAACTGGTGCAGCACGCAAAGCCCGATGCCATCGTCATGCACTGCCTGCCGGCGCATCGCGGCGAGGAGATCTCCGCGGAGGTCCTCGACGGGCCCCGGTCCGTGGTCTGGGACGAGGCGGAGAACAGGCTCCACGTGCAGAAAGCCATACTGGAAATATTAATGGGCAAGTGATGTGGTTGACATGAAAACGATCATGCTGTTTTACTGATGGCAGAGGGTAAGAGGGTTTGAAGGTGAGAAGGTTGGAGGATCAGGAAACATTCGGTTTGCCCGGAGCCTGTCCAAACTTCTTACCCTCTCACCCTCTCACCTTCTTCATCAAGAAGAGGAGGAACAAACCGTGTCGAACAAGGTAAAAAAAGTGGTTGTCGCCTATTCGGGCGGGCTGGATACGTCGGTCATCATCCAATGGCTGCTGGAAGCATACAAGGGATGCGAGGTCATCGCCTTCGCGGCCGATGTCGGTCAGAAGGAGGAGCTGGACGGCCTCGAGCAGAAGGCCATCAAAACGGGGGCCAGCAAGTGCTACATAGAAGACCTGCGGGAGGAGTTTGCCCGGGACTTCGTGTTCCCCATGCTGCGGGCCAACGCCATCTACGAGGGGACCTACCTGATGGGGACCTCGATTGCCCGGCCGCTCATCGCCAAGAAGCAGATCGAGATCGCTCACCGGGAGAAGGCCGATGCCGTGTGCCACGGCGCCACAGGCAAGGGGAACGACCAGGTGCGCTTCGAGCTCACCTACATGGCCCTGGACCCGGACATCCGGATCATCGCCGCCTGGCGCGACGACAAGTGGACCTTCACGTCGCGGGAGGACATGATCAACTTCGCGGACAAGCACAACATCCCCCTTCCCGTGTCGAAGGACAAGCCCTACAGCTCGGACCGCAACTCCCTGCACATCTCCCACGAGGGCGGCATCCTGGAGAACCCCTGGAACGAGCCGACGGAGGACATTTTCACGATTTCGGTCTCCCCCGAGAAGGCCCCCGACAAGCCGACCTACGTGGAGATCGACTTCGAGAAAGGAAACCCCGTGGCGGTGAACGGCAAGAAGATGAGCCCGGCCACACTGCTCGATCACCTCAACACGGTCGCCGGCGCCAACGGCATCGGGCGCGTGGACATGGTGGAAAACCGCTTCGTGGGCATGAAGTCCCGCGGCGTCTACGAGACCCCCGGAGGGACGGTGCTCTGGGCCGCCCACCGGGCCGTCGAGACGATCACCATGGACCGCGAGGTGATGTTCATGCGCGACGGGCTGATCCCCAAGTACGCCCAGCTCGTCTACAACGGGTTCTGGTATTCGCCCGAGATGAAGGCCCTGCAGCAGTTCATCGACTCCACGCAGGAAAACGTGACGGGCACAGCGCGGCTGAAGCTCTACAAGGGCAACTGCATCGTCGTGGGCCGCAAATCGCCGAACTCGCTCTACAGCGAGGACATCGCCTCCTTCGAGAAGAGCGGCGGCTATGAGCAGAAAGACGCCACGGGCTTCATCCGGCTCAATGCCCTGCGCCTGCGCATCGCGGCCTATCTCAGGAAGAAAAAGGGTTGAGCCGCAAGGCACAAGCCGCAAGCCTCAAGGCAAGAAAATCCCCCTCTTTCCCCCTTTACAAAAGGGGGAAAGAGGGATTTAAGAACTATTCACTGGCCACCGGCCACTAGCCACTAGACACTGGTGTTGCATGGGCGGAAAAACACGGAGAAAGCTTTGGAGCGGGCGGTTCACGGAGGAGACGGACCGGCTCGTGGAGATATTCACGGCGTCGCTTCCCTTTGACATGAGGCTCTATGACCACGACGTCGAGGGGAGCATTGCCCACTGCCGGATGCTGGAGAAGCAGGGGATCATCCCTCCCGCCGACGCCGGAAAGATCCTCGAGGCCCTGGCCGAAATCCGGACGGAAATCGGTTCGGGCGCCTTCCGGTTCGTGCAGACCGACGAGGACATCCACATGGCCGTCGAGCGGGGCCTCATCGAGCGGATCGGTTCCGCGGGCGGCAAAGTCCATACCGGCCGGAGCCGCAACGACCAGGTATCCCTCGACATGCGACTCTACCTGAGAGACGAGATCGGCGGGATCCTGAAGCTCGTTGCCGGGCTGCAGAAAACCTTCGTCGCCCTCGCCAGGCGGGAGATCGACACCATCATGCCCGGCTATACCCACATGCAGAAGGCGCAGCCGGTGCTCCTGTCGCACTACCTGCTCGCCTTCCGGGAAATGCTGGGGAGGGATGCGGCAAGGCTTGCAGAATGCCTGGAGAGGGTCAACGTGATGCCCCTGGGCTCGGCTGCCCTTGCCGGCACAAGCCTGCCCCTGGACCGAAAGTACACGGCGAGGCTGCTGGGCTTCAAATCGATCTCGGCCAACAGCATGGACGCCGTTGCCGACCGGGATTTCGTGGCCGAGTTCATCTTCGATTCGAGCCTTCTGATGATGCACCTGAGCCGCTTCTGCGAAGACCTCATCATCTGGTCGTCGGGCGAGTTCGGCTTCGTGGAGATCTCCGATGCCTACACGACGGGCTCGAGCATCATGCCCCAGAAGAAGAACCCCGACGTGGCGGAACTCGTCCGCGGGAAAACCGGTCGGGTCTACGGGAACCTCGTGAAGATCCTTACGGTCCTGAAGGGGCTTCCGATGACCTACAACAGGGACCTGCAGGAGGACAAGGAACCCCTCTTCGACACCGTCGACACGGTGAAGATGAGCCTCATGGTCCTCAGCGGGATGGCCGGGAATCTCACCTTCAACCGGCCCAGGATGCTGGAAGAGGCCGCAAAGGGGTTCTCGACGGCCACCGATGTGGCCGAATACCTCGTGACCCATGGAGTCCCCTTCCGGGAGGCCCACGGCATCGTCGGGCGGCTCGTGGCCCATTGCATCGCCAAGGGGAAAGATCTCTCCGATCTGAGCCTCCGGGAATTCCGAAAATTCTATACGGGCTTCGATGAGGGTGTTTATGCCGTCATCCCCGTGAAAAAGGCCGTCAATGCCCGGCAGACGATTGGCGGGACGGCGAGGAAGGAAGTGATCAAGCAGATCGGGGAGGCGGAAAAAAAGGCAAAAGGCGAAGGGCAAAAGGCGAAAGACAAAAAATGAAAAGAACGCGCTTGTGGAGATTGGCCCTCGTCATTATAATAGGCATCTTTTTGCTGGCCTGCCCGGCATGCGGGAAGAAAGGGGATCCCGTCCCGCCGGCGACACCGAAAACGAATACGATGTTCAGCCTGGGCTGAACATCGCGGCTACAGGCTACAGGCAAGTACCGTATCGGATCCTCTTCAGCCTCAAGCCCTTCGCCCTGTGACTTTCGCCCCGAAGGAAATGTATGAACGACTTCAACTACCGCGACGACAAACTCTGGTGCGAGGAGGTTCCCGTCGAGGCGATTGCCGGGAAAGTGGGCACGCCTTTCTACCTCTACAGCCACAGGACCCTGTTGCAGCATTTCCGGGTCTTCGACGGGGCCCTCCGGGATGTCCCCCACATCATCTGCTATGCGGCCAAGGCGAACTCGAACCTGGCCATCATGCGGATCTTCGTGAAGGAGGGGGGCGGTGTCGACATCGTATCCGGCGGCGAGCTTTACAGGGCTCTCCAGGTCGGCGCAGACCCGGGAAAGATCGTGTACTCCGGCGTGGGAAAGCGCATCGACGAGATCGATTTCGCCCTCCGGTCCGACATCCTCATGTTCAACGTGGAGTCCTCCGAGGAGCTCGGGGTCATCAACGAGCGGGCAGGCCTGATGGGCAGGAAGGCCCGGATCGCCCTTCGCATCAACCCCGACGTGGATCCCAAGACGCACCCCCACATCTCGACGGGGCTCAAGTCCAACAAGTTCGGGATCAACATCGAGAGGTCTCTCGATGAGTACCGGCGGGCGAGGGCGCTGCCGAACGTGGAGATCGTCGGTGTCGACTGCCACATCGGCTCCCAGGTCACGCAGATCTCGCCTTTCCTCGATGCGCTGGAGCGATTGAAGAAGCTCATCGACCTGCTGAAGGACGAGGGCATCGAGATCCGGTACCTGGACCTCGGCGGGGGTCTGGGGATCACCTACAACGAGGAGATGCCGCCCCACCCCGAGGAGTATGCCAAGGCAATCATCGACTCGGTGCGCGATCTCAAGGTGACCTTCATTTTCGAGCCCGGGCGGGTGATCGTGGGAAACGCCGGAATCCTCGTTTCGAAGGTCCTCTACACGAAGGGCAACGAGGAGAAGAACTTCGTCATCGTCGATGCGGGGATGAATGACCTCATCCGGCCCAGCATCTACGGCTCCTACCACCAGATCCAGCCCGTGGTGATCAGGGACCGGGGGAGCTTTGTGGCCGACGTGGTAGGCCCGATCTGCGAATCGGGGGACTTCCTCGCCAAGGGGCGGATGATCCCGAAGTTCGAGCGCGGCGACCTGATGGCCGTCATGAGTGCCGGGGCCTACGGGTTCTCCATGGCCTCGAACTACAACTCCAGGCCCCGGATCGCCGAGGTCCTGGTGAAGGGCAAAAAGTTCCACGTCATCCGCAGGCGCGAGAAATACGGGGATCTCACGCGCAGCGAAAAGGTGCCGGCATACCTCAAGTAAAGGGTCGAGGCTCGAGGGGAAAAACGCGCGGAGCGTCGAGCGCCGAGCGTAGAGAAACGAATCGGGATTGAAAATCCGGATTCCGGATGTCCAGTTTCCAATTGCCCATTTGCTTCATTAGCCACTCAGGGCTCTTTACTGCACGCTACACGCTATACGCTACACGCTGAAACGGAGTTTCCATGATCGAATTCTACAAAATCCAGGGAAGCGGAAACGACTTCATCCTCATCGACAACCGGGAAAATGCCCTGAGAGATGTCGGGAAGGTCGACGAATTCGTGAAGGCCGTATGCCGGGCGCATGTCGCCGTGGGCGCCGACGGGCTGATCGTCATCGAGAACTCCGACAAGGCCCACTTTCGCTGGCGCTTCTTCAATGCCGACGGCAGCGAAGTGGAGATGTGCGGAAACGGGGGCCGTTGCGCGGCGCGCTTTGCCGTCATCAAGGGAATCGCCCCCGAAAAGATGTCCTTCGAGACGCGGGCGGGGATCATCGACGCCGAGGTCGCGGGCGAGACCGTCAAGCTGCGCCTCACGGACCCGAAGGACCTCCGCAAGGGCTATACGATCGACGTGGGCGGCACGGCCGTACTGGTGAACAGCATCAACACGGGGGTGCCCCACGTGGTGGCCTTCATCAACGATGTCGACGGCCACGACGTCTTCAACATGGGAAGGACGATCCGGTACCACGGGGAGTACCAGCCCGCCGGGACGAATGCCAACTTCGCCCGGGTGCTCAACCGGCACCGGATCAAGCTGCGGACCTACGAGCGCGGTGTGGAGGACGAAACGCTGGCCTGCGGGACGGGGGCCGTGGCAACCGCCCTGGTCGCCTCCTGGACGGGACTCGTTGACAGCCCGGTGGATGTTCTGGTAAAGAGCGAAGAGACGTTGAAAATCTACTTCGAAAAGACGAACCAGGGGTTCGAAAAAGTCTACCTGGAGGGAGGCACCACGGTGGTCTACCAGGGCTTCCTCTGGGACGAGGCATACCACACGGCAGGAAGGTAAGAAGGTAAGAGGGTAAGAAGGTGAGAGGGTAAGAGGGTAAGAGGGTAAGAGGGTAAGAGGGTAAGAACGAGAAAGACAACATCTCTGATATTTTCTCTACCGATCAACTTCTTAACTTCTCAAATTCGCGGGGAATACGGATTGCCGAAAACAGGCGGGCGGCATCGCGCTGTCTGCCGATGAGCTTAATGAGAAACGAGGAGGGAAGTGAAGTATGGGAGCTATGTTCAAGGGCGCAATAGTCGCCATCGCGACGCCTTTCAAGAAAGGAAAGGTGGATGAGGAGGCCCTCAGGGGACTGATCGAGTTCCAGATCAAGAATGGAACCGACGGCATCGTCCCCTGCGGCACTACGGGTGAGTCGCCCGTATTGACCCACAAGGAGCACGACCGGGTCATCGAGATCACCGTGAACGCCGTCAAGAAGCGGGTACCGGTCATCGCCGGCACGGGATCCAACAGCACCGATGAGGCCATCCGGCTCACCCGGCATGCCTACGAGGTGGGTGCCGACGGGGCGCTGATCGTGGCCCCCTATTACAACCGGCCGACCCAGGAGGGGCTCTACCAGCACTACAAGCTGATCGCCGAGACGGTCCCCATCCCCATCATCGTGTACAACATCCCCAGCCGGACGGGTGTGAACATCACCCCGGATACCATGGCGAAGCTCTCGAAAATCAAGAACATCGTCGGCGTGAAAGAAGCCGCGGGATCTCTTCAGCAGATGCAGGAGATGATCACCGCCTGCGGCCCGAACTTCTCCGTTCTCTCGGGCGATGACTTCTTCACCTTCCCCCTGATGTGCCTCGGCGGCCACGGGATCATCTCCGTTGCCTCCAATGTGGCCCCCGCTGCCGTGGCGGAGCTTGTCGATACCATCAACGCCGGCAAGATCAAAAAGGCCAAAGAGCTTCATTACAAGCTGACGCCGCTGGTGAATTCCCTCTTCATAGAGACCAACCCCGCACCCGTCAAGGCGGCGCTGGCCATGATGGGCAAGATCCAGTACGAGATCCGGCTTCCCCTGGTGAAGCTCTCCGATGCCAATTACGAGAAGCTCAAGCAGGCGCTGAAGACATTCGGGCTCATCAAGTAGCAGACCCTTTGGTTTGAACATGGAGCCCGTCTGAAAAACGGGCTCCATGTTTATGATGAAGGCGAAAGGCGGATTGAAGAAAAGGAGGGGCGCTATGGTAAAGGCAATCGTCATGGGAGCCGGCGGGAAGATGGGCGGCAGGATCGCGTCCATCATCAACACGACGGACGGCATCGAGGTTGCGGCGGCCGTCGAGAAAGCCGGGCATCCCGTCATCGGTCAGGATATGGGTGAGACCCTGGGGCTCGGCAAAAAGGGTGTCCCGATCTCGGCGGGTCTCGAATCCGTCATCGGGAAGGGAGACGTCGTGATCGACTTCACCCATCACGAGGCCTCCGTGGAGCATCTCCGGATCGCCGCGGAGAACAAGAAGGCCATCGTCATCGGGACGACGGGGTTTTCGGCGGACCAGATGGCAACGATCAGGGAACTGGCCGCAAAGACGCGCTGCGTGCTGGCCCCCAACATGAGCGTCGGCGTCAACGTCATGTTCAAGGTCCTCGAGTACGTCACCGGCATCGTCGGCGAGGATTTCGACATCGAGATCATCGAGGCCCACCACAACCTCAAGAAGGACGCCCCCAGCGGCACGGCCATGAAGATGGCCCAGATCATCGCCGCCACCCTCAAGCGCGACCTCGACAAGGAGGCCGTCTACGAACGAAAGGGCATGATCGGGGCCCGCACCAAGTCCGAGATCGGCATCCAGACGATCCGGGCGGGCGACATCGTCGGCGAGCACTGGATCATCTTCGGCGGGCTGGGTGAGCGGCTCGAGTTCATCCACCGGGCCCACAGCCGCGACAACTTCGCCAAGGGCGCCGTCCGGGCCGCAAAGTGGATCGTCGGCCAGCCCAACGGGTTTTATGACATGCAGGATGTCCTCGGGCTCAAAAAATAGCGGGTAGCGTGTCGCGGGTAGCGTGTAGAAAACCAAGGAAAATCCCCCTCTGTCCCCCTTTGTAAAAGGGGGATGAAAGGGGGATTTCATGACAGAACACTGATTCGGAAGGAGAGGAACGTTGCAGATCGCCGACAGACTATCCAAAATCCCCCCCTATCTGTTCATGGAGCTGAGAAAGAAGATCAACAAGGCGAAGGCCGACGGCGTGGACGTCATCAGCCTCGCCATCGGCGACCCCGTGGAGCCCACGCCGAACGGGATCATCGACGAGCTCTGCCGCACTGCAAAGATCGCCGATAACCACCGTTACCCCACGGACGAGGAAAAGGGCATGTTCGCCTTCCGGGAGGCAGTGGCGGTCTGGTACAAGGAGCGCTACGGCGTCACCCTGAATCCGGCCGACGAGGTGCTGGGGCTCATCGGGTCCAAGGAGGGCTGCCATCATTTCATCTTCGCCTGCACGAACCCCGGCGACATCGTCCTGATGACGGACCCGGGCTATCCGGCCTACCGGGCGAGCATCCTCATGGGCAATTGCGAGCCTTACCACATGCCCATGCTCCCCCAGAACGATTACTTCCCGATCTTTGAGGAAATTCCCGCAGACGTCGTGAAGCGGGCAAAGGCCATGTTCCTCAACTACCCGAACAACCCCACGGGCGCCTGCGGCTCCCGGGAGTTTTTCAAGAAGGCCGTCGCATTCGCGAAAAAGAACGACATCGCCATCTGCTACGACAACCCTTACAGCGAAGTGGTCTTCGAGGGCCAGGAGCGCCTGAGCTTCCTCTGTGTCGAGGGGGCGAAGGACGTGGCGGTGGAGCTCAACTCGCTCTCCAAGCCCTACAACATGACGGGCTGGCGCATCGGCATGGCCATGGGCAATCCCAAGATCATCGCCGCCATCAGCAAGGTCAAGGAGAACACGGACTCGGGCATCTTCAACGCCGTGCAGTATGCCGGCATCAAGGCCCTTCAAAACGAGAACGAGAACATCGCGCGGATGCTCGAGATCTACCGCAAGCGCCGGGAACTGGTCCTGGGTACGCTCAAGAAGATCGGCATCGACTTCAAGGCCCCGAAGGGAACGTTCTACCTCTGGATTCCCGTGCCGAAGGGGATGACCTCGCTGGAGTTCACGGACCGGCTCTTCGAAAAGACGGCCGTCGTCGTCGCCGCGGGTCCGGCCTACGGAAAGTACGGCGAGGGCTTTATCCGGATTTCGCTGACCGTGCCGGACGCGAGGCTGAAGGAGGCCATGGCAAGGATCGAGAAGGAGTTTGCCTGATCCGGCAAAAGCCGACAGCCAACAGCCGACAGCCAACAGATTCCAGTTGTCTTCTTTTTCTTCTGCTGTCGGCTGCAGACTGTCGACTGTAGGCTTCTTTGTAGACTGTAGGCTATGAAATGCAAAGTTGATGAGCATGGAGACGGGAGATGAGCGTACCCGTCATCGCATATCTCGGCATCGGCAGCAACCTGGGCGACCCGGTAGAGAACTGCCGTAGGGCTCTGCGCGAGATCGCGTCCCTAAAAAACGTGCAGGTGCTCCGCCGGTCGTCCCTTTACAGCACGGAGCCCGTCGGAGACACGCCGCAGGACTGGTTTATCAACGGGGTAGTCGAAGTCCGCACGACCTTCTCGGCCCCGCAGCTTGTCAAGGCGCTGCAGCGGGTTGAACAGGCCCTGGGCCGCCAGAGAAACGAGCGCTGGGGGCCGAGGACGATCGACATCGACATCCTGCTGTACGGACAGAATATCATAAAAACGGAGAACCTCGTCGTACCGCATCCCGAGATGCACAAGCGTCGGTTCGTTCTCGTTCCGGTCAACGAGATCGCGTCCTATGTCATCCACCCGCTTTATGGCGTCTCGATGAAAGGGCTACTCGACCGGCTGGAAGATGACCACGCTGTCGAACGGATCGACGCGGACTGGTAAAAAAATGTATCGCATCATTGTCATCGGCATTGTCCTCATCCTGGCATACCTCCTGATCAAGAGATTCCTCTTCCCCTCGGATCGTATCAACGACCGCCGGAGAGACGAGAGAAGGATCAAGGGGGAGGAACTCGTGGAGGATCCCCACTGCCACACCTATGTCCCCGTCAACGAGGCATACCGGGTGAGCGTAAATGGAAAAACGCTTTATTTCTGCAGTAAAGAATGTTACAAAAAATTCCGGGAAAAGGGCGGGCACGTTCCCGATTGATCCCCCTGCCGACTGCAACCCCGTCACCTCAGATGGGAAATTCTGTACGGATTCCGTTCACGTGGAGGCTGCATGAAGTTTTTTATCGATTCGGCCAACATCAGCGAAATCAAAGAGGCCCTCAGCCTGGGCATGTGCGACGGGGTGACGACCAACCCCAGCCTTGTAGCCAGGGAGAAGAAGCCTTTCAACGACGTGGTGAAGGAGATCCTGGAAGCGGTCCCCGGCCCCGTGAGCCTCGAGGTGGTGAGCCTGGATGCAAAGGGCATGGTGGCCGAGGCGAAGAAGCTCGTCGAGCTGGGAGGCAATGTCGTCATCAAGGTCCCCCTCACAACGGAAGGGCTCAAGGCGACGAAGATCCTCTCCGGCGAGGGCATCGATGTGAACGAGACGCTCATCTTCTCGCCGATCCAGGCCCTGATGGCGGCGAAGGCCGGGGCGGCCTACGTGAGCCCTTTCGTGGGCAGGCTCGATGACGTGGCCCAGAACGGCATGGAGCTGGTGGAACAGATCCTCGGCATTTTCGACAACTACGGCTTTTCAACGGAAGTCATCGTGGCCAGCGTGCGCCACCCCATGCATGTCCTCGAAGCGGCCATGCTGGGCGCCGACATCGCCACGATCCCCTTCAGCGTGATCGGCCAGCTGGCGAAGCACCCCCTGACCGATGTGGGAATCGAGAAATTCCTTGCGGACTGGAAAAAAGTCCCGAAATAAAGCGAAACCCCGATGGAACGCGCGGTGATACTCATCGATATCCTGAAGAAATACTTCGACCGGTTGCCGATCCGCGCCGAGAACCGGCGGATCATCAACCTGCCCAACGCCATCACACTGTTGCGTATCGGGATCCTCCCGGTGCTCTTCCTCATCCTGCTGGAACCGGGGGAGGCGATGAGCCTCGTCATTTCGATTCTCTTCATCCTGGCGGCCCTCACCGACCTTCTCGACGGGTATGTGGCGAGGCGCTACAACATCGTGACCCGCATGGGGAAGCTCCTGGACCCCATTGCCGACAAGATCATCATGAGCGCTGCGCTGGTGCTCCTCATCCCCGTCGGGCGGGCGCCCGCCTGGATTGTGGCCCTCATGGTCATGCGGGACTTTGCCGTCGACGGGCTGCGGAGCATGGCCGCTGCGGAAGGCCAGGTCATCGAGGCCAGCCAGCTCGGCAAGTACAAGACCTTCTGCCAGATCATCGCCGTTTCGGCCCTCATCATCCATTACCCCATCTACGGGATCGACCCCGGCAGCATCGGGACGATGTTCCTCTACGTCGCCCTTGCCCTGTCGTTGTGGTCGGGCGCCGACTATCTGGTTAAATTCTACAAAGCCACCATCGTCTAGCCGCGAAGCGGCTAGACGAAGCCGACAGCCGACAGCCAACAGCCAACAGCCAACAGATCCTTCCTGGCTACCATTTCTTTTTAGGCTGTAGACTGTCGACTGTAGGCTGTAGACTGTCGGCTCTGGAAACGGGCTACGCCCGTTTCCAGGATGCGTCCGCCTCGGCGTAGCCTTCGATTATCTTCTTTTCGACGTCCATGCGCACTTCCTCGAAGGCCTTCTCATCGAGATTCTTCGGAACGAACATGAAGTCGCCGGCCCGGATCAGGACGCGGCTGAAGGGTTTGGGGATCATGAAGCGGTCCCAGCTGTTGAAGATCCATGGGCGGTCATAGGAGATGTACCCGGGGCAGATGGCGGCCCCCGTCTGCGATGCCAGGGCGATCAGGCCTGGCTTGACGATATGCGGCGGGCCCTGGGGGCCGTCGACGATGTGGGCGCCCATCCGGGATTTCTCCACACCTGTAATCATTTCCTGGAGGGCCTTCTTCCCGCCGCGGGAGGTCGACCCCCGCACGGGGACCCAGCCGATCCGGGCCACCACGTCGGAGACGACGTCGCCGTCTCGGCTCTGGCTGATCATGATGCAGGGGCTCATCCCGAAGATGCGGGGGACGAAAAACCCGCTGAAAAAGCGCTGGTGCCAGCAGGCGAAAACGACCGTTCCGCCCTTCGCAATATGGTCCTGCACCCTCTCGATACCCTCGGGAATGACCCTGATCGTCTTCGCGTGCAGGTTGCAGGCGTAGTAGCCAATCGAGGTGAGAAAGTTTTTCGCAATGAAGAACTTGATGTCTTTTACGGCTCCCATGGGTTCATTTTGTTATCTCCGAATCCCGTATCTTTCAAGGAAAAAAAGAATTTCTTTTTCCTTGAAAACGGGCAGGCGTTTGGTTATTTTCGGGCCACATCGAGCCCTTGTGGAGAGACTTGCATGAAGGGAAAACAGGATCGGCAGTTTGGGCAACTCGTCGTTGACTTCGTGAATGCTCCGACGGCGGAGGAGGCCGGCACCGCATTTATCCGGGGCTCCGCCGCAGCCTTCGGTTTCGGGCGCGGGTTCCTGGATCCGGCCCTCGGCCGTTACCCGACCCTGAAGCTCTTCGAGGATTCCCTGTCGGCGGGCGACCGGGAGCTGGTGGGGCTCCTGCTCGAGGAGCGCAGGCTGCTTTCGGTCATCAACAACCTGCCCTGCAACATCTCTCTTGCGTCCTATGACTACGACGGCGACAGGGTGCTGGCCTTCAAGATCCAGCCCCTGGAGCCCAGATGGGACCATGCAGACCCCTACGAGGAGGATGTCGTCCAGGTGCCCGTCGGGACGGGGGGGAAAGCTTGGCTCGGGGAGGTCGCGGAGATGTTCGACGATCGCGCCCCGCTCTCGACGGACATGGACGAGGTGAAGGAGAAGCTTCTTGCCTGCACGGAAGAGTTTGTCGAATTGGGGGACCGGATCCTTGCAATCCGGCGTGTCCTTCCTCCCGAGAGGACTCACGAGGCGCAGAAGATGGCGGCTTTCTACATCAGCATCCAGGCCGAGCAGGAGGTTCTCGCCGAGTTGCAGGAGCGCTGGAAGATGATCCTCGATGAGATCATCGCGGCGGAAACCCTGTCCCGGAACCACGTTCTGCTTGATTTGCTGCTGGTCTACAACATGGTCAACAGGCGGGAGCTGGCCGTCAGTGAAGACGGGGCCCTCTACGAAAAACCCCTGTTCGAGCAGAGCTACTTCACGGAGCGCGCGGGCCTTGCCGACGAGTACTATCACAACGTCCTCGTCTACGCCCTCGTCGAATTCCTGAGGGCTCGGGGCAACCGGGACAAACTGCGGGGGTGTCCCGATTGCAAAAGCTTTTTTATCGCAGGGCCCGGCCGGACGGCAAACAGGCGCTGCGGACGCTGCGCAAAAAAGAAGTGACCAGGGACAAGGGTGCAGGGACGATTTCTCTTCTCCCTTCTTCACTCAGGCACTGAAACACTCATTCACTTCTTTCACTTCCGCGCAGCGGCTACACGAGCAGCAAGGCCAGGAGCGACAGGACGACCATCGCGGCTGCCGACATGTCCATGCCGATGAGCGGCACCATGAAGAGGCTCGCGGCAATGGAGCCGAGGCAGCCACCGAAGAGATCTGCGGCGTAGAGGGGTGAGATCACCTTTTCCGGGTCCGGCACCCTCCTGAAGCTTGCATAGGCAAAGACGCCCGCCACGAGAAAGCCCACCGCTGCAAGCAGACCCGCCGTTTCGGCAAGATCCGTAAACAGGCCGAGTCGGGCCCGGAAGAAGGCAAGGGTCCCGAGGAGCATGAAGCCTGCGACAAAGCCGATTCCCCATTTCCGGACGAGTGTGCGGTACCGGCTCTTGCCGCGGGCCGCTACGGCCACGGTGAGGGCGCCGGCAGTCAGGCCGAGCATGAAGGCCGTGATGAGAAGTCCCAGGTCGCGGTACAGGACGCCGTGACGGGTCTGGTATTGCAGGATCAGCACCGTCTCCAGAACCATTCCGGCAAACCCCGCAAACCCCACGAGAAGAGTCCCGCGCCAGGAGGGCCTCATGCGGGCGATGAAAAAGAGGATCAGCAGTATGCCTGACGCCGCTGCGATCCATGTCCAATTTGCTTTCATGAGGCTCTCGATTTCCCCGAGACTCAGACCGGTCAGGGCCGGGTAAAATTTCGACAGCCACAGCAGGGACGTGAGTTGATAGCAGATGGGCCGCTGATCGGTGTTCAGGGGGGCCGTGCGCGTGCGCACCGTCTCGCCGACCTCGGAGAACCGGTCGTTGGTCAGCAGATACCGGATGAAGGGCTCCGAGACCAGGCGGCTTCGAATCCCGCGTGAGCGGAGCCGCTCGATCAGGACCTCCGGGTCGCTCGGCAGAGTCACCGGCGATGCCGTGACCACGTCCGTGTCCCCGGGAATGATGAGCACATGGCCGAAGGCGGAGAAGAGCGCGCCGTGGATGCTCAGCGCCCGCTCCCTCATCTGCGGCGTCCAGCTGTTTTCTGCCGCCTGGATCCGCAGGGCGACGATCCCGTCCGGTTTCAGCCGGTCGCGGCACAGTTTGAAGAACTCCAGGGTGTAGAACCGGTTGGCCTGTCCCGAGGATGGCTCGGGCATGCCGATGAGGATGAGATCGTACCGGCCCTCCTCCCGCAGGAACCGCCGGGGGTCGTCCGTGATGAGCCTTACGCCGGGCTTGCCGAGAGGCTCCTGCCTCTGCAGGGAAAGATGCTCCCTGACGGTGCCGATCATGGCGGGGTCGACCTCGACATAGTCGACGGCAACGGGGCCGTGCTTCAGCACTTCAGCCACCGTCCCCTCGATCCCGCCGCCCAGGATGAGGATGCGTTCGGGCCGGGGGTGCTGGAGGGCTGCCAGGTGGGCGAAGTGCTCCGCCTCGGTTCCCTCGGTCTCGAAGGCGAGGGCGTTATTCATGAACACCGAGACCTGCGCCTCCCGCTGAGTGATACTGATCCGGCCATAGGGCGTATCCCTGCTCTCCAGCAGGGACGGGTGGTTCCATCGCGTCATCCAGTCGTCGAGAGCGGGGGCCCGGTAGAGGCAAAGCAGAAGGATGGCGCAAAGGGTGACGGCCGGGAGCCTGCTTCGGCTTTGCCTGGCGCCGGCCGTGATCAGCAGGGGTGCCGCCGCTGCGATGAGCGAGCCCGTCAAGGCCAGGACGAAGTTCTGAACACCCCAGTGCAGGCCGAGCGACGACAGGAGGCCGCCGGCGATCCCCCCTGCGCTTTCGATGGCATAGGCGGCTGCAACGGTCCTTCCCTCAGACACGAAGAATCCCGCCGCCTGGCGGAAGAGCCA
The DNA here is from genome assembly GCA_963828305.1 of uncultured delta proteobacterium. Classification (GTDB taxonomy): domain Bacteria; phylum Desulfobacterota; class Syntrophia; order Syntrophales; family UBA2192; genus UBA2192. The sequence continues at coordinate 89,258 of CAWHEJ010000025.1, read as the reverse complement.
GCCCGTTAGAAAACCGGCCGGCAGCAGCGTGATCCCGATCGTGACGATCTGCTCGCCGAACGGGAGGTAGGCCCCGGGAACGCCTCCGGCGAGGACCCGGCTTCCCCGGGCAAACGCCACGGCGAGGGGGAGAAGGGCTGCGAACAACAGCAGCGGGATGGTGAGCAGGCCCGGCCGGGCCGCTCGGGATGACCGGCACGACAGGGCGCCCAGCGCCGTTGCCGCAAGCCAGAAACCGAGCGCGAGGATATAGACAAGCTCGACGCCGAAGGAGGCCACGTTGAGCTCCCGCAGGAGGACCACCTGGCCCAGAATCGAGATGAGTCCGACGATGAAGAGAATGGCGGTCATCGGCCTGTCTTGAAGTCCGCTTCGCTGAAAACCTCTGCCTGGAACGTGAGAAACTGCGCGCCTTTCTTCCAGCTGCCGGCAGGCAGCCCCGCCTTCAGGCAAAGCTGGTCGAGCATCTCGTCACGGCCCCAGCCCTGCTCGGTTGCCACCTGGGGCAGGAAGATGGCCGAACGGCCGTCCTTTTTCACGATGACGCCGTCGCGACCCGCGACGATGTCTTCCGCCCCGGCAACGGCCGTCGGATGCGTGAGAACCGAGATCTCGATCTCGATGTCTTTCAACTCGTCAGGCCGGAGTTGCCTGAACCGCGGGTCTTCCAGGGCCGACTTCAGGGCCACCGCCCCTGCGAGCTGGTAGAGGGGCTTTTCGGGCGCGATCTCGCCGATGCATCCGCGAAGCTCCCCGCTTTTCTTCAGCGTCACGAACATGCCCCTTGTCTGCTCGAGGGCGGGAGATGGGTTTCGCGCCAGGGGGGCCGTCTTCGTCGTCAGGAACCTCTCGATCGTGTCCCGCGCGAGTGTGAGTAGTACTTTGCGGTCCGATGCATTCAGGGAGGATCCACTGCCCGCATGCTGCGAGGCGGGCGCTTTTGTGCCGCCTGCCCCCGTTTCTCCGGAGGCCAGGGCCACGGCGCCGTAACCCACCACCTGGCCGCGATCGCCGAGTACCGTCTCGCCGGAGTGGGCATAGCTCACCAGGACGCCGCCCGTGGCGCCCAGTTCTCGTGCGGCAGCCATGGCCGCCATGACGGGCGCCTCGCCGCAGGCCCTCGTGGAAAGGCCCCGGATGTTGCGATCCGATGCGGTGTGGGCGACGGCGTGGAAGCTCGCAAGCTCGAGCGGGAGGATGGCCTGGAGCGTCTGGCGGTCCACCATGGAGGCATTCGCGGCAGACGGGTAGTGGGACAGGTCGGTGCTTGCCACGATCAATGCGTTGCGGCCCTTGAGGGTCTTTGCCAGGGCTTTGCCGAACCGCTCGCAGGTATCCACGTCCGGGGCACCCACGATGGCCGGGACGATTTTCGCACGCGGGAAGAGAACCTGCACGAAGGGGACGACGACCTCGACGGAATGTTCTTTCGCGTGGATCGACGCGTCGAGGGTGCAATCCTGGCATGAGGCCAGCAGGGCATCGACGACGCTGCTGTCGATTTCCGCTGCTCCGAGGGGTGTCTGGAATCCCCTTCCGGGGTAGATTCCCACCTTGCGGAAGGAGGAACTCGTGTGGTTCGTTCCCAGGATGACCACGGTCTCGTATGGGCGCCCGCGGACCTGGTTGAACCCGTCGGCACAGATCTGGCCCGAGAAGACGTAGCCGGCGTGGGGGACGATGATGGCGACGGGATCCTTAGCCAAGGGCGGCAGGGCGTCCTGCATGTACTTCTCGACGGCGAGACGCAGCGCGGGGGCAGCCTCCGGGTAGAACCTGCCCGCGACGGCCGGCTGCCGCAGCGTGCCGTCCGTCTTTTCCGCAGCCTGGCAGCCCGCGGGGAAGAGAAGCAGCGGGATCATCAGCAGTATCCAAATCCTGCATGTCTTCATAAGGACCTCTCAGAAGAAAGTCTATCCAGTCTATCCGGTCTGTCTGGTCTATCTTGTCTGTCTAGTCTGTCTAGTCTATCTGGTCTATCTGGTCTATCTGGTCTGTCTGGTCTGTCTTGTCTATCCGGTCTGTCCCGTCTGTCCCGTCTATTCCGTCGGGGCAAAGAGTCTTTCTGGTCTATTCGTTCATTTCGTTGGTTCGTTTATTTCGTTTGTTTTGTTGATCTCGTCATTGCGAGGAACTTTTCCTCTTTCTGTCATTGCGAGGAGCGCCAGTGACGAAGCAATCTAAAGGATGTTTCTCAATCGTGGATTGCCACGCCTCGGAAAATCCACCCTCACCCCAACCCTCTCCCCTCAAGGGAGAGGGAGATTATGGAAAGGTTTTGCTAGAGGCTCGGCTCGCAATGACTTCTTTTTATATCTCACTCACGCACTTCTTCCTCCCCTACCCCCTAATCCCTGGTCCCCTTCTTCTCTTCCACCGGTCACTGTCTTTACGCAAAGACGCCCGCGATTTTCCTGCCGCAATACCCGCACTTGCCGTTCTTGATGTTCGAGCCTTCGACAAAGAAGAGCGTCCTGCGGATCACCTCTTTTTTGCACGATGGGCAGAAGGTGTTGTTGCCCGGGTGGCCGGGCACGTTCCCCACGTAGGCATACCGGATCCCGCGGTCCATGGCAATCGACCGGGCCCGCTCGAGCGTTGCCGTCGGTGTGGGCGGCAGGTGAGGCATCTGGTAGTCCGGGCGGAACCGTGAGAAGTGAAGGGGGACGTCGGGGCCCAGCTCCCCCATGACCCAGTCGCAAAGATCGGCGATCATCCTGTCCGAATCGTTGAGGGTCGGGACGACGAGGTTGACGATCTCCAGGTGCACGCGGCTCTTCGAGATCTGCTTGATCGTCCGGAGCACCGGCTTCAATTCGGCGCCGCAGGCATCCCGGTAGAAGCTCTCGCTGAATCCCTTCAGATCGACCTTGACGGCATCGAGCGCCTTGCACGTCTCCGCGAGGGCACCCTGGGCCATGTATCCGCAGGTCACCATCACCGAGCGGATTCCCCTCATTCGTGCGGCGCTGGCGATGTCGAGAAGATACTCCGTGAACACGAGAGGCTCGTTGTAGGTGTAGGCGATGACGGGCGCCTTGCGGGAGCGGACCGACTCGACGATGTCGCCGGGCAGGGTGAAGCGGACGGGGTAATCTTCCGGCGAGGCCTGCGAGGTCTGCCAGTTCTGGCAGAATTTGCAGCGCAGCGGGCATCCCGTCGTGCCGATGGAGTAGGCCTGGGAGCCGGGCAGGAAGTGGTAGAAGGGCTTTTTCTCGATGGGGTCCACGTGGACCGAGACGGGCCGGCCGTAAACGAGGCTCTTCATCTCGCCGCCCGCGTTCATCCTCGAGCGGCACTGGCCGCGCTCCCCTTCGGCCAGGAGACACCCGCGGGCGCACAGGTGGCACTGGACGCGACCCTTCGCGGCTGCCGACCAGTACCGGGCCCGCGGGGCCGCACGGAGCAACTCATCGGTCCTCTCCCCCGCAAAAGCGGCCCCGTCCGGGATATCCGAAAGGGCCCTGAGCAGGGCGGGCTCCGAAAGGATCAGCCCCGAGCCGCCCAGCACCGGTGCCAGCCGGGCCAGGGTTTGCAGAAACTCGCGCCGGGAGATCATAAAGCTATTTTCAATGTTGCGTGGCCTGTGTCAAGTGATATGTATTGGGCGGCTGCTGCGCAGCAGTGAAAGAAGTGCGTGAGTGCGGAAGTGGGAGAAGCCCGGAGGTGTTATGTGTCATGTGTCATGGGAAGAGGGGATTCGGAAGGGATTCGGGATTTTCTAATACCCAATACCCAATTCCTGTTGCGGGCGGCAGGAAACGAAAAAAGGGGTCACGGCCGAAACCGCAACCCCGTGATTATCATGGTAGGCGGTACTGGATTTGAACCAGTGACTTCTACCGTGTGAAGGTAGCACTCTCCCGCTGAGTTAACCGCCCGTGTTGCAATCCTATAGCGTAAAGAATTTTGTTTTTCAAGCGGAAAAAGTACTTCAATTTTTTGTTGACAAGTGGCGATCTTTTGTTCATATTCCTTCTCTCTTTAACAGAGCGGGCGTAACTCAGCGGTAGAGTGCTACCTTGCCAAGGTAGACGTCGACGGTTCAAATCCGTTCGCCCGCTCCAGTCGATAGCGGCGGCATAGCCAAGTGGCTAAGGCAGCGGTCTGCAAAACCGTTATTCACCGGTTCGAATCCGGTTGCCGCCTCCAGATAATGGACTCAGGGGCTGCACGATCGATCGTGCAGCCCCTTTTTCTTTCTCCCGTAATACAAGAAAATCCCCCTTTCATCCCCTGTAAAAGGGGGATGAAAGGGGGATTTTCTCAAACGGAGATTGCCACGCCTCGCGAGGCTCGGCTCGCAATGACCGTTTTCTGTTGTATCTTCACTAAGACACTAAGACACTAAGACACTAAGACACTCAGGCACTTTTTTCGTCGTCCGGCGGTTAATACGGCGTCTTTCTCGTACGGCTGGGCCCTCGCGGGTCGACCTGCATCGCGGCAGGCTTTTCCGGGGGTTTCTGGAGGGTCTCGATCTCCTGCCTGATTTCACGGGCCCGGTCGCTGTCGGGCGGGGCTTTGCCCAGGGCGGCCCGGTAGTGGAAGAGTGCGCTGTCCTTCTTTTTCTTCATCTTGAAATAGGATCCGAACCAGTAGTGGGACTCGGCCTCGTTGTTCAGCTTGCCATACGCCGTGGCGAGACCGTAGATGATCTGCTCGTCCTTCGATCCGGCAGCGGCGGCTTTCTTGTAGAGCTCCAGGGCTGTAAGGGTATCGCCTGTCTGGTCATAGGACCGCCCGAGATAGAGGATCGTCTCCTCGTCGGCCTCGTTGATCTGGTAGGCCTTCCTCAGGTAGGCAACGGCTTCGGCATAAAGGCCGCGGAGGTATGCGATGATGCCGGCGTCGCGAAGCATTTCCGGATCCTCCGGCGCATGGCCCAGGGCCGTCTTGATGGTTTCCGCGGCCTCCTTCGTCTGTCCCAGCTTGGCCTGCACCACGGCCAGCCCGTACAGGGCGTTCACGTCGGAGGGGTTTTTCTTCAGGTCGTCCCGGAAGCGGGTCATCACCGGCTCGAGATTCCTCTCCTCCATCAGCATCTCGACCTGCATGCGGCGGAAGCCGCCCACGATGCTATCCTTGCCCCTTTGGGTATAGCGGGCCTCGAGGAGCCCGTCGAGGTAGCGGATTCGATCTTTCGTGCCCGGGTGGGTCAGGAAGTAGGAAGGGATGTTGTTCGAGTAAAACTCATGGCGGCTCATGAGCTTCATGAAATCCACCATGCTTTTCGGGTCGTATCCCGCCTCCGCGAGGTAGGCCATCCCGAAACGGTCCGCCTCCTCCTCGTTCTCGCGACTGTACTGCAGGGCAAGCGTCTGGGCGCCGGCCATGGCGCCCATGGCCACGGCCGCCCCGGTGCCGCCGCCCCCGCCCAGAAGCGCCCCGGCGATGACCCCCGCCAGCGCCGCATAGTTGAGCTTCTTGGATTTCTCCATCATCTGGTCGATGTGGCGGGCGTTGGCGTGGGCGATTTCGTGGGCCATGACGCTCGCGAGCTCGCTTTCGTTCTCCGACAGCGCGATGAGGCCCCGGAAGACGTAGATGTATCCCCCGGGCGTTGCGAATGCATTGATCGCCGAGCTGTTGATCACGTGAAACTGGAAATCCCAGGGGAGACGCTTCTGGCTGGCGAGGATCTGCTCCCCGATCCTGCGGACGTAATCGGTGACCTTCTGGTTTTTCGAGATCGCATTGGACTTCTCGAGCTTCTCGTAGATCTCGCGGCCGAGCTTTTTTTCCTCCTCGATGCTGAGGGCCGCACGCGCCGAGGGGGGGATGAAAGCGGCAACGACGAGCAGGGCGGCGATCAGGAAAGCAGGAAGGGCTCGGCAGGTTGTCTTCCAATGATTTGGCATGTTATCGCGACCCCGCCCCGCGGGGACGGGATCGAGGCTAAGCTCCTTTGGGCCCCTCCCGGCGACTGCCGGGATGGCACTTTTCAAGTATTATAGCCCGTTTTGGGTGATAATCAAGCTGATGTTCCGGTCAAATCACGCGACGATTGCTGTTGACAAGTGCCACTGGGTGGTATACAAAAATCATCGGTAGCCCAAGACACCATGGTTTCAGTGCTTTCTGCTGCCGAGAACCCGATGAAGTGCCGGAGATACCGGTCCCTCGTGAACGGTTGCTGGTGACCATTGCAGAAAAAAGAGCGGATCCACTCGAGAACCATAACGGTAAACTCCTACGAGATTGACGACTCATCCCTGCTGGTGGAAGGCGATCTGGTGGATGAGCGTTTCTTTCCCTCTTATTACTACAGCAGAAACGAATTCCTGGATCCCGGGATCGTCCATGACATTCGGGTCGAGATGAAGGTGAGCCTCCCGGCGCTCGAGATCACCGAGGCCCGTGCGACGATGAGGAAGATCCCCATCGGGGAGTGCCTGGGCGTGGAGCCCAGCGCCGGGAAAATCGTGGGCCTCAGGATCAAGCCGGGCTTCTCCAGGGACTTGAAGGAGCGACTCGGCGGCACCGCGGGCTGCCTCCACATGACGACGCTGATCTACCACATGGGGGCGGCGGCGGTCCAGGGGATGTGGGCAGCACTGAGCCGGAAACGCGAGGGCGGCACCACGAAATCCATGGACTACGACCCCGGCATCCTGAAGAACAGCTGCTGGTTGTGGCGGGAAGACGGCCCCTTCTTCGAGAAGGTAAAGCGCATGAGGGGGGAAAGAGAGAAGAAAGCGTAGGCGGTCTTTTTCACGCGTTCACATGGTCAATCAAGACAACCCCGCGGGGTTCAACCGGAAACGCTTTCTCTTCTATGTCCTCCCGGCTGTCGGGTACGCAGCCCTGATTTTCTCGCTGTCCTCCTTTTCCATGGATATCGAGGAGCTCGAGCCTGTCTTCAGATTCGACAAGCTGCTGCACCTGGTGGAATACTACATCCTCGGGTACCTGCTCATGAGGGCATTCACCACATCCGATGTCCCCTGCCTGGCCGCAAACGCGGCCACCGCGGCGATTCTCGTCGGGTGCGCCTATGGCCTGAGCGACGAGATCCACCAGGCCTTCGTGCCCGGCAGAGATGCCAGCCTGATGGATTTCCTTTTCAACGCCGCGGGGATTGCTCTCGCGGCCCTCACGTACACATTCGTTCGTCATCAACTGGGACCTGTGCGGGCCCTGGAAAATCGAATCGAGGCAGAGGTAAGCCGGCGTTGACGAAAAGATGCGTGGTTACCGTCGACGGCCCGGCCGGATCGGGTAAGAGCACCGTCAGCCGGCTGCTCGCGCGCAGCCTCTCCTGCGTGTACCTGGACACGGGAGCCCTGTACAGGGCCCTGGCGCTCAAGATCAGCGTGGCAGGCCTTGCAGCCGCCGACCGGGTCGGGATTGCCGCCCTGTGCAATGCCACGGACATCGCGCTGGGCGAGTGCGAGGGGGCCACGAGGATTCTCCTCGACGGCAGGGACGTGACGGAGCTCATCCGGACGCCGGAGATCAGCATGCTCGCATCGACGGTTTCGGCCCTGCCCGAGGTGAGACAGAGGCTTCTCGCCGTGCAGCGCGAAGCCGCGCGCTCGGGAGGTGTCGTGGCAGAGGGGCGCGACATGGGGACGGTGGTATTCCCGGGCGCCGACGTGAAGTTCTTCCTCACGGCCGGCCCCGAGGAGCGCAGTCGCAGGCGCTGGCTCGAGCTGAAGGAGCGGGGCCACGAGGTGAGCCTCGACGAGGTGCTGCGGGACGTGGTCCTGCGGGACCGTCAGGACAGCGAGCGGGCGATCGCCCCGCTTCGCCCCTCCGAGGACGGAATCCTCGTCGATTCCACCGGGAAGAGCATCGAGGGCGTGGTGGCGGAGATGCTCGAGGCCATAAAAGCAAGGAAGACCGGGAAGTTATAATCGCTTGATATTTCAGAGTCAGTGTGCTACGTCTCGATGGTTTATCGGGCGTCGTGTGAAATCTTAACGGGGGGTAATGCAGTAAATGGTTACGGAAGAGAGCGCGAAGGAAGAACAGAAAACGGCGAATCAGGACAAGGCGGCGGCAGAGGATCAGGCGGCAGCGAAGAAGGAGGACGAAGTGGGCTTTTCGGCCCTCTACGAGCAGAGCCTCCAGGAGCTTCGGTCCGGCGAGATCGTGATCGGCAGGGTGGTACAGGTCAGCGCCGATACGGTCATGGTCGATGTGGGCTCCAAGACGGAGGGGATGATCCCCGCCCGGGAACTTCGGGATGCCAGCGGAAACATCACCGTCAGCGTGGGCGATGAGATCGAAGTCCTCGTGGAAAGGAGGGGCGAGGACGACAGTCTGATTCTCTCACGGGACAAGGCCTCCAGGATCAAGACCTGGGGGAGCATCAAGGAGAAATTCGAGGGCAACCAGCCCATCCAGGGCACGATCACCCAGCGGGTGAAGGGGGGCCTCACGGTGGACATCGGGATTCCGGCGTTTTTGCCCGGCTCCCAGGTGGACATCCGGCCCGTCCGGGATCTCGACCGCTTCGTCGGTCAGACCATGGAGTTCAACATCCTCAAGTACGACCGCGACCGCAACAACGTCGTCCTGTCGAGACGTGCCATCATGGAGAAGGAGCGCGAGTCGGACCGCAAGCAGCTCCTCGAGACGATCGAGGAGGGGAAGGTCGTCGAGGGGATCATCAAGAACATCACCGACTACGGCCTCTTCATCGACCTGGGCGGCATCGACGGGCTTCTCCATGTCACCGACATTTCGTGGGGCAAGGTGCCCAAGCCGTCCGACACCTTCAACAAAGGCGACAAGATCCTGGTGAAGGTGCTCTCCTTCGATCGTGACAAGGAGCGGGTGTCGCTGGGTCTCAAGCAGCTCACGGAGAACCCCTGGGAGCGGATCGGCGACAAGTTTCCCGTCGGCACCGTCCTGGAAGGCAAGGTGGTCAGCATCGTCGACTACGGCGCCTTCGTGGAACTCGAACCGGGCGTCGAGGGTCTCATCCACGTATCGGAAATGTTCTGGACGAGGGAGATCCGGCACCCCTCCAAGGTGCTCTCGGTGGGGCAGCTCCTGAAGGTCATGATCCTCGAGGTGAATGCCGAGAGCAAGAGGATTTCGCTGGGTCTCAAGCAGACCACGGCCAATCCATGGCTGGCCCTCAAGGAGAAGTACGCCGAGGGGACCGTCATCCGGGGCCGCATCCGCAACATCACGGACTTCGGGATCTTCGTGGGCGTCGAGGAGGGGATCGACGGTCTCGTGCACGTCTCGGACATCTCCTGGAAGCATCGCGTGAAGCACCCCTCGGAGCTTTACAAGAAGGGCCAGGAAATCGACGCCGTCGTGCTGAACGTGGACGTGGAGAGCGAGAAGTTCTCCCTGGGCATCAAGCAGCTCGAGAAAAATCCCTGGGAGGAGTTCTGCGATCGATACAACCCCGGTGCCATCATCACGGGCAAGGTGACCAACATCACGGACTTCGGCATCTTCGTCGAGATCGAGGAGGGCATCGAGGGCCTCGTCCACATCTCAGAGCTGAGCCAGAAGAGGGTCAAGGCGGCTTCCGACCTGTTTGCCGTCGGGGATGCCGTCACGGCCATGGTCAAGAGCGTCGATCCGAAGAACCGCAAGATCCGGCTGAGCATCAAGGATCATGAGACGACGGTTCACCAGTCGTCCCCGGCCCGGCAGTACCTGAACAACAAGGAAAATCTCGGCTCGAACCTCGGCAAGGCCCTGGCGGACATCAAGATCGACGCCTGAGGAGAAGCAGGCACCAGGGACGAGGGTATAGAGACTAGGCTTGATGAAGAACAAAAATCCCCCTCGTTCCCCCTTTAAAAAGGGGGATGGAAGGATTCACGGGTCACTGCCGCGAAGCGGCAATCTGTCATCTGCGACAGGCAAAGGATAGATAATGCGCAAACGGCATCCCGTTCTCTTCGGGCTCCTGCTGCTTTCTCTGATCGGGGTTGCGTTTTTTTTCCTCGTTTACGGCATGAGTTCTGTGAAGGGGGACAAAGCGACCTTCATCGCGAGAGACCGGATCGGTGTGGTTCCCGTAAAGGGGGTCATCCTTGATTCCAAGCCCGTAAACGACGTCCTGGATAAGTTCAGCAAAGACGACAGCATCAAGGCGATCATCCTTCGGATTGACACGCCCGGCGGCGGAGTTGGCCCTTCCCAGGAAATATTCGACAAGGTACGGTCGGTGCGGAAAAAGAAGACCGTTGTCGCCTCCATGGGTTCCATGGCCACCTCGGGCGGTTACTACGTGGCCTGTGCGGCCGAGAAGATTGTCGCCAACCCGGGGTCGCTCACGGGCAGCATCGGCGTCATCATGCACTTCACCAACGTGGAGGACCTGTTCAAGAAGGTGGGGCTGCGCGCCTCCGTGATCAAGAGCGGCAGGTACAAGGATGCCGGATCCCCGTTTCGCGACATGACGAAGGAGGAGCGTGAGCTTCTCCAGGCGCTTATCGACGATGTACACGAGCAGTTCGTCGATGCCGTGTCGGGGAGCCGGACCCTGGACAAGGAGAAAGTGAAAGAAATTGCCGACGGCCGCATCTTCACGGGCCGTCAGGCTGTGGGACTCAAGCTCGTCGATGAATTGGGCGATCTGGATCATGCGGCGGATGTGGCGGCCACGCTGGCCCAGCTGGACGGCAGGCCCGAGCTCGTCTACCCGAGGGAAGAACGGCGCTCCATCTGGCGGTTCATGATGGAAGAGATGGTGTCGGTCCTGAAGCGCGAAATGGTGGAGACGGTGGTGGAGACAGGCCCGGGCTTGAGTTATATCTATGTCAGCCAGGGAAGGTGAAGTTTCCATGACAAAAAGGGATTTAATCGCAAAGGTCCAGGATCTTCTCAAGGAGTATCCCCGCAAGGACGTGGCTCACGCCGTTGAGATCGTCTTCGATTCGATGGTCGGGGCCATGAAGAACGACGACCGGATCGAAATCCGGGGATTCGGCAATTTCACCGTCAGGACACGGGAACCCCGGCGGGGACGCAACCCCATGACGGGGGCTTCTGTGGAAGTGCCGCCCAGGCGTTTCCCATTCTTCAAAGTTGGGAAAGAACTGAAAGAGCGGGTCGACGGTGGCGCGAAGCGCATGAAAAAGGTCCGAGGTCCGAGGAATGAGGACCGAGGCAACAAAATAAATCGAACCTCGTGCCTCGATCCTCGCGCCTGCATTCCGGCACTTCCGATAAGCCATTCAACATTAACCACCCCCGCTTTCCAAGGTTCGCTGGAGCACCATGGACTACAAGACCATCCGGATCACCAGAGAGGACGGCTATGCCGTCGTCATGCTCAACCGGCCTCACGAGATGAACGCCCTGTCCCGGGAGATGAAGCTCGAGCTGGTGGATTGCTTCGCAACCCTCGAGAAAGACGAGTCGGTGCGGGCCGTGATTCTGACGGGCGGCGATTTCGTGTTCTCGGCGGGGATGGACCTCAAGGAGATGGCGGCCGTCACCGATGATGATGTCGATGACTATTTCAATCTCATTGCCAGTTACCTTCAGAAAATTTTCGCCTTTCGCAAGCCTGTCATCGCCGCCGTGGGCGGGATCGCGCTGGGAGGCGGGTTCAACCTCGCGACGGTCTGCGACTTGATCGTTGCCTCCGAGAGCGCCATATTCGGGCACCCGGAGCTGAAGTTCGGTCTCAATCCCCTCTTCAACCCCGTCAACCGGCTTGTCGGCACGGCCAAGGCGAAGGAGATCGCCATGCTGGGGGAGCCCATCGGTGCGAGGGAGGCCCTCCGGATCGGCCTTGTCAACAAGGTTGCACCCCCCGACCGTTTCATGGAAGAGGCGAAGAGCATGGCGAAGGAACTTGCCGGCCGTCCCCCGAAAGCCATAGAGGCCGTAAAGCGAATCTCCGAGGTGGCCCCTTACCTGGACAAGAGCTCCGCCCTCGAGTACGAGTTCGAGATTTCGGCCCTGCTCTTCTCACGGGCCGAGCGCAAGGAGTACATGCGGCAGTTTCTCGATGATCTGAAGCAGAAGAAAAAGAAGTGAAGAAAAGTGCCTGAGTGACTCAGTCCCTGAGTGAAGAGGGGGAAGAAGACAAATCCTCCCCAACCCTCCTTTAAAGGAGGGGGTTCGAAGAAAAACAGAAAGCCCCGGGCTCGATTAAGTCCCGGGGCTTTTCCTTTTCGGTGCTGCCTTGTGGCTCTCTTGTTGTTACCGGTAGTCCTTGTCGTAGTCGGGCGAGGCGAAATCCTTGAGCTGGTCTCTTCGTTTTTTGTGCTGCAACTTTCGAAGAGCCTTCGCCTCGATCTGGCGGATGCGTTCCCGGGTGACACCCATCATCTCACCGACTTCTTCGAGCGTGAAGGGGCCGTAATTGCAGGCAACCCAGGTGCAGTTGCAGAACATGTCGTTTTTGAGCCACCACTCGCAGACCGTATCCGGGCAGGGATCGGTGATCAGGATTGCCTTTTTCTTGCATTTGTACATGCCTATGACCGTCTCCTCTGGTGGTTTGCAACTATAGTAATGAGCATTTTGATTTTGTCAACGCTAAAGGACCCTTTTACTTCACTTTTTTCAGGACTGACACTCACGAAAGGCATTGTGCGCATCCTCTCGGGCTCAATGCGGCTGCCTGAAAACGATTGCACGCGCATCCCCGCAGCGCCTGACGTAAGCCAGTCGAACGTTGCTGCGGGGTAAGCGAGCATAATAACAGATAACCCACTTCCCTAAGTTTCTAAATTCCTGGCATCTTGATGCGAGGAATTTTAATTGGCAGAGCCTCTCATGGTGGGGATTGTGAGTGCACTGGTTGCACACGTTGCATTTAATATGGAGGGAACACGTCGGTTTTTTGACGTCCGCTTGTTTTTTTAACTTACCGTAATTTAAGGATATTATGCAAATGTCGGGCAATGCACAGGCCTTGTGAAGTGTTTGTTGATAAAGGTGTTGGTCTATGAGGTAAGTGCAGGTTTGAATAGGGGTTTTACCGGATTGCCTGCTTTGGCGTCACGGTGAAAGTGCTATTAATTACAGCAAGTTATAATAATTTGGTGCGCAACCGTAACGGCAGCGGGCTCTGCAGGATTTGCTGTTTACACTCATTTTGTCCGCCTTTTTGACGTTTTCCGCAGGTTGGAACTTCCGCCGGCAGCCAACAGCCAACAGCCGACAGTAACAGCCAAAGAAGTCAACAGCCGACAGATCCTTCCCCTATATACTTTCTTTTTCTCCTGTTGACTGTAGACTGCGTGCTGTCTGCTTCTTTGTTGGCTGTAGGCTGTCCTTAGGCTTTTTTACCGGCCCCGTCCCGGGGCTGATTCGCCTTGACAATTAATAGTGAATCGATTAGCGTGACCCATCACGCGAGCCAGGCTGTTGATCGGGGGCATCCTGTTGAAATAGAGAGATTTTGAAGGTGGGAAGGTAAGAAGGAAACTTCCCGCCTTCTCAACATCTTACCCTCTGCTTTTTGGACAGCCCGGTACAGGATCAGGAGAGGGCGTCATGATTGGGGTTCTGGTCATTACACATGGCAATCTGGGAAGCGAACTGATCAAGGCAGCGGAACAGATCAAAGGCAGTCTCAACGGCGCGCTTCACATTTCGGTGGGAGCAACCAAGGGCCTCGAGGACCTGAGAAAAGAGATCACTGCGGCGATCCGGAAGCTGGACACGGGAAAGGGCGTCCTGGTCCTCACGGACCTTTTCGGTGGAACGCCCTCGAATGTCTCCCTGGCCTTCCTGAAGGAGGGCAAGATCGAGGTCGTCACAGGGGTCAATCTCCCCATGCTCCTCAAGATCCCGGATGAGAGGGAGAGGGAGACCGATCTCGCAGAGTTCGCGGCGCAGATCCGGGACTACGGCAAGAAGAACATCTATCTTGCCAGTGAGGTGCTCAAGAAGAAGGTTGGTGAGAATTAAAACCAAGCCGGGAACCTGCTGACGGGATTCCGGCTTTTTTTTATCTTGCGCACGCGCACGGACACCGGATGGATTTTTCCCTCATCAGAGTCGACAGCAGGCTGGTCCACGGGCAGATCATCGAAACGTGGCTGCCCTTCCTGAAGGCGACCCGGATCGTCGTCGTCAACGATGAGGTGGCAGGAAGTTTCTTTCGCGAGACCGTCATCCGGATGGCCGTGCCCCGCGAAGCGGAGGTGCTGATCTACGGCGTCGATGAGTTCGGCAGCAGCGATATCACCCAGCAGAGCGAAACCGTGAGGACCATCGTCCTCTTTGGCGGCGTCAATGACGTCGCCCGGGCGTGGACCGCCGGTTTCCGCTTCAAAACGCTGAACATCGGAAACCTCTATAGCGAGAATTGCAAACTGCAGTGTTCCACATCGGTGTGCCTCGCCGACGAGGACATCGAACACATTCGGTTCCTCCTCGATTCCGGCGTAAGGGTGGAGCTGAGGTCCGTTCCAAGCGACAGGGCAGTGGACTTTCGGGATCTTCTCGGCGGCGGGCAGGGCTGAGAGCGGATGGCGTTCGCCGGCACCCTGCCAGACGATCGGCGTTGCCCACGGGGGCGGTCATGGTAAACGAGACAGCCATCGCGGCAGTACTGGGTGCATTGATCTGCCTGGACAGGGTGGTCGTCCAGTTCATGATATCCCGGCCGATTGTCGCCGGTCCGCTGATCGGTCTCGCCCTCGGAGACCCATACACCGGCCTGACAGCCGGAGCGTATTTGGAGTTGCTCTGGGTCGATCGGATCCCCGTCGGGCCCTATGTCCCGCCCAATGATACCTTCGTCGCCATCCTGACCACGGCCGGCGCCATTCTTTCCGCCCCCCTTTCGGGGCATCCTCCCCGCGAGCTGATCGCCCTTGCCATCCTCGTCTTTGCCCCTGCGGGGTTTCTGGGGCAGCAGCTGGAGATCCTGCTCCGAAAATGGAACGACGGACTGGTCCTGAAAGCCGAGGAGGACGCAAAGGCCGGGGACGCCGCCGCGCTCACCCGCAGGCATCTTGCCGCGCTGGGGCGCTATCTGGCGGGATCCCTCGTTTTCCTCGCTGTCGCGCTGACCTGCGGCAGCTGGCTGCTCAGGGGCATCTACCCGGGTCTTCCCGAAACAGTCCTCGGGACCCTCGCCTTTGCCTGTACCATTCTTCCGCTCATCGGCATCGGGGTGGCTCTCAACACGATCAAGCTCCGGGGATACATTCCCGTCTTTTGCGGCGTCTTTTTACTGCTTGCCATTGTTTCTGAATTCCTTTAAATTTTGACCGCCTTGGCGATGAAGAAGTTGAGAGGTTGAGAAGGTAAGAAGGTGAGAAAATGATTCTCAATCTGCCTGAGGTTCCGCATTCATAACCTACGCATCTTAAAGCGGCTTGTTAAATTTTCATAAGATGTCAGTCATCGTCAAACAGATTGAGGATCTCGAGGTCGGACCGATGACGGAGGACGATCTCGACGAGGTCATGCAGATCGAGCGGGTCTCCTTCAGTGTCCCCTGGTCTCCGGGCATGTTCAGGCAGGATCTCGTCTTTCCGCTTGCCCGATGCCTTGCAGCGAAGCGTACGGAAGCCGGAACAAAGCGGCTCGCCGGATACATCCTTTGCTGGTTCGTCGCCGACGAGGTTCATGTCACCAACATTGCGGTGCGAAAGGATCTCCGCAAACAAGGGGTTGCCACCCGGCTTCTCGCAGAGGCCCTGTGCCAGGCTCGCCGGGACCGGATGCGCTATTGCACCCTTGAGGTTCGAGTGTCGAATGAGGCCGCTAAAGGGTTTTATCGGAAACTCGGATTCGAGACCCGGGGCATCCGGCCAAAGTACTACTCCGACAACAACGAAGACGCCATGATCATGTGGTTAGACCTGTGAACGGTGGAACCGTTCACAGGTCTAACCACAAGCCGACAGCCGACAGCCGACAGCCAATCTTCACTGTAGGCTGCTAGGCTGTCGACTGTCGACTGCAGACTGCGAAGTTGACCAGCCAGACCAGACAGACCAAATAGACCAAATAGACCAGACAGACGATGCTTACCAAAGCCGACATGACAGCCACGATTCTCGCCAATGCCGAGGTGGCCCCGGAGCATTACCTCATGACGCTTGCCGTCAGCAGGGTCTTCAGGGACGCCCGGCCGGGACAGTTTGTCATGCTGCGCCCAGTCGGCCGCGGTTTTCCGTTCCTGGGGCGGCCGCTCGGGATCTACAGTCTGGCGGAAGACGGGAATGGCGCACGGATCGAGATCCTCTACCGTGCTGCCGGGAAGGGGACGAAGGTCATTTCGACGCTGTGCGAGGGGGATCGTATCGAAATCCTGGGTCCGCTCGGGAACCGGTTCGCACTCAGGCCCGGAATGAAGACGGCCGTTCTCGTGGCCGGGGGCATCGGGATCGCCCCGCTGGTCTTTCTGGCAGAGAACCTGAGAGTCAATGTCCCGCCGGAAGGCTTGAAAATGATCCTCTACATCGGGGCACGGGATTCGGCGAACCTCCTCGGGATCGACCGGATGAAAAACTTTGGTGCCGAGGTTCGGGTCAGCACCGACGACGGCAGCGCCGGTTACAAGGGCCCGGTGACGGATCTTTTCCGGAAGGACCTGGCCTCTTTTGATGCTTCGAAAACGGAAGTTTTCGTCTGCGGTCCCAACCCGATGCTGAAGAGGGTGAGCGAGATGATCACGGATCATCCCGTTGCGTGCCAGGTGCTCATGGAGGAGCGAATGGCCTGCGGCATGGGAGCCTGCCTGGGGTGCACCATCGAGGTCAGCACGCCGTCGGGTGTGGAATACCGCCAGGTCTGCGCGGACGGACCGGTGTTCGATCTGCGCAGCATTGTGTGGCGCTGACGCCGAAGGCGTCAGGCAAAAGCCGACAGACAAAGAAGCCGACAGTCGACAGACAAAGAAGCCGACAGCCGACAGCCAACAGCCAACAGCCAACAGATTATCCCTGTATTCTTTCTCGTTCTACTGTCGGCTGTAGGCTGTAGACTGTCGGCTCGGACGCCGCTTGCCGAAAAGATGAAGGATGAAAAAATAGGAATGGCCTTGTTGAAACCTCTGACCGAAGTGAAGATCGGCAGCCTGGTCCTGAAGAATCCCGTCATGACCGCGTCGGGAACCTTCGGCTACGGTGAGGAGTATTCGCCTTACATCGATCTCAACCGGCTCGGGGCCGTGGTGGTGAAGGGGATCTCGCTCGAGCCGCGCAGGGGGAACCCGCCGCCGCGAATCATGGAGACGCCCGGCGGGATGCTGAACGCCATCGGGCTTCAGAACGTCGGCGTAAAGGCGTTCATCGGCGACAAGCTTCCCTGGCTTCGGCAGTTCGACACGAAGGTCATCGTCAATATCTTCGGTGAGACGCTGGAGGAATACGGAAAGGTGGCCGCAGCACTCAGCGGTGTTCCCGGCATTCACGCCCTCGAGGTCAACATCTCCTGCCCCAACGTGCGGAAAGGGGGGCATGTTTTCGGCTGTGACCCCGATGCGTCCCACGAGGTGACGAAGGTCGTGAAATCGGCCACGGATCTTCCCGTCATCGTCAAGCTTTCTCCCAATGTGTCCGACATCACCGAGATTGCGCGCTCCTGCGAAGCCGCCGGCGCCGATGCGCTGTCGCTCATCAACACACTGCTGGGCATGTCCATCGACATCGAAAGGCGCATTCCGCACCTGAAGAACGTGACCGGCGGCCTGTCGGGTCCTGTAGTCAAACCCGTGGCGATCCGCATGGTCTGGAACACCGTGAAAGCCGTCTCCATCCCCGTCATCGGGATCGGCGGGATCATGGAAACCGACGACGCCCTGGAATTCCTCATCGCCGGGGCAAAGGCCGTGCAGGTCGGAACGGCCAATTTCGTGAATCCGAGGGCCACGATGGAGATCGTCGAAGGGATCGAGGCGTACCTCGCGCGCCACGGCATCGGGGATGTCAACGAAATGATAGGCTCGCTGAAGACGGATTTTTAGCCGACAGCCGACACTAAACAAGCCGACAGCCGACAGCCAGCAGCCGACAGTAAAGATTCTCTTTTTCTTTTGGCTGTGGGCTGTAGACTGTAGGCTGTAGGCTCATTCAGCCCGGCATGGGCAAAGCAATCATTTTCAGAGGGTGACATGGCGAAAGCAGAGCTGATCGTCGACGGCGTGTATTTGATAGGCGGGCCGAATATTTCCATGTCGGAGGATGCCACGGTCTTTGTCATCGATTTCAGTGGCGAGCTCATCATGATCGATTCCGGCGCCGGCCGCAGCGCCCGGACGCTGGTACGCAACATCGAGGGCGCGGGCCTCGACCCGAAGAATATCTCCACGGTCATCCTCACGCACTGCCACATCGATCACATCGGCGCGGCGCCCTGGTTCCGGGAACAGTATGGCTGCAAACTGGCCGCCCACGACAAGGATGCCGACGCCATCGAGGAGGGCGACCCCATCATGACGGCGGCCAACTGGTATGAAACGGATTTCCCGCCCACCCCGGTCGACATCCGCTTCAAGGCAGACCACGAAACCCTGCAATACGGTTCCGAGGAGTTGCACCTGCTCCACACGCCCGGTCACACACCCGGATCCATGTCCATCTACCTGGACCGGGGCGGAAAGAGAGTCCTCTTCGGCCAGGACATCCACGGTCCTTTCCTGCCGAGTTTCAAGTCCGATGTCGGCCGCTGGCGCACATCCATGGAAAAACTTCTGGCCCTCGAGGCCGATATCCTCTGCGAAGGCCACTTCGGGATCTTCCAGACGAAGGAACAGGTCCGGAAGTACATCCAGGGCTACGTCAGGCAGTATGCCTGACAGCCGACAGCCGACAGCGACAGCCAACAGCCAACAGATTTCCCCTGTATACCCTTCTTTTACTGTCGGCTGTAGACTTTGGGCTGTCGGCTTCTTTTGTCAGCCTTCCTCTTTCTTCTCAAGATTGCTGACACGGACCCCGATCAATCTCACCCTCTTTTTGAGCTCGACTTTTTTCAGGCACTCGAAGACCGTGCGGCGGATTGTCTCCTCGGAATCGACGGGTTCCCGGAGGCTGATGGACCGCGTGTGCGTCTCAAAATCGCTGAAGCGGATCTTCAGGGTCACCGTGCGTCCCCGGTAGCCATCCTCGCGCATGGATTTGACGACGTCCTTTGTGAGCTCGGCCATCGTCTTTGCGATCATCTGCCAGTTGCTCACGTCCGTCTCGAACGTCGTCTCCCGGCTCATTGATCGGGGTTCCCAGTGCGTCACGATGGGGCTGTCGTCGATCCCCCTCGATGCGTCGTAGAGATAGCGGCCGTAGGATTGGCCGAATTCCCCCGTCAGCCGCTCCAGGGGAAGGGCGGCAAGCTGCCCGATCGTGTCGATTCCCATCTCCTTCAGGTGTGCCTCCGTCTTGGGTCCCACGCCCAAAAGCTTCCTTGCGGACATGGGCCAGATCCGGGCGGACACATCTTCCTCTCCCAGAATCGTCAGCCCGTCGGGCTTCTGCATGTCCGAGCCGATCTTGGCAAGCAGCTTGTTGGGGGCGATCCCGATCGAGCAGGTGAGGCCCGTCTCGTCGAGGATCTGTTTTTTGATCTCCCGGGCGATCTCCTCTGCGTGGCGTTCGCTCTCCGAGAGGTCCAGATAGGCCTCGTCGATCCCGACATCCTCCATGGCGGGGCTGAACCGGCGCAGCACTGCCTTGAAAAGGGCCGAGTACCGCACGTACTCGTCATAGTCGACAGGAAGGAAGATGGCCTGGGGACAGAGGCGGAGAGCCGTCCGGAGCGGCATGGCCGAGTGAATCCCGTATTTTCTCGCCTCGTAGGAGGCGGTGGAAACGACTCCGCGGCTCGAAGGGTCGCCGCCCCCGCCGATGACGACGGGCTTGCCCCGCAGTTCGGGTCTTCGTCTCTCCTCGACGGCCGCGAAGAAAGCGTCCATGTCCAGGTGCAGGATCCGTCTCATACAGGAAAGGGATTATAGAGGATAGGGGGCAGGAATGCAAAAGCGAAAGCCTCTCGATGACGGCCTCTCGGTCAGTCTTCCTTTCAGTCTTCTTGGATGAGGGATCGCCAGGCGTCCAGGGAATCTTCCGTCACTTCCAGATTGTGACCCTTCCGTGCATGATCGGCCGCCTTCTTGAGGACCTCTTCGACCGTCTTCCCGTGGACTTCGAAATTACAGTCCAGGCCTGCCTCGTTGAAACGCAATATCTTCATGACATCCGGTCTCCAACGGGCGGTTCGCCCGTCCGACGACATCCGCCGGTGTGCTTAAAATTCCTCTTCAGTCACTACTCTGTCTAGCAAATGTCCTGCCAAACGGGCGGGAGTGCGGGGCTGACTCGCAGTCACCATTCAGAAGGCCCTTGCGGATACCCCTGGAGGATCGGACCGGGCAGGGGGGTGACAAAAATGTCATGCCGTGGATGTTGAGATGGTTTCATGTGAGCCGCTGCCCCTTGGGAGCGCCCGATTTTGCTGGGTTTGCGGCTGCGACATGGATGTCGCTCCAGTTGCACTGAAAAGGTCACAAAAAAACCTTTTCAATACCGGTCGTTGGTAGTAGAAAAGGACCGTTTAAGTACCCGACAGGAGAGGTGTCTTGAAATCCTACCGGAAGGAATTGTGGCTCAATGTCCCGGCCCGGATGGCCTTCGTGAACATCACGCCCCAGGTCGAGGTGTGCCTCGGGGAGAGCGGCATTCGGGAGGGGTTCGCCCTCGTCAACGCCATGCACATCACGGCCTCGGTCTTCATCAATGATGACGAGGCCGGCCTGCACAAGGACTACGAAGAGTGGCTGGAAAAACTGGCCCCCCATGAACCGGTCTCCCGCTACCGTCACAACCGTACGGGCGAGGACAACGGCGATGCCCATCTGAAACGGCAGGTCATGGGAAGGGAGGTCGTCGTGGCCGTCACGGGCGGGAGGCTCGATTTCGGCCCCTGGGAGCAGATCTTCTACGGTGAGTTCGACGGCAGGCGCAAAAAGCGCGTGCTGGTGAAGATTATTGGGGAATAAAGAAATAGTGTCTGAGTGCTTGAGTGTCTGAGTGTCTGAGTGAATCAAAATCAATTTCCGTACCTTTTGCACTTAGACACTTAAACACTTCGACACTTAGACACTGCTTTTCGCAAAGGAGAGAGGGATGGAGAAGGTTTTTTTTCCGGCAAGTGTCGTCGTTTTCGGGGTTTCTGCGGCGCCCACCAACCTGGGGCGGAACATTGTGCTGAACCTGCAGCGCTTCGGGTTCAAGGGGGAAATCTTCGCGGTGGGCAAGGACGGCAGCGATGTCAACGGGGTCCCGATATTTCCGGCAATCGAGGAAGTGCCGGGGGTGCCGGACCTGGCCGTCTTTCTCCTGCCCGCCCGGCATGTGCCGGAGGCCCTGGATGCCTGCGGGCGCAAGGGAATCCGCCGGGCCATCATCGAATCGGGCGGCTTCAGCGAGTATGCCGAGCAGGGACGCGATCTCGAGAGGGAGGTCCTGGATATTGCCAGACGCTGGAACATGCGGGTCGTGGGGCCCAACTGCATCAGCATCGTCAACCTGGAAAACGGCCTCGTTCTTCCCTTTGTCCCCCTGGAGGACCGTGAGGTGAGAAAGGGCAATATCTCGATCGTCGCCCAGAGCGGGGGGGTTGCCCTGGATTGCATGCGTCTGCTGTCCTACGAGAACCTGGGGGCCAGCAAGCTCATCAGCATGGGCAACAAGCTCGACGTCAACGAGAATGACTTCTTCGAGTTCCTGAGCTCGGACCCCGACACCGGGGTCATCGGGTTCTACCTGGAGGACGTGGCCGATGGCTGCCGGCTGATGAAGCTGGCGGCGGCGACCGGGAAGCCGCTCATCGTCCTGAAGGCAAACACGAACCCCACGAGCAACCACGCCGCACGCTTTCACACGGCGGCGCTCGCCGGGGACGACGAGGTTGTCACGGCGGCCTTCCGCCAGGCGGGGATTCACCGCGTACAGAACCTCACGGAGATGATGGAGTGCTTCAAGGTCTTTTCGCTTCCCGTCATCAAGGGGCCGCGGCTTGCCGTCCTGGGGCGCTCCGGCGGGCAGGCGGTGCTGCTGGCCGACGCGGTCCACCGCTACGGGTTCGAGCTTGCGAAGCTCTCCGACGATTTTTTCAACCACGTGAGACAGCACGTCCGGGCCGGCGTCATCCGCATGTCGAACCCCCTGGACATGGGCGACATCTTCGACATCGACGCCTACGCCGGTATCGTGGAGAAGGCCATTGCCGAGGACGGCGTCGACGGGGTCGTCTTCAGCCATGCCTACGTTGCCAGCCTGGAGGTTGAGCCGTCGAGGCGGCTCCTCGAATCCTCCCTCGCCCTTGCCCGTCGCTATGGAAAGCCCGTCATCCCATGCATCATCCCTGACAAGCACACCTGGTTTTCCGTCAAGGAGGATGCGGACACCTTCCTGTTTGAGGACGTCGACACAGCGCTCAAGGCCCTGTCGCGATCGCTGTGGCATCATCGTTTCCAGTCCGCAAGGCGCTCGGCTGTGCCGAAGCGCCCGGCGCGGTCGAAAAAAGGCCCGGCCCTGAGGCCCGGGTTCATGGCGCCCGACGAGGCCTTTTCCCTGCTCGGGTTCCCACGGAATTTCCCAGGCCGGGTTTGCCGTTGCGGTCAGCGCCGATGAGGCCGTAAAGGCGGCGCGGCGCCTGCGCTACCCCGTAGCCCTCAAGACAGCCGACCCCGCCGTGCTGCACAAGACGGAGAAGGGCGGTGTCGTGCTCGACATCGCCGGCGAGCAGCAGTTGCGAAAAGCCGTGCGCTCCATGAAGGCGAAACGTTATCTCGTCCAGAAGATGGCAACGACCGGCACGGAGGTCATCATCGGGGCCCGGAAGGACAACGAGTTCGGCCATGTCGTCCTCTTCGGTCTCGGCGGCATTTATGTCGAACTTCTCAAGGACACGGCCATGCGCGTCGTTCCCGTTACGGCAAAGGAGGCCGAGGCCATGGTCCTGGAGATCAGGTCGGCGGGGCTTCTGAGGGGGTTTAGGGGCAAAGGGCCTCTCGATGTAAAAGCCCTGGCTCGCTGTATCGCGGGCATCTCGAAGCTGCTCACGGATCACCCCGAGATCTGTAACATTGACATCAACCCGCTTATTCTTTACGGTAAAGGCCAGGGCTGCATCGCCGTGGACGCCAAGATTGAAGTCTCCTGAAGACAGCCGACAGTCTACAGCCGACAGCGGACAGATCGTTTCTGTAGGCTGTAGGCTGTAGACTGTCGGCTGTAGGCTTCTTTGTATACTTCTTGCACAGCCCCACTCCATGGAGACCGGTATGAGACGAACCCTGCACGCGGGCATCCTTCTGGGGGCCCTGTGGGCCGTCCTGGCGGGATGTGCAACGGGCGGCGACGAGTCCAAACCCGACGATGTGATTTCACTCTATCTCTCCGCCTACATGGAGGGGCGCTACGAGGAGTCCTGGCAGTGCCTCTCCACGGAAGACCGCCAGGCGAAGAGCCTCGAGGCCTATGTCACGGAGAGAAGGGACTCGGGGGGCTTCCTTACCCGCAACCTGCACCGCCTCGTGCGCTACGATATTCGGGAAGTGACCCTGGTCGACGAGAACCACGCCCGGGCAAAGGTGGAGATCAGCCTCCCCGACTTCCGTTCCATCGTGGGCGAGATCTCCGGCGCCCTCGAAACGGCCGACTACCCTGAAAGCGCCCTCGAGAATGTATCCTTCGTCCGCCGCAACGTGGGAACCTTCGAACAGAAGTACCAGACCGAAGGCATCCCGAGAAGAACGCTTCAAGAGAACGTTGAACTCGTCAAGGAAGGCCGGCAATGGAAGGTCAGGGCCGGCTTGGGGCTCAAAGGGCCCAGGAAGCGCTGACGACCATGATGTGGGTTCGTGAAATCCTCCTCTTTGCGGCAGGCATCACCCTTTTTCTCTTCGGGATGATGCGCCTGAGCGAGGAGGTGCAGCTCTACCTCAGCAACGTCCGCATCCGCCAGTTCTTCAGGCTGGCCGTCGAGCGGCCCCTCTACGGCCTGGCGACAGGCATTGTCACGACGGTCCTTTTCCAGAGCAGCACGGCCACCTCCGTTCTCGTCGTCGGCATGGTGAGCGCGGGCCTCATGAGCTTCTACCGGTCGCTGCCGATCATCCTCGGGGCCGACGTGGGCACGACCGTCACCGTGCAGCTCGTCGTCTGGAAGGTCACCGAGATATCCCCCTTGATCGTTTTTACCGGAGGCATGCTCTGGTTCTTCGGCCGGGAGCGGTGGAAAAAAATCGGCGAGGGGATTTTTTATTTCGGCCTCATCTTCTTCGGGCTGGAGCTGGTCTCCATGGCGACGGCGCCCTTCAAGGAGAGCGCAGCCGTACGCTCGGTCTTCCAGTGGGCGGACCACCCCCTGCTCGGGCTCGCGATCGGCCTCGTCGCCGCATCCCTGATCCACTCGTCGGCAATTCCCATCACGATCCTCGTCATCCTGGCGCAAAACGACGTGATCACCCTCTACCACGCCCTCCCCATTGTTTTCGGCGCCAACATCGGGACGGCGATCACGGCCCTGCTCGCAAGCCTCGTGGCCAACATCAACGGCAAGCGCACCGCCCTGGCGCATTTTCTCTTCAAGCTCATTGGCGCGGTCTTCTGCATGATGGCCCTCCCGCTGTTCTTGCAGGTCGTGACGGCCCTCTCCCCCGATACCGCTCAACAGATCGTTTACGGACACCTGCTGTTCAACCTGTTCATCGTGGCGTTCTTCTTCTTTTTCCTGCAGCCCTTCTCCTATCTCGTGGAGCGAATCATCCCCGGGAAGGTCGAAACGCTCCCTATCTGGCCCGAATTCCTCGACGACCGCTACCTGCCGGATGCTGCGGCGGCACTCGAGCAGGTCCGGAAAGAGCTTCGGCGCCAGATGTATCTCGTCAAACGCATGTGTGCATCGAGTATGAACCTCATCCCGCATTTCGGCGAGGGCAGGGCCCGCGACATCCGGTATATCGAACTGGTCGTGGACAACCTGAGGCGGGAGCTGAACCGGTACCTGATGAAGATCTCGAAGGGCGGGCTTACCATCGAACTGTCCCGCAAGCTCTTTGCCTATTCCGGGATGGCCGATGACATCGAGAGGATCGGGAACCACGCCGTCTACGTCGTCGGCCTGGCGCGCGACCGGCACCGCGGCAATATCGAATTCACGAAGTGGGCCTACGCGGAGATCGAGGAAATTGCCGATCTGATCAACAAAAACCTGGACGAGTGCGTTGCCCTGCTGGACGGGATCAGCACCGAGCTGACCACGAGGATTTTTTCCCGCGAAGACCGGATCGACCGTCTCGTGCGGGAGGCCCGAAAGCGGCACCAGGAACGTTACCACACCGGTGCCTGCCAGCCCGAGGCGGGGCCCATCTTCGTCGAAATGCTCCTGCGCCTGGAGCGCATGTCCGATCACTGCGAGAACATCGCCGAGTACGCGAGAGATCTTGCTGCAGGCAAATAGCCAGCAGCAAGAAGCCGACAGCCGACAGCCGACAGCCACGCGACAGCCAACAGCCAACAGCCAACAGCCAACAGCCAACAGCCAACAGCCAACAGATTCTTCCTGTCGACTTCTTTTTTTTCGTAGGCTGTAGACTGTATACTGTCGACTGTGGGCTTTTTTTACTGCTGTCGGCTGTCGACTGTAGACTGTCGGCTTCCGTCCGCATCCGCTGTTGTCAGCGGATGCGGACGGAACACGCCTGCGGGCCTCTCAGGCCCTGTTCCTCGACGAAGACGACCTCCATCCCCACCTCCATGTCCTCGAAGCGCTCATTTCGCACGCTGTTGCGGTGGAAGTAGACGTCCCGGCCGTCCGCCGAGACGATGAACCCGTAGCCCGCCTCGGGAAAGAGCGAAGCGACCCGTCCGCGCGGCGGTTCCTCATGGCGCTTGACCTCTCCCCGCTTCCTGCGGGCATAGGCCTGGACTCGCTTCAGGGCGGCGTCGAAGGCGAGGTTGATCGCCCTGTGCAGGTCCTCGTGGGCCTCCCGCCGGATGACAATGTCCTTGCCGGGCATGGCGAGGTCGATTCTCGCGTTGTAGACAACCCCGCTGTTGCGGTTCCGGTGGGGAACCTGCAGCAAGACCCGGCAGCTCATCATGTCGCGATGGAACTTGTCGAGTTTTTCCGATTTTTTCAGGATGAAGGATTCGATTTCGCCGGTGAGTTCGAAATTACGGGACGTGATCTGCAGAGGGATTCGTGCCATGGTTGTTCCCTCCTGATGTGGTTTTGTATACACTAGCACGGTTGGCTTTGGCGCGTCAAGGGAGCCTGGCGTGCAGGCATCCGCAATGAGGCCGTTTCTCTCATAATTCTTGACATTTCCGGGATCGATCCGTTAGATGAAGTCACTGCGGCTGCCGCGCGCCAGGCCGGCTCGTCATGCCATCGGCAGCATTGCCTTCCGTTCAAAGGATCTGTCTTGCCGATGTCTTGCAGGAATTGCCGGGCGATGACGGCTTTGACCCCGCAGGCGTCGACAGCGGTACCCCCGATTATGCCGTAAGAGGTTTCTTATGCCGACAAAGCGTCCTGTGAAGCCTTCCGCACCGAAGAAAAGGGCCTCAGCCCCGGCCCCGAAGCGCGGTGCGGCGGATCGCAAGATGTCCGACGCACTTCTCCGGGAGAGCGAGGAACT
This sequence comes from uncultured delta proteobacterium, assembly GCA_963828305.1. Taxonomy (GTDB): domain Bacteria; phylum Desulfobacterota; class Syntrophia; order Syntrophales; family UBA2192; genus UBA2192. Next base: position 62,713 of record CAWHEJ010000025.1, on the reverse strand, counting down.
GTACGCAAGCCTTTTTCGGAACAACCACGCCGTCATGCTGATCATCGATCCCGAAGATGGACGGATCGTGGATGCCAACCAGGCGGCCGTCCGATTCTACGGGTACACGGCGAGGAAGCTGAAAACGCTCCGGATCAGCGACATCAACATGCTGGACGGCGGGGATGTCCGCCTGAAAATGAATCAGGCACTCAAGGAGGAACAGCGTTATTTCCTTTTCCGGCACCGCCTTGCAGATGACACGATCCGTGACGTCGAGGTCTGCAGCGGTCCCGTCACCATCAAGGGCAGGAAGCTCCTCTACTCCCTCGTCCACGACATCACGGAGCGCAAGAGCGCCGACGAGTCGCTGCGGTTCGAGCGCGAGCAGCTCTTTTCCATGTTCGACAGCATGGAGACGTTTGTCTACGTCGCGGATCCGTTCACGCATGAGATCCTCTACACGAACAAGGCGCTGGAGAATGCGCTCGGCAAGCCCGTCGTCGGTGGCATCTGCCACCGGGAATTCCAGGGCCTGGAGGCCCCCTGTCCGTTCTGCACAAATGATGTCATCCTCAGGCAGTACCCCGCCCCCCACCGCTGGGAGTATCACAATCCCAGGCTGGGCAAGGACTTCTCCATCATAGACCGCGTGATCAAGTGGCCCGACGGCCGCAACGTGAGAGTCGAATTTGCCACGGACATCACAGAACGCAAGCTGGCCGAGGAGTCCCTGCGGAACAGTGAGAAACGGTATCGGCTGCTGGTCGACAACGCCGAGATTGCCGTAGTCATCACCTCCATGACCACCGGACAAGTCCTGTTTGTCAACCAGCAGGCTTGCGTCCTTTTCGACGTGCCCCTGGACAAGGCCATCGGCCAGCCGGCACGGCAACACTGGGCCCATCCGGAAGACAGGGACCGTTTCGTGGCAGAGCTGACCGGAGCGGGGAGGGTCACCGACTACGAGTGTGCCCTGAAGACCTCAAAGGGCGCGATGCGATGGGTTCTCGTTTCCGCCAACACCATCGAATACGCAGGGGAGCAGGCGGCCTTTGTCGTCTACAACGACATCACGGAGCGCAAACGGGCCGAGGAGGCCCTGCGCGACAGCCTCGAGACGGCAAGCGCCATGCTCAACGCCGCCACGGAATCCTTCGCGCTCGTCGATTCGGAGGGGCTGGTTCTGGCAGCCAACGAGACCTTTGCCCGGCGCCTCGGCAGGCCGCTTGACGGCATCATCGGAACCTCGTTCTATGGTTATCTGGACCCTTCCCTGGCGAAGCACCGCAGAGAACGGTTCGGGGAGGTCATTAAAAGAGGGCAGCCCCTCCGGTTCAGCGACGAGCGGGACGGGCGCTGGCTCGAACACAGCCTCTACCCCATCTTCGATTCCCGGGGCAAGGTCAACCGGCTGGTCATCTACACCCAGGACATCACGGACCGGCGACGCTCGGAGGAGGCCCTGAGGCAGAGCGAGACGCTGTTGAAAAGCATCTTCCAGGCCGCCCCGATCGGGATCGGGCTCGTCTACAACCGGGTGCTCGGCTGGACAAACGACCAGGTGGCACGCATGCTGGGCTATTCCATCGAGGAGCTGGCCGAGAAAAGCGCCCGCATCCTCTACGAGAGCGACGAGGAATTCGAGCGCGTGGGCCGCGAGAAGTACATCGAGGTCCGGCAGGGCGGCATCGGTGCGATCGAGACCCGGTGGAAGCACAAGGACGGCATGCTGCTGGACATCCTGCTCAGCTCGAAGGCGATCGACCCCTCCGACATTTCCGCGGGCGTCGTCTTTACGGCCCTGGACATCACGGACCGCAAGCGGAGCGAAGAAGCCCTCCGGCGCTACCACGACGAACTCGAGCAGCGCGTCCGGGAGCGCACCTCGGAGCTCATGGTGGCCAACCAGGCCCTGATCCTGGAGATCGAGGACCGCACCCGGGCCGACAAGGCCCTGAGGGATTCGGAGCGGCGGCTCTCGGACATCATCTCATTCCTGCCCGATGCCACCTTCGTCATCGACCGGGACGGGAAGGTCATTGCGTGGAACCGCGCGATGGAGACTATGACCGGGATTTTGGCAAAGGACATGCTCGGCAAAGGAAACTACGAATATGCCGTGCCGTTCTATGGGGAGAGAAGGCCTCTGCTGATCGACCTGGTCCTGTCGGCCGATGAGGAGATCGTCACCCGCTACGCAAAAATGCAGCGGCGGGGCGACATTCTCTTCGGTGAGAGCTACATGCCGAGGCTGGGCGAGCGCAAGGAAAATATCTATCTGGCCGGAACGGCGGCGCCCCTCTATGATTCCCAGGGCAACATCGTGGGCGCCATCGAGTCCATTCGGGACGTCACGGAGCGCAAGCGCGCCGAAGAGGCCCTGCGCTACCGCGATGCCATCCTGGAGGTGGCAAGCTTTGCCGCCGAGAGGTTCCTGAAGGCCCCTTCCTGGGAAAACGACATCCGCGAGATTCTTGCGAGGCTCGGCACGGTCACCAACGCGAGCCGCGTATACATTTTCGAAAACCGGATATCGGAGGAGGGAGCTCTTCTCTCGAGCCAGCGATACGAGTGGGTGGCGGACGGCATCAAACCGGAGATCGACAACCCTGCCATGCAGGATTTCTCTCTGGAGCGGGAAGGCTTCAGGCGATGGGTCGATATCATGAGAAAAGGGGGCCATCTCCACGGTCTCGTCCGGGAGGCCCCCGAAGAAGGCGAAAGAAAAATCCTGGGATCCCAGGACATCCTTGCAATTGCCGCCGTGCCCATCTATCGCGGCGACCGCTGGTGGGGTTTCATGGGGTTCGACGAATGCGTCAACGAAAGGCATTGGTCCGACGTGGAGATGGAGGCCCTCACCGTGGTGGCAAGCACCCTGAGCGCGGCCATATCGAGGAAGCACACCGAGGCGAGACTCGTTCAGACATCCGAGCGCCTCTCCGTCGTCCTGGAATCCCTGCCGATCGTCACCTTCACGGCAAAGGGGGACGAACTGGCGGAGATCACCTACATCACGGGTACCGTGGAGGAGATCACGGGGTTCAGGCCCGAGGCATTCCTGAAGGAGCCGGGCTTTATGATGGACCACATCCATCCCGATGACCGCTCCGTCGTCCGCAGCTGCCACCTGGGCATCGGCACGAAAGGCATGTGCGGCTGCGAGTTTCGGTTCCGCGCCGCAAACGGAACCTACCGCTGGTTTTCAGAGTTCTGCCGGCTCATCCACGGACCCGAAGGATCGATAGGCCGCATCGTGGGGATGTGGCAGGACGTGACGGAGGAGAAGCGCATCCTCCAGGAGTCGAACACCCGCCTGCAGCAGGTGATCCAGGCCCACAAGCTGGCCTCCCTGGGCGAGATCGTCGCGGGCGTCGTGCACGAGATCAACAACCCCAACAGCTTCATCACCTATAACATCCCGCTGTTGGAGGAGATCTGGAAGCTCTGCGAACCCGTTGTGGCCGACTACGCCGCCGCCAACCCCGGCTGGGGAAAGCGCGACGTGAGCTACGAAGAGCTGCGCAACGACATGGCGGAGATCATCAATGCATTCCGCATCGGTTCGGACCGCATCAACCGGGTCGTCTCGAACCTGAAGGATTTTGCCCGCGTCGAGGAGGGTGCCCAGGCCAAACCCGTCTCCGTGAACGACGTCATCGAAAAAACGCTCATGATCGTGGGCGGCCAGATCCGCCGTTCCGTTTCCAAGCTGGATCTCGACCTCGGAGGCGACCTGCCGCAGGTGCAGGGGCACTTCCAGAAGCTCGAGCAGGTGATGGCCAATATTCTCGTGAATGCCCACCAGGCCATCCCGGAAAAGGAAAAAGGGTGGATTCGCGTCTCCACACGCTACATCCAGAGGCTGGGTTCCGTAGTCGTCGCGATCGAGGACAACGGCGGCGGCATGACCCGGCCCGTCATCGACCGCCTCTTCGAGCCCTTCTTCACGACGCGGCGCGACACCGGCGGCACGGGACTGGGGCTTTCGGTCTCCTACGGTCTCATCCAGGAGCACCAGGGCGTGATCGGTGCTCTTTCGCGCCCGGGCGTCGGGAGCCGGTTCACGGTATTCCTCCCCGTAAAGCAGACCGCTGGAGAGCTGAACCTGAGGCCTCTCATCCTGCCCCTGGAGAGAGATCTCGACAGGCTGGACGAACTCCAGATGGAGCTGAGCGGCGTCGATGACGGCTTCGTGCACTGGTTCTACCACTACGAGCCGTCCGTGGAGCGGCTGGCGGAATATTTGGAGCAGCACCCCGAGGTCGACATCATCCTGATGACCGAACCGCCAATCGGGCTGGATCCGGGCGCGCTGCTGCGGTCCCTCCGGGAGAGATTTCCCCTGCTCGCGACGGTAGCCTGGGGGGGAGTGGAAAAGGATTTCACCGGGGCGGGCGGTGAGAAGCCGGACATTTATATCAAGGGCCCGCCGGATATCAGGAAGCTCAAAGGGGTCATTGACGGGATCACCAGGCAGCGCTTTTAGGCCGCGGAGCGGCGGGGAAAACAGTGTCTGAGTGTAAAAGTGTCTGAGTGTCTGAGTGAAGAAATTAATTAAAAAGTGTCATTGCGAGCCGAGCCTCTAGCAAACCCCATCCTTAATCTCCCTCTCCCTTGAGGGGAGAGGGCCGGGGTGAGGGTGGATTTTCTGAGGCGTGGCAATCCACGATTGAGATATTTTAGATTGCTTCGTCACTTCGTTCCTCGCAATGACGAAACAAACGAAATAAACGAAACGAACGAAATAAACGAAATGGACGAGACAGACGATGAAAATTCTTGTAGTCGACGACGAGGACGTGACCCTGTCGTCCATGAAGCGGCTCCTGCGCTGGCAGGGCATCAAGGACGTAGAGACCTGCGACAGCGGCAAGGAAGCGATCCGCCGGATCAAGGCGGGCAATTACGATATCGTGCTGCTGGATCTCCTCATGCCGGAAGTGGACGGGATCCAGGTGCTCGAGGCGACGAAGCCCTTCAGGCCCTACACGGAGTTCATCATCATCACGGCCGTCGATGTCCTTTCGCAGGCCGTGAAGGCCATTCGACTGGGCGCCTACGATTACCTCGTGAAGCCCGTCGACAACGAGCATCTCATGAGGACCCTGGAGCGCGCCTTCGAAAGAAGAGGCCTTCTGGCGGGCATGAACATGGCGCGGCAGGCCCGTGACGCCAGTCATCCAGCGGGGTTCTCCGAGATCGTGACCCAGTCGTCCCAGATCCGTTCGCTGCTGTCCTATGCCCAGATCATGGCCAAGGGCGGAAACCCCATCCTGATCACCGGCGAGTCGGGTACCGGCAAGGAGCTTCTCGCCCGCGGGATTCACCGCGAGGGGCCATCGCCCGGCGGTCCTTTCGTGGCCGTCAACATCTCCTCGATCCCGGAGACTCTTTTCGAAAGCCAGTTTTTCGGTCACATCAAGGGGGCCTTCACCGGGGCCTTGCGGGATTACGAGGGGTTTTTCGAGCAGGCCGACGGGGGCACGCTCTTTCTGGATGAAATCGGGGAGTTCCCCCATCAGATGCAGTCGAAACTCCTTCGCGTTTTGGAGGATAAATCCTTCGCACGCCTGGGCGAGACGAAGCCCATCCGCGTCGATGTGCGGATCATCTCGGCGACGAACAAAGACCTGGACAAGGCCTGCCAGGAGGGGAAGTTCCGACTGGACCTCCTGTACCGGCTCAAATCGGCCCACATCCACCTGTCCCCCCTCCGGGAGCGCAAGGACGACATCCCGGTTCTGGCGGCACACTTCCTGAAGCTTTCCACGGAAAAATACCGGAAGGAAGTCCACGGGTTCAGCCCCGAGGCCATGGACATCCTGCTGCGGCGCGATTACCCCGGAAACGTCCGGGAAATCGCCCAGGTCGTCGAGAATGCCGTCCTGCTGGCCGACTCGACGACCATCATGCCCAGGCACCTGGGCGAGGAGATCTCATCGCCGCCCCTGTTTTCCCGCAGTCTCTGCAGCCTGAAGGAGAACTACGAGAACCATGTCCTCTACGTTCTGAATCACACCCACGGCGACCGCAAGCAGGCCGCGCAGATCCTGGGGATCACGGTGAGACAGCTCCAGCGGAAACTCGTGGAGATGCGCCGCAATCCCCGATGGAAAGCGATCCTGGGCGACCTTTAAGTCACTGAAAGCGACAAAAAGGTCACTTTGTCATTTGTCGATTCATTTCGACGAGTTGGCACTGTAACCGGCGCAATGACGCACTCCGGTCGAAACGAACGTGTGACATACGATGCTTAGTTCTTTCCGCCGGCTCCCGCCGGCCCGTCCAATTTGATCTTTTCTGAAGGGCACTTAACAAAATCCCCCCCTCTCTTCCTGTGTGGCATCCTGTTTGCTAATTATTAGTGAAGGAAGGAGTAGGCTCATGAAACAAATGACGTCAACCGGTGCGGAACGAGAGGTCCGGAACGCAAAGCGACCAACCATGGAGTCGAACATCGTCGACACCATGCGACGATATTTTCAGAACGATACGGGGAAGTCAAAAGGCGATCTCGAATACACCATCATCAACTCCGTCAAGAGATACTTCGAGGGCAAACCGCCCGAACGGTAATGATCACCGTCCGAATGTAACAGACGCTTCATCCGGAAAAAAACATGTTATTGCTCAATACTCTCACGCTGCTCATTCTGGATGCCGTAGCAAAGATCGATGGCTGGATTGAATCCGCCGTCGTGGATAACGAGGAAAGCCCTTTTCTGACGACTGTGGGTCTCGGCTTGGCTCTGCTCTTCGGGCTTTGGGGCCGATATGTCTTTCCCCTGTTCGGGATAAATGCGGAGCTGACCGCCGGAGCCGGACGATCCCAACCGATGCGGGAACGGAAAGGAACAAAGGGGGAAAGGACAGACCTGGAGTGCCGTTTCGACCTGCAGGGGAGGCTGATTGACGTGCCCTCTGGGGCGGCGACACTGACGGGATTCAGTCGCGAGACCATGATCGGATCCCTTTTCAGCCGCTTCCTCAGGGAAAAGGATGTTGCGGCCGTCATCGACGGGTTCATTCAGGTCCTGCGGGGCGAAGACGCCCATGACCTGCGGGTCCGTCTTCGGACGGCCGGCGGTAAATGGATGCCGGTGCAGATGGACCTGTACCCGGTCATCCGATCGGGGGAAATCTCGGGAGTCCGCGGGACGCTGAGACCCCTGGCTGACCGGCCGCTTCCGGATCGGAGTGCGGGTACCCGGCCGGGTGCCTGCGTTTACATCTTCCGGAAAGGGGAGATGCTGTTTGTCAACTCCCGGTTCGAGGAGAGCAGCGGTTACGGCCGTCGTGAAATTGCGGCTGTCGACCCGATGCAGATCATTCACCCCGCCGACAGGCTCAGAGTCAGGCGAAACAACATCGGACATCTGAAGGGCGATCCTGCCTCGTCCTGTGACTTTCGGATCGTGACACGCGACGGACACATAAAGTGGGTCCGCGCGTCGCTTAGGCCCGTGCTGTTCAAGGGAGAGAAAGCCCTCCTCGGGAATCTCGTCGTCATGCCCGCTCAAGAGCTTCCCCCTGTGCGATCGTGTGGCCGCGGCGGAAACACGACGTCATCGACGCCGTACGGCTGCTCTGCGTCGGCGTGAGCCGGGAACCCAAAGTAGTCACCCTGCCAACTGCCAATACTCGTTTATTTCGCTATTTTCGTCTATCGGGTCTCTCTGATCTATTTCGTCAGGCCGCTACGCGGCCGGGATCCTGATTTCTCAATTTCTTATTCCAAGTCCGGAGGCCGGACTCCCGATGCCCGATTCCGGCCGTGAGCGTTGGAGGAAGCCATGATCGAGGCGACGATCCGATGTGTTGGCTGCGATTTCGAGGGAAGATCGGTAGTGGAAGAAGTGGGGTAGTGCAAAAGAGGTGTCTGCGTGAAAAGAAGTGTCTGAGTGACTGAGTGAAGATAAAAAAAGTAGTCATTGCGAGCCGAGCCTCGCGAGGCGTGGCAATCTTCGTTTGAGACATTTTAGATTGCTTCGTCACTTTGCTTCTCGCAATGATGAAACGAACAAAATAAACGAACAACGAAATAGACGGGACAGACAGGAGAATAATCATGTCAACTCTAAAGGGTAAGCAAGTGGCTGTTCTGGTGGAGGACATGTATCAGGAGCTTGAATTCTGGTATCCGCTGTTACGGCTTCGAGAGGAGGGGGCCGAGGTTCACATCGTCGGGCCCATGAAGGGGCATACCTACTCGAGCAAACTGGGTTACGCCGTCCTGTCGGAGATGGCGGCCCATGAGGCGGACCCCGGTACCTTGGATGCCGTCATCGTACCCGGCGGCTATGCGCCCGACCTGATGAGGAGACATCCCGAGATGGTGAATCTGGTGAAGCGGGCTTTCCTCAACGGCAAAACCGTGGCTGCCATCTGCCATGCGGGCTGGATGCTTGCATCGGCAGGGATTGTCAAGGGCCGCAAGGTGACATCTTTCTTTTCCATACGGGACGACATGATCCATGCCGGGGCCAACTGGGTGGACCAGGAAGTCGTGGTAGACGGCAACCTGATCACCTCGAGGGTGCCTGATGACCTCCCGGCCTTCATGCGGGCAATCATCCGCTCATTGTCGTTAACGCGAAAATGAGCGGATGAAGCCAACAGCCAACAGCCAACAGCCAACAGAACTTAGCCGACAGCCAACAGCCCACAGCCGACAGCCAAATGCGAAGAACGAAAAGCCAACGTTGAATCTTTGCTGTAGGCTGTAGGCTGTCGGCTGTAGACTGTAGGCTGCTTTGACTACTGTCGGCTTCTTTTAAACGGGAGAGAGAAATGCGGAACCGTAATCAGGGTGCTGCGTTGAAGGAGGCCATGCTCTGGCGGGCTCGGGGGGGAGGAAACGTCGAGTGCTACCTCTGCAATCATCACTGCCGGATCGCGGAGGGAGGGTTCGGCATCTGCGGTATGCGCGAAAACCGCCAGGGGAGTTTATACACCCACGCTTACGGTGAGCTCATCGCCGCCCACGTGGACCCCATCGAGAAAAAGCCCCTGTATCACTTCCTGCCTGGGACCACCTCTTTCTCTGTCGCAACGACGGGATGCAACTTCAAATGCTCTTTTTGCCAGAACTGGCAAATCTCCCAGGCCTCCAGGCGCGACGGCGGGTCCGTCGAGGGCTATCGGATGCGGCCGGAAGAGGTCGTGGAAGCCGCTCTCGAGCATCGCTGCCGGAGCATCTCCTACACCTACACGGAGCCGACCGTCTTTTTCGAGTATGCCCATGATATCTCGCGCCTGGCGAGACATGCCGGGCTTGCGAATGTCTTTGTCACAAACGGTTACATGACGACGGAAGCCCTGGAGGTCATTGCCCCCTACCTGGATGCAGCCAATGTCGATCTCAAATCCTTTCGCGATGAATTCTACCGCAAGACGTGCCGTGGCCGGTTGGAGCCTGTCCTCGAATCCATCCGCTTCATGAAGAAACTCGGCATCTGGATCGAGATCACGACCCTGGTCGTTCCCGGTGCCAATGACAGCGAGGAGGAACTCGGCAATATTGCCCGTTTTCTCGCCGAAGTGGACACGGACATCCCATGGCACGTGAGCCGGTTCCACCCTGATTACCGGATGCAGGACGTTGGTGCCACCCCGCTCGAGGTCATGAGCAAGGCCTGGTCCATCGGAAAGAAAGCAGGGCTGCGCTATATCTATCTCGGCAACGTGGTCGGGGAGCCTGCCGAGACCCTCTGCCCGGGATGCCGGCACGCCGTTATCCGCCGCCGGGGATTCTGGCTCGAGCGTAACGACCTGCGCGAGGCCCAGTGCCCGCGCTGCGCGACCCGCGTTGCCGGTGTCTTCCGCGAGCGATCCGCCCATCATGCGTCCCCGGAGAACCGATACCAGGCAACAGGCGGACGCTAGTCAACAGCCGACAGCCAACAGCCAACAGCCAACAGCCAACAGCCAACAGATCCCTGCCGTCTACTTTCTTTTTACTGTCGGCTGTAGACTGTAGGCTGTCGGCTTTTCTTTTGCCTTGCTTTCTCCCCCCCGTGATGCTATTTCAAAATCGTTGTTTTCTCCTGTCCATCGGTTAACTTAACCCGTCCAATCCATTCGAAAAGCGGCAGCGTAACCACCACCCGGGTAACATCCTTCATCTCTGTTTTTCGACTCTCCCAGGGTTGGCGCAGCATGACGGATCACTCCCCCTTTTCATCATCGACTCGTTACAGGATGGCGGCAGCCCGCCCGGTCGTGGGGCGCACCGCACACGTCATGAAATCCGACAGCTCCTTCCTGTCTACTATTTCTTTTTTCTGCAGGCTGTATGCTGTCGGCTGCAGATTTCTCTTTATGCTCTAGCTGTAGGCTGTCGACTGTAGACTGTAGGCTTCTTTTGTAGGCATCTTTTTGATTTCTGAAGGGAGGTGAAAACGGGGTCATAGAGACGGCTTTTTCCGAAAAAACGGCCTTCGACGGGAATGATCCGAGTACTGGACTCAATCGACGCGGTCTATAAAGGAGGGAACTTTATGACTGTATTCAAAAATTACGCCGAGACCAAGAACAAGAGGCCCGGACCGCTGAGCGGGCTCCGGGTCCTCGAAGTCTGCACGCTCCTCTTCGGGCCTGCAGGCCCGTCCTTCCTTGCGGGCCTGGGCGCCGAAGTCATCAAGATCGAGCTGCCCCCCGCGGGCGACGTGACCCGCTCCCTGAACCCCTTCGGCTGGTTCTACAAGGAGCAGGGGCCCATGTTCATGCACATCAATCCCGACAAGTACTACCTGGCCCTCGATCTTCACATCGACATGGCCCAGCAGATCTTCAAGGAGCTCTGTGCCAAGGCCGACGTGGTCGAGTTCAACCTGAGGCCCGCCGTTACCAACCGGTGGAACATCGGCTACGAGGAAATCAGGAAAGTCAACCCCGGCATCATCTACATCGAGAAAAACGGCTTCGGCCAGTGGGGCCGCTACGCCGAGGAGGACCGGCCCTCCAACGACGGCGCTGCCCAGGCCCTCTCGGGCTATGCCTGGATGTCGAGCTTCGGGGGCCAGCCGCCGCTCAAGCAGAGCATCTGGATCTGCGACGTCTACGGGGCCATGATGGGCGAGGTGGCCGTGATGGCCGCCCTGCATCATCGCAAGCGCACCGGCAAGGGCCAGTACATCGAGATGTCCCAGAGCGAGAACATCATGCGCGCCATGGGGTGGATCTGGCCCTACCAGCAGGTGGCCCAGACACATGCCGAGCCCTCGGGCAACCGCGATCAGTGCATCTGCCCCGCCGACACGTTTTTGTGCAAGGACGGCCTGTTTGCCGCCCTCGCCGCACCGGCGCCGGACGAGTTCAAGGGCCTCTGCGCGGCGATGGGGAAACCGGAGCTGGCAGGGGAGGCCCGCTTCAAGGAGCACACCGAGCGTCTCAAGACCGATAACGCACTCGCCATCCTGAAGATCATAGCCGAGTGGGCCGTCACGAAGACCGCCGACGAGATCGAAAAGCTCGGCATCCAGCACGGCTTTGCGGCAACGCGCCTCCACACGGCCAAAGACGAGTGCGAGGATCCGCACCGCCGGGCCCGCGGCGCCGTCAAGGAGATCGACGACCCCATGTACGGCAAGTACGTGGACCACGAGATCCCCATCAACATGTCCAAGACGCCTCCCAAGCATCGCTGGACGGTCAGGCCCGTCGGCTTCGACAACGACTACATCATGTCGAAGATCCTGGGCCGCAGCCAGCAGCAGATCGCAGAGCTCTACGGCCACGGGGTGCTGGGGAAGTGGAAGGACCAACAGGGCCGCAGGCCGCCCTCCGACTGGGACGGCCAGTCCGGGGCCATCTTAAGGAGGTGATGAGCTATGGCAGACTACAAAAGAGCGAAATGGGCGGCCTGGGCGGACCACGTCCGCGGGCAGGACGACCCGGCGAAGAATTTCGAGAAACCCGAGGCCCTCGACGATCTCGTGGTGATCGACATCAGCTCCCGCAGCATGGCGGGGTGTTATTGCTCCTCGTTGCTGGCCGAGCTGGGGGCCGAGACGATCCGCATCGAACCTCCCGGGGGCGATCTCGTGCGAACCTATTCCCCCAACGGCATCATGGTCAAGGACACGGGGCTTGCCTACCTCCAGGAGGGCCGCAACAAGCATCATGTCACCCTGAACATGGAGACCGCCGAGGGGCGCGAGATGTTCAAATGCTTCATCGGGGCCGCCGACGTCCTCATCGAGACCTATCCCGCGGGCAAGATGGATGCCTGGGGCCTTGGTTACGAGGAACTGTCAAAACTCAACCCGCGGCTGATCATGTGCTCGATCACGGGTTTCGGGCAGTTCGGCCCCGAGAGCGGCCGCGCCCAGTATGATTACGACAACGTCTCCCAGGCGCGCTCCGCCGTCCAGTATTGCACGGGCGAGGTGCTCCCCGAGGGGAAGACCGTCAAGGACATGCCCTGGGCCGTCCCGACGAAGGCGGGCCCCCACATCGCCTGGGCCGTCTCGGGCACCTTCGGGGCCATGGGGATCCTCTCCGCCCTGTACCACCGCGACAATACCGGGGAAGGGCAGGCCATCGACATCTGCACGCCCGAGGCCTACGGCCGCCTGCATGACTACCAGCTGATGTGGTACGCCCACGCCGGCGTGACGGCCGAGCGGTTCGGCAGTCTTGACACGGCGCTGTGGCTCTATGGGTTCTACCCGACAAAGGACGGCGGCGTTTTCCTCGGAGGCCTGAGGCTCGAGATGTGGAAGGCCTTCGTCGACATCATCGGCAAGTACGACGAGTGGAAGGCCGAGGAGTGGACGACACTGGCGCCCTTTATGAAGAAGGACTGGCAGCTCAAGTACCAGGCCATGATCAATCCCGAGACGGCCAAGTACACGAGCGAGGAGCTGACTCAGAAGTCCGTCGAGTACGCCAAGAGCGGCCGCCTTGCCCCGATCACGCCGGTCGTGGCCGAGATCGTGTCGCCCTGGAAGGCGATGCACGACGAGAACTGGCAGGACCGCGGCATGTTCGCCCCGGTGCAGGACCCCGTCTACGGGTCCGTCATCTGCGCCCAGTCCCAGTGGAAGGCCACGGAGACGCCGCCCCGGACGAAGTGGGCCTGCCGCCCCGTGGGCTACGACAACGGGCACATCTACCTGTACTACTTCGGCTATGGCCCGGTGAAGATCAAGGAGCTGCAGGACAAGGGAATCATTTGAAGAAGTGGAAGAAGTGAGGGAAGTGTAACAAGCCGACAGCCAACAGCCGACAGTCGACAGCAGGCAGATCTTAACTGTTGGCTGTTGACTGTAGGCTGTAGGCTTCGAGCTGCCGCAGGCGGCACGACCAGATAGACCAAATAGACCAGATAGACCAGATAGACGAAAAGACCCCCTCACCTCAATCCTCTCCCGCCAGGGGAGAGGAAGATCAAGGAAGGGGTCTTCATAGGACCAGATAGACTAAATTAGGAGGAGGGTAGTTGATATGTCTCTTGGTATTCCTCTGACAGACGCGGACAAGGCTAAATTCAAAACCCTGAACAAGGAGAGCGTCGAATTCCTGATGACCCGGTATAACAAGGTGAACCGCTGGGTCATCGCCGACATGATCCGCCGCAGCGCCTACCACTATCCCGACAAGACGGCCATGATCTTCGGAGACAAGAAGATGACCTATGCCGAGATGGAGGGAGAGTGCAACCGCGTGGGCAACGCGCTCATCGATCTCGGCATCAAGAAGTACGACCGGGTGGCCATCCTGGCTCACAACACGATCGATCACGTGCTTACCTGGTTCGGCTGCTGCAAGGCGGGCGCCGTGTACCTGGCCATCAATTACCTGCTGCGGGGCAAGGACATCGCCTACTGCATCAACCACTCCGAGAGCAAGCTGTTCATCGTCGAGGACTCCCTCTATGATCTCGTGAAGGACGTCCTGGACGAGATGCCCACGGTGAAGACCTGGATCTGGTCGAGGCAGGGCGCGGGCAAGCCGCCCGTCAGCGACAAATTCAAGGATTTCGAGCCCTGGTACAAGGCCTATCCGGCTACCGAGCCCGACACGGTCCTGAGGATCGAGGACCCCGTCCAGATGACCTACACGAGTGGCACCGAGGCGCTCCCCAAGGGGGTCATCATCACAAACCAGGCCCTCATGGCCGAGTACATGGGCTGCATCGTAGACGGGCAGTACGACGAGGACGACGTCCAGGTGAACGCTCTGCCCATCTACCACTGCGCCCAGCGCGACGTCTTCCTGAACCCGGTCTTCTGGGTGGGCGGGACGAACATCCTCATCGCCCCCGACATGGTTCAAATCCTGAAAAATATCTCCGACTACAAGGCCACCATGTTCTTTGCACCGCCCACGGTCTGGATCGGCCTGCTGCGGCACCCCGACTTCGCGAAGTACGACCTCAAGAGCCTCAAGAAGTGCTACTACGGGGCCTCCATCATGCCCGCGGAGATTCTCAAGGAGATCATGGAGAAATTCCCCGGGTCGGGAATCTGGAATTATTACGGGCAGACGGAGCTTGCGCCCTACCACACGGTCCTCAGGGCGAAGGATGCCCTGCGCAAGCTGGGCTCCGCGGGCCTGGGCGGCATCAACATGGAGACGAGGCTCGAGGACGACAGCTTCAATCCCGTCTCGCAGGCAGGGGTTCCCGGCGAGATCTGCGGCAAGGGCCCCCACGCCCTGATGATGTACTTCAAGGATCCCGACAAGACCGAGGAGGCCATGAAGGGCGGCTGGTTCCACTCCGGGGACGTCGGCATCATGGACGAGGACCGCTACATCACGGTTGCCGACCGCAAGAAGGACATGATCAAAACGGGCGGCGAGAACGTGCCCACGCGCGAAGTCGAGGATGCCATCTACAAGGATCCGCGCGTCCAGGAGGTGGCCGTCATCGGGATTCCGCACCCGAAGTGGGTCGAGGCCGTCACGGCGATCATTGTGCCGAAGGCCGGCCAGACGATCGCCGAGAAGGAGATCATCGAGCTGTGCCGCAAGGAGCTGGCGGGCTTCAAGGTCCCGAAGGGGATCGTTTTCGTGCAGGCCCTGCCCAAGACCCCGACGGGCAAGATCCTCAAACGCGACATGCGAGTGACGTACAAGGGGATGTTTGACAAGGACAAATGAAGAAGTGTCTGAGTGTCTCAGTGTCTAAGTGCCTGAGTGAAGAAAAAGAGGGATTCGGGATTCCGGCTTCGGGCGTCGGGATCAGAAAATAGAAAAAGAGTCATTGCGAGCCGAGCCTCTAGCAAGCCCCTTCCATAATCTCCCTCTCCCTTGAGGGGAGAGGGTTGGGGTGAGGGTGGATTCTCTGAGGCGTGGCAAACTTCGTTTGAGATATTTTAGATTGCTTCGTCACTTCGTTCCTCGCAATGACCGAATTGGTCTAGGCAAGAAAATCCCCCTCTTTCCCCCTTTTGCAAAGGGGGATGGGAAAAAAGAGAAACCCCCCTTTTGTAAAGGGGGATGGGAAAAAGAGAAACCCCCCTTTTGTAAAGGGGGGTGGGGGGGATTTAAACGAAACAAACGAAATATACGAAAAGAACGAAATAGACACATCCGTGAATGTTCTTTTGGTGAACCCCGCCTTCACGGGCCGATCGGAGCTGCCGCCGCTTGGGCTCCTGAGCCTGGCGGCCGTTCTGCTGCAGGACAGCCTGCCCGTGGAGGTGCTCGATCTGGACATGGGACCGTCGCCGGACCCCATGGGGAAGCTCGACGAGACGCTGGGTCGGCTCGATCCGGCCGTCGTGGGTGTGACGGCCATGTCCGACAGCTTCCGGTCCGCCCTGGAGGCCTGCCGCCGCGTGAAGGCCTGGAATCCCTCTGCACTCACGGTTCTGGGAGGGGTTCATGCAACGGTGCACGACAGGCGGATCCTTGCGTCCTGCGCCGATGTGGACGTCGTCGTCCGGGGCGAAGGGGAGGTGACCTTCCGCGAGGTGGTCCTCGCGCGAAGCGCCGGGCTGCCGGTTTCGGGAATCAGGGGGATCACGTATCGCGACGATGGGAAGGTCGTTCGCAATCCTCGAAGAGACATCCCGCCGGATCTCGATGCCTATCCCATCCCGGCTCACCACCTGCTCGCAGGGGAGGGGTACCGTGCGCGGGGCGTTTCGTCGAGCCGCGGGTGCAGCCATCGGTGTACCTTCTGTTCGATCCGCAGCCTCTATGGCGGCACCGTCCGGTTCCGGGACGTCGGCAGCCTGATGGATGAGATCGACGTGCTGGCCGATATGGGGGCGCAGCGGATCTTCTTCAGCGACGACAATTTCACCGACGACGCGGCAAGAGCGGAGTCCCTCTGCCGCGAGATCGCGCAGGAGGGGTTCCACCGGCGGATCCGGTTTTTTGCCGAAGCGCGAATCGACGACATATGCCACAACCCGATGCTTCCCGGCACCCTGTCCGCGGCGGGTTTCGGGGCGCTTTATTTCGGGGCCGAGTCCGGAGCCGGGAAAATCCTGGATTACTACCGCAAGGGGATTACGCCGGCGGACATCGAGCGGTGCGTGGCGCTCTGCGTCGAGCAGAACCTCACCCCTGTCGTGAGCTTCATCCTGTTCGGGCCCATGGATACTCCCGGGACGATCCGCGAGACCCTGGCGCTTGCCAGGCGGCTGTTCGAGTGCGGCGCCGAGATCGCCTACACGGAAATGCTGATCCCTTACCCCGGCACGCCGATCCAGGGCCGGTTGAAAAAAGAAGGGAAATACCGCGAGGCAGGGGAGGTGTATTATTTCGAGTCCTGCCAGGGCCTCGGGACGGAGCACATTCTGAGCCTGCTCCATGCCGCGAGGCGGGAAGCCGCGCTCGCGCACCGCAACGAACCCTTTGCGCAGCAGCGAAGGGTCTACCGGGAGTTCGGGTACCTTGACGACCTGCTCGCAGGACGCATGCAAGTGTCTGAGTGCTTGAGTGAAGATTTAAAAAAGACAGTCATTGCGAGCCGAGCCTCTAGCAAAACCTTTCCATAATCTCCCTCTCCCTTGAGGGGAGAGGGTTGGGGTGAGGGTGGATTTTCCGAGGCGTGGCAATCCACGATTGAGATATTTTAGATTGCTTCGTCACTTCGTTCCTCGCAATGACAGAAAAAGGAAAAGTTCCTCGCAATGACGAGATCAACGAAACAAACGAAATAAACGAACCAACGAAATGAACGAAGAGACCAGACAGACTCTTTGCCCCGACGGGACAGACGGGACAGACGGAATAGACAAGTATTTCCTGAAGCCCGAAGCCCGAAACCCTGCCGCTACGCGGCATGACCAGACAGACCAGACAGACAGACAGACCAGACAGCGGAGGATACATGATCAGGGAAGTGGTGATTGACGGGACGGCCATTGCGTGCTGGGTGAACGACGGGGGATTCGTGGAGGGAAGAAAGGGGATCGTGTTCGTACACGGTTCGGGAGGCGCTCATACCCTCTGGGAGGGACAGTACAAGGCTCTTCAGGGCGAGTTCAACGTGGCATCGATCGACCTGCCGGGCCACGGCCTCTCCGGCGGCAAGGGCGAGCGCGAGGTGATGCGCTACGTGGAGTGGGTGAAAAAGACGATCGGCGCCCTGGGCCTTCGGGGGCCCGCGCTCGTGGGTCATTCCCTGGGGGCGGCGATCAGCCTGAACTTTGCCATCCGGGAAGGGTACCTGCTTTCGGCCATCGTCCCCGTCGGGGGCGGCGTGACGATGTCCGTCAACCCCATGATCCTGGAGAAGATCCACACCGATCTGCCCTCCGTAATTGCCATGGTCGTTAAGTTTGCCATTGCCAAGGCGAACCGTGATGTCGTGGGGCCTTACCTGCAGGAGGGGCTCGAGAAAGGGGATCCCGATGCCTTTTACGGCGATCTCTATGCCTGCGACAGGATGAATATTGTGGAAGAGGTCGGCCGGATCGCCATTCCCACACTCGTCGTATGCGGGGACGACGACAAGATGACGCCGCCGGATCTGTCGCGGTTCATCGCGGATAAAATCCCCGGCGCAAAGCTCGCCCTCATCGAGGGCGCCGGCCATTACGTGATGAGGGAGAAGCCCGGCGAGTTCAACCAGGCGCTGGCGGACTTTGTCAGGGCACTGCCTTAGAAGTGCCTGAGTGTCTGAGTGTCTGAGTGTCTGAGTGAAGATATAACAAGATAGTCATTGCGAGCCGAGCCTCTAGCAAAACCTTTCCATAATCTTCCTCTCCCTTGAGGGGAGAGGGTTGGGGTGAGGGTGGATTTTCCGAGGCGTGGCAATCCACGATTGAGATATTTTAGATTGCTTCGTCACTTCGCTCCTCGCAATGACCAGACGCTTTTTCCTGACGGGACAGACGGGATAGACCGGACAGACGGAATAGACAAGTATTTCCTGAAGCCCGAAGCCGGAATCCCGACGCCCGAAGCCCTGCCGCTCCGCGGCATGACCAGACAGACGAGACAGACCAGAAAGACGAAACCAACAAACCAACGAAATGAACGAGAGGTAGCGATGACTTTCGAAAATATCATTCTCGAGCGAAAGAGCGGCGTGGGCACGATCCGGCTGAACCGCCCGAAAAACTTCAACGCCATCGATTTCGGCCTCGGCAACGATCTGGCGCGGGCCCTGGAGATCTGCCACGATGACGACGACACGCGGGTCGTCGTCCTGACCGGCGAGGGGAAGGCCTTCTGCTCGGGAGGGGACCTGAAGCTGTTCCGCGAGAACATGCAGCCCCATCCCCAGGACATCGTCCGCCAGCTCATCAAGGTATTCAACATCATCATCATGGGTCTGAGGCAAATGCCCAAGCCCGTCGTGGCCGTGATCAACGGTCCCCTGGGCGGAGGCGGGTTCAGCCTCGCCGCGGCATGCGACATCCGGATCGCCGCCCGCTCGGCCATCTTCCGCCAGGCCTACACGAGCATCAGCCTCGTTCCCGACGGCGCCTGGACGCTCGTGGTGCCCATGCTGATCGGTTTCGGGAAGGCCACGGAGCTCGTTCTCCTGGACCCGGTGCTCACCGCGCAGCAGGCGCAGGACTGGGGGCTGGTGAACCGCGTGGTCGATGACGCCGATCTCTGGAAGGAGGCAAACGAGATCATCGGCAAGCTGGCCGCGGGCCCGACACGGGCCTTTGCCATCGCGAAGGAAAACCTCAACAACGCCATGCTGGGGCTTTTGTACCGGCAGCTGGAGCTGGAGCGCTCCGGCATGATCCGGGCGGCCCAGTCCGACGACTACCGCGAGGGACTTACTGCGTTCTTCGAAAAACGCACGGCCAACTTCACGGGCAAGTGAGAGGAAGTGCCTGAGTGCTTGAGTGAGGATATAAAAAGAAAGTCATTGCGAGCCGAGCCTCGCGAGGCGTGGCAATCCACGATTGAGATGAGCCAATTCTATGTCTACATCATGACCTGCAGGAACAACACGGTTCTGTATGCCGGAGTAACGCGGGACCTGAAAAAAAGAGCCTATGAAAACATAAGCAAGGTGTCTGAGGGTTTCACTAAAAGATACAATCTGACCAAACGGGTGTACTACGAAGTTCTGAGTGATCCCAATGACGCTATCGCCCGTGAAAAGCAGATCAAGGCAGGCACACGGGCCAGGAAAATTGCTCTCGTGAGCGGATTCAATCCGGGCTGGACCGATCTGTACGAGAGGATATAAATTGTAGATTGCCACGCCTCGCAAAATCCACCTCACCCAATCTCCCCTCAAGGGAGAGGAGATTATGGAAAGTTTTGCTGAGGCTCGACTCGCAATGACAATATTTTTTTTAATTAAACGGTCAACCAATCAACCGATTGCTGCCGCAGTGCGGCGCGCCGACGCAAGGAGGCGAAGATGGATTTGAAGACCATCCGGACCGTTGAAATCTCAGGTGGGGTCGGCATTCTCACCTTGAACCGCCCCGACCGGCGAAACGCCATATCCATCGAGATGAGGCTCGAAATCCTGGAGTGCATGCGCAAGTGGAAGGAGTCGCAGACGGTCGGCGTGATGATCATCACGGGCTCGGGTGATGCCTTCAGCGCGGGGTTCGATCTCACGGAATTCAACCACCCCGCGCGTTTCAGCGAGATATTCGAGACGTCCTCGAGGTATCACCGGGAACTCTGGAATTTCCCGAAACCCACGATCGCCGCTGTCAACGGCGCGGCGCTGGCCGGCGGTTTCGACCTGGCGAAGCTCTGCGACATCCGGATCTGTTCGCCGAAGGCCGTCTTCGGCCACCCCGAGATCAAGTTCGGCATCCCGCCGCTGGTCACGCCCCTGCGCTGGATCATCGGGGAAGGGCTTGCCAGGCACCTGTGCCTGACGGGCAGGCGGGTCGAGGCCGTGGAGGCCTGCCGGATCGGTCTGGTGAGCGAGGTCGTCGAGAGGGAAAAGCTCCTCGAGCGGGCGGTGAAAATCGCCACGGAGATCATGGAAACGCCGATGGAGGCGCTTTGCCTGACCAAGCAGCTCATGATCGAGTGCTCGGGCCGCGGCTTCGAGGAATCCTTCTGCCAGGAACACGACCGGGTGTTCCAGGAGTTCCTCTTGAAGAGAGCTTCGGAGAGCTTAAAAAAACGCGATTAGCGTACCCCTGTTCTCCTCCCCTGGTGGGAGGAGGAAGTGGAGGAGGGGGTATTGAAGAAAAAATTATCCGGTGCGGCAAAATCGCTTCGCAGGCGATCAACAGATGTAGAACAGCTGCTCTGGAGAAATCTCCGTGCAGGGCGGATCGACGATGTTAAATTCCGTAGACAACAACCCATCGGTCCGTACATTGTAGATTTCGTCTCGCTGGGAAATAGAATCATTATCGAATTGGATGGCGGGCAGCATAAAACAAGTCAAGAGGAAGACGAAGAAAGAGATGCCTGGTTCAGGAAACAAGGTTTTACTGTACTGAGGTTTTGGAATAGCGAACTTATACAGAATATCAACGCAGTACTTGAGGTCATCAAAAACAGCTTGATTTCGGCCCCCTCACCCTTGCCCTCTCCCACCAGGGGAGAGGGTGAATAGGATATAACCCCAGGCAAAAAAAGAGGCAGCCCTTTTTGAGGCTGCCTCTTTTTTGTGGTGTTTGTATCTTTTCTTTTGTACCTCGGTCCTCGTTCCTCGGACCTCGATCCTGTTATTTCAAGCCGCTCAGGATGTCCCTCGCGATGATGAGGCGCTGGACCTGGTTGGTGCCCTCGTAGATCGAGGTGATCCGCACGTCGCGGGCGTAGCGCTCCACGGGGAACTCGTTGGTGTAGCCGTAGCCGCCCAGCATCTGGATGGCTTTGTGGCAGGCCCTCTCGGCCGCTTCCGTGGCGTAGTACTTGGCCATGGAGGCCTCGCGGGCGAAGAACTTGCCGTTCTCCTTCTTGTAGGCCGCGTTCATCAGCAGCAGCCTTGCGGCCTCGAGCTCGGTGTAGCTCTCGGCGATCATCCACTGGATGGCCTGGAAGTTCGTGATGGGCTGGTCGAACTGGAAGCGGTTCATGGCGTACTTGGTGGCGTACTCGATGGCCGCCTGGCCGATGCCGAGGCCCAGCGAGCCGATGCCGATGCGGCCGCCCGCCAGCTCGCCCACGGCGGTGCGGAAGCCGTCGTTGACCTTGCCCATGAGGGCCGTCTTCGGAATGCGGCAGTCCTCGAAGAGTAGCTCGTTGGTGGCCGATGCGTGCTGGCCCATCTTGTGCTCGGCGCGCCCGATGGTGAATCCCTTGACGCCGTTCTCGACGAGGAAGGTGCTGATGCCCTTTCCCTTGGGGGCCTTGGGGTCCGTGATGGCCCAGACGACGAAGACGCCGGCGTACTCGGCGCTCGTGATGAAGATCTTCGTGCCGTTGAGGACATAGGAGTCGCCGTCGAGCACTGCCGTGGTCCTCATCCCCGAGGGATCGGACCCGGCCATCGTTTCCGTCAGGCCGAAGCCGCCCGCGTAGTACTCGCCCGAAGCGATCTTGGGGATGTAGGCCTTTTTCTGCTCCTCCGTGCCGATGGCCTGGATGACCTCGCAGACCATGTTGTTCACCGACATGGTCACGCCCGTCGAGGAGCAGGCCTTACCGATCTCCGTGACGGCGAGGCTGAAGGCGATGACACCGGCCTCGGAGCCGCCGTACTGTTCCTTGACGTTGATGGCCATGAGGCCCAGCTCGCCGAGCTTCCTGAGGTTCTTCAGGAACGTCTCCCGGTCTCCGACCTGATCCAGTTTCGCGGCGACGGGGTCCAACTCCGCCTTGGCGAAGTTGCGCGCCGTGTCCTGAATCATTTTCTGGGTTTCTGTCAGCTCCATATTCATAAGACTCTTGCCTCCCCTCTCCAAAATTTATGCTAATTGGTCATGCAAGGAGCGAAGCGGCGAAGCAGTCGGGCCGCTTCGCGGAAGTAACTGGTAATTGGGTAATAAGTAATTGGGAAAACGGAAAGAGTCACTTAATTACTTAGTTTCTTAATTACCAATATTCCGGTCGTGGATTGCCACGCCTCGCGAGGCTCGGCTCGCAATGACTTCTTTTCTTCTATCTTCAATCAGGCACTTCTTTTACTGATTGCCCAGCCTCAGAGAATCCACCCTCACCCCAACCCTCTCCCCTCAAGGGAGAGGGAGATTATGGAAGGGTTTTGCTAGAGGCTCGGCTCGCAATGACTTTTTTCTATTTTCTGATCCCGACGCCCGAAGCCGGAATCCCGAATCCCTCTTTTTCTTCACTCAGACACTTAGACACTTATGCACTCAGACACTTAAACACTCAGACACTCAAGCACTTTCTTTGGACCTGCCGCTGCGCGGCATTATAAAACCACCCACCCGCGAGCGCACCCCCAGTGTGGATGGATTATTGCCCATATCAGGGTTTGATGGAGAGGTCAAGGAGGGGTTCGAAGCCGAACCGCACTCCTTGACTCTCTCCGGTTCAGATCGATCAGCCGTCAATGAGCTTCTGGATCTGCGCAGTGTATTCCACCTTCTGCGGCAGGAAGATCAGCTCGGGATCCACGAACTCTCTCAGAACGAACAGCTCTTTGTACGTGGGTTTGCGCGTCTCGCCCACCACGTTTTTGACGTTCAGGTCGAATCCGCAGTTCTCCTTGACCTGCTCCACCGTGACGCCGGGGTGGAAGGTCTTGAGGAAAATCTCGCCCTTGTCGTCGAACTCGTAGGTGCCCATGTTGGTCACGACGGCCACGGGGCCGGAATTGGCATAGGCCGTGTTCTTCCAGACTTCCTTCTTGGGCTTCCACTCGTTGGTCTTGAAGTCCCAGCACCACCACCCGGGGGTCGTGGTGTAGTCATTGCGCTCGATGAAGCGGCGCTTCTCCTGCAGGATGATGAACGCCGTGCGGTGGGCCATCGTCCCGATGTCGGAGTTTCCGCCGGAGCCGGTGAAGCGGTGGCCCGGCTTGTAGTAGTCGCCGACGGAGGTGACGTTGACGCCGCCGTACTTGTCGATGGCCGCCCCTCCCAGGAACCCCAGGGAGACGTAGCCGTTCTGGAGATAGTACCCGAAGGTGTCCACGAGGCCGCCCAGCGTGGAGCTCTGGTTTGCCGCCCGCTGGTCGCACACGGACATGGGGACGTGCATCGTCTTGCCGTCGCAGATCCCCGACTCGTAGATCAGCAGCGCGTTGGGCGCATTGAGGAAGTTCGCCGTCATGATCCCCACCATGGGGAGTCCGGTGCCGGCAAACACGATGTCATCGTTGCGGACCGCGTGGGCAATCTGTATGGCCATGAGCTCGGGCAGGATAAACTCGCCTGCCTTTGCTGGCTCGTCGGGCATCTTGTCGATCAAATCCATCAACTGTTCCATTGATTTTGCCATCGTCTGCTCCCTCCTTTCTTTAGTAACCGCTGATTGCGACGGACAGAGGCATCTTCATCCTCGGTGCCGGTTTCTTGCCTCTCATCATCCTCGTGCTGTAGCCGGTGACGCTGTCGGCCTTGAGGTCGAGCAGGCGCTTGGCGCCCAGTTTCACGATGAAGTCCTCCCAGTTCTTGGGGCCGAAGACCCACTCGTCGAGCCATTTTTTCTGGTCCTCGGCGCTTCGGGAGGCCTTGTCCATGTCGCGCATGAACGGAGCGTCGTAGTCATAGTAGAAGGGAACGGAGCTCGGGAAAGCGCCCCAGGGGCATTCCACGATGGCATCCACCACGAAGTAGGGGATCTGGTTGCCTTCGGGGAGTTTCCTCATTTCCGATTCGGGAACCACTTCCTCGGCCAGGATGACGACCCTGTCAGCGGCAAAGGAGATTTCCTTGTCGATGGTGCCGACGCCGCGCCAGCGGGCCGTGCCCTTGTCGCCGCACTGGGCGACATGGATGATGGCCAGCTCGGGCCTGGCCGCAGGCAGCAGCACCGTGTCGCCCTCGCCCCAGAAGGGCTCTTCCATCTGGATGAACTTCTTCTTGGGGATCCGGGTATTCTTGCCGTCTCTCATACCGGCCTTGCTGAACGCATCGTACTTGGGATTGTAGAGGTCCGACCCCAGCGGCGCGTTGTAGGGAATGAACGGCGCGCCGATTGCGCCGGCCAGGAACCGCATGGCCATTGCACCGTGCGAGTAGTCCTCGAGAATCATCTCCCCTGCCTTGTAGCGCTTCTCGAGGTTGATATCGAGCTTACCCGCCATCTCGCCCCAGCCCATCCAGTCCGTCTCGTACACCTTGATGGCGCCCACGGCATTGAGGAGCCATGTGCAGCAGCTTCCGTGCCGGTCGATGACGTGGATGTTTTTCACCTTCTGCCTTGCCGTCTGCCAGGCAAATGCGAAGGGGTTCCGGTTAAATCCGGTAAAACCGCTGAAGGCACACATGATCCCATCATGCATGAAGGTCTTTGCGGCCTCCTCGAGGGACATGATCTGCGCCTTCTTTGTCTTCGTGCGTAAACGTGGCATTGTTACCTCCTTTTGTTAACGAATAGGCCCACGATAAATACAGGTAATGAAAAGAAAGACTCCCCCTATAAGGTGCTGAGATTTGGTGGTTCACCTCCTTTCCGGTCAAAATGAGAAAAGCTCAACCCCAAGTTGCTGATGCTTCACTCTTGTTCGGTATTGATACGTGCGAACACGGTCCTGTTGTTCTTCGGGGAACAGAATAGAATCCCCTGAGACACACCTCTCGTGTTCGCTCACATCCTGGACGTTGATGAAAAAAGTTGAAGAACGATGCCCGTGGTAACGGGGTTTCTTCCCGGTAGTGGTTGGTCGTTTGGGTGAATGCTCTCCGAAGGAAGCAGCCGCTTCCATCCGGCACTGACCGCTTTGATGGACGGGGCACAGGCCTTTGAGTCCCTTCCGGGGCTCTGGCGCTGCATCCATGACTTCCGTTATCGGAAACCCCGCTCGGCGGAGAACATGATGTCAGGAGAGGTTATATCAAGGAACCCGAAAACCGGAATTTTCGAGCGTTGTCTTCTTTGTAACCCAACATGCGCTTTATATTAATTCACGGGCGCACTGTCAAGGGAAAATTGGGCTGTTTTCATGGAAAATCCGCGGTCCCGCCACGCAGTTATTCCAAGTTGTTTCAATTTCGATTTAATAGTGGTATAAACTTCCGTTAAAGGTTCGATGTCCGAGGAACGAGGACCGAAGCAAGGGAGCCGACAGCCAACAGCCAACAGCGAAAAGCCAGCGCTGATCTTTTACTGTAGGCTGTTGACTGTAGACTGTAGGCTTCGAGATGCCGCAGGCATCAAGACCAGACAGACGGGACAGACGGAACAGACAAGTATTTCCTGAAGCCCGAAGCCCTGCCGCTACGCGGCATGACCAGACAGACGATTTCTCGACGAAACAAACGAAATAAACGAACCAACGAAATGAACGAACAGACGGGACAGACTCTTTTCCCTGACGAGACAGACGATTTCTCGACGAAACAAACGAAATAAACGAACCAACGAAATGAACGAACAGACGGGACAGACTCTTTTCCCTGACGAGACAGACGATTTCTCGACGAAACAAACGAAATGAACGAACCAACGAAATGAACGAAATAGACCAGACAGACCCAATAGACCAGATAGACGAAACCGGAGGTAGTGCTGATGCTTAACCGCAATCGATGGGGCCGGGCCCTCGCGGCCGTTCTTTGTATCCTTCTTGTGGCGGGTTTTGCCGGCTGCAGCAAGGAGAGTAAGAAGGATAGCCACTTCAAGAAGGGCGAGGCCTACCTGGCCGAGAGCAAGTACCGGGAGGCCATCATCGAGTTCAAGAACGTCCTGCAGATCGACCCCAACGACGCGAAGGCCTACCACAAGCTCGGGATGGCCAGTCTCGGGGCCGGCGAGCCCCGCGAGGCCTACGCAGCGCTCAACAAGGCGATCGAGCTCGACCCGAACTCCGTCGACGCCCGGGTTCAGCTGGGCCGCCTTTTCCTCATGGCCAGGGATCCCGAAAAGGCGCGCGAACAGGCCCGCATCGTCCTCGAAAAGGAACCCAAAAACGCCCAGGGGCACCAGCTCATGAGCATGATCTATCTCAGCGACCGGAAGCTCCCCGAGGCGATCGCAGAGGCGGCCAAGGCCGTTGAGTCCGACCCGAAGAAGGCGGAGCCCTACCTGCACCTGGCCGGTCTCTACATCCTGAAAAAGGACCTGCCGAAGGCCGAAGAGACCTTCAATGCAGCCGTCGCGGCCGATCCCGGCTCCGTCCAGGCCCGTCTCGCCCTGGCCGCATTCTACGCGCGCACCGGCAAGCCGAAAGAGGCCGAGGCAGCCTACCTCGAGGCGACGAAGATTGCCGGCAAGGAGCCCGCGCCCTGGATCGCCCTGGGAAATTTCTACGTGTCGCAGAGGCGCCTGGAGGATGCCGAGAAGCAGTTCATCCAGGCAGCCGAAGTGGCCCCGAAGAAGGCAGCCGCCCTGGTCTACCTGGGCGATTTCTACATGGCATGGAACAAACGCGACAAGGCCGTCGAGAGCTACAGAAAGGCCGCCGACAGCGAACCCGACAGCATCGCGGCCCTGACGAAGCTTGCCGAGTACTATCTGTCAGAGCGCAAGCTCGACGAGGCCGCGAAGGCCGTCGAGAGGATCCAGAAAATCAACCCGAAGAGCCCCGAGGGCATAATCCTCAAGGCCCAGATCCACTTGGCGAAAAACGAGTTCAACGACGCCATCACGCTTCTCCAGGGCTACCTGAAGGACAACCCCAAAGCGGCCGCCGGTTATTATTACCTGGGCCTGGCCCAGCTCGGCAACCGGGACATCCAGCAGGCGAAAGTCCAGCTCTCCGAGGCGGTCAAGCTCAACCCCCGGTGGCTCGAGCCGCGGCTCGTGCTTGCGGATCTGTCGCTTTCGACGGGGGACAGCAAGACGGCCATCGAGACCCTCCAGGCCGTTCTCAAGGAAGACCCGAAGAACGTCCGGGCGCTGATGGGCCTCGGGAACGCCTACGCCGTGAAGGGCGACTGGGCGAAGGCGGGCGGCACCTTCGAGGAAGTCATCCGGCTCAACCCCCAGAACGCAGCGGCCTACATCCAGTCGGGCCGCGTCTACCTCGCCCGCAAGCAGGAGAAAGAGGCCCTGGCCCGCTTCGAGAAGGCCCTCGCGCTGCAGCCGGGCGCCGTGGAGCCCCTGCGGTACATCATCAACTCCTACATGGTCAGGGGCGAGACGCAGAAGGCCATCGACCGGGTCGAGGCGCAGCTGAAAGCAGCCCCCGGAAACCCCTTCCTGTACAACATGCTCGGGGCCCTCTACGAGACGAAGAAGGACACGGCATCGGCCGAGCAGTACTATCGCAAGTCCATCGAGTCGAGCCCCGACTCCCCGGACCTCTACGTGTCGCTTGCCAGCTTCTACGTGCGTCAGAACATGGCCGACAAGGCCGTCGGCGAGCTCAATGCGGCCCTGCAGAAGAACCCCAACTCCGTCACGGCCCTCATGGCGCTGGCGGGCATCTACCAGAACCAGAAGAAGAACAACCTTGCCAAGGAGAACTACCAGAAGGTCCTGAAGATCAATCCCAAGTTCCCCCCGGCAGCCAACAACCTCGCCTACATCTACGCCGATGAGAACACCAACATCGACGAGGCACTCGCGCTTGCCCAGATGGCCAAGGAGGCCGTGCCCGACAACCCGTTCATGTCCGACACCCTGGGCTGGGTCTACTACCGGAAAAATATTTATACCCGGGCAATCGTCTATCTGAAGGAAGCCGCCGACAAGATGCCCAACCAGCCCGTGGTACGCTACCACCTCGGGATGGCCTACTATAAGAACGGCCAGGTCGAGCAGGCGAAGAAGGAACTCAGTCGGGCTCTCCAGATCGACCCGAGCTTCCCGGGAGCCGAAGAGGCGAAAGAGATTCTGCAGAAAGCGAAGTAAGGGAACCCGACACCATCAAAAAGGGGAACACCTCCAATAGCAAGCGTCAAAATTTGATGGAAGGGGTTGGAAACCCGTCGGGACCGGCGCCGGGCTCTAAATAAAACTGTTAGTCATATCAGTACGTTGGGGAAGGATGGTCTGCCATCCTTCCCCAACCGTCTAGATTTGAACCCCCGCAGCGAATCCACCAGCTACAGGCCACGAAAGGGATTCACGTAAGGTTCCGGAATTATGCTGTTTTTGTCTTCTGCGGATCGCCATCGCAGCCAGCTTCATTAGGAACAAAAATTGCATACATAAAAATGCGAGAGAGAACAGTCACAAGTCCAATTTATCCGTCGTCCTCGCGCCCCTGTTCCAGCGGATCGAACCTTGCTCGGGATAAATTTGCGGCTTGGATCAGGTGACGGGGATTTTTACAGTCGGGTACGGAAATTGTAAAGAAATTTTACAAAATACTACTTTCTTCGTATTGAAATTCAATTTTTATCTTTTACAATGACATAGTGGGGAAAGTTAAAAGGCTCGATTTGTCCGGCACGATACAGAGAGAGAAAATGGCGAACGGAAAAAGGAGGAGAGACATGGGAAGACGCCCGATTGCGCTGATCGTCATACTGGTCGTGATCGCCCTGATATCCGGCCAATCTTTATTTGCACAGGAAAAGCAGCCTGCGGCGACTCAAGCGGGCACGGAGAAGAGCCCGCAGGCCGCGTCGGCCCCTGTGCCGGCCAAGCCCGCCGCAGGCGGGAAGACGGAAGCCCTCAAGGCAGCCCAGGCGAAGGCAAGCGTCGCCGCGGACAGCGACAGCTATGTCATCGGTCCCGAGGACATTCTCTACATCTACGTCTGGAAGGAAGAGAACCTTTCGCGGACGGTCCCCGTCCGGATGGACGGCATGATCTCCATTCCCCTCGTCGATGACATCAAGGCGGCGGGCATGACGCCTCTGCAGCTCAAGGAAGTCCTGCTGGCCAAACTGAGAGAATACGTTGAAACGCCCGACGTCACCATCATCGTCACGGAAGCGAACAGCTACAAGGTCTATGTCCAGGGCGAGGTGAAAAAGCCCGGCGTGTTCCGTCTCAGGACGGAAACCTCCCTGGTCCAGCTCATCGTCATGGCCGAGGGCTTCACCGACTGGGCGAACCAGAAGAAGATCACCATCATGCGCAAGGAAGGCGGCAAGGACAGCCGTATCGTGGTGAATTACAAAAAGATTGTCGAGGGGGATGCCAAGGACGTGATGCTGAGATCGGGCGACATCATTATAATACCGAACTAGCCGCGAAGCGGCTGTGAAGAAGTGGCGAGGGTAGAGGCAAACGAGCCGACAGCCGACAGCCAACAGCCAACAGGTAGAAGATATTCACTGTAGGCTGCCGACTGTAGACTGTAGGCTTAGAGACGCCGCGAGGCGGCGAGAAGGAGGGGGTGCTTTGAAACAGAAGGGATTCATCACTGCGGCGATACTGGTATTCACGCTCTGCCTGGCAGCGACTGTGTTCGGTCAGGCCGGAACAGCAGGTCAGATAACCCCGGGTCAGCCGGGTGGGACCATTCAGCAGAATATTCCCGTACAGCCCGGTACCCCGGACCTCACGGGCATGTCCGCTCCGCTCAGCCTGCCCGCCGGGCAGCGTTACGAGATCAAGCCGTACATATTCGTCCAGGAGCAGTACACGAGCAATGTCTTCCTGACGAATACGAACGTGAAGTCCGACTGGATCACCACCGTCGGCCCGGGCATCCGGCTTGCCGTCAACGATCCGTCCTTCGGCGCAGATCTCACGGGCAACTTCGGTTACAACTGGTATGCCAACGAGACCAAGGAGGACTACTGGAGCGTTGACGGGGCCCTTGGCCTCCGCTACAACCCCACGCCCCAGCTCACCTTCCGGTTGAGGGACTACATCCTGCGCTCGCAGAATTCGTCGGAGGCCAATTTCCCGCAGGGCGGGCAGCCGGCCCAACCGGGCAACATCCCCGGCGCGAACCGCAGCGACACCCCCTACCTGCGCAACGTGGCGGAGGCCTCCGCCGACTGGCAGTTCAACCGGCAGGGCAACGTCGGCGTCCTCTATCGCAACAACATTCTGAGAAACGACGACAACATCGCGTACGAGGACAGCACCGAAAACTACGTGCGCCCCAGCTTCAGCTACTGGATCGACCAGCGAAACAACATCGCCCTGGACTATGGCTTTACCTCGGGCACGTACTCGCGCGAGGCGGGCGTGCAGACGCCGGACTTCATATCGCACACTCCTCACGGCCGTTACACCTACCGCTTCGATGCCCAGACGTCCGTCTTCGCGGACTACATATTCGTATACCAGGACAAAGACGACCCGGGCATCGACTACACCGTCAACAACCCCTCCGTGGGCATCATCTACAACTTCAACCCCACCCTGACCGGTCTGGCCCAGGTGGGTTATTTCTGGCAGAACCCCGAGCGCGGAGACGATTTCACCGGCGTCACCAGCAACCTCAGCCTTACGCAAAGGGACCGGCAGACGACATACACCCTGGCCTTCAGCAGCGGGTACGACGAGAACCAGTTCAACTTCGAAAACCTGGGCTTCAACAAGTATTACGTCGGCTCGGCGGCCGTCGTGCACCAGGTTACGCAGCGCTTCAACGTGGGCTTGATCGGGACTGCCCGGTATACGGAATACGCCGTCTTCGATCGCAACGACTGGCTTTACACGGCGGACGCGACGGCCAGCTACCAGATCCTGAGATGGCTTACGCTCAGCGGCAGGGCGGGATACCAGGAGAACGACTCCAACATAGACGTCAACAGCTACGATGAATGGCATGCGTTCCTGACGCTGACTGCCACGTTTGACAACCTGCT
This sequence comes from uncultured delta proteobacterium, assembly GCA_963828305.1. Classification (GTDB taxonomy): domain Bacteria; phylum Desulfobacterota; class Syntrophia; order Syntrophales; family UBA2192; genus UBA2192. Next base: position 31,580 of record CAWHEJ010000025.1, on the reverse strand, counting down.
GTTTTAGTCGGCCGTTGCGCGACAAGGCAGAAGTGTCTGAGTGAGAGGAAGTGTCTGAGTGTCTGAGTGAAGAAAAAGAGGCAAGATCGAAGATGACGAATTGCCGGATACTTTCTTCCTCTTCACTCAAACACTCAGACACTTAGACACTCAGACACTGCCGCTTCGCGGCAAGACAGACCAGATAGGCTGAAGAGGAAAAAATGATCAACCCCGGTAGGTCTTACAACATCAACGACTACAAGGAAATCTTCCTGCGCCGCAAGCTCTACTTCGTCATTCCCTTCGTCCTCATCTTCACCGCGGCGGTGCTCTGGGCGGCCCTGGCCCCGCGCAAGTACCAGGCCTCGACCCTTGTGCTGGTGACGCCCCAGCGCGTCCCGGCCGACCTCGTGCGGCCCACGGTGACGGCGGGCATTATTGAGCGCCTCAACTCGATCAGCCAGGAGATCATGAGCCGCACCCGTCTCGAGCTGATCATCGACGAGCTCAAGCTCTACCAGGCCGAGCTGAAAAGCATGAAGCGCGAAGAGGTCGTGGAGCTGATGCGCAAGAACATCAAGGTGGAGCTGCCCAAGCGCACCGCGGAAACGGCCGGTTACTTCACCATCAGCTACACCGGCGAGGACCCCCGGATCGTGACCCTGGTTGCCAACAAGCTCTCCTCGCTCTTCATCGAGGAGAACCTCAAGCAGCGCGAGCAGCAGGCCGTGGGCACCACGGAGTTTCTCACCAACGAGCTGCAGGCCACGAAGGAAAAGCTCGAGACCCAGGGCCAGACCCTTGCCGATTACAAGCGCCGCAACATGGGGTCGCTTCCCGAGCAGCGCGACACGAACATCAAGATGCTCGAGCAGCTCCAGGTGCAGCTCCAGCGCAGCGAGGAAAGCCTCCGTGCCCTCGAGGACCGCAAGCTGCTCATCCGGAGGCAGATGGCCGAGGTCGAGAAACCCCCCGCCGCGGGCGTGGGCGCCGACGGGACTGTCCAGCCGCAGAAAGGGGGTCTGAGCTACGAAGCCCGGCGCGAGGAGCTGAAGAAGCAGCTCGCCGATCTGCAGAGCCGCTACACCGAAAGGCACCCGGACATCGTGTGGACGAAAAAGCGCCTGGCCGATCTCGAGAAGAACAAGGACTCGCTGTCCGTGAAGAACGACCCGAAGTACAGGGAAATGGAAAACGCGATCGCGGCCATCAACATGCAGATCAGCCGTCTGCAGGCGGAAGGCGAGAGGCTGCAAGCGCAGGTCGGCCAGTACCGCGGCCGAATCGAAGGCACCACCCAGCGCGAGCAGGAAATGGCGTCCATGCTTCAGGAGTACAACAACACGCGCCTGCAGTACGACACGCTCATCAAGAAGAGCGAGGAGGCGCAGCAGGCGGAAAACATGGAACGGCGTCAGAAGGGCGAACAGTTCAGGATCATCGATCCCGCGCGGCTCCCCGAGAAGCCCGTCCAGCCCGACATACCGAAAGTGCTTCTGATCGGTCTTTTGGCAGGGATGGGATGCGGCCTCGGAGGCATATTCGTCCGCGAACAGCTCGACCGCTCCTTCCACGACCCCGAAGACGCCGAAGTCACGCTGGGCCTCAAGGTCCTGGCGAACATCCCCAAAATCGGAAGCAAGGCAGCCTGATTATGTACGAGCAATTTTACGGACTGAAGGAAAAGCCGTTCGAGATCACGCCCGACCCGCGGTATCTTTACATGAGCGTGCAACACCGCGAGGCCTACGCCCACCTGACCTACGCCCTCAACGAGTCCAAGGGCTTCACGGTCATCACGGGCGAGGTGGGCACGGGCAAGACCACGCTCATCCAGATGCTGCTGGCGCGGCTCGACGGCCACACGCGCACGGCGCACCTGTTCAACCCCAAGCTCTCCACCCGGGACTTTCTGAAATACATCTGCCACGACCTGGGCCTGAAGACGGAGGGTCTGACGACGAAGGGCGAGTTGCTCATGCTGCTGCACAACTTCCTCCTTGAATGCTACGCCCGCAAGGAGCGCGTCGTGCTCATCGTCGACGAGGCCCAGACGCTCTCGCCCAAGATCCTCGAGGAGGTGCGGCTGCTGACGAACCTGGAGACCCCGAAAACCAAGCTCCTGCAGGTCATCCTGATGGGCCAGCCCGAGCTGGACACCATCCTGGCCGACCATCGGTTCCGGCAGCTCAAGCAGCGGATCAGTGTCCGCTATCACCTGAAGCCCCTGAGCCGCAACGAGACGAAGGAGTACATCGAGAAGCGTCTCAAGGTGGCCGGCGCCCGTGACTGTCATCTCTTCGACGAAGGGGCCGTCCGGGAGATCTACAAGCGCTCCGGCGGCATCCCGAGGCTCATCAACGTGCTTTGCGACAACGCCCTGGTGACGGGCTACGTGGAGGAGAAAAGGCCGATCGACAAGCAGGTCGTCCGCGCTGTGGCGAAGGACATGGAGGGCCCGGCAGTGGCCCAGCGGCCTGCCTGGAGCTACGTGTTCGCCTCCGTCGTCTTTCTCCTCGTCGTCGGCATCCTGTTCTTCTGGGCCAAGGAGGTTTCACTGGGCGATCTGCCGTCGACGCTGGAATCGGCCGGAAACGTCTTCCGGGCGCGGATCTTGAGGCAGTGAAGAAGTGTCTGAGTGAATATAGAAAGTGTCTGAGTGTTTAGGTGTCTAAGTGTCTAAGTGAAGATAAAACAAAGAAGTCATTGCGAGCCGAGCCTCTAACAAACCCATTCCATAGTCTCCCTCTCCCTTGAGGGGAGAGGGTTGGGGTGAGGGTGGATGTTCTGAGGCGTGGCAATCCACGTTTGAGATATTTCAGATTGCTTCGTCACTTCGTTCCTCGCAATGACAGAAAAAGGAAAAGTTCCCCGCAATGACGAGATCAACGAAACAAACGAAATAAACGAACAAACGAAATGAACGGATTGGCCAGACAGACCAGATAGACCAGATAGACTAGAAGGACCAGACAGACCAGACAGACCAAATAGACCAAAGGACGAAACGGACTAAAGGATGGGCAAGCTCTACAAGGCACTTGAAAAAGTCGAGAAGGATCGCGTCCCGGGAAACGAACCTGAACAACTGTCGCAGGAGCCGTTGGCGCCGGTTGAGGAGGCGAGACCCCAACCCGATCGCCGGCCCTACATGGAGATGCCGCGGGAGGTGAAGCTGCCGTCCATGGACGAGATGCTCGTGGCCTACCGCGAGCCGGGTTCCATCGCCGCCGAGCAATTCCGCAAACTGCGCACGCAACTGCTGGGCATGAGGCTTCCCTCGCCGCCCAAGACGATCATGGTGACGAGCGCCACCGACACCGAAGGCAAGACGCTCGTATCCACCAACCTTGCCACGGTGCTTGCCCACGACCTGCGCAGCTACGCCCTGCTCGTGGATGCCGACCTGCGGAACCCATCTCTCAGCCGCTGGTTCGGACTCGAGTCAGGCCGCGGCCTTTCGGACTACCTGGCCGCCGGGGCGAGCATCCCCGAGCTGCTCACCAAGACGAACGTCGAAAAGCTCACGATCCTCTCGAGCGGTTCCTTCCAGGCGAACCCCGTCGAACTCATCGGCTCGAAGAGGATGGAAAGCCTGGTGAGCGAGATGCGCGAGCGCTACAGCGACCGCTACATCATCTTCGATTCCTCGCCGCTTCTGGCCACCACCGAGCCCAGCGTGCTCACGCGCCTCGTCGACGGGATCATCCTCGTCATCCGGGCGGGCGTCACGCCTCGCGAGACGGTGCAGCAGGCGCTTGCCACCGTGGAAAAAGAGAAAGTCCTGGGCATCGTCCTCAACGACCTCGAGTTCGAGTCGGATGGCCTTACCTCGCGCTACTTCGGATCGTCCAAGTACTACTACCGGTACCGGCAACAGGACAAGGAAAAGGACCCCGAAAAGTCTCCTCGCAGCTGGCGAAGCCTCTTCCCGTTCTTCAAGAAGGAGGACTGATTCAGATGATCGAAACGCCGGGCGCCCCGGTTGAATTGCCGCGTAACTGGTACGTCATCCAGACCAAGACAAAGAAGGAACTCGAAGCGAAAGCGTATCTCTCCATGAAGGGCGTCGAGGTATTCAGCCCGACCATGGAGATCGTCAGTGCCCGGGGCGGCAGGATGGTGAGCGAGGAACGAGCCCTTTTCCCCGGCTACCTCTTCGGGCGCTTCAACCTGCTCGAGGATTACAGCCTCGTGCGGTGGGGCAGGGGGGTCAGGAAGATCGTCGGCTTCGGCGCCGAGCCGATTCCCGTGGCCGACGAGGTGATCGAGCTCATCCGGCACCGGGCACAGGGCGGCGAGCTCGTGAAAAAGGCCTGCAGCTTCGAGGAGCACGACCTCGTCCGCGTCCGCTCGGGCCCCATGAAAGATCTGCTGGGCGTCTTCGAGCGATGGGTCTCCGACTCCGAACGCGTGAGGATTCTGCTCAACCTGGTAGGCTTCCACCCGGCAGTCGAACTGCACTACTCACTGCTGGAGAAGGTCGCCTAAAAAGGTTCGAGGTCCGAGGAACGAGGACCGAGGCACAAAAATCTCCCTCTCCCTTGAGGGGAGAGGGTTGGGGTGAGGGTGAATGATCCTTACCTTAGTGAGAATGAGACCTGAAAGGTCACAGGTCACAGGTAACAGGGCTGCCTTTGTTGATTTCTTTTCCTGACACCTGACTCCTGTAACCTGACGCCTTGAGTGCCGCTTCGCGGCAAAACATAGCCAGTCACAGGACGTGAGCGTGGCGAACAGGTTCAAGCAAGATATTTCAGCGGCCGGGAGAGTTTCCGCGTCGGATGGGCGGGAGCCTGCCAGAAAATCAGGGTTCTTCATCAATATCCCTATTGACAGAGTCAAAATTTGTGGCAAAATAGCCTGGACAGGTTGGGGGGCCTGTCGAAGCCTTTCTTACTTCCTTCCACATTTGCCTGCCACACAGGTTGCGGCGAAATCTGGTTCCAAACGGGACCGAAAAGAACCAACTCAACGATTAAAGCCCCATTGCCCTATGTGCTCTTTGTCTCTTCCGGTTATCGGCAATGAGAAGCAAATCTTCCAGGACTTTCCTCTAAACGGGAGAGGCTCTCGAGGGCTTTTTTTCGGCCTCCAAAATTTGTAGGTTGAGCGACAGAGTTTGGTCTGTTGCCCGTCAACGTGAATGACTCAACCGTGCTTCTTCCTGATGGCTGCTCGCACGGTTTTGGTCAGCCGAAACTAAATGCTATATGATTCAACAGCTTGTATCGCTGGATCGAAAATTTAAGTCCGCGGCACAACATGTCGGAACGTTTGTTGCAGTACTTTTATCCAAATTTGGACAAGGGAGATTGCATTGAAAGACGTTGGATCCGCTAAACTCAAGCTGGTAAAATCTCACTCCGGAAAAGCCGATGTGTTCGACGGGATACAGGGCTTTTACAACGAGGACTACTTCAACCGCATGCTCTCCCTCGAGCGCAAGAGAACCCAGCGCTCGAAGAAGCCCTTCATGCTGATGGTCATCGACATCGCGAAGCTCGTGAACCCCCACCCGAACCTGGTCGTCATCAACAGCATCGGCAGGGTCCTCGATGCGGGCATCCGGGAGACCGACGTGCGGGGCTGGTACCGCAAGGGACTGAGCATCGGGGTCATCTTCACCGAGTTGGAGAGCGCCGGTGCGGCCGTGCGCGACAAGATCTTCGGAAAGCTACTCATGTCCCTGGCAGGCGAGATCGACCCGAAGGACCTAGAGAAGATCGACGTCTCCTTCCACATCTTTCCCGAGGATCAGGACAAGGGCAACAGCAGCGGCCGCTTCAACATGAACCTCTACAAGGACCTTCTGGAAGGCGAGAAAAAAAACGGCGTCTCCCGGAAGATGAAGCGACTCATGGACATCGTGGGCAGCCTCCTGGCCCTCGTCATCTTCTCGCCCATCATCCTGGCCGTCGCCGCCGCCGTGAAGTTCACCTCCGAAGGACCAGTGCTGTTCCGCCAGGAACGAATCGGACAGTGGGGTGAGAGGTTCACATTCCTCAAATTTCGCTCCATGCTCGTGAAGCAGGCCGAAAACCCCCACAAGGCCTACATCGAGAAGCTCATCAAGGAAAACCAGAGCGCAAACGGCGACAGCGGAGAAGCCCCGGTCTTCAAGCTCACCGACGACCCCCGGATCACCCGCGTGGGGCAATTCATCCGCAAGACGAGCCTCGACGAGCTGCCCCAGCTCATCAATGTGCTTCGCGGCGAGATGTCGCTCGTCGGCCCGCGGCCGCCCGTGCCCTACGAGTTCGAGATCTACGACGTGTGGCACCGGATGCGCATGCTGTCGGTCAAGCCGGGCATCACGGGCCTCTGGCAGGTCTACGGCCGCAGCAGCACGAACTTCGACGAGATGGTCCGCCTGGACCTCAAATACGTCACCGACTGGTCCCTCTGGCAGGACATCAAGATCATCCTCCGGACCCCCTGGGCCGTAATCGCCGGCAAGGGAGCCTACTGAGCGCGCAGCGCTCAGTAGCCGACAGCCGACAGTCAACAGCCTGCAGAAGAGAAGAGGATGGGACCGGGACGCCAGAATACAAGAGTCAGCAGCTTCGAGGACCTGGAGGTTTGGAAAAGGGCGGCTATACTTAGTGCCGGGATATACCGGGAACTTCAGAATTTGAAAGATTACGGATTCCGCGACCAGATCACACGATCAGGTCTTTCCATCCCAAGCAACATCGCCGAAGGTTTCGAACGCAAATCCCACAAAGAATTTGCCGTGTTCTTAAACTACGCTCGCGGTAGTTGCGGGGAACTGCGCACCCAGGTCCATATTGGCAGGGAAATCGGTTACATCAGTGCGGCTGCAGGACGGGCCTGGCTGGCAGAAACAAAAGAAATATCAGCCATGATTACGGCCCTGATCAAGACCACAAGAGGGTTCATAAAAGAGCCGCCAAAACCATAACAACCCCTGTCTTTTCTTTTCTCTTTGTTCTTTACTGTAGGCTTCTTTAGCGTCGGTTGCTGACTTCTTCTCTTTACTGTCGGCTGCCGGCTGAGATGCTTTCGGCTGTATGCTTCTTCTTTTTGCTGTCGGCTGCCGAGCTGTCGGCTGTCGGCTGTCGGCTCAGATTGCTGTAGGCTGTAGGCTGTAGGCTGTCGGCTTTTGTTCTGCCGGCTTCCTACGTGACAAATGAATAAAATACTGTGAAAGGCAGAACAAAATTCCATGCAAACGAAAAAGGTACAAGCGTCAACGGTTGACAAGGATACGGCGCACGCAACCGGGCTACGGATGGGCGTTGTCGGTTACGGCTACTGGGGGCCGAACATCGTCCGCAACTTCAGCACGGTGGACGGCGCCACCGTGGTGGCCGTGAGCGACCTCCGGGACGACTCCCTGAAGAAGGCCGGGAAGAACCACCGCGGTATCCGCACCACGAAAAATGCCGACGAGCTGATCCGGGCCGCGGACATCGACGCCGTGGCCATCGTCACGCCCGTCTTCACCCACTTCGAGCTGGCCAAAAAAGCCCTCGAGGCCGGCAAGCACGTCTTTGTCGAGAAGCCCTTCACCTACACCGTCGCCCAGGCCGAGGAGCTCATCAACCTGGCCGAGCGGAAAAACCTCAGGATCATGGTGGACCACACCTTCCTGTTCACGGGCTCCGTCCGCAAGATGAAGCATCTCGTCGACGACGGCACGCTGGGCAAGATCTACTACTACGACTCCATGCGGGTCAACCTGGGCCTCTTCCAGCACGACGTGAACGTGGTCTGGGACCTGGCGCCGCACGACCTGGCGATCATGTTCTACGTGCTGGGCCGCAAGCCGAAGGCCGTGGTGGCCACCGGATCGGCCCACATCAAGCCCGAAATGGAGGACATGGCCTACCTGACCTACTACTTCGACGACAACGTGATTGCGCACATCAACGTCAACTGGCTCTCGCCCGTGAAGGTCCGGACGACGCTGGTGGGCGGCCAGAAGAAGATGCTCGTCTGGAACGACATCGAGCCCGACGAGAAGATCAAGATCTACGACAAGGGCGTCGAGGTGAAGAGCGTCAACGGGGTCTACGACCTCCTGGTGAGCTACCGTTCCGGCGACATGTGGGCCCCGAAGGTGGAGCAGACCGAGGCCCTCAAGCTCGAGGCCCAGTACTTCATCGAGTGCTGCACCAACGGCACAAAGCCCATCAACGACGGGGCGGCAGGCCTCGAAGTGGTGCGCATGCTCGAGGGAGCCATCGCGTCGCTTCGCAACCGCGGAGGGATGGTCGAGCTCTAAGAAGGTTCGAGGTCCGAGGAACGAGGACCGAGGAACAAGAAAGAAAACCTCGATCCCAACTTGCGGCGGCCCCTCGACCCATTTTAAAGGCCCAGATGGACTTTCATGGCCAGATCGATATCGGACATGCCTTTTGAATCAATCCGGCCGATAAAGCTGACCAGCCTCGATTTGTCGATCGTACGAATCTGGTTGGCCTTCACCTTGGAGTCTTTGGGCAGGTTGCCTGACTTCTTCGGGAGGAAGACCTCGAATGGATAAACCCGATCTACATGCTTCGAGGTCAGGGGAAGGACGGAAACGGTATCGGAATAGCGGTTGTTGATGTCGTTGGAAACAATGATGACCGGGCGGGTCTTGGATATCTCTTTTCCAATGACCGGGTCAAGCGAAGCCAGGAAGATATCGCCTCTCTTAATATTCATCCCAGGCCTCCAGGTCGACTGTCTCGAACTCCTTTGCGATGGCGAGGTCTTCTTTCCTCGTCGCCTTGTAGCCTTCCTCGAGTTGCTTTGCGAGAGCGCCGTGCTCGAGTTCTTTAATCTTCTCTTCGATCGTTTCAGCGATGAACCGGCTCTTTTTTCGACTGCCTACAAGAGTGTCCAGCCTGTGCGCCAGGTCTTCCGGAAGGGTAACGTTCATTCGCACTGTACTCATAATGCACCTCGTAATGCTCTTATTTATGCGCATAATATATGCGTTATGCTGGCCGGAGTCAATAACAATCAGCCATCGCTAAGAAATGATTACTTCAGAAAAGGACCTCGATCCACGGTCCTCGATCCTATTCTTCGGAGGCGTTTATGAAGGTACCTTTCCTCGATCTCAAAGCTCAAGTGAACCCGATACGTGCAGAAATTAATGCGGCCATCAACGTAGTAATCGACAACACCGCTTTTGCGGGGGGACCGTTCGTCGAAAAGTTCGAAAAAGAATTCGCTGCCTTCTGCGGCTCCAAATATGCCGTGGGCGTGGGCAACGGCACAGACGCGATCTGGCTGGCCCTCCTGGCCCTGGGCGTGGGCGAGGCCGACGAGGTGATCACGGTGCCCTCGACCTTCATCGCCACGGCCGAGGCCATATCCTTTGCAGGGGCCGACCCCGTCTTTGTCGACATCGACCCCGACACCTGCAACATGGACCCCGCAAAGCTCGAGTGCGCCATCACGGCGCGCACCAGGGCCATCATCCCCGTCCACCTCTTCGGTCAGCCCGCCGACATGGACCCGATCCTGGCCATCGCCAAAAAACATAACATCCCCGTCGTCGAGGACGCCTGCCAGGCCCACGGGTCCCTCTACAAGGGCAGAAAGGCCGGCACCATGGGCATTGCCGGCTGCTTCAGCTTCTACCCGGGCAAAAACCTGGGCGCCTTCGGCGAGGCCGGGGCCGTCGTGACCGACGACGAGGAACTGGCGAAAAAGATCAGGGTGCTCCGCGACCACGGCCAGCCCCAGAAGTACCATCACGACGTCATCGGCTGGAACGGCCGCATGGACGGCATCCAGGGGGCCGTGCTCAGCGTGAAGCTCAAATACCTCGACAAGTGGAACGAAGCCAGAAGGGCCAACGCGAAGAAATACGACAAGCTGCTGGCCGGTGTGAGCCATGTCCGCCTGCCCGTCGAGAAGGACTACGCCCGGCACGTCTACCACCTCTATGCCCTGCGCGATCCCAAGCGCGATGCCCTGATGAGCTTCCTGGGCGAGAAGGGCGTGGCCACAGGCATTCACTATCCCGTGCCGCTCCACATGACGAAGGCCTACGAATACCTGAATCTCAAGCAGGGGAGCTTCCCCGTAGCCGAACTGGCCGCCTCCGAGTTCGTCTCGCTCCCGATGTTCCCGGAGCTCACCGACGACCAGATCTCCTACGTCTGTGAGTGCGTAAAGGAGTTTCACTCGAAGTGAGTGAGGAAGTGTCTGAGTGAGAAAAAGTGTCTGAGTGTCTGAGTGAATAAAGAAAGTGTCTGAGTGTTTAGGTGTCTAAGTGTCTAAGTGAAGATAAAAAAAAAAGTCATTGCGAGCCGAGCCTCGCGAGGCGTGGCAATCCACGATTGAGACATCTTTCTGAGATTGCTTCGTCACTTCGTTCCTCGCAATGACCAGATAGACTCTTTTCCCTCCCGACAACAGACGGAAGACCAGAACTAGACGACCGACAGACCAGATAGACTCTTCTCTTGACGGGATAGACGGGACAGACCGGATAGACCAGACCCTCTTCTCCAGACGGAATAGACAAGTATCCTGACCGACGCCCGAGCCCTGCCGCTCCGCGGCATGACCAGACAGACCAGACAGATAGACAAAAGACCCCCTCACCTCAATCCTCTCCCACCAGGGGAGAGGAAGATCGAGGAAAGGGTCTTCATAGGACCAGACAGACCAGACAGACCAGACAGACCAGAAAGACCAGACAGACCAGACAGACCAGACCGCCGCCATGTTTCAAATAATCAATCCTATCGAAATCGAAAACTGGGATGACCAGGTCAGGGAACTTCCCGGCTCGTCATTTTTCCATGGCAGGGCATGGGCGAAAGTCCTGGCGCAATCCTATGATTATAGGCCTGTATATTTCACGGAGAAGGAAGGGTGCCTGGCGGCGGTGATTCCGATGATGGAAGTCACCAGCTTCCTGACCGGCAAAAGGGGCGTCAGCCTGCCTTTCACGGATTACTGCGAGCCCCTCGTGCCGCATGTGGAAGTCTCGAAAGTGCTGTTTGAAGCGATCGTGCAGGAAGGTCGGAAGAGGCAATGGAAATACATCGAGCTCCGCGGCGGAACTGATTTTCTCGGCGACGGCCAGGCGGCGTCCTGGTTCTACCGCCACACCCTCGATCTGACGCCCGGCGATGCGAACCTCTTCAAGAGCCTGCGGGACTCCACGCGGAGAAATATCAAGAAGGCCGAGAAGGAAGGCGTCGAGGTGCGGTTCGAGACCACCCCGGAGGCCCTCCGGGAGTTCTGCCGCCTCAACTGCCTGACCCGCCGCGAGCATGGCCTGCCGCCCCAGCCCTGGCAGTTCTTTGCGAATCTCCAGGAGCAGATCCTGGCGAAAGAAATGGGGACCGTGGCCCTGGCCTTTTCCGGGGCCAAAGCGATAGCGGCAAACGTCTATCTCCAGTCCAACAGCGAGGTCATCTACAAGTACGGCGCCTCGGACAAGACGTACCAGAACCTGCGGGCCGCAAACCTCGTCATGTGGGAGGCCATCAAACGGTATGCCGGCAAAGGTTTCAAGAGCCTGTGCTTCGGCCGGACCGAGCCCGAGAACGAGGGCCTGCGCCAGTTCAAAACCGGCTGGGGCACCGACGAGAATGTGATCAATTACTACCGCTACGATCTGGCGGCCAATGCCTTTGTGCCCGGAAAGCAGGTTGTGTCCGGCAGGGCCGGCAAGGTGTTCTCCCGGCTGCCCGTACCGGCCCTGAAGGCCATCGGCGGCCTGCTCTACCGGCATATGGGCTGACCCATCATCATGCATTTTCGCAATATTTATTACAGCCTCAAGCCTTACATTCCCCGCAGGCTGCAGATTTATCTGCGGCAGAAGTATGTATTTCGCAAGCGCGGTGAGACCACGGGGACGTGGCCGATCGACGCGCGGGCGGCAAAGGCCCCGGAGAAATGGCAGGGATGGCCTGACGGCAAGCGGTTTGCGCTGGTGCTGACCCACGACGCGGACACGGCAAAGGGACATGACCGCAGCCTCGATCTGATGAGACGGGAGAAACGCCTCGGGTTCCGGTCGTCGTTCAACTTCGTTCCCCGGCGCTATGAGGTGTCTTCCCGGGTGAGGCGTGAGCTCGTCGAAGAGGGCTTTGAAGTGGGCGTGCACGGGCTTTACCACGACGGGAGATATTTCGAATCCAGAGAAACCTTCTCGGAGCGGGCCGTCGAGATCAACCGTTACATTCGCGACTGGGGTGCTGCGGGATTCCGCTCGCCCTCCATGCTGCACAATCTCGAGTGGATGCACGAACTGGACATCGAATACGATTCTTCCACGTTCGACACGGACCCCTTTGAGCCTCAACCGGATGGCGCAGGCACGATCTTTCCTTTCTGGCTCTCGGGCGGGAGGGGAGGGAAGGGATATGTCGAGCTTCCCTACACGCTGCCCCAGGATTTTACGCTGTTTATCCTGATGCGGGAAAACACCCTGGATGTCTGGAAAAAAAAGCTGGACTGGATCGCCGGTCAGGGCGGGATGGCGTTGATCCTCACGCACCCGGACTACATGTGTTTCGATGGCGCCCCCCCGGCGCACGAGGAATATCCCGTGCGGTATTACGAAGAGATGCTTTCGCACATCGGGCGGCAATACGATGGCCAGTTCTGGAACCCCCTGCCGCGTGAGCTGGCAACCTTCTGGCGCGAACACTACGGCCCCTGATCCCGCCCTGAGCGAAACAAACGAAATAAACGAACCAACGAAATAAACGAAACGACCCCCTCACCTCAATCCTCTCCCGCCAGGGGAGAGGAAGATCAAGGAAGGGGTCTTCATAGGACGGGACAGACGGGACAGACTGGATAGACTGGATAGACTTTCTTCTCCTGACGAAACAGACGAAACAGACTCTTTTCCCCGACGGGACAGACGGGACAGACGGGACAGACCGGATAGACTTTTCCCACCTGAACGAAACAGACGAAATAGACGCTTCTACCCAACGAAATTAACGACAATTGACCAGATAGACCAGACAGACCAGAAAGGCCATCAGGATTTCCCCCCCCTGATAATCAGGCATTGGATGATTGCCTCTCCTCTCCCAAGGAGTAAGCTGAAAGACAGACAACGAATTAAATGAACAACCGAAATAGACGACAATGATCGGCGTCATCGCCAGCGAACAGGACCACGATGTCGTCACGGAATTCTTTCAGTTGTTCAAGACGGCATGGGAATTCCATGTGCCTGGACGCCACTACCCCGTGATCCTTGCCGACAGGGAGGTGGAGGGTGGCGACGCAGGGTTGGTCATCGTGTTTGACAGTCGCCCGGCCGGCGGTCATGCGCGGGATGACGACGGCAGCCGGGTGACGGGCGATGCCGTCATGGTGAAGGGTCAGGATACGGAGATCCCGATCTACCGCGGGGTGTCCGTCGTGAAAGCGGAAGGAGCGCCAATCCTGTCCCGGACACAGGACGGGGAAATCGCGGGCATGACGGAGGAGCGCTCCGGGTGCCGCCGCGTCCGGATCGGCTACAGCCTCTTTGCCGAGATCCGGTTTCTGCTCGGCTCGGGGCAGCCGTCTCACCTGGGCCATATCCCGACCCTGGAGAGGCACATCGAGCTGGTCCGCGACCTCGTGGTTGCCTCCGGTATTCCAGTCGTCGAGATCCCGCCGGTACCCGCGGGGTATCGTTATGCCGCGTGCCTGACGCACGACATCGATTTCCTGCGTTTCCGGGATCACCTGTGTGACCGGACCATGGCGGGATTTGTCTACCGGGCATCCCTGGGGTCGGCTCTTCGCCTGCTGCAGGGGCGGATGACGCTGCGGAATGCGGCAAAAAATGTTTCGGCCCTGCTCAAGGCGCCGCTTGTCCACCTGGGGCTGTGCGGGGACTTCTGGGAGCAGATCGACGCCTACACGGAGATCGAGAAAGACTGGAAGTCGACCTTTTTCCTCATCCCGTTCAAAGGGAAGCCGGGGACGCCCTGCGGCAGCGAAAGCAGCGATTGCCGGGCCGCTAAATACGACGTTTCGGACATGGGTCAGCTTGCAAGATCCCTGGCCGGCCGGGGTTTCGAAGTGGCGGTCCACGGGATCGACGCATGGGAGAACGGGCAGAGTGCCGCGGCCGAACGCGAGCGGCTGCAGGAATGCTCCGAAGCGCCCGTCGCCGGCATCAGGATGCACTGGCTCTACCGGGACTCCGGCACGTTCGGCATCCTGGATCGGGCCGGTTACTCGTACGATTCGACGTTCGGGTACAACGACGCCGTCGGTTACCGGGCGGGGACGACCCAGGCCTATGGGCCGCCGGGTGCGGGAAGCCTCCTGGAGCTTCCCCTGAACATTCAGGACACGGCCCTCTTCTACCCGGACCGCATGAACCTTTCGGAGCCGGAGGCCGAAACCCTCTGTGAGCGCCTGATGGAGAACAGCCGCCGATACGGGGGGGCCCTGACGGTCCTGTGGCATGACCGGAGCCTGGCTCCCGAGCGCTTGTGGGGCGACTTTTACAAGGCGCTGCTGGCGAAGCTGGTCCGGGATCGTGCCTGGATCGGGCCTGCCGGCAAAGCGGTGCAGTGGTTCCGAAGGCGCAGGGAGGCTGCCTTTGAGAGGGTCAGCCTCGATGGCAGTGCAATCGAGGTCAGGGTCAGCGCGCCCGTGACTGTGCCGGGCGAAGACGAACTGCCGGGTCTCGTCTTGCGGGTCCACTACAAGAACGAAAAAAAAGTTGCCCCTGGAGGGTCAAAAAAGCACAGAACGTGCATGGAACTCCCCTTAAAAATCAACACCACAATGCGTGTAGAACTGACCCAGGCGGGATAGACTCTTTCCTCCTGACGGGATAGACCGGACAGACGGGATAGACCGGACAGACGGGATAGACTCTTTCTGACGACGAAACAGACGAAATAGACTCTTTAGCCGACGAAACAGACTCTTGTCCCCGACGGGACAGACGGGACAGACGGATAGACGGAATAGACCTTCTTCTCCTGACGAAACAGACCAAACAGACGAAATAGACGAAATAGACCAGACAGACCAGAAAGACCAGAAAGACCAGATGAACGTCCTGATGTTTGCATGCTCGCAGCTTCCGCATGATCTCAGGATCCGGCGCGAGGCTGAAACCCTTGCCAAACACGGTGACAAGGTCACCCTCTTCGTGTTGTCTGAAAATGGCAAGCCGAAGAGCTACGAGCAGAATGGCGTCCATGTCACCGAGCTGGACGTACGGAAGTACCGGGGCAAGAACAAGTCTTCCTATCTGCTTCATTACCTTCAGTACCTGTCCCATGCGTTTGTGGCCTGCACGGGCCTCTTTTTCAAGGGCGAAGTGGACGTCGTTCATATCCATAACATGCCTAATTTCCTCGTGTTTGCCGCAATCATTCCGCGCATCTTCGGGAAAAAACTGATCCTGGATATCCACGACTCCATCCCGGAGACCTTCGTGGGGAAATTCCAGCGCCTGCCGAATATCGTCTTTCGCCTCTTCTGTCTCGAGGAGAAGATCAGTTCCGCCATGGCGCACCAGATTATCTGCGTCAATGATGTTCAGAAGAAAGTGCTGGTCGATCGCGGCATCGCACCGGAAAAGATTACAACCCTGCTGAATGTGCCCGATCAGGGAATCTTCAGGAAGCAGGACATTCACTGGAGTGTCAACGGCAGCAAGCCGTGCTTCAATCTCGTCTATCACGGGATCGTTGACCGGATGATGGGCCTCGACATGGTCATAGCGGCGGTATCCAGGCTGCGCGATCGGATCCCGGGCATTCAAATGCATATCGTGGGGGTGGGTCCCTACCTGGATAGCCTGGTTGCCGAGGCGCAGCGGCTTGGCGTCGCGGATCGCATCCATTTCAGCAAGAAGGCATACCCCATCGACGCAATACCCCACCTCCTGGAGGAAATGGACCTCGGAATTGTGGCCCACAGGGTCAACGCGGCAACGGAGCTGATGCTGCCGGTCAAACTGCTCGAGTACATGGCCGTGGGCCTGCCCACCGTTGCGCCCCGGCTGAAGACGATCCGCCACTATTTCTCGGATGACATGGTCACCTATTTCGAGCCGGGCGATGTCGATTCCCTCTCGGAAGCTCTCGTGAAGATCTACGAGGACTGGAGCGGACGCAAGGATCAGGCGAAACGGGCCCTCGAGTTTCTGGACCGCTTCGGCTGGGAAAAACACCAGCAAGTCCTGGTCAACCTCTACCACCACCTGAACTAATTCCCAATACCCAATACCCACCGCCGCAGGCGGCCCGACAGGACAGACTCTTTTTCTTGACTGGATAGACCGGACAGACCGGACAGACGGGACAGGCCATCTTTCCTGACGAAATAGACCAGATAGACCAGATAGACCAGACAGACCAAATAGACGAGGTACTCATGTTGACATTCGCCCAGATCGGCGTCGGCTACTGGGGGCCGAACCTTCTACGGAACCTGGTTTCAAGCAAGAAGTGCAAGGTGAAGACGGTCGTCGACCTGTCCGAGGAGCGGCAGAACTACGTCCGGGGCCTCTATCCCGCCCTGAATGTCACCGATGACGTCAACGCAGTCTTCGGCGACCCCGGCATAGACGCCGTCGTCATCGCCACGCCCGTGAAGACGCACTTCGAACTGGCCATGAAGGCCCTCGAGGCCGGCAAACACATCCTTGTCGAGAAGCCCATGGCCACGAACGTTGCCCAGGTGGATGAGATCGGCAGGCTTGCGGACAAGAAAAAGCGCTGCGTCATGTCGGGCCACACGTTTCTTTACAATGCGGCCGTCCGCTACGTGAAGAAGCTCATCGATGCCGGCGAGCTGGGCGATATCCGCTACATCTACAGCCAGCGGCTCAACCTCGGCCGCATCCGTTCCGACGTGGATGCCCTGTGGAACTTCGCGCCCCACGACGTCAGCATCATCCAGTACTGGCTGAACGACCCCGAGCCGGCATCCGTCGTGAAAAGGGGCGTGGACTACATGCAGGACGGAATCGACGACGTGGTCTTCATGAACATCTGCTACCCCCGCAAGGTGATGGCCAGCATCCATGTCAGCTGGCTCGACCCCCGCAGGCTGCGCCAGATGACCATCGTGGGCTCGAAAAAGATGGTCGTCTACGACAACGATGCCGAAAGCAAGATCGCTATTTACGACAAGGGGATCGACCGCAAGGCCGTCCTGGGGC
This sequence comes from uncultured delta proteobacterium, assembly GCA_963828305.1. GTDB lineage: Bacteria > Desulfobacterota > Syntrophia > Syntrophales > UBA2192 > UBA2192. The sequence goes on along the minus strand of CAWHEJ010000025.1, from coordinate 14,464 downwards.
AGAACATGGATTATGACACGCCGCGCGTCCAGAGCTTCAGCCACAGGGAAGGCGACGTGATCCTGCCCCGCATCGATTTCCCCGAGCCCATCAAGGTGGAGATCGAGCACTTCATGGACTGCATCGAAAACGGCACCCCGTGCCTGAGCGGCATCGACCACACCCGCAAAGTAGTCCGCATCCTCTCGGCATGATCCTCAATCTCCCTCGCCCTGCGGGGAATATTACCTTTCAGGTTCCCTCTCCCTACGAAAAACCGTTTCCTCGATCTCCCTCTCCCTTGAGGGGAGAGGGCCGGGGTGAGGGTGAATGATCCTTTTCCTCTTACAGGAGAAGGTTAGGGTGAGGGTGGATTTTGCGGGACGTGGCAATCTTCCGCTCATTCAAAGACGAGATTGCTTCGTCACTACGTTCCTCGCAATGACGAAATCAACGAAACAAACGAAATAGACTCTTTTCCCCGACGGGATAGACGGAACAGACGGGACAGACTGGATAGACTCTTTCCCCTGACCGGATAGACTCTTTCTCCCCTCTTTTCCCTTGCCTCATCAGGCTGAATTGATTATAAAAAAAGAAGATCGACCGATCGGGGCAGTCAATGAGCGGATACGTTAAGACATCAGAGCAGATAGCCGAATATGCCGACCCTGTTTTCCGGAAGTATGGCGTCAGAAAGGCGATCTTGTTTGGTTCGTTTGCTTCGGGCAGGCAAAGCCGGAAAAGCGACGTCGATCTTGTCCTGATCCAGGATACGGATAAGCGTTATTTTGACAGATTCGAGGGTATCCTGGGAGAACTTTACGACGCCATTCGAGGCCGGGACATCGACGTGTTCATTTACACACCGAACGAACTCGAGAAAATATCTCACCGCAAATTCATTCAGCGGATCTTGCGGGAAGGCAAGGTCATTTATGAGTCTTGAAAAGGACCATCACGAGGCGCTTCGATGGCTCAAGACCGCTGAGGAGGATCTGGGTGCGGCAAGGGGCTTGCTGACGATCAAGAAGTATTCTCATGCATGCTTTATCGCCCAGCAATGCGCGGAGAAGGCGATGAAGGCCCTCTGGTACGCCTTGGGCGATGAGCCCTGGGGGCATTCGATACGGAAACTCATTGAGGAGATTCCGGATAAAGCGGCAAGGCAGAAACTGATGGCGAATCTGGAGGCAGGCAACATTCTGGACAGGTATTACATTCCCACGCGATACCCGAACGGGCTTCCGGACCTCACGCCCGGAGAGGTCTATCTCAAGAAAGATGCCGATCTCTGCATCCGGCACGCTCGCAGTATTCTCACTGCCGTAAAATCACAGATTAACAGCCTGTAAAAGACCCGGCTTCCCCAGATTTATAGCTGAAGACAAATAAACCCGTCTCCCGATTCTGTTTTCGGTTTTTCCTGATCCCAGGTATTTAGCCCGAAGCCCGATACCCGGTCTTTGTCCCGAAGCCCGAAGCCTGAAGCCTGAAGCCCTGCCGCACCGCGGCCTGACCAGACAGACCAGTATTTCCCGAAGCCCAGTATCCCATTACCCGATTCCCGTCGCTACGCGACGCCGCGCAGCGGCACAACATTGCACAAAAGTCTTGACTAACATGCAAAGTCTTGCATAATTGCCTTCATGGAACGTTACCTCTATGAGCCGCTGAAGAAAGATCTCGCCCGCAAGATGGCCATCCTGACGGGCCCGCGCCAGATCGGAAAAACCTGGCTGGCCCAGGAGCTGATGAAGGAGTATCAAGCGCCCCAGTACCTTAATTTCGACAGCGTGGATGACGCCCGGATCATACAGGCCCGCTCGTGGCCGCTTGATTCCGATATGCTCGTCTTTGACGAGATCCACAAGATGAAGGGCTGGAAGCGCTACGTGAAAGGCGTCTTCGATACCCGGGCAGCCGGCCAGGCCCTGTTGCTGACCGGGAGTTCCCGACTGGACACCTTCCGGCAGACAGGGGAGTCTCTTGCAGGCCGCTATTTTCACTTCCGTCTCAATCCCGTCTCTGTCCGGGAGCTCCGGGACACGATGAAACCGCACGAGGCCCTGTCGCAGTTGAACCGGCTGGGCGGTTTCCCGGAACCCTTCCTCTCCGGTTCGGACGCGGAGGCCGCGCGCTGGCGCAATCAGTATTACACGGACCTCGTTCGGGAGGACATCCTGGAGTTCAGCCGTATCCATGAGGTGAGAACGATCAGGTTGCTGCTGGAGATGCTGCGGGAGCGGGTGGGATCGCCGCTGTCCTATACGTCCCTGGCCGGGGATCTGCAGGTGGCCCCGAACACGATCCGAAAATATGTCGAGATCCTCGAGAGCCTCTGCATCATCTTTTTGGTTCGGCCCTTCCACAAAAACGTTGCCCGCGCCGTTCTCAGGGAACCGAAGGTCTATTTCTACGACAGCGGCTATGTGAAAGGCGACGAAGGCGTGAGGCTCGAGAATACGTGCGCCGTATCCCTTCTGAAACACGTACAGTTTCTGCAAGATACCGCGGGGTCCGATTGCGACCTTCACTATATCCGGACACGCGATGGAAGGGAAATCGATTTTGCGGTCAGTGAAAACGCGAAACTCAGCCGTATCATCGAGGTGAAACTAAGCGAAAATAAGCCCACGCCCGCATTGATATATTTTCTCGCAAAATTCCCGAAAGTGCCCGCCTTTCAGCTCGTTCACAACCTGAAGCGCGAAACGCACGTACTCCGGAATCTCCATCGTCAGCGCATCCCGCTGGCTGTCAGAACTGAGCGCCTGATTGCCCCCATGAAAGCCCATTTCCCTGATCTCCCTCTCCCTTGAGGGGAGAGGGGTGGGGTGAGGGTGACTGCTCCCTTTCCTCTTGCAAGAGAGGACCAGAGGTGAGGGATAGACGGAACAGACCTCTTCTCCCGACGGAATAGACCGAACAGACCGAATAGACGGAATAGACCTTCTTCTTAGACGGAATAGACCTTCTCCTTCAACGGCGCTTGACATCACGCAATTTACGTGTTACACGCATAATACGTGCAAGACATTAAATGTGAGGGTCGGTATATGCCCAAACAGAACATCACACTCAGTCTTGACAAGGATCTGATCCGGGAGGCGAAGCTGCTTTCGGCACGGAAATCCACGTCTATCAGCAAGCTGCTGAGCGAGGAACTCGAGAGGCTTCTCCGGAAGCATGAGCAGTACGAACAGGCCAAACGAAGCGCCCTGGCCGCGCTGAAAAAAGGCTTTCATATGGGCGGGACGATTGCGGCCACGAGGGATCAGCTCCATGACAGACAGGGTCTTCGTTGACACCAATGTGCTGATCTACGCGCATGATCTGGATGCCGGCTTGAAGCATGACCGGGCAGCGTCCATCGTTGCCGATCTGTGGGAAAAGGAAAACGGCATCATCAGCACGCAGGTGCTTCAGGAATTCTACGTTAACGTGACGCGAAAAATCGCCAGGCCGATGACACCAGCAGCGGCACGTGGAATCATACGAAATTATCTTGCCTGGCGTGTAGAGCCGAATGAACCGTCGGCTGTTCTGCTTGCCTCCGAAATCGGTGAGAGAAATCGGATTTCCTTCTGGGACGCCCTCATCGTTGCATCGGCAGCAAGAGCCGGCGCCGACCGAATTCTCTCCGAGGATCTGAACCACGGGCAAGTCATCGAAGGCATCCGAATCGAAAATCCTTTTCTCTAACTGTTGAGTGGCTATGCAATGAGGGCAACAGTAACAATTGAAAAAGATGTGCTCGACGAACTGGTAAAGGCTACCGGGGCAAAGAGCAAGTCGGCTGCCGTGAAAAAAATCATCGACGAGTATCTGCGCAAGCGCAAGGTGGATAAAATCATGTCCATGAAAGGGAAGCTGACCTTTGATCTTACGGCAGATGAAATACGGCACCATGAACTGCGCCGTACTAACCCTTGACCGGCACTTCAAGGACATCCGCCAGCATACACGACTCCCACTCGTCGAAATCGAATCCTGATACTTTTCCCCCGACGGGACAGACGGGACAGACCGGACAGACGGGATAGACCATCTTTTCTTGACCAGACAGACTCTTCTCCACCAACGACTAGAAAGACCAGACAGACGAGATAGACCGAATAGACCAGAAAGACCAGAAAGACCAGATAGGATGTCATTATATTTCACTTGACCCTGTCAAAATGCCACTATAACATGCCGTATTATGACAGCCTATATTGAACGGGACATCGGAAACGTCATCCTGTCCGCCTTGGAACAGATGCCCGTCGTCGTCATTACGGGTATGCGGCAGACGGGGAAGACCACCTTCCTGCAGAACCAGGCAGGGCTCCGGGAAAGGCGATACGTCACCTTTGACGACTTCGCTCAGCTCTCTGCGGCAAAGTCGGATCCTGAGGGATTCATCGAACGGGCCGAGGTGCTTACCATTGACGAGGCCCACAAGTGTCCCGAGATTCTCGATGCGATCAAGCGGGCCGTGGACAGGAAGAGAAAGCCCGGCCGGTTTCTCTTGTCCGGCTCTGCCAATTTTCTCGTGTTGAAAAGCCTCGCGGAGAGCCTTGCCGGCAGGGCAATCTACTTCGTCCTTCATCCGTTTGCGCGCCGTGAGATCCTGAAGAGGACGACCGTCGAGCCCTTCATCAAGCGATTCATAGAGACGGGGGCCATCCCCGATGAAAAATCCGTCGCGCCTGTCAAACCGGGGGAAGTCTACACCGGGGGGATGCCTGCGTTGTGTGTCGGCGGGGTTCAAAATCCGGCCCTCTGGTTCAAGGGATACGAGCAGACGTACCTCGAGCGCGACGTGAGGGACCTGAGTCGGATTACCGACATGATTGCCTTTCGGAATCTTCTGCACCTTGCGGCGCTGAGGACCGGATGCCTGTTGAGCCCGAGCGAACTCGGCCGCGATGCGAAAATCAATGCGGCCACCGCATCGAGATATCTTTCGCTGCTGGAGGCCTCCTTTGTCACGTACCGCCTGCCGCCTTACCTGAGAAGCCGGGCAAGCCGCTTGATCAAGTCCCCGAAGCTCTACATGACCGACTCCGGACTGGCAACCTGGCTTGCGGGTGTTGATCCCGGGACGGAACCGGAGCATGAGCCCCTCTACGGCGCCCTTTTCGAAACCTGGGTGGCGCAAAACCTGTTGGGCATCATCGACTCGCGCTGGAGCGGGGCACGCCTGCACTTCGCGGCCGTCCAGGGACGATACGAAGTCGATTTTGTCATCGAGACGGGCAGGCACTGTGTGGCCATCGAGATCAAATCGGGCGCGCGCTGGGACGAAAGGGACCTCTCAGGACTGAAAACCTTCATGGCGGCGACACCGAACTGCAAGGGGGGCATTCTCGGATACAACGGCAAGGAGGCCGTCCAGTTGGGTAAAAACCTCTGGGCCCTCCCAGTCTCAATGCTTCTGTCCTGAGGCCCGAAGCCCTTTTATTACGCGGAGCGTTAAATAGACGCAAACAGACAGGGGAAACAGACCAGACAGATCTTGTCATTCCTGCGCAGGCAGGATCCACGAAAGACTGGATTGCCGGATCAAGACCGGATATGACTGCTCTTCCCCGTTGGAAGGCAGATCGGCAACAGACGAAATAGACTAGATAGACCAAGATCAGACCACGACAGACCAGATAGACTAGAAGCGACCGGACAGACCAGACAGACCAGATGGACGTGAAAATTACTTCTTTCGAAGATCTCGACTGCTGGCAGGAAGCGCGGCTGCTTGTCAGGAAGATCTACGAAGTTAGCAGGGACGGTGACTTCAAAAAGGATATGCGGCTATCCGGCCAGATCCAGGGCGCCGCAACCTCCTGCATGGCCAACATCGCCGAAGGCTTCATTAGACGCTCAGACAAGGAGTTTATCCAGTTTCTTTATATTTCAATGTCCTCATCAGCCGAAGTAAGAAGTCACCTGTATGTAGCGCTCGATCAGCGATATATCAGCCAGCCGCAATTTGACGAGATATACAACCAGGCTGATAAAGCCGGGCGAATGATCTCGAACCTGATCAAATATCTCCGCAATTCGACGAAACAGACCAAATAGACGATCTTCTGTAGACGAAATAGACCAAACAGACTCTTTCCCCTGACAAATAGACCAAACAGACGAAATAGACTCTCTTCTCCTGACGAAATAGACGAAATGGACGAAACAGACGAAACAGACTCTTTCTCCGACGGAATTGACCGGGTAAACTAGACAATAGGATCACATATGGACCAACCCTCTAAGGTATTTAAGAGTCAGCTCCGCGACGTGCAGTTCGGCGCCAATGTCACCGTCGTCGAGCCCGTGAACCTCTATGAATGCTCAATCGGCGAGGAGTGCTTCATCGGCCCCTTCGTGGAGATCCAGAAAGGCGTCAAGGTCGGCAGCCGCACGCGGGTGCAGTCCCACACCTTCATCTGCGAGCTGGTCACGATCGGCGAGGATTGCTTCATCGGCCACGGCGTGATGTTCATCAACGACCTGTTCTCCGAGGGCGGCCCCGCGAAGGGCCGGATGGACCTCTGGAAGTCGACCCTCATCGGCAACAACGTGTCCATCGGCTCCAACGCCACGATCCTGCCCGTGAAGATCTGCGACAGGGCCGTCATCGGCGCCGGCGCCGTGGTGACGAAAGACATCACCCAGCCCGGCTTCTACACCGGCAACCCCGCCCGCCTGCTCCGGAAATTATAAAAAGGAAGTCATTGCGAGCCGAGCCTCTAGAAACCCACTACCCTAATCTCCCTCTCCCTTGAGGGGAGAGGGTTGGGGTGAGGGTGGATTTCCCGAGGCGTGGCAATCTTCGTTTGAGATATTTTAGATTGCTTCGTCGTTCCACTCCTCGCAATGACCAAATAGACGAAACAGACCAAACAGACTCTTTCTCCCACCGACCAGATAGACCAGACAGACCAGACAGACCAGATAGACTCTTTTCCCCGACCAGACAGACCAGAAAGACCAGATAGACCAGACAGACCAAATAACGCGAGGTGTTATGTCCATACAATTAGTAGATCTCAAAGCCCAATACCTGACGATCAAGGCAGAAATCGATGCGGTAATTTCCGACGTCCTCTCCAAGACCGCCTTCATCGGCGGCGCCTACGTGAAGGACTTCGAGGACGCCTTCGCTGCCTTCTGCGGAGCGAAATATTGCGTGGGCGTGGCCAACGGCACCGACGCCCTCTTCGTCACCCTGAAATGCCTGGGCATCGGAAGCGGCGACGAAGTCATCGTGCCCGCCAACACCTTCATCGCCACGGCCGAGGCCGTCACCCAGGCCGGAGGCCGGGTGGTGTTTGCGGACATCGACCCGAAGACCTACAACATCGATGTCACGAAAGCTCGAAGGGAAGATCACGAAGAAGACAAAGGCCATCATCCCCGTGCACCTCTACGGGCAGCCCGCCGACATGGACGCCATCCTCGCCCTGGCGAAGAAATACAATCTGAAGATCATCGAAGACTCCGCCCAGGCCCACGGGGCAGCCTACAAGGGCAAGACCATCGGCTCCATGGGGGATGCCGCCTGCTTCAGCTTCTACCCCGGCAAGAACCTCGGGGCCTACGGCGATGCGGGCGCCGTCGTCACCAACGACGAGGGGCTGGCGAAAGAGGTCAGGATGTTTGCCAACCACGGCCGGCTCGACAAGTACGACCACAAGCTCGAGGGGGTCAACAGCCGCCTCGATGCCCTGCAGGCTGCCATCCTCGGGGTCAAGCTGAAGCACCTTGCCGGAGTGGAGCGAGGCAAGGCGAAAGAATGCATACGCCTACAACCGGCTCCTCGAAGGGGCGGGTGTTGTAACCCCCTATGAGATCGACGGCGTAAAGGCCGTCTACCATCTCTACGTGATCCGCGTACCGAAAGAGCAGAGGGCGAAGCTGCAGGCCCACCTGCAGGAAAAGGGCATCTCCACGGGCATCCACTACCCCATCGCCCTGCCGAACCTGCAGGCCTACGCGTACCTGAACCACACGGGCGCTGACTTCCCCGAGGCCACCAAAGCCTCCCAGGAAATTCTTTCTTTACCCATGTATCCGGAACTGAAGGAAGACGAGATCGTCTATATCAGCGATCAGATCAAAGCCATTTTTCAAATAGAGCCTGGATCGACTGCTCTTCCTGACACGTATCAACTAAGCGATAATCAAGTATGTCCCGATACAATACCAGCCTTCCGATCCATAGACGGTATAGACTCTTTCTCCTGACGGGATAGACCGGATAGACGGGACAGACTGAATAGACCAGTATTTCCCGATGCCCGATGCCTGATCCTGAATCCTGCCGCTCCGCGGCTTACCGAATCCAGACAGCCCGGTCCGACCGGATAGACGCTGACGACAGACGGGATAGACCAGATAGACCAAACTAGACCAGATAGACTCTTCCCTATGGCTTCCCCCATTCCTCACATCTCCGTATGCATCTGCACGTGCAGGCGGCCATTGATGCTTGAGAATCTCCTGGGAAAACTCGATAGTCTGCAGACGGAGGGCCGCTTTACCTACTCTGTCGACGTTATCGATAACGATGCAGGGGAGTCAGCAAAAAGAATCGTCGAAGCGTTTGCAAAAAAATCGAAGGTTGATGTTCAATACTACGTCGAGCCGGAGCTGGGTTTTGCCCAGGTGCGAAACAGGGCCGTGGCAAGCGCGAAAGGTGACTTCATCGCCTTTATCGACGACGACGAGTTCCCCGATGATAAGTGGCTGCTCAAACTGTACATGGCATTGAGGGGCTATAAAGCAGACGGCGTCCTCGGGCCTGTCATCCCGCATTTCGATGTCGAGCCGCCGCAGTGGATCGTCAAGGGGCGGATTTGCGAGAGGGATACATTTCCGACGGGAACGGTGATGAGGGACCACAGCTATACGAGAACGGGAAATGCCCTGCTTAATCGGTCACTCTTTAATGGAACCGAAACCCCGTTCGATGTTCGGTTCGGCAGCACGGGTGGCGAGGATACGGATTTCTTCAAGACGGATGATCGAAAAAGGCAAGACTGTTTGTCTGGTGCAACGAAGCGCCGGTGTGGGAGACGGTGCCCCGGGAGCGGATGGAGCGGACCTATTTCCTGAAGAGGGCACTACAGAGAGGTCTGACGAATGCCCGCAGTGCATCCCTGGTCAGCACCGATGCCGTCAAATCCATCGCCGCAGTCGCACTATATACGGCAGCCCTGCCGTTTTGCCTCATCGCGGGCCAGCACGTCTTCATGAAGTACCTGATCCGGGACTGCGACCACATCGGGAAACTGCTCGGCCTTCTCGGCGCAAAACCAAACGACCGCAGACCCCAGTGACCGGCTCTTTGCCAGCAGCCGGCCATTATCCCGAGCCTACCCAGTACCCAATTCCCTGCCGCTTTGCGGCATGACCGGAACAGACCCGAACGACCTCCCGACGAAAGACGATAGACGGAATAGACGGATAACTTTTCTCCAACGAAATAACGACCAACGAAACAGACGAGTTTGTCTTACGTTTTGATCACTCCCGCCCGCAACGAAGCGGCATTCATCGAAGGGACCATCAAGTCTGTCATCGCTCAGACCATCCTGCCTTTGAAGTGGGTCATCGTCAGCGACGGATCGACGGACGGCACCGACGAGATTGTCAGGAAGTACATCCCGGACAATCCCTGGATCGAACTGATCCGGATGCCTGAGAGCCGGGACCGCACCTTTGCCGCCAAGGTGGCCTGCGTCAATGCGGGATACGAAAGGGTAAAGGAGATTCCGTACGACATCATCGGCATGCTGGATGCGGACATCACCTTCGGCCCAGACTATTTCGAGTATCTTCTGTCACAATTCAAAGATAATCCGAAACTGGGCGTGGCCGGGACACCCTTCGTCGAGGACGGAGTTCAGTACGACTACAAGTTCTCAAATATCGAGCACGTCTCGGGCGCCTGCCAGCTCTTCCGCAGGGAGTGCTACGAGGACATAGGCGGATACATACCTATCAAAGGCGGCGGGATTGACGTGGTCGCAGTCACGAACCGCGCGGATGAAAGGCTGGCAGACCCGCACCTTCACGGAGAGGACCTGTTTCCATCACCGCAAGATGGGCACGGGGTCATCGAGCAAAGCCAGAGGCCTGTTCAAACTAGGCAAGGAGGATTACTACCTCGGCGGCCATCCCCTCTGGCAGGCCGTCCGGTCAGTGTACCAGCTCACCCGTAAGCCCTACCTCGTCGGCGGCGTCATGCTCTTCGCCGGCTTTGCCTGGGCCGCCATTAAGGGAGTCAAAAAACCCATCTCGCAAGAGCTAATCGACTTCCACCGCAACGAACAAATGGCCAGACTCAAAAAAGCCCTGAGGCTGTCTTAAAGATCTGACAGATAACGATTTGCCTTTTCTTACTTCACTGGCCACTAGCCACTGAACCCTAGTTCACGCCGCATAGCGGCAAGACCAGATAGACCAGATAGACCAGACAGACCAGAACAGACGATGAAAATCAATTCTTTCGAAGACCTCGACTGCTGGCAGGAAGCACGAATTCTCGTCCGAAAGATCTACGAGGTCACCAGGGACGGAGACTTCAAGAAGGATTTACGGTTTCGTTGGGCAAATACAGGCAGCGGCTATTTCCAGCCATGGCAAATATAGCAGAAGGATTCACAAGACGTTCTGACAAAGAATTCGTACAGTTTTTATACATTGCTATGGCTTCGACAGCCGAAGTTCAAAGTCATTTATACGTCGCCTTGGATCAAACCTACATTGCAAAGGATCAATTCGACGAGATCTATAAACAAGCGAATAAGACCGGCAAAATGATCTCGAATTTCATAAAGTATTTGCGTAACACCCCGACCAAATAGACTCTTTTTCCTGACCAGAAAGACCAGATAGACCAGACCGACTGTTCTCCCCGACCAGATAGACTAGACAGACCAGACAGACCAGATAGACCAGGTAACCATGCTTAACAAGGTAGACATGCAAGACTTTAAAACTAAGGTTGAAATTAGCTTGAACAAGCTTGAGAAGTGGATCGAAGATCACAACTACAAAGCCTACGAGCCCTTCGACGGCCTTGCATCGCCTCTGAGCAAATTGACCTGTGGCAACCTTTTGCTTGACAGGCTCCTGCTGCAGCTCGTCCGCCAGAGCCCGATCAACCTGCGCCCCCTGCTGGGCATCAAACCCCTGGAATCGACGAAGGGCAGGGGATACATGGCGGCAGGCTATCTTACCCGCTGGAAAACGACCGGCGACGAGAGATACAAAGAAAAGGCCATTGCGTGCCTTGAATGGCTCATGCAGAACAAGTCGCCCAAGTTCAAGGAATATAGCTGGGCCAACCACTTCCCCTTCGCGAGCCGGACGGGGCGTTACGAAAGCCACGAATCGATCATCGTCTGGACGGCCCTCATCGGCCAGGCATTTCTCGACGGGTACGAGCTGATCGGGGATGAGCGGTATCTGGACGTAGCCCGGAGCGCCTGTGAGTGGGTCATGGCCCTGCCCAGGGAGAAAACGGACACGGGGACCTGCATAAGCTATTATGCGTTCAAGCAGGAATCCATCCACAACTCGAACATGCTTGGTGCGGCAATGCTCGCGCGGACGGCAAAGTATACTGGTCAACAAGAATATCTTGCGCTTGCAAGTGCGGCGATGGATTACAGTTGCACCAGGCAGTTACCGGATGGAGCCTGGTACTATGGGGAAGATGACAACCATCATTGGATCGACAATTTCCACACGGGTTACAACCTGGACAGCTTGAAGTGCTACATCGAATACTCCGGTGATAAAACCTATGAGGCCAACCTGAAAAAAGGCTTCCAGTACTTCAAGAACATGTTCTTCGAAGACAGTGGCCGCCCGAAGTACTACCACGACCGCACCTACCCGGTGGACAGCCAGTGCATCGCCCAGGCGATCGAGACACTGGCCCATTTTGCGGACGATGATAAGGAAGCACTTCCATTAGCCGCCAAGGTAGTCAACTGGACCATCGAGAACATGCAGGATCCGAGCGGGTATTTTTATTACAGGCAGTACCCGCTGGGCATAAAGGCGAAGACGCCGATGCTGCACTGGGCGCAGGCGGTAATGTATAAAGCTTTTGTGGCCAGGTACGCAGAATACTAATTTCTGGGTGGGCTTCGCGGAAAATAATGAAAGGGTGATAAAGATGAAAATTGACGGCGCTGAAGTAGTAATACGCGGAAATATTGATTAAGATAGTACAACTCAAAGACGAATGGGACTACAACATAGACGATCCCGAAGGATTCATAAAAAAGATAAACTCACAAGGCACCAAAGCAGACATATTTTCATTTATTCAGAGAATCCCGGACATCACGCCCAAATACGACTACTTGATGGAATGGGATAATTTTGCAGCAATACCCATAAGCAGTTTCGACCAGTGGTGGATGAAACAAATTGATGACAAAGTTAGAAACAGGGCGAGAAGGGCGGAAAAAAAGGAGTCGAAATAAAAGAAGTGGATTTAGACGAAGCATTAGTAGACGGTATAATCGGCATCTACAACGAGAACCCCGTAAGACAGGGCAGGCCGTACGATCATTATGGAGAAGCAAAAGACGTAGTTAAAGCAGATATGGAGGATAGAGTCGACCGGTCAAGCTTTGTGTGTGCATTTTATAAAGGTGAGCTGATTGGATTCATTAAACTGATTAATGCCGGAAATTTTATCAGAACGAGTGGGACTGTAGCGAAAATGGCGCATCGTGACAAATCCCCTATGAACGCGCTTATTGCCGCATCAGTAAAAGCATGTGCAGATAGAAACATGCCGTATCTCGTATATGGGAAGTACGCGTATGGTGGAAAGGGTGTTGACTCATTAACAGAGTTCAAAGAACAAAATGGATTCAAAAAAGTCGAAATCCCACGTTATTATGTTCCGCTTACTTTAATAGGGAAAGTAGGTCTGAAGTTAAATATGCATAACGGTGTAAAGCAAGCTCTTCCCGAAGGGTTGGTCAAGCGTTTGATCGATTTAAGAAAAAAATGGTATGCAAGGAATGGCAAGTAAGACATCTATTTATCGGCTCATCTCCCAGCTGAGTGGGTAACATGATGCAGTTTTTATATCTCCGGCAGCATGCAAGTGAGGATTTTGAGGCGGAGATATTCTTCATCCCGCAATCCGTAGGAGCGACGTTGAATCACACGGATCTTGTTGTTGAGACCCTCGACGAAGCCCAGGGAAACCTTGTTCTCGGGAAGGCAGTAGGCTGCGATCCCCTCCCAGTGGCGGTCGATCATCTTGGCGAACTTCTCGAAAGGCTCGAGTTTCTGCCCTTTCAGGGATGCGCACCAGTTGTCGAAGAACTTCCGGGCCCAGGCTTCGCTGCGGTACTCCCAGAGCTGGCCGAAGGACTCTTTGAGCAGGTAAGCCGTCTGCAGCCGCTTATTGGCCTTCAACAGCGTTCTCAGGGCCTTCTTGCCGTCCAGGGAGAGATTCTCCCGGTGCGACAGCAACGTGTATCGTTGCCCCTTGATAAACTTGCGATCCTCGCCTTTCAATCGGGCGTACTCGCTGCGGCGCACCTGATCCATCGCCTCGCCGAGGTGGCGCAACGCGTGGAACTTGTCGTACAGGGTTGCGGCCCCGGGCACGTGCGCGGCGCAGGCATTGCGGAACGGCTTCCACATGTCCATGACGACCAGACGGATCCGACGTCTCTTCTTCTCTCCCAGCCATTCAAAGAACAGGTTCATGCTGGCTTCCGAACGGTCCGTACCCCCGAACCAGATCGGGCGGCCTCGAACCAGATCACTCACAATGATACGATAGGTATGCCCCTTTCGGACGGAGATCTCGTCGATCCCGATGATTTGCGGCCCCGGGGTTCCCGCTCGCCGCAGTTGCACCTCAAGGTACTGCTTCTCCAGCGCCTTGATCGTCTTCCAGTCCAGATGGGTCTCCCGGGCCACATCCCGGATTGTCGAAACACGGCACCGTCGTCCCACCCAGAAGGAAAAGCGCTTCGTGTAGAACGGGTTGTCGGCCAGCCACTTCAGGCTCTCCTGCTTCACTTTCCCGCAACTCCGGCAAAATACGCGTCGGATCTCCACATCCAGCCAGACGCGACGGTCGCCGCAGGAAAGATCCCGAACCCGACGCACCTTGCGGTCGTAAAACGTCCGGCATGTCTGTCCGCAGGCCCCGCAAATCGTTTTTTTCCCCGGCGGCGCAGCTTGATGACCAGGGCCTTCGGATCACCGAAGATCCCCGATACCCCGGGCTCCGGTGTAAACTCCGGAAACCGATACGCGTCCCACAATCGTTTCGTTTTTCGCATCTGGAGTTCATATCATATTTTGTCGGCGTCAAAAAGAGTGCAGACCCTTGCAGGTCAAGATTTTGCAGCTTAAAAACCCGTTAGTTTACCCACTCGATTGGGAGAAGATCCTATTTATCTATAATTTGAAATGCCAGGAATAGCAGGGATAATCAGTCCGAATA
>CAWHEJ010000024.1:0-85186 GCA_963828305.1 uncultured delta proteobacterium | reverse complement strand
TCAGGGAAGAAGGTCTTCTGGTCTGTCTGGTCCGAGATAGGGAATTGGGAAGAACAGGTCCAAAGGTTCAGGGGTACAAAGGTTCAAGGAGTGACATGCGGGTGCATAAGGGCGAAAATAATACCATGAAAATTCGGATTGGCATTCCGAATATTCATGGAACGAAAAATAACTACGTGGATCGCCACTCCTTGAGCGGCTCGGCTCACGATGACCCCTCTTCGGAAATCTTCCCCTGCCCTCCTTTGCGAAAGGAGGGCATAAGGGGTCAGGGGAAAGTGGCCATATGAATCACTTGAACCATGCCGCCGGGTCTGTCTCCAGGAAGTCCTCCAGCGGTATTCCCTGGGAGCCGACAAGCAGGGCTTTCTTGACCTTGTTCGCCTTGGTGAATGCCGCCATGCCGGGAAGAGTGTTTTTCAATCGCCCGCTTTTGACCTCGATGGCCACAAGGTCTTTACCCCGCTGCAGCACAAAATCGACCTCGAGATTCCCTGCTGCCCAGTAATAAACATGCATATCCCGTCCGATCGAGCCATTGAACAACGAAGCCCCCACCGCCGTCTCGACCACCCGCCCCCAGTATTCCGAATCCCGCCTCGCCTCGGCAAAGGTGAAGTGCGCTGTTGCCGACATCAGGGCAGTATTGCAGGCAAGCAGCTTCGGGCTCGATGCCCTCTGCCGCACCTTCTGGCCCGAATACTTCGACAGGCCCGTCACCAGGCCTGCGCCGGCGAGCAGGCGCAGGTAATGCGCCAACGTCGTCGTATTTCCGGCATCCTGCAACTGCCCCATCATTTTCTGATACGAAAGGATCTGCCCGGAGTAACTGCAGCCGAGTTCGAACACCCTCCTCAAGAGGACCGGTTTGTCGATCCGGGTCATGAGAAGCACATCCCGCGAGACGGATGTCTCGATGAGCGATTCCAGGATGTAATTCCTCCACCGTTGATGGTCTCCGATCAGGGCCGCCGCCCCCGGGTATCCGCCGTAAAAGAGATAAGTATCGAGATCCCACCCGAAGGCCTCTTTCATCTCCTTCAGCGCCCAGTGAGTGACAGGGACGACCTCGAAGCGCCCCGCCAGGCTCTCTGACAGGCCACGCTGCACCAGGAGAGGAGAAGAACCCAGAAGAATGACATGCAACGGCGTCTTTGCGGCGGCGTCCTCATCCCACAGGCGCTTGACCGTTTCCGACCAGGCGGGAATCTTTTGCACCTCGTCCAGGACCAGCAGGCTCCTGGTTCTGCCCCCCTCCTTGCGGACCTGAGCGCGGGCCGTTTCCCACTGCTGCTCGATCCAGACCCGATCCTTCAGGACGGGTTCATCGGCGGTGGCATAGTGCCCCGGGCCTTTGTAGTCCGAGAGGATCTGGCGGGCGAGGGTCGTCTTTCCCGTCTGGCGGGGTCCTGCAAGCACCTGGATATACCGCCTTGGCTCGCCGAGTCGTTTTGAGACGATTTGATAGATCGGGCGTTTGTACATGGCCATCCCCCATATTTTACTCAATGTTGTGAGTAAAATTACTCAAAGTAATGAGTAATTGTCAAGAACGTTTTTGACGGGTTGTGGCGCGGCTCTTGGTCTGTCCCGTCTATCCTGTCTGTCCGGTCTATCCCGTCCGAAGATAGGGAATTGGGTAATCTGTCTCGTCTATCTGGTCGGGAAGCAGGTCTGTCTGGTCGGGGAAGAAAGAGTCTATCCGGTCTATCCCGTCTGTCCCGTCTTTCCCGTCAGGGAAGAAGGTCTTCTGGTCTGTCTGCTCTGTCTCGTCCGAGATAGGGAATTGGAGAAAAACAGGTCCAAAGGTTCAGGGGACCAAGGGTTCAAGGGAAGGAAAAGTGGAATGGAAATTCCCCCTCACCTCTGATCCTCTCCCTCGGTGGGGCGAGGAAGATTAAGGAAACGGGTTATCATAGGCCACAAGCCGCAGGGCGAGATTGCCGCGCACCCTCTGGGTGCTCGCAATGACAGAAAGGCGGGTCGCTGCGCGGAGCTCGGTCTATCCAGTCTGTCCGGTCTGTCCGGTCTATCCCGTCCGGGGGAGAAGGTCTGTCTGGTCTCTCCGGTCCGAGATTGGGTATTGGGTATTGGGTAATTAGGAAGAGGGGGACAGGGCTTCGGGCTTCGGGATTCGGGATTCGGCTTCGGGGGTTCAGAACACCTCACCTTCAAAAAGCGCCTTCACGAAGTCGGCCATCGGCAAAACCTGGACCTCGCCGAAGCGATAGGCCTTCGAGCCGCAGTAAACCCCGATCAGGCGATCGACCTTGATGCCGGCTGAGGCGGCAAGCGCCTGCATCGGTTTTTCCCATGCGCGGTCCCAACGCTCGGCCCGTTTGACCTCGATGGCAACCACCCGCGGAGCACTGCCGGGGCGCCGTTTCGCCGTCTCAATGATGAAGTCGATCTCCACCCCGGCCGGTGTTCGATAATAGCTGATAAGGCGATGCTTCCGGCTAACCTCGTTGTAGACTCGAAGCTCGTGGTAAATGAGGGTCTCCAGCGCATACCCCCGCCACAGGCGGTCGGCAGAATCACGAAGCAACCCGGCGGCGGCTCGTGCCACGCCCGGATCAAACCAGTAGAATTTCGGCTGGGCAGCCTCCCTTACCTTGAGGCCAGGGCGCCAGGCGGGAAGTCGATGACCGAGCAGTGTATCCGTAAGGATGGTAAAGTAGGTATCCACCGTGCTGCGGGCGACGGCCGCCTCCCGGGCGATGTTCTGGGCGTTGACAACCTGTCCGTTTATCTGGCCGGCAACGGCGAGAAAACGCACGAAGGGTGGGACATTGCGGATCAGGCCCTCCGCCTGAAGCTCTTCTTTCAGGTACGTGTTGACATAGGCTGCGAGGATGTCCGCCGCAGCCTCGGGCTCGTTGTGGACGAAAGGCAGCAACCCCCAGTCCAGCGCTCTATCGAGATCGAATGCCGTCCCCAGCTCGGCAGCAGAGAAGCTCTCCATGGCCAACGTCAGGGCTCGACCGGCAAGGAGATTGGCCCCTCCCCTTCGGAGCTTTCGGGCCGAGGACCCGCAGAGGGCGAAGCGCCATCGATGCAATTCCATGAGACGATGGACCTCGTCCAACAGGGCAGGCACCTTCTGGACCTCGTCCAGCACAATCCAGGCGCCGGCAGGGCGACGGCCGATCAGGGCCTCGAGCCGATGTGGATCCCGGGAAAGCTCAAGAAAGAGAGAGGCGTCCAGGAGATCGAGACGGAAGGTATCGGGCAGTACCTGCTGCAACCAAGTGCTTTTACCCGTTCCGCGGGGGCCGAAAAGGAAGAAGGATCGGTCAGGCCGCTGAAGAAGGCGCGCTATGATGGCTCGGTCTTTCACGTGCGTTATGCCTTACATGATGTAATATTGCAATGCAAATCTACATTATGCTGTACATCCGCGTCAAGCTCTTTTTCATCGCCTCGCATGCCCTCTTATTCAAGTATTCTTGAACAAGAGGGTATATGGCCGTGGTTGTTCAATGATCCTTGAATAACTTTTGGTCTGTTTCGTCCGAAGACAGGTAATTGGTATACGGGGGAAAGCAAAAGCCGCAAGGCGCAAAGAAAAACGTCTATTTCGTTCATTTCGTTTGTTTCGTTTGTTTCGTCGGGGAGAAGGTCTGTCTGGTCTTGCCGCGAAGTGGCAGTGGAGGAGGTGCAGGAAGTGGAAGAAGTGGAGGAAGGCAGTGGCAGGTGCGGGCAAAGGCCGCAGGCTACAGGCTTCGGGCTTCGGGATTCAGGAGTGAGGCTGAGGCGCACGGGTTAAGGGTGCGCTTTGCCAGACGCTGGACGTGCCCCGTCTTGAGATAGATTCCGTAACCGCCGCCAATGATGATGACGACATCCGAGCCCTTTACTTCGCAGAGCACATCCAGCAGCGCCGTTTGAAGCCCTGGCATCGCGGTCATTGTGTCACCTGCCCGGGACTTTTCAGAATAAGCGCCCTTACCTGTTCGGCTGTTTCCCGGTCTCGCTTGTCGCCGGCCATCAACTCCAGGTAGACCTGGATGGGTGAGGCCCACAGAAAATCATCTTCCTGTCGGGCATCGAAATAGACGGACTCATCGTCTGTCTCCAGCATTTCGAGATTCGGAAATCGATCGGCCTGATTTCCAGGCAGTCGCTCCAGTAATGGCTCCAGACGCGGGCAATAGACCGACAACAACTCTCCCCGCTGCATTGCGGCGTATTGCACAACGGACGACAGACCCGTGGCGACCATGGGCAGGCGCAGCGACCGAGACAGATTCGCCAGCAGTTCGGGCAGCACCCCGCCCTCGGCTGTAACCCTGAGACGGACTCTTTCCCGGATGGCGGGGAACTTGTAGTTTTGGCTGAGTTTTTCTAAAAGTTTATCGGGCTGTATGAGTCGGATGGTCTCATTGCGCGCAACAAGCAAATCTTCCTCCAGCGTTTTCAGCGCCTTCGACACGGTGGAGAGGCTCATGGGTTTTCTGTCCCAACAGTTCGCCAACAAGTTCAGTTGGTTGATTTCCGCGCAAATCTCTTGCACGGTGGCGTAACCGGGGCGCAGCAAGAAAACCCGTCCCACCATGGCGCTGTTCTTCCGGTATACGTTTTTAATCGGGGCGGAAGAAAGAAAACGGTTTTTCCCGCCGGTACGGAATACGAAAAACGAACCGGGCAAGATCACAACGCCGTTGCCGCAGAGATCGACCCCGCTGATCCCTTCCCGCTCGAGCTCCTGCAGCTGGTTTTCGCCAAGGAATGGAAGAAACAGCATGGGCCGGCGGCCCTTGCGAAACTGCATGGCTTTCAGCCGATTCACCCCATCCTGAAATGACCTGGGTGTTGAAAGGGCCTTGCATTCAACTTCGAATTTTGCCTTGCAGCCCCTCCAAGACGCTTCTACGATCGCATCGATAATCCGGTTGGCGCCTGCTTTGGCCTGCCCCTCTACGATCCGCAACAAGAGCGGCGGCAGCTCGACCCTGCCCCTCCGGAGCTGATCGAGCATTTCCATCTTTGTTGGTGTTTTCCTATATTCAGTCATTTTCTTGTTTGAGAAAATAGCTCATTTCAGGAATCTTCGCAAGCCTATTTTTAAGTAAGTGGTTGATTAGGCAAACCGGGCTTCGGGAGTCGCGTTTCAGGAGTGAGGCGCACGGGTTCAGGGGTAAAAAGAAAGAGCGGGGGCGGGGGGAATTAGAACCCTGGCGGTCTCTTTATCTTTCTTCTCACCCTGCCCGTCCAGTTGCATTCCTCGAGCGTTACATGCCCGGCGGGTGAAACCTTGCGGCGGATGAAGGCCCCGTCTGTGCGTTGAAAGTACCGGAGATAGCGTTTCATGTCATGGTTATGGAGGAGGCGGTCGACAAGGGGCAGAGGCAACCAGTCCGTAAAATCGATCGTGTGCACCACCGTCCTGCCTAGATGCGGCCCCATGGCGTCACCGATCTCGTCGAGCCGCGCGACGTGGTTGATGACGGGGTAAGGATAAAGGGCATCGTAGTCGCCTGCAAGCCTTCCCAGCGCTTTCAGGATGCCCGGCGCACCGAAGGTCTCGGCGCGGCAGCCCCTGGCTCGAATTGCCATATACTGCGCCAGCGCGCCGCCGAGGGAGTGGCCGGTGAATGACATGTCGGTCTTGATGCCTTTTTGCTCCAACTGACGCTGCACTTCTCTATGTAGCGCTAAAGCATCATTAAACTGGGGCGGTTCATGCCTGTTCGTCATCGCCCAGATAGCACCCCAGTCGCCCCAGTCATTCAACTGGGTCCCCGCAAAGGCGATCACCACCTCCCTCATCGCCTCGTTGTGGTAGACGCGTGCCCGGAAACCCGTAACGGGATTCTCCCGCAGGCGGGAATCGACGGGAAAGAGCCTCCAGCGGTCCGAAAGCCTTTTCCGGAACTGATCCCTGGGGATCATGTCATAGGCCCTGGCGCTGAAGAGTGCATTTTCGGCTGTGCTCGGCATCGGTCCCTCTCAGTTTGCCTGTTCCGAAATCAATTTCCTGAAGTCCCACACCACGACGTATTTATTGCATACGGCCATGAAGTATCTTCCTGCCGCATCGAAGCCGATCGAGTAGCTCACGATGTCCGGCTGCGCTTTGAGCTCCCTGACCTTCCTGCCGGCCGTCACGTCCCAGAGAACGAGCGAGCCGTCGCTGTAGGCGCCGAGATATCGGCCGTCGGGGCTGAAGGCAAAAGCACGGTAGTACCCTGTCTCCTCCCCCAGCGTCTTGATCTCCCGGCCGGTTTCGCGGTCGATGATCCGCAGGAGCCGCGCCCCTGTCGCCAGGTATCGGCCGTCGGGGCTCAGGGCACATGCGCCTGGCGCATGGAGTTTCTCCACCCGCTTGCCTGTGCTGACTTCGTGAATGTTGAAGCCATTGTCCTCGAACCCCAGGTACTTACCCTCGTCAAGGAAAGTGATATACCATTGGGCAAGACCTGAGGGATGCATGGTCCGGATCCGCTCGCCTGTCTCGACATCGAACAGGTGTACAGAGTCCCCCCTATCCGGTTGCGGATGAAAGCCCACAGCGATGTAACGGCTGTCCGGGCTAAATACCAGTGAGGTTGCCTCGTTTTCGATCCTCTCCGGCCCTGCCGGGCCATGGAGGTTCCGGATGAGTCTTCCGCTCTTGGCGTCCCAGATGTTGACTGAGTCGTTGTGGTGCGCATGCGCCATGAAACCCCGTCCCGTCGCCAGGTATCTCCCGTCGGGGCTGAATGCTATGGCAGTGACGATGCCGGAACCGGTCCTGAGTTTGTGAACGATCCGCTTATCCGCAACACTCGAGATTGCCACACGGCTGATAATGCTCCCCCCGGTTGCGATGTACTTGCCGTCGGGCGAGATGGCCCCGACCTGGGCGGGGATGTCCTGCCGGATGATTGCCACGACCGGTTCTCCGGTGGTCTTTTCGTACCAGGTCGAGATCGCCCAATCGACCAAAGAGAAGGGCACTTCCCGCACTTCGCCGGTCGGCGGCGGCGGTGGCTCCTGCTCTGTCTGTTCTGCACGTGGATAAAAAAAGAGGAGCGCAAGGACCAACGCCGCGATGATCGCGACCGGAATGGTACGCTTGTCTCTGTCCGTGAGCTTCATGAAATCCTTGATGGCAGAGTTGTGAGGCTATTGACAGTGAATCGAGGGGCCCCTCCCTTGAAGGGCTTAGTAGCACAGCCCCCGGAAAAGTAAAGTATGATTTCAGCCGTGCGAAAGTCGTAGGGAAATCTACGAAAAAAGGATGAGGCACCAGGCAGGGCCGCTGCGTGGAAGTGAAAGATGTGGCTAGTGGTTTGTGGCTAGTGCCTAAGGAAAAGAGTGAAGAAAAGAGGGATTCAGGATTCGGGCATCAGGCTTCCGGATTCGGGCTTCGGGAGTTTGGAACAATAACAACCCCAGGGCGAGATTGCCGCGCACCTCTGGGTGCTCGCAATGACAGAAAGGCGGGTCGCTTCGCGGCTCTTGGTCTGTTCCGTCTGTTCGGTCCGAGATTGGGAATTGGGTATTGGGGTATTGGGGTACAGTTGAAGTGCCGCGGATTCCTCGGTAGTTGACACCGCATCCAGTTGTTTGAAGTGCTCCATTATAGGGGTTTTCCCATAGACGGCAGTTGTTGCAAAAAATGCAACAACTTAATCCCGGTTCAGAACGCGCTTCCGCTTCGCACATTGCTCATCGCACACGGGGGAATTAAGTCACGCAATCCAGAGGATCTGCACCTCGTCCTCGACCTGTTTGAAATCCTTGTCCCCTGTTACAAGCTCCGCCTTATGAAGTTTTGCAGTAGCCGCCGCGATGCAGTCGGCATAGGACATCTTTTTGCCGGCCTTGTAGGTTGCGGCCTGTCTGACTGTGGCCATATCCACATCGACGATCCGGATCGGGAGAGACGATATGACCCGCGCCACCTCATCGGCCTGCTTTTGCCCTAACTCCCGGAGGGTGATGTAGTACACTTCGCCCCAGTTGATGACGGATAGCAGGAGGTCCCGGCCGCTGTCCCTTGCAGCCTGGATGAGTTCCATGACCCGGTCGGAGCCGGACTCGGCTTCCAGATAGGCGATGAGGCTGTAGGCGTCCAGGACGCGCGTCTTTGCTCTCACAGTTTCTTCTCCCGCGCTTTTTCTTCTTTCAGCGCCTTGAGGAGCGATCCCTTCGTTCTGGTCATCCCTTTGACGCCCAAAAGGTACTCGTCGGTGATGGGCGTGACGACGATCTCACCCCCCTTCTCGTACAGGTAGACCTGTGTTCCCTTCTTGATGCCGAACTTGTGTCTCAATTTAGCGGGAATGACAATCTGTCCCTTGACGGTGACGGTAGATTTTTCCATGGGATGGACCTCCATTTGCAGATATCATACATGCGTTATAATGTAAGTCAACAATAGATTGTATTACTTGATAGATCAGGGTTTACCAATCCGGGGGTGGCAGCTTCGCTGCAGAGACAAAGAAGTGTCTAAGTGCCTGAGTGCCTGAGTGCTTGAGTGTCTGAGTGAAAGAAGAAAGTGACTAGTGGGGGAGAAATAAAAGGGATTCATGATTCGGGCGTCAGGAAGAAACGAGCCGACAGCAGCCGCTTTGCGGCAGTAATTCGTTGAATGGGTAACTGGTTGATAAGGAAGACGGGGCTTCAGGTGTAAACGAGCCGACAGTAAAGAAGCAAAGAAAAGAGCCGCAAGGCAAGAACGGGTCGCCAACTAATCATATTGAATATTCGGATTGACATTCCGAATATTCATGGTAAAATTCCCCCATGATCAAAAGGCCCTCATACCTCAAGCAGTTGACGAGCGCAGCGGGAAGGTCCCCAATCACGGCCCTCATCGGACCCCGGCAGTGCGGGAAGACGACCCTCGCCCGGATGTTCGAGGCGATGCAGCCCAAGGCCGTTCATTTCGATCTCGAATCCCAGGCGGACAGGCGCCGCCTGCAGAATCCCGAAATGATGCTGGGCGCACTCGAGGGCATGGTCGTGCTCGACGAGATTCAGCAGATGCCCGCGTTGTTCAGCGTTCTGCGTATTCTAGCGGACCGATTGAAGAGCAAGACCCGCTTCCTGATCCTGGGCAGTGCATCGCCCGACCTGATCAAGCACGCTTCCGAGACTCTGGCGGGTCGAGTGCAGTTTATCGAACTTTCGGGCTTCGACCTCAGTGAGACAGGCGCCGGCTCCCTGGACAAGCTCTGGCTGCGCGGCGGGTTTCCCCGATCTTATCTGGCAAACTCCGAAGAGGAAAGCATCGCCTGGCGCGAAGGGTTCATCAGGACGTATCTCGAGCGCGATATCCCACAGCTGGGAATCACGATACCGGCAGCCGCGTTGCGACGTTTCTGGACCATGCTGGCCCATTATCACGGACAGACCTGGAACGGTTCGGAACTGAGTCGGGCAATGAGTCTTTCGGACAAGACCGTCCGCTCCTACCTGGATATCCTCACAGGTACGTTTATGATCCGGCAGCTTCAGCCCTGGCACGAAAACATGAAGAAGCGCCAGGTGAAAGCCCCGAAAGTCTATCTCCGGGACTCCGGCATCCTGCACAGCCTTCTCAGCATCACGGACCGTCACAGCCTCGAGGGGCATCCGAAGGTGGGTGCTTCCTGGGAAGGGTCGGCTCTGGAGCAGGCCCTGCAGCTCCTCCGCCCTGCGCAGGGATTCTTCTGGGGCACGCATGCCGGGGCGGAGCTGGATCTTCTCTTTTTCCACAGTGGTCGCCGCTACGGAATGGAGTTCAAATTCACGGAAGCCCCGGCCATGACGAAATCGATGTGGATCGCGCTGGAAGACCTGGAGCTGGAGCACATTTGGGTCGTCTATCCCGGAGAGCATCGGTTCCCGATCGATAAGAAAGTTTCAGCATTTCCCTTCCGGGATCTTCCCTCATTGTCAAAGGAACTGACGAACAAGCCGAAAGCCTGAGCGTGTCGCTTAGCAGCAGTGACAAAGGGAGGGCATCCGGATTCGGGCTTCGGGAAGAAACGAGCCGACAGCCTACAGCAGACGGTGAACAAAGAAAAAGCCGCAGGGCGAGATTGCCGCGCACCTTCGTCTCATTGATGGCAGGCCGTCTCAGTAAAGCAAGACGCGGTCATCGCCTCCGCCGGCCACACTCCCCATCGTGGAAAGACGGCGGATCGCCTCCGGGTCGCCCCGGACCTCCGCGTCGAGGAACGTAATCATCCACGTGTAGATGTCGTTTGTCGAGGCATCGTCGAACCCGTGTGCCACGCCCGAGAGTGCAACGAGCCTGCGGAACCCGGTGAGGCGCGACATGCCGATCCTCGCTTCGATGATCGGAGCGGTCGTGTCCGCCGTCCCGCCGATGCCGAGAAACGGCAGATTGATGCCGTCGAGCCCGCGCTGGTCGCGTCCGAACGCGGGCAGGATCGGCTGCCCGAAATACGGCACGTAGCCGAACGCGGCCTTGAGCCGCGGATCGCGGGTGACCTGTTTCCACGACGACCCGATGTCGAAGTATGAGGTCGTCAGGCCGGCGCCGCCCAACAGCAGCATGGTCTCGCCGCCCATGCTCGCCCCGAAGCCGCCGATCTGCGTCGCATCGAGGTGATCTCTCCATTGCGGATGCCCGAGAACGAGGTCGAGCGCCGCGGATATCGAAAGCGCTCGCAGTGCCTGCGTCGCCGTGAAGTTTTCCAGGTGCAACGCCGCGGCAATGGCGTCGGCGAGATTGTCGATCTTGACGTTGGTAAAGCGCGGGTCGCCGTGAAACGGGGCGATGACCACGTAACCGTAACTCGCGCAAACGGAGAGCGCCAGCATGTAGTCGTCGGAGTTGATCGGGCTGTCCAGGAAGCCGTGCGAAAACGCAACGACCGGGTAACGAACCGAGGCGTCCGCAAATAAAGGCGCATCCGATCCGGTCTGCATGTGCGGCACAACCCTGTCGGTCTGCGGCGGATTGAGCGGATAGTCGGGACGGGGGTTGTCGGCCGTCGTGGGGTAGCACACGATCACAACGAACTCGAGCGCCTGTCCGGCAAACTCACCATAGAGATTCGAGTCCTGCGGCGCGGTGACCGTGGCGATCAGCGTATTCATCGGGTCCGCCAGCAGATCGGTCACATAACGCGGAATCCCGCTGTCCGACGGCACGCCTTTCCAATAGCTCGTCACGTCCTCGCCGGCCAAGAGTCGAGAGAAATCCTGGACGACGTTGCTGCACGCAACCGCATGGGGACCCGGCAACGGCAAAGGCTGCACGACGGCGGTCGGCGCCGTGGCTCCCGGCGTATTGCTGCTGCCGCCACCGCCACATGCGGCGAGCGCGATTCCCAACAAGGCTGCCAACAGTGACCCCCGCAAGAATCCGATCACGACTGCACCTCCTCGGCCCCGGCAATGGTGTCACAGCCGGATTCGACTAAGGGCCTTCCCCCAGCCCTTTAAATTTTTTGCAGCTCTTTCAGAGGCCTGACTTTACGGAATTACTTTGTCATGACGACTTTATTCCCAATTCCCTGGCATGGACATGAGCTTTTCACTACGATCCGGCTTCGAAATGCCTTAGATTCCGCCTCGTCTCTCATGATTACCGATCGGAGTCAATGCCCGAGGAGGAAAGAAGAAGGGCTTCGGGCATCGGGAAGAAAAGATTCAACGGCCGACAGCGCCAAAACAGTAGCGGGTAACCGGGTAACCGGTCATTGAGGGGACGGGCCGCCGCGAGGCGATGACGATATTTGGACTGTCCCGTCCGCCTGCTGCGGGAAGGCAAATCGTATCAGGTATTTCGAAGTTAAAAATCAACCTTTCCCCGAAGGCACTTTAACCAATGTCAATGATACTCTATCTGCGAACGAGCGAGATCTTTTCATCTCGCGGCCAACCCGTCAACCCGCCTTTTAACCGTCAAAGCCAGAGAAAGAGTGCGGGACAGGGAGGCCGCGGACAGACGGTTTCGGATTGCCCCGTATGACGGGCTATGAAATTACAAACAGAATCAGAAAAGGAGGCAACACCATGAAAAATATCTTAACGGGCTGTTTGATGGCATTATTTCTCGCCGGTTTTCTGGCCGGATGCGGAGGCGGTAGCGAAAACTACCTCCCAAGCACAAGTGACGATACCGCGCCCACGGTCCTTTCCACAGTGCCTGCTGATGACGCAACAGATGTGGCGACCAACAGAAAGATCCTCGCCAAATTTGATGAGGCGATGATCCAGGACAAAATCACCGACGCGGGGACATTTACGTTGACCGGACCTGGCGGAGACGTTGCAGGAACAGTCAGATACGATGTCGAAAACCACATTGCGATCTTTACACCGTCCGCCCCTCTCGCAGCAGGCCTTCATACAGCCACCATTACGACCGCGGCCAAGGATATGTCCAACAACGCATTGGCTGCCGCCAAGACCTGGAGTTTTGACGTCAGTGGATTGGCGGACGCCACCCCACCGGAAGTGAGTACCGTAAGACCCTGCTGACAATGCCACGAATGTGACTACCAGAACGGACATCAACGTCACGTTTAGTGAGGTGATGGATCCGGAGACGATCAACCATAACGACCTTTACTCTGGAGACATTCGCTTTACAAGTTCCACGTACCAGGCTTTGTGACCTGCACGGGAACAACAGCGACCTTCAATCCGACCATCCCTCTCCTGCCTGGCACCGAATATATGGCCAAGCTTACCAATGATGTTGCTGACCTAGCCGGTAATCCAATAGGGATAAATGATATAGAATGGACTTTACAACAGACTGAGGTGACATGGCAGAGCCATGTCGTTACACAACCTGCCCCGCGAGGCATGAAGGTTCTGCTCTGAAAGCAGGATCTGTAAAGGGGGGGGCAGGATACGCTTGCTTACAAGATCAGAATCGATGATACAGGGCAAAATGAAAGACCACGTCGGGAGCCGTCTTGACGACCAGGTCCTCCGAGACACCGATGTCGAGGGCTGTTCGATCCGAGAAGTGCAGCGTGCCGCCCATGACGACCTGGACCGAGCCGGAACTCAGTTCGACAAGATCGCTGTCCTTGTAAAACGCCGTGTGCCCGTCGAACTGAACCTTCAGGGTCAGCCACGCCAGCGGGTGCCAGCCCGCACCCAGGCTCCCGAAGGCGACGGCATTCTGCTGCTGATCGGGCAGAACGTTTCCTGTTGTCATTCCCAGGATTCCTCCGCCGCCGAAGATTTCCCACATGCCGAGGGTTGTCTTCCAGTCCTGGCTTGCCGTCAGCCAGAGCGCCAGGTCGGTGCTCCCGCTGCCATGAAGCTCGTTACTGTCCCCGGTGGGAACCTTGAGGCTTGCCCGAAGGGCCAGGGCACGGGGGCTGTCCGTATCGTCCCTGTACAACTGAAATCCTGCCGCGAGGAGCAGGTCCCCGATTCCCGAATGGCCCTGATCGATGCGGAGAAGATTCGCTCCGTTGCGCTGATAGTTGAGAAGAAAACGGCCTTTCGGGGCCTGATCGCGCCCTCCCTGCGGGAAGCCGAAGGTGCTGTGGTAATTCTCGATGAAACCGTCAAGAGACCCGCCGCTCTGGAAGACGTAGGGGATCTCGAAACCGAGCTCGAGACGATTCCCGATCCCATGACGACCTGCCAGAGCGAGGCGATACGTCTCGCCGTCCAACGTGATGCGTTCGTTTCGGGCGCTGTCATCGACGTAGTAATTGGCAATGTCGAGGACGAGGGTCAGTGCCGTGCCCCCCGCCGGAAGAATCCGTGAATCGCTGATGGCCGGCAGGCCGAAGATCTGGACGACAGGGCTCTGGTTCCGCGTGTGGAAGGGTGCGATGTCGAAAGGGTGACCGGCCGACGGGGTGCAAAGCAGCAGGACCAGGGGCGCCACGAAGAGGATTGCCGCGCGTTTCATGGTCAGGAAAATTAGCATCGGTTCGGGAAAATTGACAGAAAAAAAAGAAGAAGAGAAGGTTACAGGCTGCGAAGAGCGGCTTTCACGTCATCAGCACCCGGCCGCAAATTTATCTTTGCGCTCGGTGAGGTGTTCGTATATGTTTATACAAGAAATCGACATCCCGTCTGTGTGTTTGGCTGCCCCCCTTCTCATAAAGGGTCCTCGAGGGTCTTCACCCGTAAAGGAGGGAATATGATTCTTCGGAAGATCATCCTCTGTCTGTTCAGCGCTTTGCTCATCCTTTCCATTTTTTCGGCGGTTGCCAATTTCGGGAAGGACACCGCCACCGACCTCGCCTCGGCCCAGGATCGAACCCGCAGTGTCGAAGACCGCCTCAGCGCAATCCGCACCATGGGCCAATCCGGAGACGAAAAACATACGGATCCCCTGCTTCGCACGCTCAGGGACAAGGGCGAGGACCGAAGGGTCCGGGCGGGGGCTGTCCTGGCTCTGGCGGAGTCAGGCAAGTCGAGGGCCAGAATCATTGAAGCCTATGAAGAGGTATATCGGGACCGTAAGACCGGAGAGAACCTCCGCTATACGATTCTTCTCTCCATCGGCACGCTGAAAGCGACGGAGTCCCAGGCCCTCGTCTCCGAGGCCCTGTCAGGCGATGACGACAGGATCCGCTTCAAGGCCGCTCAAGCCCTGGGCATGATCGGGGGCGATGATGCCGTGAATCTTCTGGTATCCCGCCTCGAACCGGAGCGGGACCGCATGGTCCGCGCTCAAATCGTCCGTGCCCTCGGCCGCAGCGAGAGTGCCTCGGTGGAGGGTGTCCTTGTGTGGGTGCTCAAGACCGACCCGGAGCCGCTGGTGCGCTACAACGCTGCCCTTTCCCTGGTTCAGCTCAAATCCCTGGGCGCGGAGGGACGGGAGGCCCTGAGGGTCGCAGGTGAAGATCCCTCGCCGATGGTGCGAAAGGTTGCGCAGGAGGCCGGCCGATGAAGAAGACCGTCTTTATCCTGATTCTCTTGTCCTTCGTCTTTGCCTCTTCCGAGGTCCTGGCCCTTCAGAGAGGCGCCATCCTCTACCACACGAGCAGGGGCGATACCCTCTATGGGCGGGCCGCCGAGCTCGAGCTTCCCTGCTCGGTGCTCCAGGTGGCCCACCGGGAGATGAAATCCGGCCACGTCGGCCTGTACATCGGCAACGAGCGCATCATCCACGCCGTAACCCCGTCGGTGGAAGAGACGGCCTCGGTCAATTTCATCCCTCAAAGCGATCTCGATGAGGGCTGCCGCTATCTCGGGGCGAAAGTGCCCGTCGGTTTTGATGCATGGACCGAGGAGCAGGTGGATCAGCTGATTCTCCTGGCCCGGGAGCAGGTGGGAAAACCCTACGACCTCCAGTTCCGTCATCAGAAAGGGCCGGACACATTCACCTGTGTAGGCCTCGTGGAGTACCTCTATGAACAGCTCGGTTATGACATCACCGCGGATGGATATTACTCGGGCGGTGCCGGGGGTCGGACCTACACCCAGAGCTACAGCTGTGAGGGCACGCTTGGGCTTGAATGGGCGGGGGAGAACACCTTCGCGGAACTCGTGGAGTTCTCGAGCTTCGAGCACCCGCTGGCGGGGCCACTGAATGTCGGCATGATCCACGAGGATAAACGATACATGTTTTTCCCCTACACCCAGTACCTGCAGGCAACGACCGTCGATGTGGCGACCGACGTCCCCATCTCGGGTGGAGGTGCTTCCGACGGTGACGGGGGGGACGACTGTTTCATCGCGACCGCCGCTTACGGGACGCCCCTGCACCCCCACCTGGGGCTCCTGCGGGAGTTCCGCGAGCGCTACCTCAGGACCAGCTCCGCCGGTCGTCTCTTCCTTTCCACCTATGAGCGATACGGGCCTTCCCTTGCCGCCCTCATCAATCGATCTGACATCCTGAAAGGACTGACCCGTGTCGCGCTTCTCCCGGCCCTGGGCCTGTGTATCCTGATTCTGCACACCGGGCCGCTGCCCCTGATCGCTTTCTCCGTTGCCCTGTGCGTTCTTGTCGTCTACCGGGTCCGCCGGAGGAAAGCGCTGCAGGAACGCGGCTGCCCCGGATGAAGGAGGCGCAGTCATGCACAGAAAGCATCTGGGGGTCTTGATTTGTTTTTTGCTTCTGATCCCGACTCCGGTGTGGTCCGAAGAAGTCAGCGACAAGGACGCCCTGAATGCCTGCCTGAAAAACTGGGGGAAGCATCCCTTCGATGAAGGGAATCTCAACTACAGAACGATCGCGCCCAGTGTACGCGTCTTCGGCAGCGGCGTATCGGTGCAGGATGACCGCGAAACCCGGCAGCCCGAACTGGTGTTGATCAAGTCGAACGTGAGCGTTTTTTCCAAGGGCACGCTCAAACTCTTAAACCCGCAGGGCTGGTATTGCCTGAAGAGCAAGGTGGCGGTCTTCTCCGAAGTCGACATCCAAATCGATTGCCGGGCCAACCTGGCCTCCTCCAGCGACGGGACCACCGTGATGGGGAGCAATGAAAAGAAAGACGGCGTGACCGTCTTCGGAACGAGCACGGTCACCCGGATCGGTTGCGACAAGACCGACTTGAAACGCTGAAACGACCTCACAGGATCGGGCCGGTACACGATGATGCCGGTCCTCGCTGCCGTTTTACTGTCTATCGGCTTGACTCCGAACCCGGCAAGATCCCGGAAGGCTTCGGGAAGAGAAAAGTGCGAGCGGCTGCCTCCATGCCGGATCCACAGAACGATCCCCGCCTTCAGTCTTCAGCCTTCGTCAGGGTTTCCACGACATGGACAAAGCCGCGGACAAGTTCCGACATCCTGTCGAACCGCAGTTTCTCGATCGTGTCCTCCGGGCTGTGATAATTCGGGTTCCGGTAGAAGGCCGTGTCGGTCACCATGACGGCCCGGAAACCCATTTCCCAGAAGGATCCGTGATCGGACGAGCCGATGCCCGGAACGAAGGGCAGCGCCACGATATGCTCGACAGGAATTGCAGAGCCCGCTTTCAAGGACCCGGCCACGGCGAGCGTCAGCTCGCGGGAGTGCATGTTCCCCACGACCCCGATGAAGTTTCCTCGATCGGGGAAAAGCCATTGCAGACCGGGCACCGGGAAAGCCTGGGTGCCCCCGGCTTCGTTGAAGTATCCCACCATCTCGAGAGAGATCATCCCGACGATATTCTCGCCCCGGTCTCGAGCCTGCATGGCATAGACCGTACTTCCCATGGCGGGGGTCCTGAAGGCGGGATGTTCCTCGAGAACAAAGAAGATCATCTTCAGGGTTCGATCGGGCCGGTAATTTTTCAGGGTGCGGCACAGCTCGAGCAGCACGGCCACGGCGCTGGCATTGTCGTCGGCCCCCGGTGTGCCGTAGACGGTGTCGTAGTGTGACCCGATGACGACCGATTCGTCCCTGCGCGACTCACCCTCGAGGGTAACGACGATGTTGTTGTACCGATTTCCCTCGTGATCGTATCCCTGAAGCGAAAACGGGATCCCCTCCCCCTCGAGAAAAGTCCGGATATATTGCTCGGCCTCCTGGAGCTTTTTGTATTCCCAGATGCTGCGGGACCCGATGACGACACTCAGTGCGTGGACATGGCCGTAAAGGGCCTGTTCGCTCGAAGCGGGGATGAAGCGTGTCTCCGGATGGATGACCGAGGCCGACGTCTTGATGTTCACGATGGGGAAAGCGAGCGCCGCGATAATTCCGAGCACTCCAAGTACCAGGATGAGCAGGGCGCAGAGCATTTTCCTTCTCATGAGCTGACCTGCACGGCGACGGAATCGCTCAGGTGCACCCCCGCAGGACATACAGCAACAACAAGATCGGGATCGGGATACCCAAGAGCCAAAGCAAGATCCACCCGATTTTCCCTTCTTCCGTGCTACGCATAGCGATCCCCCGTTTCTTTCAGGCTTGGCACTCATCCTGTTTTGTGGATTGCTACATCCGCTAACAACACGGGTTAACGGAAATACTTCAGGATCGTGTCGGTGAGCGTGTTGATCACGGGCCGGGCTTACTCATCGGTACGCGAGCGACGGGAGATTGCACCCAGGAGAAACCCCAGTCCTACTCCTATCCCTGATGCGAGAAGAAGTGTCGTGCCCGGATTTTCGCTGCTGTAACTCCTGGCCCGCGCATAGGTATGGCTCGCCGCCCTGGCTGTTTTATCGTAAGCACCGCTTACAGCCTGCTCCGCCTGCCCGTAAACCTCGGCGCCGCGATCCAAAATTTTCCTGGCAGTGGCACGTGCGCTGCCCGGCTCTTTTACCATTTGCTGGTCGGGGGTCTCAATTTTGTTCGTTTCGATATCCATTGGATCCTCCTGAGAAAGATTAAACGTTGACTCTGATGTTGATACTCTCTACGTATCCGCTCTCGGGCTGAAGATCGAGCCGCGTCCTGTCCGCGGTCGAGGTTCGGTGCCGCTGCCTGCCGCAGCGGTCGAGGTTGCATTCTTTATCCAGTCGGAGGCAGCCTTCGCGGCAATACCCAGCAGGGTCGCCTTGATCAGGCTGGGGCCGGCGGCTGCGGCACGAACGTTATCGTTCGAGTCGCGACCTGCCTCGGAAAGGGGACCCGCGGTCCGCTCCACGGGAGAGGTGCGAGTCCGTAACATCCCCGAGGCAAGATAGCCCAAGCCGGCGGCAGCCCCCAGCGCCCAGTATGGGGAGCCTTTCACATATCCGCGCCAATCCACTTTCTCTGTGATACGCGCACGGATCTGCTCGACCGTTCGGGAAATGTTCTCTTCTTTTTCCGCTATATCCTGACGGATGTCTTCGGTACTGCGCTCGACATCCGCTTCCCTTGTGTTACTCAGATACTCTCTTGCAGCCATTCCGGATCCTCCTTTTCAGTGTTGCAGTGTCTTCTATGTTTTCAGGATCGACTTCTTCAATTGCCTGAAGCCGATGAAGACGATGACGACACCGATGAAAGCAAGCACCCCTCCAGTGACAAGCGCCGCAGTAACGGGGGCCATATAAGAAGTGAGTCCGATGATACATGCAGCGCAAAGAGACAGGAAGGCGGCAAAACCGACGGCCGCTCCTGTCGCGACGGTCACGACTCCGCTGCGAACGGCCCTCGTCTTTTCGCGAACTCCCTGGATCACGAGCTCAATTTCGTCGTGAACCACCGCGGCTGAGTTGCTCGCAAGCTGCCCCAACAGTTCGGGGAAGGATTCGCGTTGTGTTATGATTTCCCTGTTTGCCGCTTTGATGACCATCGTGAAGACCCTCCACCTTACCTGCGTCGCAAGAAGGCTCCGACCAGCAGGCCGACGGCTCCTGCAATCAAGAGGCTGCGCCCCGGGCTCTGCCTGACGTATTCCCGGACCCTGGCATCTTCTCGCTTGTAGTCGAATTTCCGGACGTACTCGGCCGACTGGTCCATCCACCCGGATGCCTGCTTTCCGTACCGGGCGATGCCGGAAGACGCATCCATATTTGCCGCTTTTCCAGCCAGAGACGCGGCAACCTCATGCAACTTGTCGGCAATACCATTTTTTGCATTCTTGAAGCCGGTGGACTTGCCCGAACCTCGAACCTCTGCCGCGGGATCTCCAGTTTTATCGACTGGCCAAGGGGTCATTCCCATAGTTCACCTCGCAAATGCTTACTGATAAGGAGGATGAGTGTTTGAACGGATGCCAAAAAGCGTTTGATCGCGATCTCGTGAATATCGGGGTCAAGGGTTGGTTGAGACGTCCTCTGTGTTACGGAGGTCAGGAGATCAAGATACAACTGCAGATCGCATCGATAGCAGGGTATGTCCGCTTGGCCAGGTTATACCCTGCCATCTTGCGACGGCTTTTTCCCGGGGCTGACGGAGTTGCACCCGGTGCTCCTCTCTCCGGCAGTGGCGCCTACCCTCGTCTGCTCCAATAGTAACCGCCACCCCCGCCGAACAACAGGACCAACACGACGACGAGAATAATGAGCTCTGTACTCATGGTAAATTCCTCCCTTTTACTTCGTTGAACCTCTGTGTCTGTTTCAAAATTTCCCTTTTCCTCTGACCGCTCGCTTCGCGCATCCGTCACCGCAATTTCAACCTGGATGACTGCACATTCATGTTTCGTTTATATCGTATCGTTAATATTCATAAATTGTCATAGGGGAAACGTTGATATTCAACTTCGAAATGCCTTAGCCTTCGATGTCAGCTCAGACGTATCGCGATTTTTCCCCTGGCTCTTTTTTCATGATCGCGCTTCCAACGGCTTTACCGGCATGGCTTCCAGCTTGGTTTCCCTCACCTCGAGCAGTTCACCGAAAAGGGCGCGGTAATGCACCACCGCTTTGCGCAACTCCTCGGTGTCGGCTTCGCCGCGCTGATCGCGCACCGCGATGGCCTGTGCCGTCCGGTAATGGTCCACAACGGCAGGGTAATCGACGGAGATGTCGGCCGCACGGCGTTCAAAATCAGCCATGGGGTAGCCGCGCTTCAGCATCAACTCACGGACCAACTGGTCCGCCTGGATGACGACACCCTTGGGGTTATCGACAAAGCGGCCCTGCAACGCTTCCCAGGCCTGGCTGAACCTGGCGGCTTCAGACGGCGACAGAGGAACGAGATTGAAGCGCTCAACGCGCTTTTCGCGCGCCTTGAGTTCCGATTCGCCCTTTGTTCGGCTTCCGAGTTCATCGACGGTTCGGCCGTATTCCGGGCCGAACTGCTCCTGGAGTCTATGAGATTGCTTTTTCTTGTTGAAGAACCATGCCGCAAGGGCAATCAATGCCAGGACCAAAAGGCCTGCAATGATCCATGTTTGTGTGGTAATCGTATCCATGTGTACCTCCTGTTTTAATCAATCCCGTCCTGTCTCATTTAACTTTTTCACCTGAAGGGGGCTTCTGATAGCGGCCGATGAACCCCTTGTATTCCTCCGCGGCTTTTTCCCTGGCGTATCCGTACCTCTTCTGCAACCGACCGACGAGTTCTTCCGCTTTTCCTTTTTCCTTCCGTTTCCCACCAGGCGGTCGGGATGCCCTTCCCCCGGAAACCAGACCGTGTAGTGAGTCGATATCGAGCCTTTTCATTTTCATGATACAGACCTCGGTAGCCATCCACAATCAGGGATCGTCTGATTTGTGGCTGCTAAATACCGAACTACCGGCCTCGTAAATGCTGATGGATTCGATCCGAATAACCCACAGCCCCCGTGACCGACAGCCAATATCGTTGTCGGCCGGCGTACCGACAGAAGTGCAAGTGGAATCTAAGACATTTCGCATCCGGATATCAGGGACAGGTCAATAGCCCATGGCGGGATACTGGGATACTGTGGCCACAAGAGAACCGTGACAAGAAAGGTGAGACTATGAAAGTGCTGCTGATGCCCGGTAACTTGACGGGGAACGGAGGGGTCGTCCGGTCAACAATGGAATCGAACATTGTGGATACCATGAACCGCTATTTCAGGGACGACAAAGGGAAAATGAGCAAGTTGGAGCTTTCGATCATGGATTCCGTGAAACGATACTTCGGGGAGCCGCCGCCGAAACGCGTAGCGTGAGCCCGAAGATTTCTGAGCTCATCCGGAACCCACCGGGTGCCGGATGAGCTCATTTTTTATTTTGAAAACCGTTCTGTTGCCCGTCTTTCCGGTCGTTATTGTGTTGCCGAATATTTTCATTCATCGATGGTATATTCCATCGCCACGTTTCTGAAATTCTCGGGAATTCTGCATATCCCATGATTTTTTGCGGTCACGATCTGCTGGATTCCTTCGGCATGCAGCTCCATCGTCGCCTCATTGTAGAATTTGAAGACCAGCTCCCCGCTGGCGTTCCGCAGGTTCCGGAACTGCATGCGCACGAGAACTTTATCGTAGAGATAAAAATCTTTTTTGTATTCGCAATGGGCAGATCGCGTGATGAGCACGAGGCCATTATTGATGGACTCCAGTCCACCGGGAACGACCTCTTTGACCCACAGGTCCCGCGTGATGCCTTGAAGAGTAAAGAAATGCACAAAATACATGTGCTGAAGAAGATTGGTGTTTCCGATCGTGACCGTTGTCCTGTAGTCGTATGTTTTCCCCATTCTGCTCTTCCTATGATGAATTTACCACGAGTGGATTGACCCTTCCCGGTTACAAATCCAGAGTCCCCAGAGGGAATGAATGCTATAGGGGCAGCAGGAACAATCTCAATTTGCCGTATCGTTTTGGCAAACCTGCTTCCTGTTTCAGGACGTCAAAAGTCTTTATACTTACGTCGTAAAGAGCCTCACTCAACTGTGCAAGACTCTTCTTTTGTTCAGCATTCATCTGCGCCCTCTGGCGACTACAGGTATAAAAGATGCACATAATCGGCCGTTCTGATCGTTCAAGCGTGCATCCCTTTTGACCTAGAAAGCTGCACCCATTTCTCCACTCTCTCACCGACGACAACAGTCGGAAGCGCCATGCAGTATGAGCGGCTAAACCAAAATCGTCGATCGGATGGGAACTGTATTTTCTCATCCAATAATCCAGCGCCCTGAAATGATTGTAGCTTCCCGCACAACAAGAACGAGGGCACTCCATACAGAGATTGACATCATGGAATAGCTGCCCGGAAAGGTCATGCAATTCTCTCCGGCGCCGATCCAGTTCTCTGAGAGCGTTAACCGTATATGGGGACAGAGTCTTATCTCGCGGCAGAAGGGTCTGGCTCATTGCATAAAGGGCAAACAGCTGAACCCCGCGCCTGCAATACATTCGATAATCGTAAATAGTTCTTCCTGACCCCATCCGCTTCCCTCTTATTCCGTGTATGCAATCTGTATTCTCAACCTATGGCATTTTACTCTCAGAGGCCTGAGGGTGCCTGGTCAGGAATCCTGACAAAAATAACGCCAACAGGGTGTATGTCAGGAACAGGTAAAACCCCTGCTGAGGGGAAGTGCCGTTCGCAGTCAAGATCACCAGTTCCCTGCCTGCTGAGCGTAATTCATCGAACTGGCTGTCAACAATGCCATTAAAGCCGATATAGGCCATAAACATGGCAACCACCATGACATCGGCCATGGACCATTTACCGGATTTTAAGACAAAAAACCCGATTACCGCGTTCTCCCTGGCGTGACGATAATTGTAATAATATCCCAGTGACGAGACAATTTTAAACAGGGGGAATATAATGCTGAAGGTAATCAGCAAAACCCCGACAAATTTCATCTGAAGATCCTTGTGGGTCATCATAATCCAAAATACATCCAGAATGCTTTTGCTTTGGAAATACAATACCTGGTTCTCAAAATGGATGGGATGACCCATCAACACAAAACTCATCTGTGAGATTTTTGCCTCCATGTCGATCATGGGCGTAGTTACGCCGGCTGTCAGCAGCAGGATCAGAGACAGAACGAGGAGCAGATACCGGGAGGGGTCCAGGGGTTGTTTGCTGAAACCACACAAAGCAAAGAGGATCACCGACAGGATGATCAACAGGCTGGCCTCCTTGAAAATCAGGTCATGCTTGGCCGATATTTCCTCATCGAGCTTGCTCCTCGCACTTTCGATATCCTTGGAATCCGTCCGAAGAAGGATGCGGTTCAGTTGAGTATTATCTTGTGTATCAAAGGTTTGATTGACATATTGTTCGAGCTTTTTGTTCAGCGCGGCCTTGATCTGACCCTTTGTTTTCGATTTCGTCATCTCATGAATGACGGCATCCGTATATTCGGGAATGCCTTTTTTAATATCTTCCAGACTGATAAATATGTTTAGAAAGGATTGTTTGACCCAACCCTCCGCGGAGCCCAGGTTCCCTTCCCTGATCTTCTTGTCGACGCTGTCAATCAGTGTGTTCAACAGAGCATCGATATGTTTTCTGAGCTCCCGCTCGTTAGGCCTTGACAAATACAGGTGCTTGATCTCCTCGGCAACAATGACGGTAATTTGCCGTTTCCATTCTTCAACACTGAAAAGACCGTATTTGACATGGTTCAGTTCGGCATAATCGTTTTTGTTCTGCTGGTTGGAAATTGAATTTGAAATAATTTGATGGCATAAAATAACCGATGCGATGATGATGATTATGGATAAGATCAAAGGGAGCCGTTTCATCGTCGTGACATTCATCGCAGCGACCCGGGAGGACGTTTTGTACCCCATGTAGAGTTAGCGTTCTGCGATTTTGGGGGTGATCGGCGAGTGAAGGTTCGTACGGGTCGTCCCAAATCAGAAAATCAACCGTTCAGGATGGAGTTTCTGACGGCCCGCGCTGCGCACTTCACCTGCGAGTCTTCATTCCAAGATCACTCCGGAAACCGCGGATTGCCGGTTGCAAGAACAGAGGCAGAAGCATGACGATCCGGTCCTGTTTCACTGCGCGGGAAAGGCCGGGACATCAGAAGGTTGCGGAGACAAGCTCGAAGACAATGCTGCCGACCGCAATGCGGGTCTGGATCTTCACGGGGAGATGACGTTCGTCGGTTGTAAACCAGATTTTGAGCGACGGCTCGCCGCGGCGGCTCACGACGCCTTCCAGGCGGCTCATGTCGGGGATGACGAGCAGGGTATCATAGACGTCGTGGTGGATCGTCACCGTCTCCCGGCTGGCCACGATCGCCCGGGTATTGATGACACGTCTGCCGTCCGTGACCGGGATTTCGAGAACGTCGCCGGGAATGAGCCGGTACAGCCGGATGGCAAAGATAAGGGACAGGGGATCAAAAGTGCCGGGCTGAATCGTAACAGGCTTCTCGGGCTGGCCGAAATTTGTGTACGTGGCCGTCATATGGGTCCAGTCAAATGAAACGACCGAGTCCCGCGGGTAATCCCCCGCACTTTTTTTCCGGTATTGGAGTGAGCGGGTCACCTCGAGATCGGTATAAGAATCCTGCCGCTCGCGGATCTTGTAAAAATGATCGAGCTGGGAATTCGTGCTGGTCGACATGACGAAGTGACGAGCCGGCTGGCCGTCGACGGAAGCCTCCGGCAACACCTCGATCACGGCCTCCCCTGCCGGAAGAAAAAACCATTTCGCACTGTATACCAGCCGTTCCCCCGGCTCGAAGGTAAACACCCTGCCTGCCGCCGCGCTCTCACCCGCTGCAGCGAAGATGATGAACCAGACGATGAAGATAACCGATGTAAAATATTTTTTGAGCATGAATCCCCTGGTTCCTCAGCAATCCGGAAACGTCGCCGCCGGCGCCGTTGACAGAATGCCGAACCCTCTCACCTTGTCAAAGCATTTTGCCGGCTTCACTCGCGCCGCCTCCGCAGTGATCGTCACATCGCGGTATCCGCGCGACTGTCACGCCGCGCCGGCCCTTTCATTCCCGCTGCGCCGCATCCTCTCTCAGGCTTCCGTGGTTTCTTCCAGGGTCGCCAGGGCCCTTTCGCCGATGAGCAATACCCGGGCGTGATTGAGCCTGGAGTCAAGCACCTTCGCCAGCCCTTTCATGATTCCAAAACCCATCTCGCAATCTTCTTCCATCAGGGCTCTTATTTTGCTTTCCTCGAAGAGGATCAGCTTCGTCGGTTCCGCAATGAAAGCGCTCAGGGCGTGGAGGTGAGGCTCGAAGGTAGACCAACCGAAAGCCTCTCGATGGACCACGATGTCGATGATGACCTGCATGGGAGGCTGGGTTGGACCCATGTCGCTTTTCATTTCCAGGATGACTTTCCCCTGTCGCACCAGAT
Source organism: uncultured delta proteobacterium (assembly GCA_963828305.1). Taxonomy (GTDB): domain Bacteria; phylum Desulfobacterota; class Syntrophia; order Syntrophales; family UBA2192; genus UBA2192. The sequence continues at coordinate 59,682 of CAWHEJ010000024.1, read as the reverse complement.
ACAAGTGCGTCGAGGGGTCCCCTTCCTTGTAGAGCAGTGTCCCTTCCGGAACCGATTTCTCTTTGGCAATCGCAGCGAGTTTTTCAATCTGCGTGTCATTCAATTCCTGAAAGATGTCACACTCGCTTAAAAAGATCTTTGCTGCCAAGGGATCTCACCTCTTCATCAGAATGTGTCGGGGAAATAGAATGCTCCCATCATTCACAGAATGGGTAACTTGCACAAGTATATTAATACAAAGAGGGTCGGGGAGTCAAATGGTCCCTGGAATCCGGTACCGTATCAAACCCAAATTGCAGATGGGCCTTTGAAATGCGGCATTCTCGGAGAAAACGCTTCATGAGCATGACAGAAGGAGATATTACACCGGCAACAAAATACCGCGATCAATCCCTACCGTACGTTCGGCATTAACCAGTGCGGCAAAAAAGTGCTTAGCTGGGGGATGTAGGTGATCAACAGAAGGACGGCGATCGCGATGAAGAAGGGTTTCCAGATCGCCATGCTCAACTTTTCAATCGAGAGCCCGGAAACGCCGCATATGGCAAAAAGAACGCCCCCGACCGGGGGTGTGATCAGCCCGAGCACGAGGTTAAAACACACAACGACCCCCAGGTGGACGGGGTCGATCCCCAGCTTGACGGCCATGGGGGCAAGGATCGGCGCCACGATGACGAGGGCCGGGGCCGTTTCAATGGGGATGCCGATGATAATGAGCACGATATTGATCAGGAAGAGGATCACGTAGGGGGAGGTGCTGACACTGGAGATCGCATCGATCATCATCTGGGGAATCTGGTCTGCGGCCACGATCCATGCGAAAGGCTCCGAGAGACCCAGCAGCAACATGATCATGGCGGATTCGAGACCGGCCGTCAGAAGAACCCTGGGGAGATTTTTCAGTTTGAGCCGCCTGTATACGAACCCCCCGATGAGCGCCGCGTAAACGCAGGTCACACCCGCGGCTTCCGTCGGGGTAAAGGCCCCCCCGAGGATGCCGCCCATGATGATCACCGGCATGAAAAGCGCGGGCAGCGCCTTCCAGCCGCCGATGAGCATCGCCTTGTACGAGGCTTTTTCACGGACCGGGTAATGGCGCCTCCTGGCCTCGTAGGCCATGTAGACCATCAGGCCGATGCCCAGCAGAAGGCCGGGGATCACACCGCCGAGAAAAAGAGCGCCGATCGAGACGTTCGCGATGACCCCGTAGATGATAAAGGGGATGCTCGGCGGGATGACGGGGCCCATGCAGGAGGCGGTGGCTGTGATCGCCGCACCCAGGTCTTCGTCAAAGCCTTCCTGCTTCATGGCGGGGATCATGATCATGCCGATGGCCACGGCCGTCGCGACGGCAGCCCCGGAAATGGCCGCAAAGATCGCGCAGGCAATGATCGTGGCATGCCCCAACCCGCCCCGGATGTGCCCGATCACCAGCTTGGCGAACGTGACGAGATCCTGCGTCAGCCCCCCCTCGTTCATCAGGTTGCCGGCCAGCATGAAGAGCGGGATCGCCAGCAGCGGGAAGGAGGCCATTCCGCCGAAGATCGTCTGCGGCAGGATGGTGAGTTCGATTTCCGGGTTGAACAAGAGGTAGACCATGGCGGAACCGCCCAGGCCCATGGCGATGGGGATGCCGCAGGACAGCAGGGCGACGAAGGCGATGAGAAAGATGGAGATCATGCCGCGCCCCCCTTCGAAGGCGCCGCGCCGAAAAACACGAGCACCTGCTCCACGGTCAGCATGAGCATGATGAAGAACCCGATCGGCAGGCATGCATAGGGGAAGCACATCTTGATGCCCATGGCCGGAGACGTCTGCTCAAAATTGATGAGGGTCTGCATTCCCCCGAACCAGGTCATCGTCGCGAGAAAACAGAGCATGAAAAGGATCCCGGCACCCTTGAGCAGGCGGCTGACGGCGGGCGGAACGGCGTCAGTCACGGCCGTCATGGCGACCTGGTAGCCCTTCCTCAGGCCCACGGCCCCGCCCAGCATGGTGGCCCAGGCAAGCGAAAACGTGGACACCTCGCCGGACCATATCGACATGCTTTTGATGACATACCGCCCGAAGACCTCATAGGGGATGACGACGGCGATGACCCCCATGAAGAAGATCGTGCCCCAGCTCGCAAGCCGGAGCAGCGACTCGTTGACGGCGCGCAGAAGGTTCATGCAGGTCTCCTTCGGACCCTCATTGATTCATCGGAATGAGAACACGCACCTGCAGGGGGGTGCCATCTCCCCCCTGCAGGCCGTGCGCGGGAGTCATCCCGTTACTTCTTCTTCGGGGCCGCTTTCGCGGGGGCTTTTGCCGCGGGCGCCTTCGTGTTGACGATCGCCGCGATCCTGTCCTTCCCGAAGTCCTTGTTCCACTCCGTGTAACCCGGCTCCATGGCCTTCGCAAAGGACGCCCTGTCGACGTCACGGATCACGGTGAGGCCCTTGCCAGCCATTTCACTCAGCTTCTTCTCCTCGTCGTCGCGGTTGAGCTTGCGCTGGAACGCCGCAACCTCCAGGGCGGTCTTCATGAAGAGCTCCTGGTCCGCCTTCGGCATGGCCTGGAATTTCTTCTTGCTCATCATGAACGGGGCCGGGGAGTAGACATGGTAGGTGAGCGAGAAATACTTCTGCACTTCCCAGAATTTGGCGCTGTAGAAAACGGCAACGGGGTTTTCCTGGCCGTCGATGACGCCCTGCTGCAGGGCCGGGTACAGCTCACCCCAGGCCATCGGCGTGGGATTCAGGCCCGCCGTCTTCCACGCGAGAAGGTGCACCTTGTTCTCCATTGTGCGGATCTTGAGGCCCTTGCCCTGTTCCGGGGTCTTCACGGCGACCTTGGAGTTTGTCAGGTGGCGGAACCCGTTCTCCCAGAAGGCCATGCCGACGATCCCGTGCTTGTCCATGTCGGCGAGGAGCTGCCGGCCGATGGGCCCGTCCAGGACGGCGTCCACGTGGGCGTAATCGCGGAAGAGGTAGGGGATGTCGAGGATGTTGATCGAGGGGCTGAACCCGCCCAGCGGCCCCGTCGAGCTCACCACCAGCTCGATGATGCCCTGCTTCATGCTCTCCACCATCTCCCGCTCGCCCTTGCCCAGCTGCGAGCTCGGGTAGAGGTTGATGACGATCCTCCCGTTTGTCCGCTGCTTGATCAGGTCGGAAAACTTCTGGGCGCCCACCATGTAGGGGTGGTCGCTGGGCTGGGTGGAGCCCATTTTCATGGTTGCCTTGAATTCAGCCGCGCCGACTTGCCCGACGACGAGCAAGACCACCATTGCCATGATCGTGACGACAATACTCTTTTTCATTTTCCCTCCGTCCTTTGTTTAGTGAAGTTCGCTGTAAAAAACCGTTATTGCGAGGAACTTTTTCTGTCATTGCGAGGAGCGCCAGCGACGAAGCAATCAATACGAGATTGCTTCGCTTCGCTCGCAATGACCCTTCAGGGTTGTTTTTCAGGAGCCCTTCGGCAGGCTCAGGGTAAACTCAGCAACGCAATCTTTGTTATAGAATCAACAAAAAGATCTCAAATGTAGATCGCCACGCCTGTGAATACCCAATTCCTTAATCTTCCTCTCCCCCTCGTGGGAGAGGAAGATTAGGGAAAGGGTTTGCCAGAGGCGATGACCGGCAGCATGTCCGGCGCATGGGTGAGCACGGTGACGCGGGCATTGTCCCCTTTTATCCGCAGCGCCGCATCGAGCGCTTCCTGGGCGGTTCTGAAATGGGTGAATCCCAGCCTGGCGGCATCTTCGGCGCCGATGCCGTCGGAGACGATGTAGACCGACTCGCGCTCCTTCACCTGGGCCCAGGCGATGGCGAGGGCCGCCGCGACTTCGTCGTGCAGCTGCCCGCAGGAGACCATCTCACGGAGGCCGCAGGCGCCGTGGTGAGTGACCTCCAGGATGTCCCGGTGGGTCATGGCGACCCCCTCCGGGCAGGGCGTGGCGACGATGATGATCCCCCCCGCCTTGACGGCAATATCGGAGGGATACAGGGTCTTGTGCGCCTGCCAGAACTCGATGTCGCAGGGGTGGGAACTGGCAAGGACGATGTCCGCCTCCTCCGGGATCTCCGTCGCGTAGACCTGCTGCGACAGATTTACCCCCTCGTTGAAGGCCTCCACCACGTCTCCGAAAAAGGCCTCGATGACCTCGCCGTTTCGGTTCAGCACCGTGTTGAGGATGGTGTTCAGTCCCACCCTGCGGGCGATGGCGTTCACCTCCTCGCGCACGGGATTGTCCGTGACGCCCAGCAGGGAGCGCTCGGCTTTCACGCTCAGCAGGTGCGTCTCGGCCGTTGTCCGCTCCCCGCAGATGCCGGGCTGCACGATTTTCGCGCCGCCCGCATACCCGGGGATATGGTGCGGCACGATGCTCCCGACGCCGATCTTGAAGTCGGCCTCCCAGGCTTCCCGGTTGACCGTCACGTGCGTGCCGTTCGGTGTCGTGCCGAGATCGATCAATTCAGCTTCATTCTTGTAGTCATGGTTCCTGACGGCCACGCGTCTGACGACCTCTTCACCGAATTTTTCCCGGATCTCTTCCTGCGTCATGAAGCGGTGGGTGCCCAGGGCGATGATGACGGTGATCTGCGCATCCTTCACGCCGGCGGCGTTCATCTCGTCGAGCAGAACGGGGATGATCCTGTCCGCGGGGGTCAGGCGGGTGTTGTCGTCGGCGACGATGACCACCTTGCCGGTGCCCCGGACCAGCTCGCGCAGGGGGTTGGACCCGATCGGGCTCGCGAGCGCCCGGATCACTTCCTTTTTCACATCGGCAACGGGCCGGACGTCCTTCGGCGAATAGACACCGACAAGATTTTTCGCGGGCACATCGGCATGGATCGTGCCTTTTCCGTATGGGAGCTCGATCTTCACGCCCATCCTCCTAAGAAACGGCTTTCTCGTTTCCCCTCCCTCGACGGGAGGGGATCAAGGGGAGGGTGAATGATTTCAAGACCCCCTCACCCCTGCCTCGTTCGACAAGCTCACGACACCGCTCTCCGCGAGGGGAGAGGGATAATGGAGCGGTTCGGGCCCGCCTCAGCGGCCCGCGGTCAAACGCGCTGCCTGATCAGTGAAAGAGATAGTTGGGCACCCACAACACGAGGCCCTGGAAGAAAATCAGGACATAGAGCAGCACGATCATGTAAATGAGATAGGGAACGGCCTCCCGGGCGATGTCCAGGATGCTCACCCCGGCGATGTAGGCCGAGAGCATCATCGTCGTGCCGACGGGCGGCGTGATCAGGCCGATGGCGAGAGCGAACACCATCATGACCCCGAAGAAGATGGGGTCGGCCCCGACGGCGGTCACCAGGGGCAGCAGGACCGGCCCGAAAAGCAGGACCGCCGGGGAGACATCCAGCACGGTGCCGACGACCAGGAAGACCGCCCCGAGGATGACCAGCAGGGTGGTCGGCGAGTCGATGACCCCGCCCAGTGCGACCGTCAGCTTCTGCGGGACCATGGAGTAGGCCAGGAGCCAGGTCAGAAGGCCGGCCGTCGAAATGACGATCATCACCACGGCCGAGGAGACGGCCGCATTGAGCATCGAATCGTAGAACCCCTTCCACGTCAGCTCCCGGTCGATCACGCCGACCAGTATGGCATACAGGACCGCTGCGACGGAGGCCTCCGTCGGCGTGAAGATGCCGGTCATGATCCCGACCAGGATGATCGCCACCATGATGAAGGCGGGCAGCCCCCTCCATACCGCCGTCAGCAGCTCGCGTGCGGTGGCGCGCGGGAATTTCGGGTAGTCCCTGCGCTTGGAGATGAACGTCGTGATCACCAGCATCCCCAGGCCGATGAGCAGGCCCGGCACGAGCCCCCCGAAGAAGAGGTCGCGGATGGAGAGGCTCGTGGCCGCCCCCGTCAGGATCATCGGGATGCTCGGGGGGATGATGATGCCCATCGTGGAGGCGGTGGCGTTGACGGCGCCGGCAAACCGGGGAGCGTACCCCTGCTTCTCCATGGCCGGGATCAAGATGGTGCCCAGGGCGGAGCAATCCGCGACCGACGAGCCGGAGATGCCGCCCATGAACATGTTGGAGACGACGGTGGCGTTGGCAAGACCGCCCCGCAGATGGCCCACCAGCGCGCGCGCCAGGTCGATGATGCGCCGGGCCAGGCCGCCTGCGCCCATGAGGTTTCCGGCCAGCATGAAGAACGGGATGGCCACGAAGGGAAAGGAATCCACGCTGGTAAACATCCGTTGAAAGGCGACAAGGGGAGGAAGTGGGGTCTCGAGCGCAATGTAGGCCAGGGCCGTGAGCCCCAGGGTGAACGCCACGGGCACGCCGATGAGCAGGAGCACGATGAAGAGGATCGCAATGGTCATTTCGATTCGCCTCCCGTCACGGCAGGCTGCGCGACGGCTTCGCCTTTGCGCTTCCCGAAGAACTCGAGGCCGGCCTTGATCATGACCTCGAGGTTGACGATGAACATGAGAAGCCCGCTGACCGGCAGGGCGGCGTACACGTAGCCCATCGGGTAGTGAATGGCGCTGGAGCGCTGGACCATGGTCTTCTGCGTGAGCGTCCAGCCGTGGACGATCATCATGTAGAAGAAGTACGCCAGGACGATCGCCCCGACAAGCTGAAGCAGCGCCTGCTTGCGGGGGCTGAGCCTCTCTTTCAGCAGCGTGATGCTGAGGTGATGCCCTCTTCGAACGCACAACACGGAGGCCAGGAAGATCATCCATACCATCACGTGGCGGCCCAGCTCTTCCGTCCAGTACAGGGACTGGTGAAACAGGTACCGGGCGAAGACCTGCGAGCCGATGGCGGCCACCATGACGGCCAGCAGGATGACGACCGTCCAGCGAATCACGGCCTCGAGCATGTCCATAGTCCGTGTCATGTTTACCCTCAACCCTCCCCTTGTCTTGTCATGCAGGCAACAACATATCTCAACAGCGTCATTCCCGCAAAGCTTGTCCTCGCGAAAGCGGGGAGCGGAAATCCATATGGCAGATGGATTCCGGATCAAGTCCGGAATGACAATCTCTATTTACTTGGCTGAGTGTAAACTATTTCCCGAATCCAGCGATAAACCATGTCATCGCGAGCGAAGCGTGGCGATCTCGCCGTTTGCCTGAGATTGCCGCGCACCCTGCGGGTGCTCGCAATGACCCGTTCTAACGGCGTTTCAGCTTCTTATCGCTGGATTCGGGTATTTAGTGACCCCTTTCATATGTGCCGATCAGTACTTCTCGCCGGCCTTGCGGATGGAAAGGTAGAGATCCTCGAAGCCGTCATACTTCAGGAAGCTCTTGTAGACGTCCCTGGCGGCCTCGCGCCAGGGGGCGTTGTTGATCTTCGTGACCTTCATCTTCGCGAAAAGCTTCTTTTCGATGTCCGCGTTGATGCTCGTGAGCAGCTGGTCGTTGAAGCGGGAGGCCTCTTTGGCCGCCTGGTCGAGGGCTTTCTGCTGGTCGGCATCGAGCTTCTTGTACGTGTCGTTGTTCATGACGATCATCATGAAGCCGACGAGGTGGTCCGTGAGGGCCAGGTACTCGGTGACTTCGAAAAACTTGTTGGCCCAGATGACCCCGAGGGGGTTCTCCTGCCCGTCGACCGTCCCCAGCTGCAGGGCCGTGTAGACTTCGGTGAAGGCCAGCGGCGTGGGGGTGGCCCCGAGGGCTCGCCAGGTCTCCAGGTGGGCCTGCATCTCGGGGACGCGGATCTTCATGCCCTTGATGTCGGCAAGGCTCTTGACGGGTTTCTTGGTGGTCAGCTCCCGCGGCGTGCGCATGACATAGTAGAGGATCCGTATGTTGGTCTTCGCAATCAGCCGGGCCCGGATCTTGTCGCCCACCGGTCCTTCCATGACGGCCCGCACGTGCTTATCGTTCTTGAAGAGGAAGGGGAACTCGAGGATGGACATGGCCGGGTCGAAATTCTGGAGGATACCGCCCAGGATCGCCCCGTTCACCGTGCCCACCTGGATCCCCTCGGCCACGTCCCGCTCGCCGCCCAGGACGCCGCCGACGGCGACACTCACCTTCAGCTGGCCGTTGCTGTACTTCTCGGCCAGCTCGCCGAACTTGACCAGCGTCTGGCTCTGGTGGTCCACCGGCGCGTAGGCCGAGGCGAAGACCAGCTTGACGGGATCGGCCGCCCATGCGCATGGGACGGCGAACATCGCCACGGCCAACGTGAACATCAATGACAGCAGATAAAACCGTTTCATAGCATCCTCCTTTTCGTTTGAAGGTTTTGAAGACGGCCCGCGGCCGTCTTGCACCGCTAGTTGAGAGTCATCTTCACGGCATATTCGATGGCGTGCACCAGGCTCAACTCGGACGCCGTGCCCTTGCCCGCCTTGCCGAATGCCGTGCCGTGATCCACCGAGCTCCGGATGATCGGCAGACCGAGTGTGATGTTCACCCCGCTGATGGAATCCCATTTCTGCTTCTCGTCGTTCCAGTTGAACCCGACAACCTTGAGGGGGATGTGGCCCTGGTCGTGATACATGGCCACGACGATGTCGTACAGGCCGCCCTTCGCCTTCGAGAACAGGCTGTCCGGCGGGATGGGACCGTCGGCGTTGATCTTCAGCGCCTTTGCCGCCTCGATGGCAGGGATGATCTCGTCGATTTCCTCTTTCCCGAACATGCCGCTTTCGCCCGCATGCGGATTGAGGCCTGCCACCCCGATCCGGGGATCGGCAATCCCGATCTTCCTGCAGGCTTCCCAGGCCAGCTTGATGACCTTCAGCACCCTGTCTTTTTTGACCCGTTCACAGGCCTGCCGCAGAGACACGTGCGTGGAGACGTGAACGACCCGCAGGTTTTCATGGGCAAGCATCATGGTGTAGTCTTCCGTATGGGTGTAATGGGCATAGATTTCCGTATGCCCCGAATAATGATGCCCGGCCAGGTTGATGGATTCCTTGTTGATCGGCCCCGTCACGGTCGCGTCGATCTCCTTCTTTTGGGCAAGCTCGATCACCTTGGTGATGGCTTCAAAGGCCGCATGGCCCGACATGGCCGATACCTTCCCGTACTGCAGCTTCGCCATGTCCACGTTCTTCAGATCGTAGACATCCAGGGTTCCGAACTGAAACAGGGCCTGCTTGACCTCCGAGATGGAATGGATCTCGAGATCCAGGGCGGTCATCCTCAATGCGTCCTTGATGGCGTTCGCGTCGCCGACGATCAACGGTTTGCAGATCTCGTAGATTTCTTTCCGGGCCAGGGTTTTCACGGCAATCTCCGGGCCGATGCCTGACGGATCCCCCATGCTGATGCCGATGATCGGTTTCTTCTCTGTCATGCCGGTTTCTCCCGATGAATCGTATTATCACAGCGAGCGATAAACAGGTTGCGTATTGCACAATCCAGGGATGGACACCTTCCCGGCGGTGTCATTCCTGCGAAGGCAGGAATCCATGAAAAAGCTGGATTCCGGATCAGGTCCGGAATGACAGATCTTATTCCAGATGGATCTTTGTGCAACCTGTTTTTACACCCTCATGAATATGCGTTGCAGAATCGAGCCGCGGAAACGAAGCGCTCACGCGGCGGATTCCGCCTCGATGACGATCAAAACATTTTCAAACTGTCGACGGCTCTGCAGAGCGCATCCTCGGCGCCGAATGCGCCGGCTTTGGTTACGACTCTCAGGCCGGGGCATTGCCCGCCCTTCAATACGCCCACGGGGATGCCCGGGGCGACTTCCCTGAGAACCGAGATGCCGCCGGCCGACAGGAGGCTCAAGCAACTCCGGGCGATATCTCCCCCGGTCAGAACCAGGCCGCCCAGGGGTGCATTGAGCGCGATTCGGCGGCAGAGGCCGCCCAGGGCCGCGGCAATCGCTTCAGAGGTATGCCGGCTGGAAAGGCCCAGCGACAACCCCTCCGCTTTTGTCCTGGCCACCATTTCGTCGCTGTCAGCCGAAACGATGACAACGTCTTTTCCGGTCCTGATGGCGTCAAGTGCCGCATGGCAACAGCGGTCCGTCTCCGCCTGTGCGGAATTCGGCTTCAAAAAGGCGATGGGGGATGCCTCGATATACGCCAGGTCCGTCCGCTGCCTCAGCATGGCGACCTGGCCCCGTGTAACGTTGCTCACGCTGCCTGCGATCACCACGACCGGTTTTCTGTCTGCCGATGCGGCGCCCAGGCCCAGCGCCATCGGCACGTATTCCGCCAACCCGGCCGAGCCAACCCACAGAACCGGTTTTTCGAGCCGTGCGGCGGCCAGGGCGATCATCTTCAGATGTTCCTCCTGCCACGCATCGCAGACAAGGATCTTCCGGCCCGCCGCAACCAGCTGCCTCATGGCCTCCAGGATGCCTTCGGTCCCGGCCATGACGCTCTTGATCCCGACATGCCCCACTTCTCTTTTTGTCTGTTTTGCAATCAAGGTGGGAATGTGCGACTCGCTGACGGGACAGAGGGGGTCCCTGGCGATTTCCGTCGCTTCCAGGGGGGCGTTTCCCAGGAAATGACAGCCCCCCACGGTCATCCGCCCGTTCCCGGGATAGGCGGGAGCCACAATGGCAAGCTCCAGCCCGCAGGCATCCATGATGGCGTCTATCTCCGTCCCGAGATTGCCGCGCAGGGTGGAATCGATCTTCTTGTACAGGGTCGGAAACCGATCCCTGTTTTTGAAGAGTACGGCCGTCTCTGCCACTTTTCGATACGCTTCTGCCGGGGACAATGCACGGCTCTGCGTGTCGACAACCAGCACATCCTCGTCGAATTCGGCGGGGGAGCCCGGAACGCACAGCAACACAAGGGTCTTCAATCCCTGCTTTGCAAACTGGACCCCGGTGTCGTTGGCGCCGGTCAGATCATCGGCTATGACCACGATTTTATTACTGAATCTGTCAGGATTCGCCATAAGAGGTGCATTCCGCGCGAAAATGACGTGAACTCGGTATTGACGGTTAAAATACAATCATTTGAAGCGGAAGGCAAGCTCGACGTCTCTGGTCTATTTGGTCTGTCTGGTCTGTCCTGTCCAAAAGCAGGGAATCGGGTATTGGGAAACTGGGATACTGGGGAAAGCAAAAGCCGCAAGGCGAGATTGCCGCGCACCTTGAAGGTGCTCGCAATGACAGACCGGTGGTTCAGGGGTGAAGAGAAAGAACTGCAGGGACCATGCAGTTTTACGACGGGGTATGAACGGCAAGAATGCTGCTGGATCTCACGGTCAGATTCTCCAGCAATTCGATGATATCGTAGTTTGAGGCAAACAGGTCATCCTTGCTTTCCTCTTGATGAGTGGCGGATACAGCCTCGTATTGACTCACGCACAGGTCTTTCTCCGTATACGCGACCCGGGCGTCGTGATTAAACCGGGGCATTACACCCAGATTGCGAAAATCTTCAACAGGATCATAATCAGAAACAAGCAGGCCGGGTGTCATCTTCCTGCGTTTGTCTGCAGACCCGCCGCGACGCCCGATTACATAGATTTCCGTTTCCGATTCGAACAGATCGATATCGCCTCTTTGCTGAAGCGCCTTCAAGATCCTGCGAACACTCTCCGTATCGCCGTTTGCCAGGAGATCCTCGAAATGCGCTGCATCGGCCCGGCTGTCAAATCTCAGAGATTTGTCGCAAAAATGATTCCATGCCCTCGACGGGATGCAGCAAAGCGTATAGACGATCATGGAGATCATTAAAACGGTCATCGAAGTCGCTATAATAATCATATTCCCTCGCCCAGGAATTCTCCTGAATGGCGTATATCCCCGATTCGGTTTTTCCTGGATTTGAAACCGAGAAGCAGAATGAATGATGAAAATACAACAGATCTGAAATCTGTTCCGTCCCAGGACCGGCCGCTTGATTCGGGATAATCTTTGTCTTTGACTGGGTGCAAGAAGATTACCAGGAAGGAGGACAGGAAAATCATTTTCCTAAGCATCCATAATCACGGAAGTATCCATAGAAGAAAAGGGATGGAAGGACATTGAAATGCATCCCGGTTCGACGTTTTTGTCGGACAGGGCAGGGACGAGGGACAAGGGTGTCGGAACAGGCCGCTGCGCGGCAGTGACAAAGAAGTGTCTGAGTGTTTCAGTGTCTGAGTGAAGAGAAGAAGTGATTCAGGATTTGGGGAGATCGGCCATAGGGGGACGGTAGCTTTTGACAAAGTTCCCCGTTTTCTATATGACTACCGGTGTGGAGACTGGACATGCGGGGTTGTGATCAATCCATAAAGGAGAGGGTGCCATGCAGACTGCGGATCTGGAGAAGTATTGCGAGAAGGCTCTCGCGGAAGGCGTGACCCATGCGAAGGTGATCGATCCGGGCAGCGTGGTCACGGCGGCGTGGGTCCGGATGAAGTGCCTGTTCGGCTGCCCCTACCGGATCAGCCATTGCTGCCCCCCGACGACCCCCACCCCGGAGGAGACCCGGAAAGTACTCGATTGTTACAGGCGCGCCATCCTGTTTCACATCGAGGCGCCCAGGACTCCCGAGCGAGGCAAGAAAAACCTGGGCCTTTTCGACATGCTCGTGAAAATGGAAGGCGAGATCTTCAAGGACGGATATTACAAGTCCTTCGTTTACCTGGCAGGCCCCTGCCCCCTCTGCAAGGAGTGCAGCAAGGTAAAAGACGGGGCCTGCATCCAGCCCGGCAAGGCAAGGCCGTCCATGGAGTCCTGCGGGATCGATGTATATCAGACGGCAAGGAACAACGGATTTTCAATCCAGACCTTGAAAGAGAAAACGGAAACGCAGAACCTGTATTGCCTGATGCTGGTCGACTGAGCGAGCCGCTGCGCGGCTCTCGCGTCTATTCCGTCTGTCCGTCTATCCGGTCTGTTCCGTCAAGAAATGAGCCTGCAGCCGACAGCCAACAGTGAAGAAGTGTTATGTTAATTGCCTGAGTGTCTGAGTGAAGAAAAGAAGGGAATCGGGATTCAGGCGTCCGGAAGAATAACAACCGCAGGACGAGATTGCCGCGCAACCTGACGGGTGCTCCTGAGAAACAGCTCAAAAATGTGTCATTACGAGCCGAACCTCGTGAGGCCTGGTAATCGACGATTCAGAATGAAATAACGAAGATTGCCGCGCTTCGCTCGCAATGACTTTTTTATATTTTCCTGCTGTTTCTTCCATCGATAACCCCGTCCCCGAAAGGGGTCCGTGGTTCGCAATGACAGGCCGCAATATGGAAGCAGCCGTCTTTCTGTCAAGGCTTTCTTTTTGGCTGCTTATCCAGCTTGTCTTTTGACTTTTGTTTCAGTTTTTCGTCGTGCTGTTTCTGACTCTTCTCCTTACCTTTCTTGCCGCCCTTGTCTCCCATGACGTCTCTCCTTTTCCTGTTGTCCAAAACATCTTATCGCAACGTGGTTTCTGATGTATCCGCAACAGGTTCTCATGCTTCAGTGTAATCTTCTTTTTGCAATCCGTCAAATGGCCGCTTTCAGAAGTCATTCCCGGGGAAGAAATGGGGTCGAATCGTTACCCTCGGCCGCGGTGCGGCTCTCCAGTCTATTCCGTCTATGTCGTCTATTCGGTCTATCTCGTCCGAAAACAGGGAAGTGCGGGGCGGGAACAACATCTGTTGTGCACAAGGGGGTGGATGCGTATAATGCAGAGGTGTGAAACGATCGAAAAAAAAACGAAAGGCTCTCGAAACTCAACGTGCGGGGAGCCTTGAGGCTTAATCGATGTCAAGAGCAATGGAAAAACGGACGATTTTCTTCATTTCCGGCAACACGGCCATTACGGCGGAGACCATGGGTATGGGCCTCTTGAGCCAGTTCGACCAAATCCGTTTCGATCGGATTACGCTGCCCTTTGTGAATACCGTTGAGAAAGCAAAAAAGGCGGTGAGGCAGATCAACGAGGTTTCCCGGGAAACGGGGAGGCTTCCGGTCGTTTTCAGCACCCTGGTAGACGACGAGGTGCGCAAGCTGATCACGGGTTCCGATTGTGAATTCATCGACTTTTTTGACGCATTTCTCGGGCCCCTGGAGAAGATTCTCGGCAAGCGTTCCGCCCATGCCGTCGGCCGTTATCACGGGCTGGAGGATTTCGACGAATACGATTCGCGTGTTGAAGCAATCAGCTATGCCCTTGGAAGCGATGACGGCGTATCGACCCAAAAGTACGATGAGGCCGATGTGATCCTGATCGGCGTTTCCCGTACCGGCAAAACACCGGTTTGCCTTTATCTTGCCTTCCATTACGGAGTGCGCGCTGCCAATTATCCGCTGACGGAAGAGGACCTGGAGGCGATACACGGCGAAGCGCCACCCGTACTGGTTCCGCACCGCAAAAAACTCTGCGGGCTGACTATCAATCCGGAGCGCCTCGAGCAGATCCGCGCACGCCGTCGGCCGGGCAGCCGATATGCATCCTTCGCGCAGTGCCGGACCGAGGTCGTCCGCGCCGAAGCCATTTTTGCATCCTTGAAGCTCCCGTTCTTCAACGTGACCAGCATGTCCATGGAGGAAATCGCAATGGCCGTATTGGACACGATGCACCTTCCCCGCTGGTGAGTTCTTTCCCCTCGTTTCCGTTATCAATCACCCGGCACAGGATTCCCTGCAATAACCGGTCGATGAGGAAGACAGGGCTTCAGGAAGAAAGAAGCCGCAGCAGGCAGTGTCATGGGTTGAGTCGAAGAAAACGAACAGAACTATTTGAAGATCTGTTTCATGACGTCCCCGACGCCCTTCATGAGCCGGCCGCCCTGGATGATCACCGTCCCGCCCGTCTCGATGACGGAGAGCCCGAGGTTCCTGGCGAGGCCGACCGTAAGGCGCGTGACCATGCTTTCCCGCAGACTGAACTTCGGGTTGTCGAGGCTTCCCTCGAGAACGAAATCAAATTCGATCCGGTTGTTGTTCGTCCTCAGCGCGTTCACGACGAGGGTTCGGGGCACGCCCAGAAACTGATCCGCCAGGCCCTTGCCGCCGGCGAACTGGACATCCCGCAGCACCGAGTGGGAAGGGGCATAAAGCATCCTTTTCCTGATGCCGAGATCCACGTCCAGGTCGAGGAATCCCCGGGAGATGTCGGCGTCCCCCTCCTTGAGCAGGTAGGGCTTGAACCGGGTCAGGTCAAGATTGCGAAGCGAGACCTTGGCGCTTGTGTCGAGCGACTTGAGCGCCGTCGTTCCCGAGGAGGTCAGCACGCCCGTGCCCTGGTTTCCGGGCAGATGGGCGGAGAGACGGTAGGCCGTGCTCCGGTTATCCGCGGGGAAGGACATTTGATCGGCGGTGAGGTCAATGTCGGTGATCCTCACGGGATAGGGCGGCCGGGCGATCTTTCCGTCGAGGTGGAGCAGCTCGCCGCCCTCGATCTTGAGGTTCTTCACCGTCACCGGCACGGCGGCCCCCTCTTTCTTTTCTACCTGGGCCTTCAGCGCAGCGCCCGGCAGCGGGGACGAGATCTTGCCCTTCCGGTCACTCTCCAGGCGCAGATAGGGCTTGATCAATACGAGATCCGACAAGGTGAGGCCCTTTGCCGCTACCCCTTCCGTTGCCGCCGTGAAGCTCATGCCCTGCACACGGGATACGGGCCCGGCGGCGCCCCCATCCAGAAAAACGAGGTTCTGTCCCTCGAATTTGCCGCTGACGGCCAGCGTTTCGAAATGGATCGTCCCGCTGCCGCTTGCGGACCCGGAGAGCAGGTTGCCGGCAAGCTGCGCCTGGAAGACGAATTTCGAGGGCCCATCCCTGGGCGGGAAGGCAACGTGATCCAGGCTCAGGTCGATCTTCCGGAGCTCGATACGGTTCGGCTCCGGCCGCCGGAGATCCCGGAAGAAGAGAGTGCCGCCCTTGATCTCGACCGTTTTGACAGACAGGGGACCGGGCTTCGGGACGGAGGGGGTTTCCGGTTTCTTCCCGATGTCAATCGGCATCACCCACTGCCCGCCCTTGTCGATCTGCAGGGTCAGGGACGGCTCCTCGAGAACGACACTGGAAAGGGAAAAGCCCGGTTTCAAGAGGTCGAGGATTTCCGGTTTCACGATGATCCGTTTCGCCTGCGCGGCGAGCCGGCCGTCCTTCAGGAACCGCGGCTCGTTGAGCTCGACCTTGTTCCAACTGAGAGAGAGGCTCTCGACCGCGAAATTCTCGCCCAGGGCCTGCTCCAGCCGGTGCTTGATGAGCCGGTTTGCCTGGCTGACGAGGACGACGATCGCCACCGCCAGCACGACCGCAACGGCAGCGCCAATGATCATGATTTTTTTTCGTAAGCGAGATTCCATCTTATCCAAAGACCCGCCCTCCCCCGCTCCGCTTGATTCGTAAGGGGAGGAGTCGATCCGATCCTGTTGCGGCAGAAGGCCGGCGTCAAGTGATGAGAAAGTATACTACGATGCCTGGAGTCATTCAACCGGCATGTCTGAACACAGGCCGCGGAGCGGCTCTTTGCCCTATTCCGTCCATCTCGTCTATTTGGTCTATTTCGTCCGAAAACAGGGAAGTGCGGGAATGCAGTGGCAGAAGTGGCAAGAAGGAAAGTTTTTTAGCGGCCCGGGCAGGAGGTGGGACGGGTGACGATGGCCTTGAGGGGTGAGGGCTGGGGGATGCCTGCGGCGTTGGTCATGGCGTGGAACAGATGGGTGTTGTCGATCAGCGGCGTGCAGGGGTACCAGCTGCCCTCGAAGAGGCGCAGGTGCTTCGTCAGGCTGCTGTCCCCCATGGCATAAAGCGATACGGGCTCGTTGAGGTGACTTGAGGCACTGTAGCTCACCTCGCCCCCCGGGTAGCCTGCGCACCACGAAAGCCTGTCTGGGCAGAGGCCCGGAGACTGCGCGGGAAGACGCCCCTTGCCCAGCCGTTTGCCGTCGTTGAGATGCATGGAGCCCGTGACGTGGTCGGAGGTGACGATGAGCAGGGTGTTGGCCCAGGTGATGTCGTCGCCCGGGCGATCGACGAACTCGACGGCGGCCCTGACGGCCTCGTCGAGGTCCCACATGGCGCCGATCATCCACCGGTAGTCGTTTGCGTGGTTGGCCCAGTCGATGTCGCCCTGCTCGACCAGGAGAAAGAACCCGTCTTTGTTTCTGCTTAACACCTTCAGGGCGGCCCGTGTGACGTCCTTCAGCAGCGGGTTCTCGATGGTGGCCCGGGTCAGGGTGGCCGAGCCGTCGTCGGTGGGAACGGGCGGCTCGAAATGGCCCTCGGGACCCCCGAAGAGCCCGAAGAGTTTCTTCTTCTGCGCGACGGCAAGGGCCGCGGCCTCTTTGAGGGACTTGCCCGCATCCACACCGTCCATGCGCTCGACAAACACGTAGGACCCGATCCTGCCGTTTTTGAATTCATCGTAGAGTGCCATTGACATATGACCGGCCCCGCTGCGGGCGGGGTGTCCCCCGCCGATGACGACCTCGGGCTGAGAGGTGCGGAGGATCTCGTCGGAAATGGCGTGCAGGATCCGGCGGCTCCTGTTGTGGCTCACCTGGGCTGCAGGGGAGGCATCGGGAAAGGGCACCGTGGTGACGATGCCGATCGAGTATCCGCGCCTTTCCCTCAGCAGCTCGGCTATCGTCTTGAGGGCGCCCCGATCCGGGTCGCCGGGATGCCAGGCGATGTTGCCGCTGTCGGTCTTGTGGCCCGTGGCCCAGGCCGTGGCCGTCGAGGCCGAATCGGCGCCGTGGGGTCTCGGGCCCTCCGGCGCGCGGCAGGCATAGCGGGGACCGTTGCTCCGGGCGTCCGCCTTTCCGGAGGGTACCGCGTCACAGCCCACCCCGGGGTTTATGGCCGAGGGGTTATAGGGCGATGCGCCGTAGCGGGGCGCCTGCCTGTTGTAGACGGTCACATCCCAGGTGGCGACAAAGCCCCGGTACGGAAAGGCGTGGAAGGCAAGGCCGTCGTCTCGGCCGGTGAGGTAGCGGGAGGCGGCGATCTCGTTTTCGGGCTGCATGCCGTCGCCGATGATGAGGATGATGTGCCTGGCGACGGGGGCGCTTTCCCTCGCGTGGATTGCGCCCGCACAGGTGGCGGTGATTATAAGGACGCACAGAAGAGAAAGAGGCGCAGCGAGTCTGGGTTTCATTCGCGTTCCGCAGGGGCGCTAATTTTTCCGGTTCAGAAACGATGAGACGGCGCTCGCGATCCTGTCCGGTTCGCACACAGCGCTGAAGTGTCCGCATTCTCCCTGCAGCACCAGCGTTTCCGCCTTCAATGAAGCGGCAAGGGCAAGCGAGGGCTCCGGGTTCACCAGGATGTCGTTGCGGGAAACAATCACCATGAGCTTCGTGCGGATGGCCCCGGCGGCCTCTTTTTCCGAGGTGACGGGGCGGCGGTAGATGTCGTGCCCGGTCATCGCCTTGAGCTGCCAGGCCCAGTCCGTGAGGCTGTATTTCTGGAGGATATCCTGTGCTCCGTCCAGGGCGCGCGTCACGTCCGTCCGGGACAGGTTCTTCAGGTAAAATTCGGGGGTCATCGCCGCCAGGGCCAGCAGGGCGGCTGACCCCTCGGGCCCCAGGGCCTCGCCCTCACGGATGGCGTTCAGGGTGTCGATGGCGCGCAGGCCCGTATCAAAGAGAAACAGATCCGAAGGGGCCGCGCGGGGCGTGCCCACGATGGAGACGGCCTTTTGCGCAAAGCCGGGGTAGGAGAGCACCCACTGGAAGGCCTGCATCCCCCCCATGGAGATGCCGATCACGGCGTGCAGCCGGTCGAGTCCCAGGTACTTCGTCAGGAGCTGATGCTGCGCTTTCACCATGTCCCTCACGGTGAATTCCGGAAAGGTGCGGCCGGGCTGTTTTTTGCTGTTGGAGGGGGAGGACGACACGCCGTTGCCGAAGGCGTCAACGGCAACGACAAAGTAGCGGGACGTATCGGCAAGCTTCGAGGACCCGATGAACCCGAGGTCGACGAGATCTTTCGATGTGCCCCCGAACCACGTGGGAAACAGGATCGCGTTGGATCGCTCCGGGTTCAACGTGCCGAAGGTGCGATAGCCCAGGCTGCACGCCCGGATCACCTGGCCGCTCTCGAGACGAAAATCACCCAGGTCCGCCAGGCGAAGCTCGCCCTGCGCGTGCAGGAGTTGCGGGGCCGCAAGAAAAACAAGCAGTATCAGGGGTGCGGCAATTCGAGAAAGTGATTTCATGGAGATTATCCCTGTGTACGAGACAATCGTACTATGATTCGGGGTGGGCGGCAAGTAGAAGTGACCGGCTGCTTCGCAGCAGTGACAACAACGCAGTGAGAGATGTGACAGAAGAGGAAGAAGCGAGGGAAGTGCGGCAAGGCAGTGGCAGGAGTGGCAAGGCCGCTATGCGCCAGTGGAAGAAGTGACGTAAACAAGCGATTCTGAATGCGGGGAGAGGAAGCGGCCAGCTAAGAAAATCCTCCCCCGCCCTCCCCGCGGGAGAGGAGAGCCGGGGGGATGGAGAAGAGCTATTTGCTGTCCTTGCCAACATTGAGTGCGTTGGCGGGGGCGCCCGTAGTTTTGTAGCGCGTATAGCACTTCTTGGCGCACTCGCTGCCCCCGTCGGGGAAGTGGCGCCAGCAGCCGTAGCCCTGGTTGATGCAGGGGCCGTTAGCCGCCTTCGCGCAGTGAGGCGAGGCGTTCGAGGGCTTCGGGTCGTAGGCCACGCCGACGATGGATGTGTTGGCCGTGGAGTTGCAGACGCACAGGCAGTCGAGCACGTTCTGGCGCTCCTTCTCCGTGAGGGCCTCCCAGGCCTTCGGCGGGGGCGGCGGGGGGTCTTTCTTTTCCGGCGGCTTCTGTGCGCTTTGCGTCTGCGTGGTGCCGGGTTTCTTCTCCGGCGGCTTGACGGTCGGCTTGACCGGCGTTTTGGCCTCCTCCTTCTCGACGACGACGGTGTGCCTCGCGTCGGCCAGCTTCAGGTACTTTCCACCCTGCCTGGCGAAGAGCTCGGCCATGTAGGTGTAGGTGCCGGGGGTCGCCTCGGCGGTGGAGAGGCTCGTCGAGATGCCGCCCAGGCGTTGGCCGGACTTCGCCCAGCCCACGGCCATCTGATTGGCCGGCAAGGTGGCGCCGACGATCTCGGCGGTGAGGCTGAAGCGCTGGTTCACCTTCACCCGCGTGTAACCGCTGACCCGCAGGCCGCCCCGGGGCACGTCCTCGACGATGCTGAAGTTGTCGGCCACGGTGTCCTCGAAGGCCTTGCGGTAGCCGCCCAGCAGCGAGTGTTCCTCCACGTCGGCCGAAACGACGGTGGCCGTGAGGCTCAGCTCGTGCCTCAGGGCGACACTGTGCGTCCCGAGGGCCCGGTAGGTGTACATCTTCTGAGCGGGCGAGTATTCGGCCCCCAGCCACTTGCCGTCGAGGGCCATCAGGTACTTCTCGGAGCTGAACAAGACGTCGCCCCCCTTGCCCTCGAGGGCCTTGAGGGTCGCCTTCATCTTCCCGAAGACATCGTTCATCTTGTCGCGGTTCTGCGCCGTCGAGGCGTAGATGGTCACGGTGGCGGCCTTTTTCCCGCCACCCTGGTCGCGCAGCGGCACCTCGTCGGAGGGGCTGAAGGTGATGACGGGGCGGTTGCCGGCCAGCAGGCGCAGGTACTCGCGGTAGTTTGTGTTGAAGTCCGTGATCAGCTTGAGGCGCTGCTCGCGCCAGCGCGAGACGAGGTCGGTGCAGCACTTGTTGTAAACGGCCCGGGCCACGTTGGGGTCCGAGACCATCTGCCCGCCCTGCTCGCGGTAGGAGGCGTTTGTGGCCTGGTACCAGATGAAGCTGTTGAGCCTGTTGCGGCCATCGGGCGTGTCGGGGAAGCGCACGGCCATCTGCTCGATCGTCATCCCCTTGTGCTCGCTCTCGCGGCCCTTGACCATGGAGAAGCCTTCGACGAGGCTCGTGCACTCCTGGAAGCTCACGACGGTGTTGTAAGCCCCGGCGCGGGCGGCCTCGAGGGTGCAGACGGCCATGTCCATGGCAAGCCCCGGTGCAAGGCCTGCGATGTAGCCCAGCTCGGGCAGGGCCCGCAGGGCGCCGGCGCGGAGGTCCTCGGCGGCCATCTCGACGACGTAGTTCGTGCGGGCGTAGTAGCCGAAGAGCTGAAGGCCGCGCAGGAGCTTGTCCGCGGGCACCTTGCCGGCGTACTTCCAGAACGTCCCGCGGATCTTCGCCCACTTGCCCAGATTCTCGTTGAGGATGCCCTTGAGCAGCTCGCGGTTGCCCGCATTGGCCTCGCGGGAGAGCTTCTCCAGAAGCGTGAGTTCGCGCTGGGCCCGCTCGACGGCCTCGCGGATGACGGCGGGGTCCTTCACGGCGCCCCGGGAGATGTCGTCGAGGTAGTCGACGCGAATGCCCACCTTCTCGATGCTGCGGGCCTTGTTGAGCGACTGGCGCAGGCGCTCGACGTGCTTGGAGGCCTTCCCGGCGCCTTCGGCGTCGAGCTTCTCCAGGGCCTTCTGGGCCCACTGGTTGCCCTTGTTCACCTCGCCTGCCGTGGTGAAGATGTCGAGACCCTCCTCGAGGTGCACCAGGTCCGTGGCGCCCGCCACGACGCGGCCCGACTTCTGATCGATGAAGAAGTGGCGCCCCGCCTTCGTTTCGTAGTGCTGGGCGTAACCCTTGGCCCCCTTTCCCCAGAGTCCCTCGACAGGTTCGCTGCCCAGGCCGGGGGCCGTTTTCAGGTTCTTGAATCTCGCGGCGGCCTCGTCGGCGTTCTCCACCCCGGCCATGACCTGGTTGGGGGGATAGACGTTGGTGCTGTTGACGAGCTTGTTGATCTCGGCCTGGCTCAGGCCCTTCTGCCTGCCCGCGGCCTCGATGTTGCTCTTCAGGGAGCCCTGGAAGTTTTTCCACTTCTGAACCATCTTCGCCTCGTCGGTCTCGCCCGTGAGAATGACCCGCATGTCGTGATCCGACGTGCCCCCCGTCAGCGGTCCCTTGTACTTGCCCTGGGTGATCCAGGACCCCACGCCGGCTGCCTCGGTGCCCGTCTGCTTGACGGTCTGCTTGACGGCGTCGCTCATGATGTCGAGGGCGAGCTTGTCCTTTGCATCGGGGGCCGCAAGGGCGCCCGGGGCCGGGACAAAGAGCAAAAGGACGATGGAGGCAAGGACAGAGACGGCGGAAACGGCGGGGCGGTTTCTCATGGGTTGACAATCTCCCGGGGTGGTTTTGCGGGGCAGCCCCCTCGGAGGGGCACCCCGGGAGGAGAGGGATGCAAAAAACATGCGGGGCCGGGCCAGGAAGAAGTGGAAGAAGTGAGGAAAAAATCGCCCCAGCCCTCCTTTACGTTAGGGGGGGCAAGAAGAATTGACTAAAGTGGCGGGTTGCTACCGATAAGAGAGCGACTCAGGAGATCAGGCCGGGCTGCATGATCTGCTGGAGCCTCATCCGGTGGTCTTCGAAGGCCTCGTCGCCCTCCCCGGCCTTCATGTCCATCATCTCGCCGAATCGCAGGTGCACCTTTGCGAAAGGCTTCGGCAGCATGAATCGGTCCCAGCTGTTGAAATACCAGGCCCGGTCGGACGAGGTGTAGATGGGAACGACGACGGCCCCGGCGGCGCGGGCCAGGCTGACCGCCCCGGCCTTGATGATCCCGGCGGGCCCCTTCGGCCCGTCCACGATGTGGGCGGCAAGGCCCGAGTGCTGCAGCTGCCCGACCATCTCTTTCAGGGCCCGTCCCCCGTTTCGCGAGGAGGAACCCCGCACGGTGTGCCAGCCCGACTTCTGGGCGATGCCGGCGATGATGTCGCCGTCCTTGCTCTGGCTGATCATCAGTGCGGGACGATAGGACTCATAGTTCTTGAAGTAGCCGATGGCGGAAAAAAACTGCTGGTGCCAGCCGCACAGCAGGACCCGGCCGCCGTCCTGCAGGTAGTCGAGCCAGGGCTTCTCGTTCTCGACATGCAGCCGGAAGGTCCAGCTGTAGGCACGCACGAGGTGGTAAACGAGGCTCGGAATACGGTTTGTGAGCCAGTATCGATATCGTTTCAGCAAAGGGGAATCTCCTGATTGCGCATTCAAAAAAGACCGTCAGAACCCCAAAGAGCACGACGGCCGTTCCCTGCGCTTCAAAATGTCCGTTTCAATTCATGAGTGCCGCCCTGCCAGGCGGCTTTTTCAATGGACATAATCTATGAAGGTTGCCACCGGATGTCAAGACATATCCCCATAGGCGTATGTCCTATGGTTACGTCAGACACCGTCTGCCGAGGGGTGACCGGGTACTCCTATCTCAGATTCAGACGGGCGCCGATTTCTTTAAAACGAAAAATATCGATAATAGGTTTAACGAAAGGGAGCAAAGACCATGACGAACAGAATCCACACCGCAAATCCCGACAGGGTCTACACCGATTCCCGGATGAATCTGTTCGGAGAGAAAGAGGCCGTGGCCTGGGAAGACCCCCTTTTGAAGCCCCGGAAAGATATCGTCTACCGGTAACCCCGGTGACCAAAAACCACGCAAGGAGATGCGACCATGAAAGAGAAAGCCAGGAACGTGAAGACCGACAAGAAGTACTGGACCGACCCGATGAGCTTCCCCGTGCACACGCCGAAGCGCGGCCGGTAGGGAGAAAACACGAAATGTCCAGGCGAGGTGCCGACATGAAAAAGGCAGAGAAAATCGAAAAGGGTATCCGGGCATTCCGGCGTGGCGGCATCTGGTACGACCCCATGTGTTTTCCAAAGTTCGAGAACAAGGCGGACCGATAACGACAACCACAGCCATCAAGGAGGCAGTGAGATGAAAAAGACGACGAAAGAAATCAAGAAGGACAAGAAATTCTGGGCGGACCCCATGTGCTACCCCGTGTTCACCGCGAAGTGAGCAACCGGCCTCGGGCCGCGAGTTACACAGATGCGAGAAGTTCCATCAGAAAAAGCCCCTGCCGGGCAATCGGCAGGGGCTTTTGTCATGGGCCTATTCTTTTTTTTTCGGGGGGCTCGCAGGGGTCCTCGCCGTCGCGGGCGACGAGGCGGGGCTGGAATCTCCTCATATCCCAGCGATCGGCCATGTACGGCAGGGCGAACAGGATCGCGACAATCACAAGCCCCAGGACGAGGGCCGTCGTCGGGCTGAACGCAAGGACGGACCCGAAGGAGTGGTAGATGAAGGTCATGGGGATCGACCCCAGAAGCGTGGCGAGGGCGAAGTTGCGCAGGCTCATCCGGGTGAGCCCGGCCCCGTAGCTCACCACATCAAAAGAGATCAGGGGCAGGAGACGCGAAAAGAAAACGATCTTCGCCAGGAGCCCCTCGGAGCACTCGCAGCAGATCACGACCTGTTTGCCCACCAGCGACTCGACGAAATCCCTCCCCAAAAACCGGGCGATGAGAAAGGCGATGAGCGACCCGGCCACGGAACCGACCACGGCGTAGACGGTGCCGAGGACAGGCCCGAAAATCGCACCGGCGATCACGAAGAGCGGGGGGCCCGGGATGGGGATGATGACGGCCGTGACCGCCATGACGGCCATGTAGATCAGCGGCGCCAGGGGCCCGAGGCTCGCCAGGAGCGCCTCGATGCGCGCGGGCTCGAAGAGGGCCGAGAGATTCCAGCGGTACCAGGCAAAAACCGCAAACAAGGTCAACGCAAGGGCCAGGGTGGCCTTGAGGATTTTCGAAAATCTCATGCCGACAGGGTAACAGACGGCAACGGTCAAAGACAAGGGCGATCTCGACGCTGCGGCGTCACACCCTGCGCCCGCGGCTCAGCTGACCCTGCAGATTCCGGAGCCCCGCCCAGTCCGAGGCCGCCGCGAATTTTGCCTGTTCGGGCCAGGATGAGGGGTTTGCTAGCCGGAAGTGCGGTCCGCCCGACTCGAGGATGCGCTGCAGTTCCTCGAGGCGGCTCTTCGCCAGCCGGGAGAAAGACCCGATACCGTTTTCGGCCAGCAGCCCGGCGATCTTGGGGCCGATCCCTTCGATCTCCGTCAGGTCGTCCCTCGATTCGCCTTCAGCGGCGCCCGTCCTGAGCCAGACAAGAAGCCCGACGAAACTTCCGATCGCCAGACCCACGATGACTCCGCCCAGAAAGTTTTTGCAAGACATCTCCGTCCTCCATCGTTCAAGTCTGCAGGTCATGGTTCGTGGTGGAAGAATCGCGCGTTGAGTTCCTCCCGGACCCTGGCCTCGGCGGGATAAGGGGCGGGGTCGGTCTCGAAGCGGCGCTGGTGGTCGTAGGCCATGACCTCCAGGGGGCTGCGGGCATAACCGTTTCGCAGCACCCCCCGGGCATAGGCCAGGAGGAACCTGTCAAACCCGAGGCAGTCCCACTGCACCGCGTGGATCAGCTCGTGGAAGTGCAGGGATTCGCTCAGGTCATATCGACGATCGACAAAGTAGGTGTCGCCGTAGGTGATGCCGGCGTAATGCTTCGAGTTGAGGCCGGCGAAGAGCCTGAGCCCCATCGAAGCCGGCGGCGGCACGGGGACCCGCTCGACAGCCACGCACCGGACGCGGTTCAAAAACGCCTCGTCGAAGTAATCGGGCAGCCGCCGGAAGCCGCAGGTCTCGATGAGCGCGGCGACGGGCCTGGCCTCTTCCGCGTGGGCGGCCAGCGTCCGTTCGATCCAGGAGCGGATGAGGGGGAGCCGGGGCAGAAGTTGCAGCAGCATGGGAAAATCGTCGATCCGGTCTATTCCGTCTATTCCGTCTATTCGGTCTATCCCGTCAAATCCCCCCTGCCCCCCTTTACGAAAGGGGGGATTTCCTACTGTTTCCCCCTTTTACAAAGGGGGACGTAAGGGGGATTTTCTTTCTCTTCACTCAGACACTTAAACACTAAGACACTGAGACACTTCTTTTGCCCGTCAATCCTCCCGCCTGAAGTCTATGAATCCCTTCTCGACGTCGGTGCGGATGAGTTTAACGCGCAGGCGGTCGCCCACGTCGAGGCCGCCGAAGCCCTCGACGAGCCGTCCCTCGACGGGCTGGCCGTTGATGCGCACCCAGGTGCCCTTGGCAGCGGCGCCGGTGACGATGGCGTCGAAGGACTCGCCGATGCGCGCCTCCAGCATCAGCGCGAAGGCCGACTTGCGGACAAGGCGCTCGACCTTGTTGGCGTCGTCCTCCTTGAGGGTGCAGTGGCGGGCGATGTCAACGAGTTCCTCGTCGCCGTATGGAATGGGCCGGCCCTCGATGGCGGCCTTCACGAGCCGCTGCGTGACGAGGTCGGGAAAGCGGCGGTTGGGTGCCGTGGAGTGGGCGTAGTCCTTCACGGCAAGGCCGAAGTGTCCCGGGGCCTCACTGCCGGGGAAGTCGGCCATGTACTCCCCCGAGCCGATGAGCTTGATGACGGTCTGGGAGAGGTCGTGGAAACGCTCCGGGTCGCGGGCCTTCTGGGCCGTCAGAAACCCTTCCAAAGCCTTCGCGTCGGGCGCGCCGGGAAGCGTCCAGCCTTTCTCCGAGGCCACGCCGACGATGCGGTCCCATCGCTTGGGGGCGTGGACCACGCGGCGGATCGAGGGAAACTTTCTGGATTCGAGATAGCGGGCGACCACCGAGTTGGCCGCTATCATGAAATCCTCGATCAGCTCCTTGGCCCGGTTCTTTCGCTCGATCGTGTAGGACTTCACCTGGCCGCCTTCGAAGACGGGATTTGCCTCCACCGTTTCGAGGTTGAGGGCCCCGTGGGCCTGGCGCCGGCTCCGGAGCAACTGGGCCACGCGGTCCTGGGTGCGAAGGTTTTCCTCGAGGCCCTTCACGGCCGTCATGGCCCCGGGGGCGGGCCCCTGCCCTTCCAGCCATGGCGCAAGGGCGTTGTAGGCGAGCTTCGCGCGGTTGCGAACCAGGGCCCGGTAGACGTCGGAGCCGTCAAGCCTGCCGTCGCCGCCCAAGGCCATCTCGACGACGACGGCCGCGCGGTCCTCGCTGTCGTTGAGGGAGGTGAGACCCGTCGAGAGCGTCTCGGGGATCATGGAAAAGATCCGGGCGGGGGTGTAGATGGACGTCGTGTTGTGGCAGGCGTGATCGTCGATGGCCCGGCCTTTGCGGACCACCGTGTCCACGTCGGCGATGGCAACCAGGATCGTCACCGCGTCCTTTGCGCCCTCCCGGACGACGGTGAGCTGGTCGAGATCCCTGGACTCGTCGTTGTCGATGGAGCACCAGGGGAGATCCCGGAGGTCGCGGACGCTGCCTGAATCGGCAACAGGGTCCGCCTTCAGTTCAGCCAGCTCGCTCTCGACCCGGGCGGAGAAATCGGGCAGGAAGCCCCGCTCGATCATCGCCCGGCGCGCAATGCGGCGCAGGATCTCGAGGTGTCGGCCGGATCTTTTTGGGTCCTTTTCGTTCATTTCGTTTGTTTCGTTTCTTTCGTTCGTTTCGTTCAAATCCCCCTTTCATCCCCCTTTATAAAAGGGGGACAGAGGGGGATTTTTCTTGCCTTGCGGCTTGTGGCTCGCCTTCTCCTCGACCCGCTACACGCTACACGCTAGACGCTCTCTTTCTTCTCCCTCATGGCCGAGCCCTTCGGCGGGTAGTCCAGCGCGCTGTCGAGGTGCGAGACCAGCGCGGGCGTGTGATCCGGGAAGGGAAGCTCGCCCTCGTCCCTCCAGCGGCGAACGGTCTCGGCGGCCCTTTGGCTCTTTTCCGCGTCGAGCCCCTCGTCTTTTGACATGTAGAGGGTCTGCGAGGGGAAGGCAAAACCGCTGCCGCTCGATTCGACGAGGTCCATAATCCGCAGCAGGAGATCCTCCTGGACGGCAAGGAAGGACTCCTGCACGGTCTCGAAGACATAGGCGAAGACCTCCGCATCGAGGGACGATTGACCGAAGCCGATGAAGCGCACGCGCGCCGTCGTGGAATCCACCCGGGGGTGCTGGTACAGAAGCTCGCGAATCCTGGCCAGGATGAAGCGGAGCTGGTCCGCCGTGGTCTCGTAACGCAGGTTCAGGGTGTGCCTGAAGAGGAACCGGTCGCGCATGGCGAAGTTCTCGACGCTGATCGACGAGAGCTGGCCGTTGGGAATGGAGACGAGGGTGCGGGCAAGCGTGCGGATCTGCGTGGAGCGAATGCCGATATGCTCGACGGTGCCCTGGTGCTCGCCGGCCCTGCAGAAATCGCCCAGGCGGATGGGTTTGTCCCAGACGAGGAAGAGCCCGCCGAAAAAGTTCTCGATCGACTTCTGGGCGGCAAAGGCCACGGCGATGCCGCCGATGCCGAGGCCGGCCACAACAGCCGTGACGTTGATGCCCGCAAAGTAATAGAAGATGACCACGAGCCCCACGATGACGGCAAGGGCCTTGATGAGCGTCGCCGAAAGGCGGATGACCGCATTGGCGGCCTCGGGCCTGCGCCTCTCGATGATCTCCGCACCGGCATCGATCAGATAGAGCAGAAGCCATGTCAGGCCGACGACGGCTATCGTCGAGGCCAGAAACGTCCAGAACAGCCGGGCGAGGAGCGAGGCCGAGCCGAGGGAAATCGTATAAACCGCACCTGCCGAAAAAAGAAGCATCAGGGGCTTTACGATCCCACTGAGCTTGCTCATCACCGCCTCGCCGAACCGGTTGCGTATCGGCTCGCGCAACAGGGCAATGAGTATCCTCGTGAAGAGCCAGCCGACAAGAAGCGCCAGTGGAATCACCACGAGGGGGATGAGCCACCGGTACAACGGTTGGCCGGCCAGGAGATTTTCCGTCAGTGCCGCCGGCAAGTGCCGCTCGATCCAGGGGATGTCGATGTCCTCATAGATCTGGGGCACGAGCTTGAGGGTCTCCGAGGAAAAGAGCCAGACCGGGGGGTTGTTTTCCCTCTGGACGCGCTCGAGCAGGATCTTGTATTCCCCTTTCTTCGTCTTGACAGTGCCCACGAGCTCGCGGTTGTCGGGCAGGTTGTCCTGGAGGTTCCCCTCGGGCTTGCTGCTGTGCGTGGTCTTAATGTTCAAAAGCCCCTGGTCCAGGATGTATTTCAGCTCGCGGGCAAGTTGCTCGGCGCGCTTTCCCGTCTGCCGGGTGTCCAGAAAATCAACGGCCCGCTCGTAGTCCTCCCGCTGCATCGCTTTGAGAAAGCCCAGGACGGTGCCCTGCGGGGTGCTTCGGCCCAGGGGGTCGTCGTAGGCGACCTCGACCTGGACCGGGTTTTTCGCTTCGGCCGGCTTTGCCTTCTCGGCGGCCGAGGCGCCGGTAACGAGACAGGCGGCAAGCAGCGCCGCCATGGCAATACGAATCGAATACATGACCAACCCCTTTCCCGGGCGATTATTTTTCCCCTAGCGAATCTTCTCGTTGACGTGCTCGAGCTCCTCGATGACCTGGGCCCCCAGCAGGACGATCAGGGCCACGGCCTCGACGCCGAGCAGGAACACCACCACCGAGGCGAAGGAGCCGTAGATCAGGTTCACGAAGGTGAAGGTCCTGTAGTACCAGACGATGACGCGGCGGGTGATTTCCCACAGGATCGTGGCGGCCAGCCCCCCGATGAGCGCGTGCCGGAAGGTGGTGGGCCCCACGGGCAGGACCAGGTAGAACGCCGTGATCAGGAAGACCTCCGCGACAAACCCCAGCACGTAGACCGCCAGGCTGAAAATGAACCCCAGCCCGAACTTGTGCCCGAATACCACCAGCATCGTGCTTTCCAGCGGCTCCAGCGCTCCCACGATGACCGACAGGGACAGCACGCCCAGGGTGATGAGCAGGATGAACAGGTAGGGGATGATGCTCGAGATCAGGAAGTGGCGGCGACGGACCCTCACGCGGTGGAAGATGACCGAGATGGCGTTTTCGAGAACCGTGAAGGCGATGGAGCTGAAGAACAGAAGGATCAGGATGCCCACCGTGCCGATCAGGCCGCGGTACCGGATAAACACCCGGACCTGCTCGGTCAGGGCTGCCGCATAGCCGGGCACGGCAAGCTCCAGGAAGGTCGACATGGTCCCGATGAGCTGCTCCGGGTCCATGAAATGCGAGAGCACGATCAGGATGAGGATCAGCAGGGGGATAATGGACAGCAGTGCGTAGTAGGCGATTGCCCCGGCCAGGAGCAGGCCCTGGTTCTGCCTGAAGCGGCCCAGAACGCGCATAAGAAAGCCGACGATCCGGCCGATTGCCCCAAGTGCCTTGTAAACCCTTATCATCACCCGACCCGAAAGACTCCTTGCCGGCCCTGCACCCTGCAGGGCTTGCAGCTGAAGGCAAGCCGAATCATAGGCGATCGCGTCCGGTGTGTCAAAGGGTAAAGGCACGCGATCCCGGCAGACTCCCAGACGGCCATCGAGATCGTGAGCCACGGCAACAACAACTACCGCCTCTGGCTGGGCACGACCAACGGCCTCGCATACTGCAATCTGAAGCTGTAGGGCCCGATTCGGGCCCACGGCCCGGGAGCGGCCTACTTCAGCTTGCCCTTCTCGAAGGCCCGGGCGAATGGGTTATTGAAGGGGGCGGGCTCGGGCTTCTTGTTATCCTGCTTTTGCTTGTCCTGCCGCGGTCTGTCCGGCCGGCGCGGATCCCGGGGGCCCTTTGCCGCCGTGGGCCCCGCCGCCGCTTCCTTCCTTTCGCCCGTTGCGCCCTGCTTCATGGACAGCGAGATCCGCTTGCGATCCAGGTCCACATCGAGGACGGTCACCTCGACGCGCTGGGCGACCTTCACGACCTGGTTGGGGTCGGAGACGTAGCGGTCGGCAAGCTGGCTCACGTGGACAAGGCCGTCCTGGTGGACACCGATGTCGACGAAGGCGCCGAAGGCCGTCACGTTGGTCACCACGCCGGGCAGTTTCATCCCGGGCCTCAGATCGTCGAGCTTCTCGATGCCGTCGGTGAAGGTGACGGACTCGAACTGCTCGCGGGGGTCGCGGCCAGGCTTCGCCAGCTCGTCCATGATGTCCTTCAGCGTGGGGATGCCCACCTTCTCCGTCACGTATTTCGCGATGTCGATGACCTTTCGCTTCGACTCGTCCTTCATGAGATCCACGACGGAACAGGAGAGGTCTTTGGCCATGGCCTCGACGACGCGGTAGCTCTCGGGGTGGACGGCGCTTGCATCAAGCGGGTTTTTGCCGTCGCGGATGCGCAGAAAGCCCGCCGCCTGCTCGAAGGCCTTGGGGCCCAGGCGCGGGACCTTCCGGAGGCCCTCCCTCGCGGCAAAGGGGCCGTGTTCGTTGCGATACGCCACGATGTTCGAGGCAAGCTGGGGCCCGAGGCCCGAGACGTAGGTCAGAAGCTGGGCGCTTGCCGTGTTGACCTCGACGCCCACGGCATTCACACAGCTCGACACGACGTCGTCGAGGCTCCGCTTGAGGGCCCCCTGGTCGACGTCGTGCTGGTACTGCCCCACGCCGATCGCCTTGGGGTCGATCTTGACGAGCTCGGCCAGCGGGTCCACGAGCCTGCGGCCGATGGAGACGGAGCCGCGCACCGTCACGTCCTGGTCGGGGAACTCGTCGCGGGCGACCTGCGAGGCGGAGTAAACCGAGGCGCCGCTTTCGTTGACCATGATGACCTGGATGTCCGGAAGGCCGAGCGCCCGGACGAAGGCCTCCGTCTCGCGGCCCGCCGTGCCGTTGCCCACGGCGATAGCCTCAATGGAGAACCGCCCGGCGAGTTGGCGGATCGTCTCGGCGGCCTTGATCTTCCCCTCCTCGGAGAAGTGGGGGAAGATCGTGTCGTTGTGAAGGAGCTTTCCCTGCCGGTCGAGACAGACCACCTTGCAGCCCGTGCGGAAGCCGGGGTCGATGGCCAGGACATTCTTTTGCCCCAGGGGCGGCGCCAGCAGCAGCTGCCGCAGGTTGTCGGTAAAGACCCGTATGGCCGCCTCGTCGGCTCGTTTTTTCGTCTCGAGCCGGGTTTCCGTCTCCATGGACCAGCACAGCAGGCGCTTGTAGCTGTCGTGGACGGCTTCCCGCACCTGCTCCGAAGCGGGGCCGTTGCCCTGGATGAACTGCGCTTCGAGGAGCTTGAGGGCCTCCT
This sequence comes from uncultured delta proteobacterium, assembly GCA_963828305.1. GTDB lineage: Bacteria > Desulfobacterota > Syntrophia > Syntrophales > UBA2192 > UBA2192. The sequence continues at coordinate 27,919 of CAWHEJ010000024.1, read as the reverse complement.
CTTCAGGCGGCGCGATGAGCAGGGTGAGGACCTTCTCGTTTTCGCCGCGCCGCATGGCGAGCACCCGGTGCGAGGGCGCCGAGGCAACGGGCTCCTCCCACTCGAAGTAGTCGCGGAACTTCGCCCCCTCGGCCTCCTTGTCGGCGATGACTTTCGATTTGAACAAGCCCTTTGCGGCGAAGAGATCGCGCATCTTCGCCCGGGCCTCCTGGTTTTCGTTGACCCACTCGGCGATGATGTCCCGCGCGCCGGCCAGGGCGTCCTCGACGGTCTCGACGCCTTTTTCGGCATCGACGAAACCGGCGGCCGCGGCAGCGGGGTCCGTGCTGTCTTCCTGGGCAAAGAGGAGAACGGCCAGGGGCTCGAGGCCCTTTTCCCTGGCGATCGTGGCCCGGGTGCGGCGCTTGGGCCGGAAGGGCAGATAGATGTCTTCGAGGACCGCCATCGTTTCGGCGGCATGGATCTTCGCCTCCAGCTCTTCCGTCAGGAGCTGGCGCTCGCTCAGGGACTTGACGATGGCCTCGCGGCGCTTGTCGAGCTCGGCAAGCTGCTCCAGGCGGTCCCGGATCGAGGTGATGGCCACCTCGTCGAGGGTGCCCGTGGCCTCTTTTCGATAGCGGGCGATGAAGGGGACCGTTCCCCCCTCGTCAAGAAGGCCGGCAACTGCTCTCACCTGGCCGGCAGAAAGGCTGAGCTCGCCGGCGATTTTTGCAACGTGGCGATCCTGCATGATGATCTCCTCTGAAACAGTCCCACTTCCCCTCCCTCGACGGGAGGGGATCGAGGGGAGGGTGCATGATCTCAAAAGCCCCCTCACCCCTGCCCTCTCCCACGGAGGGGCGAGGGGGTTCATTCCGTCGATAACCCCGTCCGCGAACGGGGTCTTTTGCCCGTAAAGAACGGCAGGGGAATGAACAGAAAAACGCTCCGGCCGGAAACCGGAGCGCCGTTTGGATAAATTGGCGGAAGTGCATGGGAATCGAACCCACCTGGGAGGGTATCAGCCCCCCACACTGGATTTGAAGTCCAGGAGGCCCACCAGTGACCTGCGCACTTCCTCAACGCGTAAAATAGCGAAGGCACTGCGGAATGTCAATTGTTTGTTCTGCCGCGGGGCGGCAATGAACAGGTATGGGTTGATTACGAAACCAGGTAATGGGGTGGAGAAAGTAAGATCAAGGTAACGTTGTATGAGGTGATAGGCAAGGGCACCGCAATGCCTTTTCCCACCGATAGACTCTGCTGGTGTCCTGTCCCGGAAATACATTAAAAAAGTGTTCTGAGCGGGATCATCCTTCATTCAAAACAGTCATCGCGAGGAGGCGTAGCCGACGCGGCGATCTACGATTAAGAAATCATATAGAAAATACTCTCAACGGAAGATTGCCGCGCTGCGCTCGCAATGACAATTTTTTAGACTCTGTAAGAAGCTTGCGGGACAATGATTGTCAATTAATTTCCGGGACACGACACTAGAGCGCCAGGAAGTAATTGTTGCAGGCACTGCTCGAGGGCCTTGCGATCGAGACGGGGCTGTCTCCTGCCGGTACCGGGCCGCCCAGAGGATCTGCTGCAGGATGTCCCGAGGATAACAGGCCCGAAGGGGCTCCTTGTATTCCTGTTCGATCATTCCGATCAGACCGTCGGCCAGGGCCTGCTCGTATTCCAGATCGTGCGTCAGGCAAAGACGCCTGAAGATCTCGCGGAACTGGTCGGGCGTCATGAAGTCGACCTTGATTTTCGTCTGAATGCGGCGAAGAAACGCCTCGTCCACCAGTGTGGCCGGATCGAGGTTGGTGGCAAAGACGACCAGCAGGTCGAAAGGGATCTCGATCTTCCTGCCGCCCGCCAGCGTGATGAAGTCGATCCGGCGGTCCAGCGGGACGACCCAGCGGTTGAGCAGCTCCTCGGGACTGACGCGCTGGCGGCCGAAGTCGTCGATGATCAGCACGCCGTTGTTGGACTTCATCTGGACCGGCGCCGTGTAGTACCGGGTGCCGGAATTGAACTGGAGATCGAGCATTTCGATCGTCAGCTCACCGCCCACCATCATGCGGGGCCGGCGGCACCTCACCCAGCGGCCGTCCTGTTCGGGGTCCGCGCTCTGTTCGAGGCGCTGGTGCAGAACGGGATCGTAAACCGTGATGATCTGGCCGTCCACCTCCACCGCGTATGGGACCCAGACGGTGTCGTGATCGAAGAGGCGGGTGAGCGTATCGGCAATGGTCGTCTTGCCCGTGCCGGTGGGCCCGTAGAGAAAAATGCCCCGGCCGGACGTCGCCGCGACGCCGAGCTGGTCCAGGGTCGCGCTGTCGAGCACCAGGTCTTCGAAGGCGCGGGTGACATCTTCCGGGGTGATCCGGTTGTCGAGCACGCTCTGTGCGCGGATTCGATCGACATAGTCCTCGAGCGACACGGGCGCTGGACCGACGTATTGATTCTGGGCAAGCAGTTCCAGGGCCCGGGACTTCCCGCCCGAGGAAGCGACGACGCGATGCGTGCCTCCGGTCATACCGGTGACCTGGCAGAGCTGATCCTTTCGCAGGCGCCCGAACAGCTCCTCCACGATCTTGTGGGAAAGCCCCATCTGGCGCGACAGTTCGTTCAGGGATATTTCGCCCACGAGATAGATGATCTTGAGCGCGAGGTCTTCGAGAAGATTCTTGCGGATTCCCGTTTGCTCGATGGACCTGGACAAGGCGATCTTTGCGGCTGCCATGGTTACCGTTCTCCTTTACTCTCGTCAGGCATAAAACATTCTGTACCGTTCGGTCGAGGCATCAATGTCCCGGAACGAGACTGTATAAGAAAGGCAGGTCCTCGGCGGCACCTGCCCTCGGGCGAGCAAAACGTTCCATCTCACTGAATCCTGGGACTGCCCGCAATGGCCGATTCGGCCTTCTTGAGATTCTCGTGGGCCCTGGCGAAGAAGCTCGGCTTCATGCCGATGGCTTTCTCGAAGGCCGTTTTTGCCTCGGCGTATTTCCCGTCCGCCATGTAGAGGCACCCCATGTTGTTGTAGGCACCGGCCTCGTCGCCGCCCTGCTTGAAGGCAAGGAGGGCATCGTCGTAGCGCCCGAGTTTGAAGAGGGCAAGTCCCATATTGTTGAACACCCTGCGGTTCGTGCTGTCGATGCGAACGGCCTTGACGTAGGCGTCGATCGCCTTGGGGTAGTCTTTCTTCATGTAGAGGGACATGCCCAGGTTGTTGAACAGCAGGCTCGATTTTGCATAGATCGCGATGGCTTTCTCGTATTCCGCGATGGCCGCATCATAGTTCCTTCGCTGATCGTGGACGTACCCCTTGAGGCCGTGGACCTGCCACAGCTTCGGGTCCGCGGCCAGTGCCCTGTCGTAGCATTCCATGGCCCCGTCGAGGTCGCCCGTTGCCATCCTGGCCCGCCCGCGGCCTTCGAGGGCCAGCGCGTTTTGGGGCTCCTGGGCGAGGATCTCGTCGAACGTCTTCAGGGCTTCCTCGTTCATCCCCCGGCTGAGCAGGAGCATCCCCTTCTTGTACCGCGCGCTCTGGAGCTTCGGGTCCTTGCCCAGCGCCTTGTCGTATTGCAGGAACGCCATCGTCGCGTTTCCCTGCCGCACGTAATTGTCCCCGATCTGCTCGTAACCGCGGGCATCCGTATCGGGAATATTCTTGAGCACGTCGTCGTTGCTGCGGGCGGCCTCGGCGCTCTTCTGCATCTCGAGCATCCGCTTGTACTCGTCCCTCACGGCAGTGTCCTTCGTACCCAAGGAGGCGCACCCCGCAAGAGCGGCCGCGGCGATCCAAACCGCCATCATCAGGAAGACCGGTTTGATCCGGTTGGTTTTCATCAATTTTCCCCTTCTTTGAAGGTGTTTCTCTCTCCGGACAGATCCCTGCCGACGAGGACTTTGACCCGCACATCGTCACGGCCGAAACCGCCGACCTTCTTCATCTGCGTGATTCCGGGAATGGCTCCTTTGACCTGGAGAGCCGTGAACTCCGCATCGCCCCGGTAGTAGATACTTGCCTTCTCGTACCCAAAATTGTCTGCATTGGTGAGGCGCACGACATTGAAACCCTGCCGCTTCAGGAACGTGCCCACGTCCCTCGCCATGTACCGCACGCCGTTGCCGTTGGTGATCTCTACCCCGTCACGGCCGATGATCGCGGGCCTGTCCTGCCCGTCCACAACGACGGTCGCTTCCCCGTCCATGTAACGTTTCACGTCGGCGAGCAGGGTGGCCACTTCCGTCCCCTTGCGCGCCGCCTTCAGGTCGGGGTCCAGCGAAAGGGCTTTGCTGTAATGATCGCGGGCCTCTTCGAAGCCGCCGTTCTTCAGGAGATGATTGGCCGCGGTGTACTCGATGAGAGCCTGGTGCTTCGGGGCGGAGGGTACTGAAGCAGGGTCTACCTTCCCGAGGGCGCTGTTGGCCAGGGCCAGGTTGTTGCGGATGCGGCTCACCTGTCCCCCCGCGAGGGAGTTTGCCTTCTCGAAGGCCGCCGCGGCCTCCTCGTAGCGCTCCTGCAGCAGGAAGGAATAGCCCAGGTTGTTGTACAGGTAATCGAGGTCAGGCTTGATCGCCAGGGCGGCCTGGTAGTACTCCTGGGCCCTTTCATGTTCCCCCATCTGGTCCAGCGAAACGGCGATCCCGTTGTAGGCCTTCACGAACATTGGATCGATCCCGATAGCCTTGTTAAACTCCGTCGATCGCCTCGCGGTGTCGGCCCCGTCCCTGGTGGAAGTCCCCGAGAAGATAGTGCGCATCGGGGTTTCCCCGGGCGGCCCTCACCGACCCGACGAAGCGGTTCATGCCGTTTGCCAGGTTGTCCCGGCCGGGCGCCTTCGATTCCCAGGATTTCACGTAGCCCGAGAAATAGTTGACGACGCTGCAGCTGTTCACGGAAACGAACACAATGGCAACCGCTGCAATCAGAATAAGGCGAGTCATACGGCTCATGGAACCCCTCCTAGCGCGCGATGATCGAGTGATAGATCTGGATGGCTGCCGGCCCGATGATGACCACGAAGATGGCCGGGAAGATGAAGAAGATCAACGGGATCATCAGCTTCACCGGCAGCTTGCCGGCCAGTTCCTCGGCCCTCTGGTAGCGCCGGACCCTCATCGAATCGGAGTGCACCCGGAGGGCCTGGGCCACGCTGGTGCCGAAACGGTCCGTCTGGACGAGCAGCGTGGTAAAGCTCCGGACTTCTTCCACGTCCGTTCGCACGCCGAGGTTTCTCAGGGCCTCGATGCGCGATTTCCCGGCACGCAGCTCCAGGTTGAGGATCTTGAACTCGTCGCTGATCACCTGGCTGCTCAACCGGATCTCCTCGGCCACGCGGTTGATGGCGGCGTCAAGCCCCATCCCCGCCTCGACGCAGACCACGAGAAGGTCGAGGGCGTCGGGGAACCCCTTGACGATCCTGTCTTTGCGCCGGCGGATCCTCAGCTTGAGATAGAAGTCCGGGCAGATAGAACCCCAGCAGGGCCAGGACGCCCAGGATGGCAAGCATCTGGAACTGGAGCAGCGGCTTGTCCGAAAACGCCCGAACGAAGAACGCCAGGGCGGGCAGCGCCGCGGCGCAGAGCACCTTGGCCCCCCAGAACACGGCTGAGGCGCTGGGGTGCCGGATGCCCGCGTTGAGAAAGAGTTTTCTCAACTGGGATCCATTATCGCCGTTTTCCTTCGGTCTTGCCATGCGGCCGGCCCAGATCGACGTCTTCAGGAATACGTTCTTCATGGAACTTCCCGTTTCGGGCGCATCGGGGACAAAGTCTCCCGCCCGGCTCGCCAGACCTCCCGTTTTCACCTTCTCGACGAGCCCCGCATGCTCCCGGCGGTACTTCAGATACGTAGAAGCCTCCGAGGATGAGCAGCAGTGTGCCGAAAAATACGAGCGCCGAGACGACGATTGCCATGTCAAACATGAAAATACCCCTTTCAAACCTCGATGATGACCATCCTTCTCATGACGAGAATGCCAAGAATCATCATGACCGCGGCGGCGCCGACCATGATCTGGCCCACGGGCTCCCTGAACAGGATCTCGATATAGGCCCTGTTCAGGAAGAAGATAACCGCCGCGATCGCAAAAGGAAGGATCGTAAGGATGACGGCCGATATCCTGGCCTCCCCCGTCAGGGCCTTGACCTTGCCGAAGAGCTTGAAGCGCTCCCGGATCAGGCTGCCGATCTTCTCGAGGATCTCGGCCAGGTTGCCGCCGCTCTGCCGCTGGATGATCACGGACAGGACGAAAAATTTCAGATCGGCGCAGTCGAAGCGTTCGGACATGTTGCGCAGGGCTTCCTCATAGCTCAGGCCGAAGTTGACCTCGTCGAGCGTCTTGCGGAACTCGGTCCGGGCCGGGTCGGCAAATTCCATGGCCACCATCTGGAAGCCGCCCGTGAGGGCGTGCCCCGCCTTGAGGGCCCGGGCGATCATGTCGAGGGCGTCGGGGAGCTGCCGCTCGAAATCCCGGAGCCGGCGATTCTTCCTGAAGGACAGGTAGACCCAGGGAAGCAGGACCGCCAGACCCGCGGCGACGAGGGCCGCCAGCACGCTCCGGCTCAGAACAAACGTCAGATATAATCCGCCTGCCGCCGTGGCCACCGACAGAAGGATGAAAAAGCCCAGCGGCTGTCTCACATAGGCCTGCTGGTGAAGCCGCTCCAGGCGGCTGATCGTCGGCGCCTGGAGATTGACGAGGATTTCGTTGAACCAGGGGATCTGGCTCAGGGTCCTCTTCTTGACGATGTCGACCCCGCTTGCGCCGTTGCGGCCCGCCGAGAGGGCTCCGATCTCACGCTTGAGCCGGACCACCTCGGGGTTGAAGCGGCTCCGGACAAGCAGGAACAGCGCCTGGGTCATGACCAGGACGACGATGAAAATGCCTGTGAAAAGGATGAGATCCATTGCTGCGCTCTCCCTGAACTAGATTTCAAAGGACTTGTTGGCATCGAAGATGTTGTACGGGATGGGAATGCCCAGGGCGGCAAATCGCTCCATGAACTTCGGCAGGAAACCCCGCATGACGAACTTCCCCTTCACCCGTCCCGCATCGTCGATCCCGGCCTGCTCGAAGGCCACGATCTCCTGCATGGTCACGGTGTTGCCTTCCATGCCCGTGATCTCCTGCAGGCTGATGACCTTGCGGCTGCCGTCGACGAGGCGCGAGATGTGAATGATGACGTGGATGGCCGAGCTGATGTAGCGCCGCATGGCCTCGTTGGGGATATTGAGCCCCGTCATGGCGACGAGCGTCTCGAGCCGCAGCAGGGCATCCCGCGGTGTGTTGGCGTGGATCGTCGTGAGCGAGCCGTCATGGCCGGTGTTCATGGCCTGCAGCATGTCGAGCACCTCGGCGCCTCGCACCTCGCCCACGATGATGCGGTCGGGCCGCATGCGGAGGCTGTTGCGCACGAGGTCGCGCTGGGTGATCTCGCCCTTCCCTTCGATGTTCGGGGGCCGCGTCTCGAGACGGACGACGTGCTCCTGCTTCATCTGGAGCTCCGCCGAGTCCTCGATCGTGACGATGCGCTCGTTGGGCGGGATGAACCGGGAAAGGACGTTGAGAAGCGTCGTCTTGCCGCTGCCCGTGCCCCCGGAGATGAGGACGTTGAGCCGCGCCTTCACGATGCCTTTGACAAGCTCGCCGATCTCCGGGATGATGGTTTTCAGCGTCAGCAGGTCGTCCATCTCCAGCGGGTCGACGGCGAACCGGCGGATGGACAGCGACGGGCCGTCGACGGAGACCGGCGGGACGACGGCGTTGACGCGGGAGCCGTCGGCGAGACGGGCGTCCACCATGGGCGAGGACTCGTCGATGCGGCGCCCCACGGCCGAGACGATGCGGTCAATGATCTTCTTCAGGTGCGTGTCGTCCTTGAAGCGCGTCCCCGTAAGCTGGATCTTCCCGTAGCGCTCCACGTAGACGTGCCGGTAGGAGTTGACCAGGATGTCCGAAACGGTCGGGTCGTGCATGAAGGGCTCGATGGGCCCCAGTCCGAGGACCTCGTTGAAGATCTCCTCGTGGAACTGCTCGCGCTCCTCGTAGTTCATCGGCGTCTGTGGCCAGTTCTTCCGCCAGGATGCGGTCCGTGAGCCGCCGGATCTCCTGCTTGAGGAGTTGCTTGTCCAGCGAGTCGATCAGGGAGAGGTCCAGCATGTCCACCAGGCGGTCGTGGACCTTGCTTTTCAGCTCGTTGTACTCGTCGGTGACGAGGAACATCATCGGTTTTTCTTTCGGGAGAGCCATTCTTTTAGTCCTTTCTTTTCTTAATCCCTTCCGGTTGCCTTCCACGAAGAGCCTGACGTGACGCCTGTTGAACGTTGCTTCGACATTGTCATTCCCTCGGAAGAGGGAATCCAGGATGGATTTCTGGATGCCCGTTTTCACGGGCATGACATCCTTTTGCATCAATAGAGCTTCATCCCCAGGAATGCGCGCTTTTCCTTGTCCTTCACGTCCCCCGGCCGCCTGCCGGCGACGGCGGTCGCCATATCCCGGATGGCCCGGGTGATTTCGGCGTTTCCGTCGACCAGGGAGAGGGGCTTGCCCTGGTTGACGGCGTTCATCGAGAGCTGGAAGTCGTTGGGGACGACCCAGAAGGCCTTCTTGCCGATGCTCTCCTCGGCCTCCTTGAGGCTGATGATGGATTTGCGCTCGAAGCGATTGACGACGACCTCGACGTTCGGCTCCGGGGGGTAGCCGAGGTTACGGTACGTGTTGAGGATCTTCTTCACGTTGATCAGGCAGGGCAGGCTCAGCACCGAGACGAGCAGGACCTTGTCGGAGAGCCGCAGGATCATCTTCGAGATGTCGTCCACGGACTGGCCGCTGTCGATGACGATGTAATCGAACATGGTGCGCATGAAGCGCAGCAGCGTTTCGATGATCTGGGGCGTCACCGTGAACTGTGTCATCCACCCTGTCGGGGGACGGCAGCACCCGGAGTCCCGACCGGTGGCGGTAGAGGATGCCGGACAGGTACGTCGAGTCGAGGCGGACGATGTTCTTCGACACGTCCACCCAGCTGAAGACGTGGTCCATGCCCAGGAAGAGAGGGACCTCGCCGAAGAGGCGGTTCATGTCGATGAGCGCAACCGCCGGCGTCGGTTCCAGGCGGGCCATGCTGTCGGCAAGATTGACGGCGATCGTCGTCGTCCCGACGCCGCCCTTTCCCCCGAAAATGTTGATGATCTGGCCCTTCCGCTGCGGGCCGGACGCCGCGGGCGACGGTGTGGCGGCGCCGTCACGGATCTTGGAGAGGGCCGCGCGCACCTCGGCTTCGTTGACGGGCTGGGAAAAGAATTCCTTCACACCCATCCGCAGGGCCTGGATGAGGACATCGGGGCTCGCGTTTTTCGACGTGAGGAAAAACTCCCGCGCCCCGCCGGCGGCCTTCGTGCGGCCCAGATACTCGAAGTCCTGCGCGGGATCGTCGCCCATCTCCAGGATCAGGATGTCCGGCGGGAGCGGGTCGTCGCCGCGCTGGACGAGAAACCCCTCCATCGAGGAGATCACGGTTGCGATCTGAAACCGGATCTTGTCGTTCTTGATTTCCAGTCTGACTGTCTTGTTCCGAATCGACATTCAATTCACCTCGGGGGATACAGACGCGGTTCCTGCTAATACACGAGCCTGAGCTTGATATCCTTTGCGATCTTGTTGAAGATGGCTTCCAGGTCGGCCGACGTCGGGGCGATAAACGTGAAATCGGTGCCGCTGGAAAGGCTTCGGAGATAGGCCGGGTCGATATCGCTGCTCGATCCCAGACCGATTACGTAAACCTTGATGCCTTTGTCTTTCAGCACCTGTGCATTGTTCAGCGCCAGTTGCCTTGCCCTCCCGCAGAAATAAGGCAGCAGATCTCTCATGGGGATGCTGCACTGCTCCGCGGGCCAGGTGCCTCCTCCGGAGCGGGGCACAAGGGTTGTCTCGAAGAGATACCACTTCGTGTTCAGGTATCTCGTCCATCCACTCGTACAGACGGTCCTGTTGCTGCCGGATGTCGCTTTCCCGTCGCCTGTCGTGGCAGGATTGACGCCGGAATAAGTACCGCTGCCGTTCGGCCTGGTGAGCACATCGGCAACGCTCATGTATGGATAGTCCGATGTCCTGCAGTTTGCGCGGCCCGATGTACCCTGCCCGTAGACAACGCCGTCGTAGTTCGAGTTGCTATATTTGAATTGGTCTCTGAGCGCCGTCGGCATCCCGTCGGAGAAGAAGACGACGAACTGCTGGATGCGGCGGTCCCCCGGCACGCCCGTCTGGTCCGTGAACCCTCCGGTACCGTCGGCCATGTCGACTGCATCCTCGGCATTCGTGGCGCCAACGGCGGTCATATTGTTGATCGCGGTCTTCATGGGTGAAACGAAATTGGTCCCCAGGGCCCGGTCGGGGAGGCCGTTTGTGCCGGCAGTCGTGGCGAAACTGATGAGGCCGACCTTGTCCTTGTCCTGAGTCTCGGCGAAGAAATCGAGGAATCCCTTCGACGCGTTCTTGAGGGCGGTCATCTTCGTCCCGGCCATGGATCCGGACCGGTCGAGGATCATCATGATCTCGACCTCTTTTTTCTGGGCAACGCCGGTGGCGGCGACGGGAATCGTGTCGATGCCGAAGATTCTCGCCAGGATGGCCGTCGCATTCACATTGCCGGTCACGCTGATCTTGTCGGATTCGACCATCGTGGCGGTGAACCGGACTGAGCCGGCCCCGGACTGCCGGGGTCCCGACGTATCCGGCCTGGAAATTCTCCCTTCCGAACTCTTCGGCAAGGGTCGTAGGCGCCACGAAGGGGTTCGAGATGTTTTTCGCGCCGGCGAGACAGGCGGAGTCGACTCCTTTTGCCAGTTCCGCCCTCACGAGGTACCACCGCCCCCCCTCGATGCCGAGGGCGACAAAGCCCAGCAGCACCAGGAGAGAGAGCGCGAATATGACCACGAAGGCCCCGCGCTGGTTATCGATGATCCTTTTCATCATTCCCCTCCATTCTTGAATGCAACCACCATACCTTCAGAATATCTCAACCCCTGTCCCCTATGCTGTTAAATACATACCTGTTTCAGAATCAACCTCACTCATGGATTCCCGCTTTCGCGGGAATGACACATCTGCCTGCAGGACCGCCTAGAAGATCGCCCGGCTCCCGATCAGGATGCCACCGTTGACGGGGAACAGGTTCTGGACGAAGTTCGGCAGCGGCGTAATCGGCCTGTAATGGTAGAACACCTCGACGATACTGATCTCGGAAAGTTCGGAGGTGTTAATTGACGTTTTGAACGTCAGGTGATTCATCAGTGTCGACGACAACCCGCCCGGCGTGTCGCCCACGTTCCCCGTGATGCTGCTGCTTACGCGTATAGGCCCCGCCCGAGACTCTGCTGTCGATATAGGGAAGGGGGTCGAACCTCGTCTCGCCGGCCTTGATCCTGATGACATAGATCCGGCCCTGGGTCTGCAAGATTGAACGGCGTGGCCGACGACTGGAGCATGGTGATGAGATCGTTCCCCGTCTGGATGTCCCGGGAGGCGAGGCTCCCCCCCTCGCGGCTCACGTTGGTCACCACGAGCCTCGCGTGGATGAGGCGGCCCAGGTCGATGACGCCGAAGGCAAGCACCACAAGAAGCGGAAGCAGGAGGGCCAGTTCCACAAGCGCTACCCCGCGCTCGTTGTGCTGCCGCTCACCGTCAATCCCCAACTTTCGCAACATCATGGTCCTTCACCCCCTCGGGTTTCGATTCCCGGCACTGACGAGCACGACCGTCAGTTGAACAGCTCGTTCCGGTAGGTCCCCTCCGCCTGGATCGTAATGCCACCCCCGCTGAAGAAACCGCCGATCAGCGGGGTAAAAAAAGTGTGGATATAGCGGCTTCGCACCCGCATGTACTCTCCGGGGTCGCCGGCATCCTGCTGCGGTCTCCCATCCGGTGGGGTCGGTGTAACCGGTGCTCACCGGATAGATGGACACCAGGACACCATTGCGAATCACCGGAAGCATCGCGTTGTCCTTGATCGTCTGGATGATCGAGGCCTCGCGGCTCAGGTTGTTTCCCGGGTTCGATGGATCAGCGATCGTGCGCCCGACGAGGGCCAGGCGCATCCCCTCGCGGGTGGCGTACTGGATGGTGTGCTGCACAAAGAAATACCACCCGAACTCGATGATCCCGATGAAGAGAATGATGAATATGGGCAGCGTCAACGCGAACTCCACGGCCGTGTTTCCCCTGTCCGTCCTTCCGTTCAATCCATACCGGAGCATATCGAGTCTCCCTGTCGTCGATGCCGTTACTTGCCCGTCGTGCCCAGGTTGAAAATGTACGAGGGCGCCTTCTCCTGCTTCTCGAATTCCTTTTGCCGCTTCGTCATGGCCGCTGCCGCGGCCTGGCCGTCGAGCCCCTCGACGGGTTTCAGGTTCTTCTCCGCGTCGGGGTTCGCGATCTGGTTGTATTTCTGCAGCTTGTAAGACGTTCCGTAATCCGTCTCGAGCCGGGTCGGCGCGGCGCAGGAAATCAGCAGGCCGGCCGTGAAGCTCAAGATGGCGATGATTGCAATGGTCTTTCTCATGGGTTTCTCCTTTCAGTCGGTCAGGGCTTCATGTGTCCGAAATCGCCTTCGAGGCCGCTTCCCTTTTTCAACCCGGGAATCGCGGCAGCGGGGGCGGCCGACTTGCCGCCGTCGCCTTTATCCCGGCCCTCCATGCTGCCCAGGAGGTAGAACTCGAAGTCGTCGGGCTCGATGAACTGATCCGTGGGCAGCGTCTGCTTCGCCATGTCCACCGGCTTCACCAGGTGCGGCGTCACGATGATGACAAGCTCCGTTTCGCTCTTCTGGTAGGAGGAGCTGCGGAACAGCGCCCCCAGGACGGGGATGTCGCCCAGGACGGGGAACTTCGTCACGACCTCGCGCAGGTCGTCCTTGAGGAGACCCGCGACGGCGAAGCTCTGCCCGTCGCCCAGCTCGATGACCGTCGAGACGCGCCGCGTGTTGACGCTGGGGATGATGTAGCCCTGCAGCGAGACGGCGCGGGTGAAGTCCAGATCGGACACCTCGGGGTTCACCATCATGCTGATCTTGCCGTTGCCGAGCACGGTGGGCGTGAAGTTGAGGCCCACGCCGAAGGTCTTGTACTCGATCGTGATGGTCGTCCCTCCCCCGCCCGATGACTGCGGAACGGGGATGGGATACTCGCCGCCGGCCAGGAAACTCGCGGAGCGACCGCTCAGGGTGATGAGAGTGGGTTCGGCAAGGATCTTCGTCAGCCCGTTTTCCTTCAGGGCGTCGATAAATGTCGTCCAGGTGGCGTTGGCGCCCGCGAACCGGAAGATCCAGTTCACGTTGTCCGTCACGTTGAGGGGGTTGCCGGGCCAGCCCGCAGCGGGAAGCCGTGTGAGGCTGTTGAGCAGGGAGATGCCGAAGTTGTTGCCCCCGTTGCTGATGTAGTTGAAGTTGACGCCCAGCCGCCTCATCAGGCTGCGGGACATCTCGGAGACGCGCACCTCCAGCATGACCTGCTGGACGCCCCCCACCTCGAGAAGGCTCAGCACTCTCGGTTTGTTGGTGGCCTTGTCCAGTGGGGCATAGGCCTCGGCAAGCCTCACGATCTGGGTGTGGTTTCCCGTTCCGGAGACGGTCCCCGAGAGGGTGATGCTGTCGTGGGTCGCCACGGCCTTCACGCCTTCCTCCCCCGGAAACATCTGGTGGATCTTTTCCTTCAGCGCCGCCACGTCCGGGATGACCTCCACGTCGAAGACGGCCGAGATCCGGTTTCCCTCGCTCCAGAGGGTCAGCGTCGTCACACCCGAGGCCTTGCCCGTCACGTAGATCTGGCGCGACGTCAGGACCACCGTGTCGGCGATCTCCGGCGCCGCGACGGAGACGCGCTTTACGGCATCCGCCGACTCGACGATGATCGATTTGCCCACGGTCACGGGCAGTTTCTGGGATGCAATGCTGCTTACGCTCACCCGGGGCGGTCCGGATGCCTGGGTGGCGGAAGCCAGGACGAAAAGGAGCAGTGCGGCCAGGCCCAGGATCATGCCGGTCCTGGAATGAATCAGAGATCGGGTATTCATGGTTCCATTTCCCCCCCTTACTTGAAATTGGTTTCCGTCACCTTGCTGCCCCGGATGAGCTCGACGGTGACAGTTGGCGAAGGAGCCCTCTGCACGCGGACGGGCTTGTTGCCGCTCTTGGGCGCCGGCTGGGGCGCCGCCTGGCCGGCAAGGAGCCCGGGAATCGTTGATCCGCGCGTCTGGGAGCTATCGGTGTCGGTGAAGTTGCGCAGGGCAAGCTGGAGCTTCCCCTCCGAGGCGGCAAGGGCCAGCTTCTCGCCCTCCTCGGGCGTCACCTCCAGGGTGATCACGTCGACCTGGGCCGGTTTTTCCTGCTTGCCCGTCTTCTCCAGCTCCGTGCCCGTCGCCAGAACGAGGATGTTCTCGAGGACGATCTTCGTCATCGGGCTGTTGGCGCGTTCATTCTTGGAGAGGGTGACCAGCACGTCGACGCGGTTGCCGGGGTGGATGAAGCCCGACACACCGACTACCTTGTCCACCTTGACGCCCATGGCCCTCTTCTTCGGTGACACGAGTGCGGCCACACCGCCCATGGAGACCGTCGTGGGGGCGAGCTTGGACTCGAAGATCGGCTCACCCGCCTTCACCGGATAGATGATCGTCCGGCCGTTCACTCCGGAGACATCCGAATAATACCCGCCAGGAAGGCTCTCTTTCAGATAGGGAACCACCTTTACCATGTCCCCCGTCAGGGATGTCCCCCAGGTGAGATCCACCGCGGCCACGACAACCGGCTGCGTCTCCCGGGCCTGATTCTGCGACTGGGCGATCTGCTTGAACCAGCCATAGGTCAGGGTCGAAATGACGAGCGCGATCACGATAGCGAGGCCGAAGAGGAACAGGGGCTTCTGCTTGTCTCCCAGCTTGTTCCAGAACTGCTTCATAATCTCGGATGCCTCCTTGTGTCTCCGCGGCATCGCGGATGCCGCCGGTTCGTTTAATCTTTCAATCTATAACGGCCTCAGGACGGAAAGGATCGTCCCGAGGGATATGGCCACTCCGTAACACAGCGGGGGCAGTTTCTCCTCTGCTGCAGGGGAAAGATAGGTCAACTGCCCGGTTACCAGGTAACCCCTCAGCATAAATCCGTAGCGCCCCGCTGTCTGCTTGAGAACCCTGCTTCTCGCCAGCACGAACAGGGCGTATATGCCGCCCACAATTGCACTATAAAGGAATGCGGCAAAAACGCCCTGCGGCCCCAGGATGCTCCCCACGGCCCCCATCAGCTTCACATCGCCTGCGCCCATGCCGCCGAAGAGATACACGGGAAGCAGAAAAGCGAACCCGAGGAGTAGCCCCCCTGTGCTATGCATGAATCCGTCCAGACCACTCAGATATGACCAATAAATTATGCCACCGGCCATGACGGGAAGCGTCAACGCGTTCGGAATCCGGCGCTGGCGGAGGTCGAATACGCTGTCGCCAGGATGAGAACGAATGGCATAGCAAATTCAATAATAAGTAGTACCATTGATAATCCTTGGCAACAGTGAATCGCACTTACGTTATTAGCTATCTTACCAAGCCTTGCTGACGCGGACACGAATAGACTGTTCACAGGCTGCCAAGAGAACTACAGCAGCAATAATCACCGCCGCAATCAGAGCCAAGAATAATCGCATACTCGACTGCTGTTGCTCCCTGTTGCATTCATATGGCACATGCGTCTTTGTGTGAGCATTTGAGATTATTAATCCGATCGAGGATCATCGCTTGCAGCCTTCTCCAGTCATCAGTCCTATTTTCACTGACTCACAAATTGCTGCGATCAATAACTAAAAGTTTTGCGTGAGGGGACATCGACAATGCTGATCGATGTCCCCCTCAACACATTATTGGCCATTAGCTTCCGAGGGCAGTCGAAACAGTCTCGAAGGCCGTCTCAGATCTGGTACCCAGAGTCGCCACGATAGCAACAATGATTGCCGCGATCAGGGCAACGATCAGACCGTACTCAACTGCCGTGGCGCCTTCCTCATCCTTAAAAAAACGAATCAGCTTTTCCATTTCAAATCCTCCTTAAGTAGTTTTGGTTTTTAAAAGTAATTATCGTTAAACCCCAGTCCACTTATTCCTGTCATTCCTGTTTACCTGCTCACTTCCTGTCTCCTGCTTCCCCTCCTTTCGTTTCGAAATTATCCTGAAATTTTCCGATGCATCAGATGCATCCAGTGTATTTTTCGGGGGCCCTCATATCAGCCCGTCCCATGCGAAGGGATAAAGCACTGCCCGTGCCAATCGACGGCGAAAGATCAGAAAATGAAACGTCGGAGCGGATTACACCGTTGCTAATTTCATGATTTTTATGCTGAAAATATTTTGCTTAACTTTTTTCTAATCCATCCGACAGAGAAAGCCCCAGGTAAACGAATCTGCGGGAGACACAGGATCGACAACAAATAATGTTGCCAACGATTATTAAATCTTCAGAATTTTGAAGAATGACGCCGATACAAAATTCTTCCGTAGTATATTTGTCATTGCAATAAATATATTACAGAATAAATTTAGAATGATAGATTGCATCAATTAATGATGCAGGCATTATTGCGCAATAATACGCATGAACACAAATCTCCGACTGTCAATCTTTCCGACATTTTGAAGTCATAAAACCGCACGCATTATATCAGCTGCATCGTTTGCATCCTATGCAACTTACTCGAAAAGCGTACTGGTCCATTTCGGGATATTAATAGCAACTTCACCGATTTTTTCCCGTGCCAGGGATAGCATTGAATCTGTCGGCAAATCAGATTGATAGGAGGTGCAGGAACCGGCAGGGAGATGGATGCCTGGTCCATTTCGGCATGCTTATTTTTGGCATAGCAGACAGTTTCGGGCCGGAGAAGAGGTATCGTGCACTGGAACGTGCATTAAAATTGCAGTCCTTTAATAGGAGATGATGATGGACAAGGCAATCGATCAGATCTGGAAAAGCAGCCTGCCTGGAGGCGGATTTGCCAATCGGCCGGGCGGCCAGTATCGCCCCGATGCAACGGCATGGGCCGTCATGTCTCTGCAAATGTGCGGTGTCGAAGGGCAGCGACTGCATGCTGCCAGGCAGTGTCTCGCGGCAAGCCAGCAGGAAGACGGGCGCGTGGTTCTTGTCGCCCGATCACCCCAGCTCCTTCTGGCCCACCCCGCTGGCCGTTCTTGCCTGGCACGGCCACCCCGAATTCGCCGAGCCTCAGTCCCGTGCCGTTTCCTTTCTATTGAAGACAACGGGCAATCACTTCAAGCGACCCGCGGACAGTCCGGCCGGCCACGATACGGCCATCAGGGGCTGGCCCTGGACCGAGGGAACCCACTCCTGGGTGGAGCCGACATCCCTTGCCATGATTGCACTGAGAGTGACGGGAAACGGCGGCAAGCGAGACGGGTGGCCGAGGGTGCCCGGCTTCTCCTGGACCGCCAGTTGTCGAAGGGGGGATGGAATTACGGGAACACGACGGTCTTCGATACCGAGCTGGCCGCCATGCCGGAAAGTACCGGGCTGGCCCTTTCGGCGCTTTCGGGTTTGGTGGATAAGCAGGATGTGTCTCGCAGCATCGCCAAGTTGAAGGATACCGTCAAGACACTGACAACCCCCTTCAGCCTCGGGTGGGCCATCCTGGGTCTTTCCGCCTGGGGGGAGCGCCCGCGCGATGCAAACGCCTTGATCGATCGATGCCTCAAGCGGCAGGACCGCTACGGAACCTATGACACATCCCTGATGGGCCTGATGATCGTTGCCCGGAAGGCGGAGGGAGGCCTGATCCATGCTTTTTCGTGACCGCGATCCGCTCAATTTGTCACACCTCGAAACGCTGTTTCGCTCATCCGGCGATCTCGAGGCGAGACCTTGTATTCCGCCTGCTTCCCCGCGGTCTTTTCACGCTCCTGTCCCTGCCGATCCTCCAGGCCTGCATGCGGAGCGAACCGCCGTCGGAGGCGTTCGTCGCGAAGGTGCCCCGCTACAACGCCGACATCCGGTCCGCGATCCTCTCCGGCTTCAGGGAACTCGGGGTCCGCTCTGACGAGATCAAGGGAAAGACGATCCTGCTCAAGCCGAACCTCGTCGAAACGAGGGCCGATGCCCCTCACATCAACACTCACCCAAGCGTCATCCGCGGCGCCATCGAGGCCTTCCGAAGCCTCGGGGCCTCGCAAGTCATGGTGGCGGAAGGCTCGGGGCACTGCCGCGACACCCTGAGGCTTCTCGAGGAGACGGGGATCATGGACGTCCTCGCGGAAGACAGGATTCCCTTTGTCGACCTCAATTACGACGACATCTACACGATCCCGAATGCCGGCGGCCACAGCCGTCTCAAGACCCTCACGCTGCCCCTGACACTGCGGAAAGTCGACTGGATCGTGTCCATGGCAAAGCTCAAGACCCATCACTGGGCCGGCGTGACCCTGTCGATGAAGAATCTCTTCGGCCTCATGCCGGGCTCCTTCTACGGGTGGCCGAAGAACGTCCTGCACCACGCGGGAATCGAGGACTGCATCCTCGACATCAACGCAACGGTGAGGCCTCACTTTGCGATCGTGGACGGGATTGTCGGAATGGAGGGCGACGGCCCAATCATGGGCACGCCGAAAGAAGCGGGCGTTATCGTCATGGGACGGAACTTTCCCGCTGTCGACGCAACCTGCGCCCGGATCATGGGCATCGACCCGAAGCGGGTGGAACACCTGGCCGATTCCTCCGGCCGCCTGGGCGCCATCCGGGAAGAAAATATCGGCCAGCGCGGGGAGACGATTTCTTCGGTGCAGACGCCATTCGCCCTGATCGACAAGATTCCGGCGCAGAAAAAGCTGCGCTAGATCGCTAGATGCTCCCTCGGCAGGTATCTATAAGGAAAACTGCGGGAATGCTCCTGCAATCGTTTTCATGGCACCCGGGATTGGATCGAAAAATCGACGTCTTGACTGCCGAGTCTGAATCACATGCGACTAAAAAAACTCTTTGCTTTCGATGCCTTCATGTTCGTATCCACCTGGCTTATGCTGTTCATGGCGGGACAGAGCAAGCTCTTCCGTGATCCCGGCACCTTTTTCCACACAGTCGCAGGCGAGCACATCCTCGACAGCGGTCATCTCATCCATCAGGACGGCTTCAGCTTCACCCGTTTCGGGGAGCCCTGGATCGCCCAGCAGTGGCTGGGTGAGTGCATCATGGCCGCCACACAAAGGATGGCGGGACTCGACGGCCTCCTTGTCGTGACGGTGTCCCTGATCGCCCTGCTCTACGCCGGCCTGGCCGCAAGAATCGAGCGTTCCGGGATGAACCTGGTCCTGGGTTCCCTCATCCTGGCTTTGTCTTTGGCTGCAAGCAGCCACCACTTTCACGTCCGCCCCCATATCGTCACGATCCTTTTCATGACCCTCGCCTATTCGAAGCTCTGTGATGTCGAAACCGGGCGGAAGAGCATCAATTCACTCTTCTGGTTGATACCGGTTTTTGTCATTTGGGCGAACATCCACGGCGGCGTCCTGGGGGGGCTTTTCACGCTGCTGATCGCCGCCACGGGCTGGACACTGGCCAGTTTGCTCGGGTTGAAATCCCCCCTACCGGACAAGAAGACCCTGGCAAGTCTTTGGATTGTTGTTCTTCTCGGCTTCGCCACGCCCCTTGTGAACCCGTATGGCCTGAAACTTCCCGCAACGTGGATGGACATCATGGGCTCCGATGCCGTCTCGCAGCTGATCGAGGAGCACGCCTCGGTTGTGACCCTGCTTAATTTCGGTGAAACACCTTCGTACGTTACCATCTCCCTCCTGCTTTGCCTCGGCTTGCTTTATTCAACCCTGCTGGCCGGCACCGACCGGAAGGATCGAAGGGTCACATGGTTCATTCCGCTGGTCTGGTTTTTCCTTTCTTTGTCCCGAATCCGGCATGCGCCACTTTTTGCCATGATGGCCGTAGTCGCCATCGCGGAGATGTTTCCATACTGCCGCTGGGTCCGCAGCCTCGGGGACAGGGGGCTTATCACATTCAAAGTGAGGGATGTGGCTCACAAGATGAGGGCACGGTCCGTTTCGCGATACCTCCTGCCAGCCGTGATGACGGGCGTGGCCCTGATCGCATTCCACGGTTCAGCGCAACTGCCCTCAACAGAACAAAGATGGGTCAAGCTTGACGGGACCCACTGGCCGACGGAGATCCTTCCTGAACTCCAAGACCTCGAGAAAAGCCGTCCGCGGGGAACCCCCATTTTCAACGACATGCTCTTCGGCGGCTTCCTCATCTACCATACGCCCGGCTTTCGAGTCTTCATAGATGACCGCTGCGAGCTTTACGGCGATGAATTCATGTTGAAATACGTAAAGGCGGACCTGTCCGACTTCGAAGCATGGACAAAAACCTATCGTTTCGATCTTGCCTTGCTTTCGGCTGATTCAAACTACAGTAAATATTTCGATGGAGCTCCCGACTGGCATGTTGTCAAGCGCAGCCCCGCAGCGGTGCTATATCAGAAACGCAACACGGGACACCCGGGCGAGGGCGAATAATGCCAGAAAGCGGAAGTCCGCTTTCCGGCACGAAGCCGCGGAGAGAACAAGAAGGGAACGCTCGCTACAGATAGACAGGCGCCGCTGTAAGGTCGAGGGAGTTGTCCAGTAACTGGACGGCCACCTCGTCGCCGGGCTTGACCGAGGCGATGTCCTCGGGAAGCACGACGAGGCCGATGGCAAGGACGGTTCGACAGGCTCGCCATGAGTGCAGAATAATGCTTGATTGTACTCATCAGAGTACGTTATAAAGTACTATATATTTGCGAGGTGTTCCATGAAGCGACCAAAAGTTAATGAAGACATCAGGCCGATGTCTGAGTTTAGAACGGGAATCGCCGCCTTTCTCAAGCAGGTGCATGATACGAAGAGGCCTCTCATCATTACACAACATGGAAAAGGCGTAGCCGTTTTGCTTGATGCAAGCGAATATGAAGCAATGCAGGAAAGAATCGAACTGCTTCAGGACATACAGACTTCGATCATTCAGGTGGAAGGTGGGCAAGGAGTCGAGCATGGCGACGCCAAGGCATCCGTGTTGAAACGGATCGGAAGATGAGAATAATCTGGTCTCCTCTCTCGGTAGACAGGCTATCCGAGATAGCAGAATACATAGCCCAGGATAATCCACGCGCCGCAGAACGCTGGATCGACGAGATTTTTGCCAAAGTCGAGCAGCTGAAGTCGTTTCCCGAAATCGGCCGAATCGTGCCGGAAACCAACCATCGGAAAATCAGAGAGTTGATTTATATCCATTATAGAATCATTTACCGGATAGAACAGGAGCGGATTTCTATTCTTACGATTCGACACGGCAAACAAATCCTGCCGACGAATGACATCCCGGCATAACAAGCCGCTCCACCCATAACATCTTACCAATTGCCCAGCCGGTTGTTGAAAAACCATTTCCGATCCGGGAATGGTCATTCTCGCGAAAGCGGGAATCCAGTTCTTTTACTATCTTCTGGATACCCGCCTGCGCGGGTATGACAGGATTAAAGGGTGCCCGGCGCTGCCGTGAGATCCAGGGAGTTGTCCAGGAGTTGGACGGCCACCTCGTCGCCGGGCTTGACCGAGGTGATGTCCTCGGGAAGCACGATGAGGCCGTTGGCGAGCACCATGGATTTCAGGATCCCCGAGCCCTGCTCGCCCGTCAGCGAGGCGACGTATTTCCCGTCGCGCAGCTCCACGCGGGCCCTCAGGAAATACCTGAGCCCCTGCTTCTTCTGATACCCCTCGGTAATCTCGGCGCGGACGGCCCTGCGATAGATGCTCCGGTATCCCCTCATCTTGAGAATCGCCGGGCGGATAAACTGCTCGAAGGAGACCATGGAGGACACGGGGTTTCCCGGCAGGCCGAAGAGGGGCTTCCCCTCCAGCAGGCCGAAGGCCAGCGGGCGCCCCGGCCGCATGGCCACGCGCCAGAACTGGATGCGGCTGCCGATCTCGCCCATGATGTCCTTCACGAGATCGTAATCCCCCACGGAAACCCCGCCCGATGAGATGATGATGTCGGCCCGGGCGGCTGTCCTGAACCTGGCAAGCAGCTCCTCCCGTGTATCCCGTGCGATCCCCACCTGAAGCGGGATGCCGCCCGCCTCCAGGACCAGGGCCGCCAGCGAGTAGCCGTTGCTGTTTACGATCTTGCCCGGCCCGGGCGTCTCGTCGACCTCCACCAGCTCATCGCCCGTGGAGATGACGGCCACGACGGGCCTCTGGTGCACGCTCACGTAGGAGCGGCCCAGGGCCGCAAGCATGCCGATCTCGGCGGGTCTCAGGACAGCCCCTTTCGGAATGACTAGCTCGCCTGTCTTCACGTCCTCGCCCGCCTCCCGGATGTCGAGGCCGGGAGCGGCGGCAACGAAGATCTTTACCCTGCCCCCCTGCGCCTCGGTGTCTTCCACGCGGACAACAGCATTGGCTCCCTCGGGAAGGGGTGCGCCCGTCATGATCCGGATGGCCTGGCCTTTCCGGATGGGCTGCGTGGCCACCTTTCCGGCAGGAACATCTTCCAGGACGTCGAGGACGACGGGTTTGCCTTTGTTTGCGAAGGCCGTGTCGGCGGCGATGACGGCATAGCCGTCCATGGCCGAGTTGGCCAGCGGCGGGATGGTGCGGCCGGATACGATGTCCTCGCCGATGACGCAGCCGAGGGCCGAGGTGATGGGGACGTTCTCGCAACCGAGGGGATGGATTCCCTCGAGAATGGTCTTCAGGGCCTCTTCTACGGATATCATGGTCGCTCCTGGCGGATCTTGATCGTGGTAGCAGGGTTACGAACGTACCGTAATCACGGGGGAATGTCAACGACCCTGCAGCTTCGTGGCCGGGGAGTCAGGCGGTTTTTGCCCTTGAATTCAGGGGTTGCATGACCTATATTAGGCTCCCGAAAGGAGCCTGGTCTATCCGGTCTGTCCCGTCTGTCCGGTCTATCCGGTCAAAAGCGGGGGCAGAGACAAGGGATCGGGGTGCGAAAGTGGAACCAAGAGAACTGAAAAACAAAATCAGGACATTGCTCAAGGAGAAAAACGGCATCCTGCTGGCCCACTACTACCAGCGCGACGAGGTGCAGGAGATCGCCGACTTCACTGGCGATTCGCTGGCGCTCAGCTTCGAGGCCGCAAAGACGAAGGCCGACGTCATCGTCTTTGCCGGCGTGCACTTCATGGCGGAGAGCGCCTACATCCTCTCGCCCGAAAAGACAGTCCTCCTGCCGCGCCTCGATGCCGGCTGCGCCCTGGCCGACACGATCACCGTAGAGGCCCTCGAGGCGGAAAAGAAAAAATACCCCGATGCGGCCGTCGTGACCTACATCAACTCCTCGGCGGCGATCAAGGCCGCAAGCGACATCTGCTGCACATCGGCAAACGCCGTGCGCGTCGTCCAGTCGCTTTCCGAAAAGCGGGTGCTCATGATCCCCGACGGCAACCTCGCCCGTTACACGGCGAAATTCACCGACAAGGAAATCATCCCCTGGGGAGGGACGTGCCCCGTGCATCAAAATTTAAGCCCCGATGACGTCCTCGCCGCGAAGGCCCGCCACCCGGGGGCAAAGTTCGCCGCCCACCCGGAATGCCGCGAGTCGGTTCTGGCGCTGGCCGATTATGTGGGGAGCACAACGGGGATCATCGCCTACGCGGGGAAGATGGAAGGCCGCGAGCTCATCTTCGGCACCGAGATGGGGATTCTGTACCAGCTCCGGACGCGATACCCCGGAAAGACCTTCATCCCCGCGTCGGAGAAGATGATCTGCGAAACGATGAAGCTCACGACGCTCGAGGACATCCTGAGGGCCCTCACCATCATGGCGCCCGCCGTGAAGGTGCCCGAGGCAATCCGGATCCCGGCGAAGAGGTGCTTGGACAGGATGCTGGCGGTGGGATGATGCGCTTCGCGCAAGGCGGCGGCGCATCAAGGCTCACGCAAGATCGGCAAGTAGCAGAAGCTGCAGGAAGAGTCGGAGCCTTGCATCTGGACCTTTTTGAACAGCCTTTCAGCGACAAGCGTCAGGCATCAGGCTTCGGGCTACAGGCATCAAGACTGCGAAGATCGGAAGAGCAGAAGTGAGGAAGAGCGGCGCCTTGCATCTGGACCTTTTTGAACAGCCTATCAGCGACAAGCGTCAGTTAGCAGGAAAGACAAAATCCCCCTGTATCCCCCTTTATGAAAGGGGGACTTCCTTATAGCGGCTCTGTCATAATCGGCGCTCGTCATTGCGAGCGACCGAAGGGAGCGCGGCAATCCCGAAGGGTGCGAGGACAAAGTCCGTGGCAATCTCTCTAAAATCAGATCTGCTTCAGTCGCTTCGCTCCTTCGCAATGACATTGCGGCACAGTCACACAAGGAGGGGGAATTGGGACGAATTTGCAACAACGAGTGAATCCAGAACTGCAGAAACTCCTACAGGCCGACCCTGCCTTCCGGGCCGTGCTCGAGCGCATGGATCGAGAGGGCGAGACGAGGGTCACGGGACTGAAGGGCTCGTCGAAGGCCCTTTTCATCGCCGCTCTCCACGCGCTGACCGGGCGGGCGCTGGCCGTGCTCTGTGCAGGCGCCGAGGAGGCGCGCACGCTCGCGCAGGATACGGCCTTCTTTGCCGGCGCCGATTCGGTGCTTCTCATGCCCCCCTGGGACCTCATGCTCCCCGATGCGCTCTCGTCGCAAAAAGACGTGGAGATCGAACGGATCCGCGTTCTTTCCACCCTGATCGAAAACAATCCCTCCATTGTCATCATCCCCCGGGCGGCCCTGCTGCAGAAGGTCGTGCCGCGGGGCGTTGTGGCCGGCTTCATCGCCCCCGTCTCCATCGGCGACACAATCGATCGGGACCTTTTCGCCGCAACGCTAACCGAAGGCGGGTACCGCCGGGTGCCGCTTGTCGAGGAGGGCGGAGATTTCAGCCTCCGGGGAAACGTGATCGACGTCTACCCGCCCACGGCGCCGGGGCCTTACCGGCTGCTGCTCGAGGGCGACGAGATCGAGTCCATCCGCGAGATGGACATCACCTCCCAGCGCTCCCGCAAGGAGCTCACCGAATTCACCCTCACGCCGGCGCGCGAGCTCATCCTCTCGGAGGAGGCCCGCCGCAGGGCCCTTCGCAACCTGCGGATCCGGGCCGGCGAGCTGGGGCTGCCCGCCCGGGCGAAGGAACGCCTCGCCGAGACGATCGGCATCGGGCAGGCGGGCTCGCTCAACCCGCAGTTCTTTCCCCTTTTCTACACGGACGAGGCGGGCACCGGGGGTCTCGAAAGCCTGGCGGACTACTTCCCGGCCGGGGGACTCATCATCATCGACGACCCGCTGGCCACAGCAAGGGCTGACGAGAAGGCGCGAGGCGAAATCAGCCGTCTCTTCGTCCGGGCAAAGGAAGAGGAAAAGTTCCGCCTCGACGAGGACGTTCTCTTTCTTTCGGAAAAGGACGCGGAGCGCAGTGCCGGGGGCCGGCAGACAATCGTGATCGAGGGCATCGAGATCGGCGCGCATCAGGACGGCAGCGCCGTCCGTTTCGGCGTCGAGACGGACCTGGGCTTGCGGCCGAAGGAGCCCGCCCTCATCCAGCGCGAGGAAAGCCTCCTTGCCCCCATGGCCGAGAGGATCCGGGGCTGGACCCGCGAAGGGTTTCTCGTCCATTACCTGTGCGCGGGCGAGGAGGAGATGCACCGCATGATCCATCTCCTCGAGGATTACTCGCTCCCCATGGCGCGCTCGGAGGCCCCCTTTTTCCAGGAGCTCCTGGAGCAACGGGGAGCGGCCGGGAGTCTCATCCTGCGCGAGGGGAAGATCGCCCAGGGATTTTCCCTGCCCGGGCTGCGGATCGTCGTGGTCGGCGAGGAGGAGATCTTCGGGAAGAAGGCCCGCAGGCGCCGCCCCGCCCGTTCCCGCGAGGGATACTTCCTGCAGTCCTTCGGCGAACTCAACGAGGGCGACTGCGTCGTCCACACGGACCACGGGATCGGCATCTACCGGGGGCTCAAGCGGCTCAGCGTGGGGGCAATCGAGAACGACTTCCTCCTCATGGAATACCAGGCGGGCGACAGGCTTTACATCCCCGTCCACCGGCTCGATCAGATCCAGCGCTACATCGGCCCCGACGGGCACGACCCCCGGATCGACAAGCTGGGCGGGACGGCCTGGGAGACGGCCAGGCGCCGCGTCAAGAAGGCCGTCGAGGAGATCGCCGAGGACCTGGTGGCCCTCTACGCCGCCCGCGACACGCTGAAGGGAAACGCCTTCTCGGCCGTCGACCGCTACTACGAGGAGTTCTCCTCGTCCTTCGAGTACGAGGAGACACCGGACCAGGGCCGCGCCATCGAGGACGTAAACCTCGACATGGACAACGAAAAGCCCATGGACCGGCTCATCTGCGGCGATGCGGGCTTCGGGAAGACGGAGGTGGCCATCCGGGCCGCCTTCCGCGCCGCCATGGACGGCAAGCAGACGGCGGTGCTCGTGCCCACGACGATCCTCGCCGAGCAGCACTACCAGACGTTCCGATCGAGGCTCGCCAAGTACCCCGTCCGGCTGGAGACGCTGAACCGCTTCAAGACGCGCGAGCAGCAGAACCAGGTGCTCGAGAAGCTCGCCCGGGGCTCCATCGACATCGTCGTCGGCACCCACCGGCTCCTGCAGAAGGACGTCGTCTTCAAGGACCTGGGGCTCGTCGTGATCGACGAGGAGCAGCGCTTCGGCGTCACCCACAAGGAGAAACTCAAGAAGCTGCGCACGCTGGTGGATGTGCTGACGCTCACCGCGACCCCCATCCCGCGCACGCTGCAGCTCTCGCTCGTGGGGATCCGGGACCTCTCCATCATCCACACGCCGCCCGTGGGAAGGCTCTCCATCAAGACCTGGGTGCTGGAGTTCGACGACGAGGTGATCCGCAGGGCCATCCTCGACGAGCTGGCCCGCGAGGGTCAGGTGTTCTTCATCCACGACCGGGTTCACTCCATCCACCACATGGCCCGGCGCATCGGGCAGGTCGTGCCCGAGGCGAAAATCGGCGTCGCCCACGGCCAGATGCGCCCCCGGGAGCTGGAGGATGTCATGGTAAAATTCCTTCGTAAAGAGTATGATGTTCTGATATGTACGACGATCATCGGATCGGGCATCGACATTCCCACGGCCAACACGATCATCATTGACCGTGCGGACCGCTTCGGCCTGGCGCAGCTCTACCAGATCCGGGGGCGCGTGGGCCGCTCGAAGGAGGAGGCCCGGGCGTACCTGCTGATCCCGCCGGGGGCCATGCTCTCGCCCGACGCGCAAAAAAGGCTCACGGTCATCAAGGAATTCACGGAGCCGGGCTCCGGGTTCAAGATTGCATCGCACGACCTCGAGATCCGGGGGGCCGGAAACCTGGTGGGGATGGCCCAGTCGGGGAACATCTCGGCCGTGGGGTACGAGATGTACACGCAGCTCATGGAGCGGGCCGTCCGGGAGCTGCGGGGCGAGAAGATGCCCGAGGCGGAGATCAAGCCGGAGATCCACCTGGGGCTCGCGGCCTTCATCCCCGACAGCTACGTGCCCGACACGCACCGCAGGCTCGTGACGTACAAAAAGCTCTCCATGGCCCCGGCCGACGAGGACCTCCTGGAGGCGAGGGAGGAGATGCAGGACTGTTACGGGCCGCTGCCCCCGGAGGTGCAGAACCTGATTGAGGTCATCAGCCTGCGCAATCTCATGAAGGGCCTTATGGCCGAAAAGATGGAGTACGACGGGCGGAACATGATTCTCGTGATCCACAAGTCGAGCCCCATCGACCCGCTGAAGCTCATCGAGCTTTCGCGGAAGAAGTGGAAGGGGATGCGCTTCACGCCCGACCACCGGCTCTTTATCCCCATGCCCGATCTGCACGAGGG
>CAWHEJ010000023.1:0-28805 GCA_963828305.1 uncultured delta proteobacterium | reverse complement strand
GGCATCCAAATCATCCGAATTGCTGTCAGGCATCATCGGGCAGATGCAGAGTCTGTGGGATGCGATTCCCTTCGGGTCGCCTGTTGCAATCGGGGCGGGTATTGCGATGGTGCTTTATCTGTTATTTCGGAAGCGGTGACAGTTCGGAATAACCGTTGAACAAGCACGGGACGACATGGAAACACTTCACTATGCGGGCAAGATAGTCCTGTCGGGATTGCTGGTTTCGGCGATTTCGGAGATTGCCAAGCGGCATACGCTGCTTGCTGCGCTGATCGCATCGCTGCCCGTCGTCTCGATCCTGGCGCTCACCTGGCTTTATATCGAAACATCCGATACCGCCCGAATATCGGAACTTTCGAATCAGATTTTCTGGCTGGTCATCCCATCCCTGGCCTTTTTTCTGTTGCTTCCGTTTTTCATCAAATTTGAATTTGGTTTCTGGCTGAGCCTGGGAGCCGCTGCCGCAGGAACGGCGGTATGCTATATTATCACCCTGTTCCTGATTCGGACATTTGCGTAGAAATGCATCCGGCTTTCACGAGAAATCGGATCTAAACCTTACGACAAAGGAGGGAAGGATCATGGCAGCGAAAAGACTCGTCGTTACGACATACACCGACGGTATCCTTGATCCCGGCGCGCCCATGCTCGGCCCGCTCAAAAACGGGGGCATCATAGAGGCCAACACCATGCCGGGCTGCTGGGGTCCGATGATCACCCCGCAGCTTCGCGGCGGCCACGAGGTGACACGGCCGGTCTTTGTCGAGAGCGCGGAAGCGGGCGACGCGGCTGTCATCCGGATCCGCGACATCAAGGTCACTTCCATTGCCGCCGCATCCGGTGTCGACCGGATGATGGGCGACTATTTCAACGGGGACCCCTACGTGGCGAAGAAGTGCCCCCAGTGCGGCACCATGCGTCCCGAAACGACCATTGAGGGGATCGGGCAGGAGGCGGTGCGCTGTGCGAATTGCGGCACGACGCTCCAGCCTTTTCTGTTTGAACACGGTTATACGGCGACATTCGACAAGGCCGGCAAGGTCAGCATAACCGTGGACAGGAAAACGGCGGAACTCATCGCAAAAGATGCGAGGAACTACGCGAAGCTCTCGGAGAGCTGCCGGCAGCATCCGATTCTTCTCTTTGCGCCTCATGACATGCCGGGGGTGATTTCCCGCATGAGACCCTTCATGGGCCAGCTCGGGACCACCCCGGCCATCCCGATGCCCGATTCCCACAACGCCGGCGATTTCGGTGTTTTCCTTGTCGGGGCACCCCACGAGTACGCGCTCACGGCCGAACAGCTCGAGCAGCGAACGGATGGCCACATGGATATCGACGCCGCCAGGAAAGGCGCGATCGTCGTGGCGCCTGTGAAAGTTCCCGGCGCCGGCATCTACATGGGAGACATGCACGCGCTCCAGGGCGACGGGGAAATCGCCGGGCACACAATCGATGTCGCCGGCATCGTCACCCTCCAGGTCAATGTCATCAAGGGCCGCACCCTCGAAGGCCCGGTATTGTTCCCCCTGGCCGAAGACCTTCCGTATCTTGCGCGGCCCATCACAGCGGCAGAAAGGAAGCGGGCTCAAGCCCTGGCGAAAAAATGGGGGATCCGTCGCCTGGAAGAAACGGCCCCCATTTCAGTCGTCGGTACGGGAGCCGACCTCAACAAGGCAACCGAGTGCGGGCTGCAACGGGCGGCAAAGCTTCTCGACATGAGCGTTGCGGAAGTCAGAAACCGCGCTACGATCACGGGGGCCATTGAGATCGGCCGCCTTCCGGGAGTGGTCCAGGTCACCTTCCTGGCGCCGCTCGACAAGCTGAAGAGCGCAGGGCTGCTGCCCCTCGCCCGTGAACAGTACGGTAAAGGTTAAAACACGGAGATCAGGGGGTCGAATTACTGAAAGACCGGGACAGGATCTTTATCGGCAGCCAGCCGGGGGCGTCGTGAGACAAATGACTGAGGAAAGGAAACAAAAACATGAGCAAAGGCAGGAACTACAAAATTGCCGCCATCCCCGGTGACGGGATCGGGAAAGAGGTGGTCGTCGAGGGCATGCGGGTTCTCGAGGCGGCTGCCCAGCGGTTCCGATTCCGGGTGGACTGGACCGAGTTTTCCTGGGGCTGCGATTATTTCATCCGCTCGGGGGAGATGATGCCCAAGGACGGACTGGACCAACTGAAGCCCTTCGATGCTATTTTCCTCGGCGCCGTGGGAACGCCTGGGGTGCCGGATCACGTCTCCCTCTGGGGCCTGCTCATTCCCATCCGCCGATCCTTCCGGCAGTATGTCAACCTGAGACCGGTCCGCCTGCTGCCGGGCATTCAGTGTCCCCTCCGGGGGAAGAAACCGGGAAGCATCGATTTCTACGTGGTCCGCGAAAACAACGAGGGAGAATATTCCAACGTGGGGGGCCGGATCTACGCGGGAACGGAAGACGAAACGGCCGTCCAGGAGGCGGTCTTCACGAGACGAGGCGTCACGAAGGTCATGGACTTCGCTTTCCGGCTCGCTCAAAAGCGGCCGCGAAAGCGGCTCACCTCGGCCACCAAGTCCAACGGCATCGTCTTCACCATGCCCTTCTGGGACCAGATCTTCCGGGAGATCGCCCCCCGTTACGGCGACGTGGAAACGGAGCAGTTCCACATCGACGCCCTCTGCGCCAGGGTCGTCCTGGACCCGGAGCATTTCGACGTCATCGTGGCAAGCAATCTCTTCGGCGACATCCTGTCCGATCTCGGTCCTGCCATTGCGGGAAGCATCGGGATCGCCCCCTCGGCAAACCTGAACCCCGAACGGGAATTCCCATCCATGTTCGAACCGGTCCACGGTTCGGCCCCGGACATCGCGGGAAGGGGAATCGCCAATCCCATCGGCCAGATCTGGTCGGGCGCCATGATGCTCGACCACCTGGGAGAGCCGGAAGCCGCCCGGGCCATCGAAAGGGCGATCGAAACCGCCCTGGAGGAGAAAAAGCTCAGGACACCCGACCTGGGGGGTAAAGCCAAAACGGAAGAGTTCGGCAAGGCCGTCGCCGAGATCGTCTCGGCGACATAGATAGATTGAGGAAAGGAGAAGAAGGAATGATGAAAAAGATTGCCATTGGTTGTATCGTCCTGTTTGCGTTTCTGGCGGTTGCCTGGACCGGCGGAGCCGGTGCGGCGGGATTTCCCAGCAAGCCCCTGACCTACATGATCTGCTTCGATCCCGCAGGGGAGTCGGACATCACCGCCCGGATCCAGGAACAGGCCCTGAAGAAGTATCTGGGCCAGAATGTGGTCATCACCTACAAGATCGGCGGCGGCGGTTCCATCTGCTGGTCGGAGCTGACCCGGAGCAAGCCGGACGGCTACACCATTGCCGGCCACAACCTGCCCCACATCATTCTCCAGCCCATGGAGAGGGGAAATGCCGGCTACAAGACCCTGGATCTCAAGAACATCTACATGTTCGAGAGCACCCCGAACCTCCTGGTCGTCCGAAATGACAGCCCCTTCAAGACCCTCAAGGACTTCATCGACTACGCCAAGAAGAATCCCCCCGGCGTCGTCACCGTGGGCGGCAGCGGCACCTCGTCGGCCAATGACCTGGGGACCACCATGCTCAACAAGGCCGCGGGCATCAAGCTGACCTACATCCCCTTCGGAGGCACCGGTTCAGCCGTTCCCGCCCTGCTGGGCGGCCACGTGACGGCTTTGATGACATACTCCACGATGGGAGTTCAGTACGCCGGCAAGTTCCGCGCTTTAGCCATCGCCTCGGAGAAGCGGATGGCCGTCCTCAAGGACGTGCCGACCTTCAGGGAGCTGGGATATGACATCGTGGAAGGCGCCTACCGGGGTGTTGCCGCCCCTCCGGGAACGCCCGACGACGTCATCAAGTACCTGGCCGGTGTCTTCGACAAGGTGATGAGGGACCCGGAGGTCCAGAAGAAGATGGACCAGCAGGGCTTCAAGACGGAATACATGGGCCCCGAGGCGTCCCTGGCCCTGGTGAAGAAGAAGACGGTCGAATACGAGGCCATCATGAAGGAACTGGGACGCATCAAGAAGTAGAACGCTTTGCGATGGACGGGCCATAACGGGGCCGGGCTTGGCGGGCCCGGCCCCTGCCTGCCGCCGAAAACGGAGGGCTGTCGATGCTTGAACATTTATGGCTGGGTTTGCAACATCTCTTAACCATCCAGAACCTCCTGCTGGTCTTTGCAGGAACGGTCGCGGGGATGACCGCGGGGGCACTGCCGGGTATCACCGCCACAATGGCCGTGGCCGTCCTGGTGCCTTTCACCTTCACCATGACTCCCGTTGGGGGCCTGGTGACCCTGGGGGCCATCTACATGGGGGCCATCTACGGGGGGTCCTTCAGCGCAATCCTCATCAACACGCCCGGGACGCCCAGTTCCATCGGGACGACCTTCGACGGGTATCCCATGGCCTGCCAGGGACGGGCCGAGGAGGCGATCGTCGCGGCGACGGTCGGTTCCTGCCTCGGCGGGCTATTCGGCGTGGCCTGCCTGATCTTTCTCAGCCCGCCTCTGGCGGACATTGCCCTGAAGTTCGGCCCGGCCGAATACTTCTGGGTGGGGGTCTTCGGCATCACCATTATCTCCAGCCTCTCCAGCGGGTCGGTCCTCAAGGGGCTCGCGGGGGGGTGCTTCGGCGCCCTCATATCCACCATCGGCATCGCCCCCATCGGCGGGGACGTGCGGTTCACCTTCGGTTTCCCCGCCATGCAGGGGGGGGTGGAGCTCATCGTTGCGCTCATCGGTCTGTTCTGCATCCCCGAGCTTCTCAGCCTGGTCGTCAAAGGGGAAGGCATGAAGACGCGGTCCGAATACGGGTACGAGCGCACCAAGGGTGTCCTGTGGAAGACGACTCGCCACATCGTTGTGCACCTGCAGGGAAACCTCCTGCGCTCCTCCATCATCGGGACCATCATCGGCATCCTGCCGGGGGCCGGGGGCAACATCGCAAACCTCGTCGCCTACAACGAGGCCAAGCGGGCGTCCAAGACGCCGGAGAAATTCGGCACGGGGTTTATCGACGGGGTCGTGGCAACGGAGACGTCCAATAATGCCGTCGTCGGCGGGGGCATGATCCCCCTGCTGACCCTGGGTGTCCCCGGGGCGCCGCCCGACGCCGTCATCTACGGCGTCCTCATGCTCTTTGGCCTCCAACCGGGGCCGGAACTTTTCAGCCAGAAGGCGGACATCACCTACACCTTCATGCTGGGCGTGGGGCTTTCGGCCATCGTCATGGTTCCCGTGGGGATCTACGGCGGCCGTCTCCTGGCCCGGTTCGTGGCTAAACTGTCAACCTGTTACCTGGTGCCGGGGATCGCCATCCTCACCATGGTCGGCTCCTATGCCATCCGGAACAACTTTCTGGACGTGATCCTCATGCTTTTGTTCGGCTTCATCGGCTTCGGTCTGCGGCGCCTGGGCTTCTCGGCGGCCCCCATCGTGCTGGGGCTCATCCTCGGCCCCCTGATGGAAACGGGGCTCGTCCGGGCCTACCTGATGGGGATGGGGTACGCATCCCCCTGGTTCACCCTGTTCGTCAACCCCCTCTCCTGGGTTCTCATCGCCCTGTGCGCCATATCCTTCCTCTGGCCCTACTTCGGGCCGATGAAGCAGCGGCTGCAGGGCGGTTTAAAGGAGTAGGTGCGACCGCTTTAGCTCAAGGAGGTCTTTGATGGATGCGAAATTCCGGGATCGATTGGGTTCCGTCATCATGCTGGCGTTCATCGCCATCCTCTGGGGAAGCCGGAGTTATACAACCCCCTTCGGCGGCATCTTTCCCGATGCGGTCATGATCCTCATGACGGCCCTCGTCGTCGTGACGCTGATCCGGTCTTTCACACGCGGCCCGGCGATGGAAGTGGAGAGTAAGCAGAAAGAGGACGAGAAGGAAGAAAAACACTGGCTGGATATGGCCGTGGTCATGGGGATATTGCTGTTGTGGGTCCTGCTGTTTCGATACCTGGGATTCGCCCTGGCGGGCGTGGTGGGATTCGCGTCCATCGCCTGGTACACCAGCGGGAAGCGCAAGGATTGGAAGATGATGGTCAAGGCCGTGGTCGTGGGGATGGCCGTTACGTTCGTGCTCATGGCAATTTTCGGCTATCTCCTGCAGGTGCCCCTGCCCGAGGGAGAGATTTTCGGCTGACGGATTCCGGGGGTCCTTTGGACACCGGGGAGCAAGAGAGACAGGGGGAGCTGACGGGTCAGACTTGCATATTGAGATTCGCTCATGACCAAGGGAACCCCCGGGGTCTTCTGTGCAGAAGGAGTGAGCAGTGGATAAGAAAGCCTTTCAAGATTACTACCCGGATGAATTTGCGCATTGCTACGGTTGCGGGCGGCTCAATCACGAGGGGCTGCACATCAAGAGCTACTGGGACGGCGAAGAGAGCGTCTGTCATTACACGCCCAGGCCGTATTACACGGGAGGTGTCCCCGGATATGCTTATGGAGGTATCATCGCTTCCCTGATCGATTGTCACGGAGCCGCTACCGCATCGGCTGCGAAATTGCGGGAGGAGGGGGTTGCCCTGGGGGAGAAACCTCTTCCGCGCTTTGTCGCGGCATCCCTGAAAGTGGATTACCTGAAACCGACACCGTTGGGAGTGCCCCTGGAGCTGAGGGCAAGGGTTGTGGAGATCAAGGGCCGTAAAGTCACTGTGAGTGTGACATTGTCCGCGGAAGGCGTGATCTGCGCGAAAGGCGAAGAGCTTTTCATACAGCTTCAAGAGTGGTCAATACAGACCGGATACCCGAAACCGATTGAGTGATCGTTGATCAGCACTGAACGTGCGCGGACAGGGGTCGCGGGTCAGATCACCCACGGCAGGACGATCAGGACAATTCCCACGAGCACCATGACATAGACATTGGAGACGCAATAAGGAAAAATGCAGAGACCGATGCCGGCGAGCAAAGGAAGAGCCGCCTGCTGCTTTTTGCCATAGACAAAGTAGCCCATGCCGATCGATCCAAAAAGGATCGAGAAAATCAGTGTGGTCCCAAAATCCATGGATGCACTCCTGCAGGCGTGTTGTGGTTGCTCCCGGAACTAGTATCGGTTTTTTCCTCCGCAAGCTGAAGCCCTGATGAAACCACGCCCCCCAGGGGGAAAGTGATCAGACGTGATGATTGACTGAACCTGCGATCCTTCAAGGAGGGTGAAATGAAGAAATCACTCGGTGCCAAAACGATCCTGTACCCCACGCCTGTCTTGATTGTGGGGACCTACGATGCAGCGGGAAAACCGAATGCCATGACGGCCGCCTGGGGCGGCATCTGCTGCTCGAGCCCCCCCTGTGTGGCTGTTTCCCTGAGAAAGGCGACCTACACCTACGGCAATATCGCTCAGCAGGGCGGCTTCACCATCAATATCCCCTCCGAAAAGCATGTCCTCGAGGCCGACTATTTCGGCCTGATGTCGGGGAAGAAAACGGACAAGTTCGCCGAATCCGGCCTGACGCCGGTGCGGAGCGACCTGGTCAATGCGCCCTATATCGCGGAATTTCCTTTTGTTTTGGAATGCCGGCTTCTCCAGAAGATCGAACTCGGGCTGCACACGCAATTTGTCGGGGAGATCCTCGATGTCAAGGCCGAGGAAGGGGTTCTCGACGAAAAGGGGGCACTGGACATCGAAAAAATAAGGCCCTTTTTCTATGCCCCCGATTCCAACGCCTACTATGGCATGGGCAAGTTGCTTGGCAAGGCCTTTTCGATCGGGCTGGACGTGAAAAAGAAGGGCAAGTAGCGGGGGGCGACAGGGTCAGGGAATAGAGCAATCAAATCTAGACCTATTGTCAGTGACGGGGGCTTTGAAGGAGACACGCTCATGCAGATGACAGATATTCCCTTCGGGACGACCGACTGGTCGTCCGTCGAGGTCACGGAGCACAAAGGCGAGACCGGGGTTGCATATTGGCGCACCCGGAACTTCGGCAGTATTCGCGTTCGCATGGTCGAGTACTCGCCGGGCTATCTCGCCGATCACTGGTGCAGCAAAGGGCACATTCTGTTCTGCCTGGAGGGCGAACTGCACACCGAACTGGCCGACGGCCGCAAGTCCGTTCTCACGCCCGGAATGAGCTACCAGGTGGCCGACAACGCGGAGCCGCACCGTTCGTTTACGAGCAAGGGCGCCAGGCTGTTCATTGTCGATTGATTGCGCGCCCCCTCACCTCTCCCCTCAAGGAGACTGTATCAAAATGTCATTGCGAAGGAGCGAAGCGGCTGAAGCAATCTCGTCATTCACGGGAACTGCAGAGATTGCCGCGCTCCCTTCGGTCGCTCGCAATGACAAAAGAGGGTTGCGACACACTCTCAAAGGCGAGGGAAACCATAAGGAGAAGAGCCCATGAAGGCACTGCGATTCAGCAGCTTCGGGGATTTGACAGGCCAGCTTCACGTCGAGGAAGTGCCCACGCCCGTTGCCGGGCCCGACGAGGTGCTGGTGAAGGTGTACGCCGCCTCGCTCAACCCCAGTGACTGGAAAAACGTGCTGGGGCAATACAAGAAAACGGTTCTTCCGCGTACACCCGGCCAGGACTTTTCGGGCGTTGTCGTCGCCGGGGACAAGGAGATGATCGGACAGGAGATATGGGCAACCGGCGGGGATGTCGGGTTTACGCGGGACGGAAGCCACGCGGAGTACGTCGTCATCCCCAAACGGGCCGCGCGGCCGAAGCCGCAGAATCTGTCCTTCAACGAGGCGGCCTGCGTGGGAAGGCCCTACATTACAGCCTATGTCGGGCTGATCGAAAAGGCGCAGCTGCAGGATGGGGAAACGGTTCTCGTCACCGGCGCAAGCGGAGGCGTGGGAAGCTCCGTTATAAAGCTTGCGAAAACGAAATCCGCCCGCGTCATCGGGGTGGACCTCCAGGCCCCGGATCCGGAAACGGCGCGGCGGCTGGGGATCGACCTGGCCCTCAGCAGCCTGTCGGACGATATTCCCGATCGCGCAAGGCAGTTCACGCAGAAAAAAGGCGTGAACGTGGCCTTTGACTGCGTCGGCGGCCCGCTCTTTGAAGTCTCGCTCAAAACCCTGGCGCCGGGGGGCCGGCAGGTGAACATCGTCTCGGTCGGGGAGAGAAGGGTGAGCTTCGACCTGGTGGACTTCTTCATCCGACGCCTCTCGCTGTTCGGCCTGAGCACGCTTTCCTTCGATGCGGTTGCCTCGGCCGACATTCTGGACAAGCTGCGGCCCGCCTTTGAACAGGGAAAGCTGACCGCGCCCGATATCGCGAGGACGTGCTCCATCGATGAGGCCGTCGAGGCCTATCGGGAGGGGGCCGGTGGCGCCGCCCGGGGCAAGATCGTGATCGTATTCCCTCACTGATCCGAACGACCGCTGTCAGCCTGGTAACGGGGTCTTGTAAAACGGCATTCATAAAGTCGGAGTCAATGACGGGATCGGATTATCATATCCGCACATGCACCCGCGAGGACGTCGGCGTCCTGGCGGAGACGATCCGCGCTTCCTTCCGGGATGTGGCCGAGCGCTTCGGTCTGACCGAACAGAACTGTCCCCGGCACCCTTCCAGCTGCAGGGCCGACTGGGTCGAGAAGGACATGGACCGGGGAGCGACGTACTATGTCCTCGAAAGCGAGGGGCGCGTGGCGGGAAGCGTTGGCCTCGAACGGGTGAGGCCGGGCCTGTGCAACCTGGAGCGCCTGGCGGTGCTTCCGGGCGAGAGAAAGCGCGGCTTCGGCAGGGCCCTGGTTAACCATGCATTCTCGGAGGCCGGCAAGCTCGGCTGCAACACGATCCGCATCGGCGTCATCGCGGACCAGGCCGAACTGAAGGACTGGTACCGGGGATTCGGGTTCGTAGAGGCGGAGACGAGGGACTTCGCCCAGCTGCCGTTTCGGGTGACGTTCATGAGTTGCGAATTGTGATGAGGCTGCAGGAAAGAGACTCGGGCAGTCGTACCCGACTCACGGGTCCCTTTTAAGGGACAGGAGAGGACGACGAA
The DNA here is from genome assembly GCA_963828305.1 of uncultured delta proteobacterium. Taxonomy (GTDB): domain Bacteria; phylum Desulfobacterota; class Syntrophia; order Syntrophales; family UBA2192; genus UBA2192. The sequence continues at coordinate 18,808 of CAWHEJ010000023.1, read as the reverse complement.
ATCAACCAACGGGCTGCAAGCGGGAGGTCACCGATGACGGTCGGCAGACTGATGACGGGTTTCGCGCTGTCTCTTTTTCTGGCTGCAAGCGCCTTCGGCCAGCCATCCGGACAAACTCAATCCAAGCCGACACCGAAGCCTAAGCCGGGGGCACGGCAGATGGATATCACCTTCAAACCCTGGACGGGCGACATCGATCAGATGCTCGAGCGCCGCATGATCCGCGCGTTGGTGCCCTACAGCCGGTCCCTTTACTTCAACGACAAAGGGCGCGAACGCGGCATCGCCGCCGACAACTTGCGCGACTTCGAGCGCTGGATCAACAAGAAATACGCGAAGAAGCTCCGCAAGCGCCCGCTCACCGTCTATCTCATCCCCACGACCCGGGACAAGTTGCTCCCGGAGCTTGTCGAGGGGAGGGGGGACATCGCCATCGGAAACCTGACGGTCACCGGGGAACGTCTGAAAACCGTGGATTTCGCCTCGCCGCCGGATCTGCCCGCCATGAAGGAGGTGGTCGTCACCGGGCCAACGTCGCCGGCGATCGCCTCCACGGATGACCTCGCAGGCAAGACGGTTCACGTTCGCAAGGCGTCGAGCTACTACGAGAGCCTCGAAGCGCTCAATGGGCGCTTCAAGAAGGAAGGCAAGCCCGCCGCGAAACTGGTTCTCGTGCCCGACGCCCTGGAGGACGAGGACATGATGGAGATGCTCAGCGCCGGTCTTCTGGAGGTCATCGTTGTGGACGACTGGAAGGCAAAGATGTGGGCTCAGATCCTGCCCAAGATCAAGGTGAACGAGCAGGCTAACCTGCGGGAAGCGGGAAAGTACGGCTGGGCGATCCGCAAAGGAAGCTCGAAACTGGAAGCGGAGATCCTCGGCTTTTACAAGCACTACATCAAGAAGCAGGGGGTTGCGGCGCACCGCCTGAAGCAGTACATGTCGAAGGTCAAACACATCAGGAATCCCACCGAGATCGCGGAGTGGAAGCGCTTCGAGCAGATGCTCGTCCTTTTTCAGAAGTACGGGGAGCAGTACAACTTCGACCCGCTCATGCTGGGCGCACAGGGCTACCAGGAGTCGCAGCTCAACCAGAAAGCGAGGAGTCACGGGGGCGCCATCGGGGTCATGCAGGTCACGCCGGCCGTCGGCAAGGCTTTAAAGGTGGGCGACATCCGCATCGTCGAGCCCAACATCCACGCGGGAACGAAGTACATGGATCAGCTCATGACAAAGTACTTCCCCGACGTGAACTTCACGGAAAACAACCGTACGCTTTTCGCCTTCGCAAGCTACAACGCCGGTCCGGGCAACATCTCGAAGATGCGAAAAGAGGCCGTGAAGAGCGGGCTCGACCCGGACAAGTGGTTCAACAACGTGGAGATCGTGACGGCCCGGAATATCGGCCTCGAGACCACGACGTACGTGCGAAACATCTACAAGTACTACGTCGCCTACAGGCTCCAGCTAGACAGGATGGATGCGACCCGGAAGGCCCGCGAGCAGGTGGCGCCGGGCGCCGAGGCAAAGAAATAACGCGGAGTCATGGAGAGCGAAACAGCGGGAATTGTCTGAGTCATTGCTCTTGCTTCGCGGCGCAGCTCATCCGTTCGGGAACGGATGACGGGCCGCCCCGGGAGGTGAACCATGCATTTCTGTGCCAAACGGAACCCCGTGCTGCCCCTGATCGTCATCGCCGCCCTCGTGTTTGCGTTTTTGTACGGCATCTGCTTTGCGCAGATGAGCAAGGGCGCCCGGGCGGCAACGCCAGCCGGCCCGGGGATGCAGAAAGTCGTGACGCAGCAGGCCTCTTTCGTTCTCTACGTCCCCAAGGGGTGGAAGGCCCAGGAGGCAGCTGACGGGCAGGCCCTCCAGGTCACCGCCTCGGACCCCTCGGGGCGCTCCTTCGTGTTCCTCTCCACCGGGGGGGCACCGCAGGGCGAAAACGTGACGGCCCTGGCGAAGCGCGAAGCGGCCAAGCTCGGCCGTGCGGCGCGGGACCTGGAGATTCGGAGCGCCTTTGCGTCCCGTGACGGATCGTCGCTCACCTTCGACGGGACCTACTCGCCCCCGAAGCGGGGGAAGACCGAGTTCCGCTCGTGGGTGAACCTGCAGGGGGGCCAATCCACCTGTGCCCGGATCGAGGCGCCGGCAGGGCAGCTGAATGCGATGAAGCCTGCGCTCCTTACCGTCCTGTCCAACATCCGCGTCATGAAGGGTGCCGCTGCCCCGACGGCAGCGGCGGCCCCCGTCCGGGTGCAGCTTGTCCCCTACCGCCTGAGGGACGGCTCGGCCTCCTTCGTGATCCCGCAAGGCTGGCAGTGCCAGGACCACGGCAAGGGGACCTTTGTTGCAGGCAACCCCGGAGGCTACTCGTTCATCTCGGGCAACGTCGACCTGCTCACCCCGCAGATGCGAGTCAACCAGCCCGGCATCCTCGTCTCCCCGTACCTCGCCCCCGGCCAGGCCTGGCAGTTCATCACGGCGCGCTACGGGCTTGCCGCGAACATGCGTTTCGAGAAGGTGATCCCGCGGGCCGACATGGCCCGGCAGATGGGGCAGGTCTACACGGCGGGGCCCGTCACCGTCGAGGAGCTCATCTACACCTTCACGAACAAGGAGGGGCAGCCCTGCAAAGGCTACACCTACGGGATCTCTTTCGGCTCACGCCTCGGGACCAACTGGAGCTTCCGGCACCTGACGGTGACGGCGCCGGCGGAGCGCTTCGGTCCCTGGGCCGGCAATTACGCCTCCATGCTCGAGTCCTACAAGATCAACGATCGCTGGGCGCAGGAGTACGTCGCACAGGGCGCCCGCAGGCTTCGCGAGATGCAGCAGCAGACCTCGGCCATGGTGGCCCGCAACGCCCAGGAGATCCGCCAGATGATGCAGGCCGCCTACGACGAGCGGCAGAAAAGCATGGACTACATCGACTACCAGCGCACGAGCTATATCCGGGGCCAGCAGGACTGGATCTCCTCGATGGAGGGCGGCGCCGTCTACCGGAGCGACAGCTGGGGCACGAAGAACACGGCCACGGGCGAGTACCGGGAAGGCAAGCCCTACGACTACGTCCACTTCGAGGGGAAGAACCCCAGGTACAACGAGCAGATGCAGCCCGTCGACTCCCGGGCCCTCTGGGAGCGCCACGTCCGGTGATGTCCGGCGTCCGTCCTGTTCGAAACGCAGAAAGGGGATTTATCATTTTGACGCAAGGTGCTATAAAGGCAAAACCCTATTCCAAGGAGGTATCTCAGAGTGACTCATTTGCGCGCTTTGCTCGCGGTTCTTGTGCTTTCGTTATTCACGGGCCCGGGGTTGTCGGCGGCTCAAGGCACTCAGCCACTCGGCCCTAAAATCGACAAGCCGGCCTCGACGGTCACTGTCCCCAAGGCGAAGACCGGTCAGGATTCTCAGGTCAGGCCGGCGGCTCCCGGGCAGGGAGTCCGCAAAGTCGACTGCTTCGACGAGGCGGCCTACGGCCGCGCGAAAAAGCAGGACAAGAATCTGGCCGGGGCCCGGCTCTGCGGGGCCGACCTGAAGAAGGTCTTCCTGGCCGGGGCCGATCTGAAAGGGGCGAACCTCTCCGGCGCAGATCTCGGCGGCGCGAGGTTTGACGGTGCCAATCTGCAGGGCGCGACACTTTCGCGGGCGAATCTGGCCGGCGCATCCCTGTCCAGTTCCAATCTGGAGGGCGCCAGGCTCGACGGGGCCAATCTCCGCGGTGCCCGCGTGTCAAGCGCAAATCTCAAGGGCGCGGATCTCTCGAGGGCCGATCTCGAAGGGTCGTACCTCAACGAATCGAACCTGACCGGCGCCAACCTGGAACGGGCCATCCTCAGAAATGTAGAGGCCCTGTCGGCAACCTTCGCCTCGGCGAACTTGCGTTACGCCAAACTCGATTCCGCGAACTTTGCAGGCGAAATAGGCAGGTCCCGGGCAAACTTCGCCGGGGCCAACCTGAGCGAGGCATCTCTCAGGCAGGCGCAGCTCACCTATGCAAACCTGGAGGGTGCGGACATGACCCGGGCGGACTTCACCGGCGCGAGGCTGGAGAGCGCCGACATGAAAAAGGCAAAGGGCCCCCGGGCCGTATTCAACCAGGCTAAGCTTGCCGGGGCATACTGCCAGGAAGGCGATTTCAGCGATGGGCAGTTCCGGGGCGCCGACCTCACAGCGGCGCATCTGCAGAATGCGCAGCTCGGCAGGGCGGATCTGCGAGGCGCCAATCTCACCCGGGCGGAGGTCCACAACGCCATCCTGGTGGAAGCCAATCTCGAGGGTGCGAATCTCACGGAGGCGGAAATCCGGGGCACCAACTTCAGGGGCGCCAATCTTGCCGGGGCGAACTTTCATGAATCATCGCCCTTCCGGGCCATCATCGATCTGCGCTGGAAGGATCTGCTGAGGAGCCAGAAGTTCCGCACGGACAAGATGTTCGACAGCATCCGATGGGGTCAGTGATGGAATTCAACAGCTTGACGAGAGCCGTGTGATTGCACAGGAGGGACCTATGAAGAAGCTCGCGATCGCGTTGACGATCATCCTTGCCTTGCCGCTCGTCTTTGTGCCGGCCGCCACGGCGGATACCTTCTTTCCCATGAACCCCGGTGATGTTTACACCTTCTCGGTGAGCAACCACGCCGGGAAGGGACTATACACGGTCAACAGTCCCGTGCGCACGGTCGCCAACGGAAAGACCTACGTTGTCCTCGTGCTCTTCAACCCCTCGGGGCCTCACGAAGAGATCAGTCTTCTCCGCACGGCAGGCAGCGAGGTCTTCCGGTACGACGGCGACGGGGTGGAGACCCGGATGCTCATGGAAGGGCCCGCAGGAGTTTCCTGGAACCAGCAGAGGCGCGACGGGCGGACCGTCCGCACCACGATCGAGGCGATCGAGACGGTGACGGTCCCCGCCGGGCGGTACACGGGTTGCCTGAAGTTCCGGGAGGAGCAGGTGAGGCCGCAGCAGAAACTCTACACGCGCACCTGGGTCAAGCCCGGCTTCGGCATCGTGAAGGCCGAAAGCTACGAATGCCCGGGCTGCACCCCGACCAACCCGCAGATTGCCGAGTTGACATCGCACACCTCCGGGGGGCATGTCCACCCGCCAAAACCCGACATGAAGCCGCTCAACCGGTAGATGGGGAACTCCATGGCGCAGGGAGATGCGAAAATGAAGAAGACAAGCCCGCCCGACCCCGCATTCGAATCCCGCATCCGCTCCAGCTTCGACCAGCAGGGGGTGATGAAGACCATCGGTGCGCACCTTGCGCAGGTGAGCCCCGGGGAGGTCCGGATCGAGCTTCCCTGGAGCAAGGCCGTCACCCAGCAGCACGGGTTCGTCCACGCGGGGATCCTCAGCACGATTGCCGACAACGCCTGCGGGTATGCCGCCTACACCCTCATGCCGGCGGGCTCGGAGGTGCTCGGCGTGGAAAACAAGATCAACTTCCTGGCCCCGGCGAAGGGGGAGCGGTTCGTCTCGGTGGGCCGGGTCATCAAGGCGGGGCGGACGCTGGCGGTCTGCTCGGGCGAGGTCTGGGCGTACGACAACGGCAAGGAGACGCTCGTCGCGGTCATGCAGACGACCATGATGGCACTGGTGAAGTGAACCGCTGCAAGCCGGGGATTCCCGGGGGCACAAGGACGTTGCGATGCTGACCCGAAGCGACATTGTCGAAGAAGCGCTGAAGCTCGGTTTCGAGGACGTGGGGTTTACCACGGCGGAGCCCTTCGATGCCCAGCTCGAGTACCTTCGGAACCACCAGGAGGAATATGGTTGGACGGAAAAGGTGGGGCTCGGCCTGCTGGCTGGTACGGACCCGAAGGCCGTGATGCCTTCGGCGAAGTCCATCTTCGTGCTCATGGAGAGTTATTTCCGGGAGGCCTTCCCTTCGGTGCTCGAAGGCCACTTCGGCCGTTGCTACCTCGACGATGACAGGGTGACGAAGGACGCGCTGGCGCTTCGCATCAAGGCGTTTCGCAGCTTTCTGCGCGAGCACGGGATCGACTCGAAGGTGCCCTTCAATCTTCCCCACCGCGCCGCTGCGCTGCGGGCGGGCATGGGGACCCTCGGCAAGAACGCCCTGCTCTATTCCAGGCGTGCGGCGCTCATGAGTTCCTGGGTTCTTCCCCTCACCGTGGTTGTGGACCGCGAATTTGCCCCCGATTCTCCCTCCGGCGGCCTGGGCTGCCCCGACTGGTGCCGCAACGTCTGCGTTGCCGCCTGCCCCACGAAGGCGATCAAGGGAAACGGGGCGATCGATCCGCGCAAGTGCATCTCCTTCATGACGTATTTCGGCAAGGAGATCACGCCGAGGGAGCTGCGCGAGCCCATGGGTCTTTATGTCTACGGGTGCGACCGCTGCCAGAACGTCTGCCCGCGCAACCTTCCCTGGCTCTCGCGGGGGCGCCCGATGAACGCGCGCGTGGAAGCGAAGGCGAAAGACTTCGATCTCAGGGCCCTGCTGCACATGGATGGCGCCTTTTTCAAAAGCCGTGTCTGGCCGCACATGTTCTACCTGTCCCCGAACAACCTCTGGAAATGGAAGATGAACGTTTCCCGCGCCATGGGGAACAGTCGCGACGACTCCTATGTGCCCGATCTCATCCGTGCCTACGATGAGAACGACGATGATCGACTCCGGGGCATGATCGCCTGGGCGCTGGGCCGCATCGGGGGCAGGAAAGCGAAGGGGGCACTCGAGAGGGTTCTTGCCGGCAGCAACGGGGCTGTGCGGGAAGAGATCGAAACGGCCCTGGGCAGTGTGTAGTGCAGTTACAGGTACAGCATGAGGGCCGCGATGTCGGCGGCCTTGCGGGGGTTTGCCTTCTTGTAGAGCTCAAGGAGGATCCTGCTGATCTCTTTGGGGTTGAGCGGCTTCACCAGGTATCCCTGCACCCCGTAGTGGGCACAGATCGTGACATCATCCTTGTGAGAGGACAAAGAAGAGATGATGATGGTGGTCGAAAGATCTTTCCGGGTCTCGCGGATCTGCTGCAGGACTTCCTGGCCGCTCATGATGGGCATCATGAGATCGAGCAGGATGATATCAGGACGCCACTCCGTATAGATATCGAGTGCTTCTCTGCCGTTTTCGGCAAAGCGCTTGTCGAAGACGTTGCCCGAAATGTAAGTGTCGTAGAATTTCCGGCTGAAACTGTTGTCTTCCGCGATCAGGATTTTCAGATTGTCCATGGCCGTCGCCCGTGTCTTTTGGCAGTAATCAGGTTGTGGTTGAGCAAACATCATGCCATATGGACTCATGAAGGGGGGGCAAAAGGGGCCGTCAAAAATTTCCCAACAAATTCGGTTTTTCGTCTATAATCCACGAGAAACTTTAAGACTATCATCATGAAGGAGGAGAAATATGAAAGGAAATCCCAAGCTGATCGCGACACTGAATGACCTTCTCGCCGACGAATTGACGGCCATCAACCAGTACATGGTCCACTCCGAGATGGCCAATAACTGGGGCTACAAGAAGCTGCATGAGGCCTTTGAGAAACGCGCCATCGACGAGATGAAGCACGCAGAGCAGCTCATCGGGCGGATCCTCTTCCTCGAGGGGAGCCCCACCGTGAGCAAGTACAACAAGATGTCGATCGGCGCCGATGTACCCAAGCAACTGGCCGGCGACCGCGGCCTCGAGATGGGCGCCATCAAGTCCTACAACGAAGCCATCATCCTCGCCGGGGAGGTGAAGGATTACGCCACCCGCGAAATCCTCGAGAAGATCCTCAAGGACGAGGATCGGCATATCGACCAGATCGAGGAGCTGCAGGATCAGATCCAGCAGATGTCGCTGCAGATCTTCCTCTCCATCCAGGTCTGATGATTCGGGAACCCATGGATTGATGACGTTCAAAGCCCCGCTTCCCGGAGAGAAGCGGGGCTTTTTCGTTGCACGCGCCGTTGCAGAGACTGATCTGGCGGCCAAAGATCAAAGAGGGTGGGAATCTCATGGATTTCAGGCTGACCGAGGAACAGGATCTCATCCGCAAAAACATCCGCGAATTCGCCGTGAAGAACATCGATCCCATCGCCGCGGAGATCGACGAGAACAGCCGCCACCCCGCGGAGCTGTTCCGGAAACTCGGCGACGGGGGCTGGATGGGGATCCCCCTTCCCGCCGAGTACGGCGGCTCCGGCGCGGACTTCATGACCCATGCCCTCGTCGTGGAAGAGGTCGCACGGGCCTGCTCCGCGACGGGGTTCACGGTGTCGTTTCATGCCGGCATCATCGGCACGACGCTGGCCCTCAACGCAACACCGGAGCAGAAGAGTAAATATCTCGTTCCCCTGGCAAAAGGCGAGCACATGGGTGCTTTTATGCTGACGGAGCCGCAGGCCGGCACCGACGTCATGGCCATCAGCACGACTGCCGTGCGGGACGGCGACCATTACGTGATCGACGGGACGAAGACCTTCGTCTCCAACGGGCCCTTTGCCGACACGTACATTCTCTTCTGCTGGACGGACCGCCCGGCTGGGCGCAAGGGCATGAGCGCCTTCATCGTCCCGAAGGGCTCGCCCGGCCTTGTGCCGGGAAAACACTTCGACAAGATGGGGCTCCGCGCCTCCCAGACCTCGGAAGTTGTGTTCCGGAAATGCCGCATCCCCGCGGGAAACCTGCTGGGGAAGGAAGGCGCGGGCTTCCCCATGGCCATGACGGGCTTCGACCACGGCCGGATCGGGATTGCCGCCCAGGCCGTCGGCATGCTCCAGGCGGCCCTCGACGAGTCCATCCGGTATTCAAAGGAGAGGGTCCAGATGGGAAGCCCCATTGCCCGCCACCAGGCCATCTCGTGGATGATCGCCGACATGGCGACGGACCTTTCCGCCGCACGGTTTCTTGCCTTGCATGCCGCCTGGTTGAAGGACCAGGGGCTGCCCTTCGGAAAAGAGGCTGCGATGGCCAAGCTCTTCGCGACGGAGAAGGCGATGCATCACACCGTCAAGGCCGTCCAGATCCACGGCGGCTGCGGCTACATCAAGGGCGCCAAGGTGGAGCGGCTGATGCGCGACGCCAAGATCGCCGAGATCTACGAAGGCACATCGGAGGCCCAGCGCATGGTCATCTCCGGCAACGTTCTGCGATAAAGAAAGGCTACAGGCTACAGGCAAAGAAACTCCCTGTCGTTTCCCCTCCCTCGACGGGAGGGGATAAAGGGGAGGGTGAATGTTCCGTAGTCCCCCTCACCCCCGCCCTCTCCCACGGAGGGGAGAGGGGGTGCTGGAGGCTGCTTCGCGAAGGGATGCCGTCAAGAGTGTACCCGAACCCCGATACCCGAAACCCCAGACCCGATACCCTTTGCGGGAGGAGGTTGAGATGATCCGATCGTTTGCTGACATGGACAGGATGGCCGCCGAGAAGGGGCCGAAGAGGCTCGTCGTGCTGGCCCCGGAAGACGAGGAGTTCATGATGGCCGTCAAAAAGAGCGCCGAGGCGGGATACACCCGGCCTATCCTGATCGGCGACCGGGAGAAGATGGAGCGGCTGGCCGGACAGGTTCAGTACGACATCAGCGGGACGGAGAAGATCTACGAGAAGAGCCGCCAGGCCATTGCCGATCTGGGCATCTCCATGCTCTTCTCCGGCGAGGTGGACATCGCCGGCAAGGGCCAGATCCCGACGGCCTACATCTACCGGGCCATCATCCGGGAGGAGTCGAAGGTCGGCAAGGGGATGGTTGTCAGCGTCGTTTCCCTCTGGGACATCGAGGGGCTCGACCATCTGACCTGCTTCACCGACACGGGCGTCAACATCACGCCCGATTACCGGGCCAAGGCCGAAATCATCCGCAATGCCGTCTTTCTCTTTCACCTGCTGGGCTACCCGAAGCCGAAGATCTGCGTCCTCTCGGGCAAGCGGGAGATCGGCGGCGACATTCCCTCCTACCAGGACTTTCTCGAGCTGAAAAAAGCCGTCGCTGCGGGCGATCTCGACTCCTGCGAGGTGATGGACGCGACATCCCTTCTCGACATCTTCCGCCCGGGGGAAAAGGGCTTCCGATTGGGCGACACCGAGATTGGAAAAACGGACTTTCCCCACATCATGCTCGTTCCCAACCTTGCCACGGGCAACATCCTCGTGAAACTCGACTTTGCACTGAAGAACGTCCGAAGGCGCTCCCTGGTCATGAGCTCGCGGGGGCCCGTCATCATCCCCTCGCGATCGGATTTCCAGGATTCCATTCTCGGCGAGATCGCGCTCGGGGTCACCGTGGCCGAGCAGATCAAGGGAGGGACGGCATCATGACGACGAGCTTCGGTCAGATCCGGGAAGAGGCGAAGGCAAAGGGCAAAAAGAGAATTGCCGTTGCGCCCGTCACGTCACACATGGACTTTGGCGTTCTTTCCGCCGCCATGGAATCAGGCCTCGTTTTTCCGATTGTCATCGGCGCAAAACAGTTCATCGCGCCGTGGGCCAACCGGGAAGGGAGCCGGGCAGCGCATCTCGAAATCATCGAGGAGCCCGACGCCGCGCGGGCCCTGGCCCTGGCCATCGATCTGACGAAGAAGGGCGGGGCGGACATCCTGATGCGGGGGACCCTGGACCCGAGGCGGTTCCTCGATGCCCTCCTGGACAAGGAAAAGGGACTGCTGAAGGAAAGAGTCGCAAGTCTCGTCTCCGTCTTCGACCCGCCCGGTGTCGGCCGTGTGACCATGGCGACGGACACCTACATCAACAGCTTTCCCTCGATTGTCGAAAAGGTCACCATCACGGAAAACGTCATCCGCCTGGCCCGCGTGCTGGGATTCAGCTCCCCGAAGATCGCGGCGCTTTCGGCCATCGAGCAGGTCAACCCCGCCATCCCCTCCACGCTGGACGCGGCGATCCTCTCGAAGATGGCCGAGAGGGGGCAGTTCGGCGACGTCACCCTCGAAGGCCCCCTCGACATCGACTGCGCCATCAGCCAAAGGGCCGCCGCGCGCAAGGGCGTTCACAGCGCCGTCACGGGACAGGGCGACATCTACCTCGTGCCGAATGTCGAGGCGGGATTCCTCATGGCCGAGCTCTCGGTCTTCATCGGGAAGACCCCCATGGCCTGCGCCCTCATGGGGGTGAGCCAGCCCGTCGTACTGAACCTGCCCTTCGTCCCGGCGGAGAACCGTTTGACGGAACTCGAGCTTGCCACGCTGCTTTGCGGGAGGATGTAAGCCATGCCATACCATATCCTTGCCATCAACGTCGGTTCCACGTCCACCAAGGTGGCCTTCTACCGTGACAGAGAGCGGCTTGCACAGGAAACCCTCTCCTACAGCTCTGCCGACCTCGCCCAGTACGCCGAACTCAAGGACCAGCTTCCCCTGCGAGAAGCCGGCCTGCGGGCATTCATCGAGAAGGCCAGGATCGACATGAATCAGGTCGATCTCGTCATCAGCCGCGGGGGCCTGGGCCGTCCGGGGCCGTCCGGCGCCTTCGCGATCAGTGAGGCGATGTGCGACGATCTCCTGCGGGGCCGTTACGGAAAGCACCCCTCGGCCCTGGGGCCCATGATGGCGCTGAATATCGCGCGGCAATCCGGCATGCTCGCCGCCGTGATCGATCCGCCGAGCACCGACGAGTTCCAGCCCCTGGCCCGCGTGTCGGGGCTGCCCGAGATCGAACGCAAGAGCGCCTTTCACGCCCTCAACCAGAAGGCCGCCGCGCGCAGGGCGGCAGGGCAACTGAAGAAGCGATACGAGGAGAGCAACCTCGTCGTCGCCCACCTCGGCGGAGGGATCACAATAGGCGCCCACTGCAGGGGGAATGTGATCGACTGCACGCACGGGCTCAACGAAGGGCCTTTCTCCCCGGAGAGGGCAGGGGCCCTGCCCACGCAGGACCTGCTCAACCTGGCCGGCCGGATGAGCCCGAAGGATCTCGCGAAAAAACTCGTCGGACAGGGAGGCCTTGCGGCGTATCTCGGGACGACCAATGCCGTCGACGTGGAGGCGGCCGTGAAGAAGGGCGATGCGAAGGCGGAGCTAATCTACCGGGCCATGGCCTACCAGATCGCCAAGGACATCGGCGCCATGGCGGCCGTCCTCTGGGGTGATCTTGACGGGATCGTCCTTACGGGGGGGCTCGCCCACTCGGAGATGCTGACCGGGTGGGTGCGGCAGCAGACGGCGTTCCTCGCGCCCGTCTTTGTTTTCCCGGGTGAGGACGAGATGGAGGCCATGGCCGCGGGGGCCCTGCGAATCCTCCGGGGCGAGGAAACGCCGCGGGAGTATCAGCCCTGAGCTGCGGAGGTTGATGCAGTTGGCGGTTTATTAAACGATCCCGTTGTGCTACACCTGCGTCACGCAGCCCATCTCGGGGCCACGGACCCCGACTTCGTCCGGGGTTATCGATGGAAGAAGAAACAGTGCTTTAAAATCCTCCCCAACCCTCCTTTACAAAAGGAGGGAGTTCAATGGCTTCCCCCTTTGACCGGGGGCGCATCCCGTCAGGGTGCGCAACCATGTCCGGTTCTTTCCTTACCGGGCCGCCCCGCGAAGTGGCTCAGGGCGGCCAAAAGGGGGATAGAGGGGGATTTTACAGAAACGATTCAGCTGTTTCTCGTGTGCAGGGGAACGCGTCGACGCGTGACGTCATGGCCAGGAAGATCATCGCAATCATCGGAAGCTACCGCAGGGACGGCATCATCGAACACGCCGTAGATGCGGTTCTGCAGGCTGCGGCCGAAAAAGGGGCCGAGACGGAAAAGATCCGTCTCATCGAGTCCCGCATCGAGTTCTGCCGGAATTGCCGAACGTGCACGCAACTGGAAGGTCCGCAGAGAGGGGCCTGCGTCCATGCCGACGACATGGAGGACATCCTGAAAAAAATCGAGGCGGCCGATGGACTCGTTCTCGCCTCGCCCGTGAATTTCTTCGGCTTCACGGCGGTGACGCAGCGCTTCGTCGAACGGCTCGTGTGCTACGCCTTCTGGCCCTGGGGAAAACCGGCTCCCGTCACAAGGTTGAAGGACCGGGGCCTTGCGGCCGTGCTCGTCACCTCGAGCGCCATGCCCGCCGCCCTCGGGCGGATCTTCACCCGGTCGCTGGGGGGCCTGAAACGGGCCGCGAAGACCCTGGGCGCAAAACCGGCGGGCACCCTTTTCATCGGAAAGGCCGCCCTGCATGAGAAGCAGGAGCTGCCGCAGGCGATCCTGGACAAGGCGCGAAAACTGGGGTACGAACTGGCGCGTGACTAGCTTGAGCGGTTATTTGTTTACACAGGATCAAGGCCTTACCCGTCATGTCATTCCCGCGAAAGCGGGAATCCATAAGGCAGATGGATTCCGGATCAAGTCCGGAATGACAATACATATTTGAAAACGGCCAAGTGTAAACTGTTTCGTGACCCCATTCATAGCCATCATATCCGGAGCCATTGCATTGATCGACCGAATCCTGCCCGACCTCTACCGGATAACGCTTCCCATGCCCTTCCGCCTCCGCCATGTGCACGTTTATGCCCTGCTGCACGATGGCAAGGTGGCCCTCTTCGACACGGGCATGAACATCCACGAGACATACAAGGTGCTCGACGAGGCGCTGGCGACCCTGGGGAAGACAACAAAGGACATCGACCACATCTTCCTCACGCACTTCCACGCCGATCACTGCGGGATCGCCGGCAGGATCCAGGAGATCTCCGGAGCTTCGGTCCGCCTCTCGGGAATCGACGAGATGCGCCTGCAGTTCAACGCGAGGCTCGACGAGCTCGTCGAGCGGGCCCGGGACTTCTTTCTCCCTCAGGGCCTGCCGCAGAAGGCCATGGACACGCTGATCAAGCTTATGGCCGTCTTCCGGAAAGCCACAATCCCCTTCCGGGTGGGCAGTCCCCTGGTGCCCCGCGAAAGGATTACCCTGGGGGACAGGACCTTCGAGGTCATCCCCGCGCCCGGCCACACGGCCGGACAGATGTGCTTCTATTTTCCCGACGAAGCCATCCTTCTTGCAGGCGATCACATCCTGCCCGACATCACGCCCAATCTCAGCCCCGATATCTTTCGGCTCGAGTACCGGCCGCTCAAGAGCTTCCTCGAATCCCTGGGCGCCATCCGCGACCTGCCCGTCCGGATGGTCTACCCCGCCCACGGCGATCCCTTCCCCGATCTGCCGAGGCGCGTCGACGAGATCCGCGAGCACCACGCCGAGCGGACGCAGCTGATCACCGAGGCGCTCCAGGGAAAAGAGAAGACGGCCTTCGAGGTCTCGGGCGTCATCTTCGGGACGGACCTGCCCGAGTTCGACCAGTTCCTCGCCCTCAACGAGACCTACGTCCACATCGTGGAGCTGATGGACAAGGGCCTGGTGAGGACGGATGAGCGGGGCGGGCTGATCCTGTACCGCACCGCCTGATCCTGTCCCCCCGCGAAAAACTGCGGGGGGGTGCGCAAAAAAACGGCAGTGCTCATCGTGGCCCTGCCGTTTTCATCTTCCGGGATCCCTTGCTTACTCGGCCTCTTTCTTTTCGCTCTTCTTGGCCCCGTCCTTCGTCACGGGGTTCTGGAGGGAGTACCCGATTCCTTCGCCTTGTAGCCGCCGTAAGCGCCGGCCCCGGTGCCCCGGGTCCCCGCTGCCCACATTCTATTATCGTGTTTATGGGGCCGGACTTTAGCGGCCAGCAGGCACGACTCTACTTGCTCGTCTGTTCCAGCGGCCGGGCGTTGTGTTTTTTCCAGGCATCGGAGTGCGCGCGGTACTCCGTCCAGGTCGGGATCGCAAGGGTAATGACAAGGAGAAGACCGATGCACGCGGCGATCCTTTTCTTCCGGGACGGCGCCGCGATCACGACCACAGCCGATACGAGCCCCGCAAGCACAAGGAAGAACAACCTGCCATCAGGCGAGAGGATGAGGGCCGCCGGCACAAAAAACAAGGCGGCCAGCGCGAGCAGGGCCGTCGAGGAGGAGTCTTTCAATCTTGGCTTCGTCATCTCCGGACATCCTCGAGGTTGGGATCCTTCAGGCTTGCCCCTGAGGGAACGCTCTGTTTTGCTCTGCAATATTCGTTCTAGCCTGTGTCGGCGCGAGTCAAAAAAAGGGCGGCACCTGCATCGGGTGCCACCCTTCTAGCTTTTCGATAATGAAGGTCTTTTCCCGCGCTTGCGGGCCTACTTCACCTCCTCGATCTTCACCACGTTTTCGTACATGGAGAATATCGGGATTCGCCAGCCGTACTTCCAGATCTTGACCTGCTTGCCTTTCAGCCGGACGGCATCGTTCTGGATGGTTCCCGAGTCGAACTTGAACCGGTACTTCGCATCGGAATTGACCATGGGATTGTATTCGGTTGCAATCATAAATTTCCCGTCGACCATGTTCATCTGCGCATCGTTGATCCGCGTCACCACGGTATCCGAAACGAAGTAGCTGTACAGCGGCACCAGGATAAGGATCAGAATCGTTGCCACGATGCCCTTGAACTTCGCGCTCTTTAGAAATTCCATCATAACCTGTCCCTCGTATCCTGCTGGGTGATTTGCATTTCTCTTATGGCATCTGGCCACTCAGAGAAGGTAAGAAGGTGAGAGGGTAAGAAAGTTGGATGAGTCTGAGGCAGTAATCTTGATCTCCTTCTTCTCCAACCTTCTCACCCTCATACCCTCTTACCCTCTGATTTATGGGGTGCCTTGCATCACGTTATTTTCGAACAACCGAAAAAAGAACATTATCCTTCGGTGATGGTTAATTTAACCATTTTATCTCCCTGCCGGATCGCGTTGACCACGTCCATCCCCTCGACCACTTTCCCGAACACCGTGTGCTTTCCGTCCAGGTGCGGCTGGGGGGAGTGGGTGACGAAGAACTGGCTCCCATTGGTGCCGGGCCCCGCATTGGCCATGGAGATGAAGCCCGTTCCGTGCTTCAGGGGATTTCCCTTGAATTCATCCTCGAACTGGTAGCCGGGACCGCCTCGCCCCGTGCCTGTGGGATCGCCCCCCTGGATGACGAAATCGTCGATCACCCGGTGGAACACGACACCGTCATAAAAGCCTTCCTTTGACAGGAAGACGAAGTTGTTTACCGTCTTGGGGGCGTACTGGGGATAGAGCTCGAGGACAACATTGCCCTTTGTCGTCTCGATCGTCACCCGGTAGTTCTTCGCCGCGTCGATCTGCATTGCAGGCGGGGTCCGCCACTGCTTGTTCGCCATTTATCGCTTCTCCTTTCCGGTTCCCGCTTTGGCCATGGCCCGCGGCTTAAACATTAATTCAACTGTGGGTCTGATACCCGGAACTTGCTGCGCATGTGTCATTCCCGCGAAGGCGGGAATCCATCTGAAGAATGGATTCCGGATCAAGTCCGGAATGACAGGGGATGCCCCGCAGCTTGCTGCGGATTTCTCCATTATTGCTAACAGAGGCGGGCGGTCAAGTCAAGCCGGGTCCGCCCCGGCGCGGAGACCCGCAAAAAAAAGTTGCATGCCGGGCGAATCGGGGGCATAAACTCCCGATGCTCCTGCGCGATATCCTGTTTGTCCTCATCACAACCGTGGCCGTCTATGCGTCGATCTACGCGCCGCAGCCCATCCTGCCGCTTCTGGCCGGGGAATTCGGCCAGACGACCTCCGGCGGGGCCCTGCTCATGACGGCGGTGCTGCTGCCCCTGAGCTTTGCCCCCCTGTTCTATGGTCTTCTCCTGGAATCGCAGCCCGCCAAGCGGATGCTGCTGATCACACTCGGAATCCTCGCGCTGCTGCAGGTCGCTTTCGGGGTTGCCGAATCCTACGGCCTGCTTCTCACTGCACGGCTCTTCCAGGGGGCCTGCGTGCCGGCGATCCTTGCCGCCATCACCTCGTACCTTGCCTACACGGTGGACCGGGAGCACATCCAGCGTGCCATGACCTACTTCGTGGCGGCCAACATCTTCGGCGGGTTCGTGGGCCGCGTGCTGTCGGGCTGGGTCGCGACGAATGCGGGCTGGCGCTACACCTTCTTCCTGATTGCCGTCGCACTGGTCGGCTGTATCTTTGGCGTCATGAGGATGAAGGCCGACTCGCGCCTGTCCATGTCGCCCGTGCGCCTCTCGGCCGTCATGCCGATCCTTCGAAACGGAGACATTTCGAGGCTCTATGCCGTGGCCTTCACGATCTTCTTTGCCTTCATGGCGCTGCTCACGTTCCTTCCCTTTCGGCTCAAGGAGATCGACCCCGCCCACACGGCCTTCGTCATCTCCATGATGTATTCTGGCTTTCTCATGGGGATCGCGGTGTCGGCCTCGGCGACGACGATCATCCGGCTCGCGGGAGGCGAGAAGCGGGCGATGACGATCGGGCTTGTGCTATTCGGAATCTCCATGCTCCTCATCAATGTGCCCAGCGGCGCGGGGATCTTCGCCATCATGTTCGTCATGTGCGGGGGGATGTTCTTCGTCCATGCCGTCGCCATGGGTACGATGAACAAGCTCGCCACGGAAAACCGGGCCGTTGCCAACGGCCTCTACCTCTCCATCTACTACACGGGGGCGGCCCTGGGTTCCTACCTGCCCGGCCTGATCTACCAGGGCGCCGGCTGGGCTGCCTTCACCCTCACCCTCACGGCGGCCATCGCAGGCGCCGTCATCATCACCCGGGGCCTGAAGTTTTCAGCCTGATCGGGATAACGCCGAAGCGGCGCCAACTTGCCCGACATACCCTCCTCCAGGCAGCAAAATTGCATGTCTTTCATCCGGTAAATTCCGCGAAAGATCCCCATGTGAATCGAATCTGGCTGCAGGAAGCGCCACGGTTTGGGTTTGAGAATGGGAAAAAATGGAATCGGAGAGGCATGACATGAAGAAAACCTTCACACGGGCCTGGGTGTTTCTGTTCATCCTGGCGCTGATGCCGGCGCAGGATGCCTTCGCCGGCTGGCAGATCCACTACTCGGGCAAGGCGGCGAAAATGTTCGGTTACGGCGGCCGGGGAAATTTCGCCACGAAATCCCAATGCGAATCCTACCGGGTCAGTCGGCCATATTTCGAATCGATGAACTCTTATTGCAGCGGGTTTGACGCCCCGAAGCCAACCGTTGCCCCCGCGCCGGCCTATCGACCGCCTTCCGGGCAATCGAGCGCCCCCGCATCCGACGGGCAGGCACAGCAGCCGGACCCTGCAGCGCTCGCGGCGCAACGTCTGCAGGAGGAAGCGGCCGCCAGGAAGCGCGCGCAGGTTGCCGCCATGGAACAGGCGGCCGCCGCGCAGCAGCAGCAGCAATTCGAGAAGGGCAAAAGCGCCCTGGCGGACGATCTTCGCAGCCGCCTGAATGCCTCCGGGGCCACGAACGGACCGGCGTTGATCGACTGCTGGGCGGCCCGGGCGGGCGAGGCGGCCCAGAGGGGCGATCGGGCCGGTGCGAAAAGCTATGCCGATTACTCCATTGCGGCCCGGGAGGGCAAGTCTGTCCCGGCGTGCCATGCGGGGCAGGCTCCCGCGGTCCCCATGCCGCAGGGCGTGACGATTGTCGACGACGACAAGGTGCGCCGGATGGAAGAGCAGCTGCGGGCCGACCCCTATATCGCTACCCTGTACGGGAAAAGGGAAGAGGCGAAAGCGACGGCGGAGAAAAAGCGCGTCGAGGTGGAGATGCTGGAGAAGAAAAGCCGGGAGACCAGGGACCCCAAAGAAAAGCAAAAGACGGATGCCCTTGCCGACGAGGCGAAAAAGGCCCTCGAAGAGGCCCTGGAGCAGGACCGCAAGGCCACGGAAGAGATCAACAAGGCGCAGGACAAGCTGAAGGCCCTCAACGACGCGAAGGCGCGCGCCGAACAGGGAAACGCCGACGCATCGGGCGGCGGGAAAATAACCCGGTGACGATGCGGGACATCGAGGCAAGGAGAAATT
>CAWHEJ010000022.1:0-174694 GCA_963828305.1 uncultured delta proteobacterium | reverse complement strand
AATGCCGGCCTTAACCACGAAGACGGGGACTACGATGGGAAGAAAACTCATCAACATCATTCTGTTCCAGGCGGCCTGGTTCACAGCCGTCCTGGGAGCTGCGAGGGGAAACGATTGGGTTGGGCCGCTGGCGGTGGCATTGGTGCTGTCGGTGCATCTCGTTCTCACCGACGACCGTCGGGGTGAGCTGACGTTGTTGCTTGTGGCCGGGATTATCGGTTTCTGCTTCGATACGGCGCTGTCGGCCGCCGGAATCGTCACCCCCCGGGGAGACATCTTGCCCCATCCGCTCAGTCAGCCCTGGATGATCTCCCTCTGGCCCAATTTCGCCGCCACCCTCAACGTCTCACTGGAATGGCTCAAGGGGCGCTACCTGCTGGCGGCCATTTTCGGTGCCGTCGGGGGTGCGGGTTCCTACTACGGCGGCGCTCGGCTGGGGGCGACACTGGCGCTGCCCGATGTCGATGGGCTCATCATCCTGGCGGTGAGCTGGGGGATCTTGACGCCGTTTCTGGTCTGGCTGGCGAAGAGGTTTCAAAGAAAGGGAAACCCTGTCATCGCTCCTTGAAAATGGAGTGCCCCATGAACCTTTTATGACTAGAATGGAGGGATCGTGATGAAAGTTATCTATCTCTATCTCCTTACAATTCCCATATTCTTCGCGATCGATATGATCTGGCTCGGGTTTGTGGCCAGGGGGTTCTATCGCAATCATCTGGGTCATCTGCTCCGGCCGGACGTCAACTGGACTGCCGCTATCATTTTCTACCTGCTCTACATTATGGGGATCCTGTTCTTCGCAACGATGCCGGCCCTGGACAAAAATTCGCCGTGTCAGGCAGTCCTTCTGGGAGGACTTTTCGGTTTCTTCGCCTACGCCACCTATGATTTAACCAACCTGGCGACGCTTAAGGACTGGCCGGTCATTGTCGTATGGGTCGATATCGCCTGGGGCGTGTTCCTTACAGCAAGCGTTGCGGCAGCGAGCTTTTTCATCGGCCGATGGCTCATGCCCTGAGAAAGGATTCTTCACGGCCCGTGCTCCGGCCGGGCAGTTTCACCAGGGAGGTGATGCCATGGAACTGGTTCATACCATTTCAGCCGCGGCGTTGATTTTGTTCCTGTACATGACGGCATGGTTCCTGTTGGCCCTCAAACGAAAGGACAACAGCATTGCCGATGTCGCCTGGGGCACGGGGTTCATCATCGTGGCCTGGTCCACTTTTCTCTTGAACGGTTCCTTTTCCCCACGGCAATGGATCGTCAATCTGCTGGTGTTGATCTGGGGGCTCAGGCTCGCCATCCGGATCCATCTGCGCAACCGGGGGAAAGGGGAGGACGTCCGATACCGGAAGTGGCGGGAAGAATGGGGGAAGTCTTTTGTCCTCAGGAGCTATCTCCAGGTCTTCCTCCTGCAGGGCTTCATCCTGCTGCTGAACATTACACCCGTGCTCTTCATCAATACCTATGCCGCGGGTGATCTCGGCATCCTGGACGTTGTGGGTCTGATGCTGTGGTTGCTGGGATTTTTCTTCGAATCGCTTGCGGACTGGCAGCTGGACCGGTTCCTCAAGGACCCAGGCAACCGGGGGAAGGTCATGGATCGGGGTCTCTGGCGTTATTCCAGGCATCCCAACTACTTCGGCGAGGTCACGATGTGGTGGGGCATATATACCCTGGCTCTGTCGGTACCCGGGGGCTGGATGTCCATCATCGGACCGCTGACGATCACCTACATCATCCTGTTTGTTTCCGGTGTTCCCATGACGGAAAGGTTCATGGAGGGCAATCCGGTTTTCACCGACTATAAAAGACGGACGAGTGTCTTTATTCCCTGGTTTCCCAAAAAGGATTAAAAACCCCGTAGAGTTGATTCATTGATCATCACTCTTCAATGGATCGGTTACCCATGGAAAAATCATATCAGCAGGAAGCGCCGGGTATCTGAATGCCTGACCGCATACCCAAGTTGTCATGCAAGATCGGGCGATGATTCTGCACAGGAATACAGGGGGAACGATGAACAGACATGTTTGGAGCCTATTTCTCATCAGCATCCTTTTGACAATCATCTTGATTCCCGTTCCGGGCATGACCCAGACCGGGCCGGGAACCAGTCAATCCACCGGCACAGTCACCGTCTCAGGGGTTGTGTTCGACAAGACGATTCAAATCAACGGTCACACCTGCGACTTGATCGGAGCGGGCCTGCTCCGCTATCGGGTGGTGTTCAAGGGATATGTGGCAGCCCTCTATCTGGAAAGAGGGAAAGCCTCTGGAGACGTGTTCAAGGACATCCCGAAGAGCCTGGTCATCGAGTACTTCCATGCGATTGACGCCGAGGCATTCATATCGTCCACCCGGCAGGGTTTCATGAACAATCTCTCCCGGGAGCAGATGGAGGCAATCGATCAACGCGCCAAGACACTCTATTCCCTGTACCGGGATGTCAAGCCGGGGGACAGATATTCCTTCACCTATATACCGGGAATCGGATCACAGATCGCACTGAATGGAAAAATTTTGGGGACCATCAAAGGACTCGATTTTGCCAATGCCATGCTGTCCATCTGGCTTGGCCCTAATCCGCTGGATCAAACGCTCAAAAAAGCTCTTTTGGGGTTGTCGGAGATCGGCTATTGAGCCCCCTGCCTTGATCTTCGTCTCTTCCCATTCCTTAACCCTGCCTCGAATGGAGCACCGCCCATGAAGTACAAAATGCACATGGGACTGACACTGCTGTCACTCATTGTCGCCCTTTGGGGCTGCAAAGGAGGAAACCCCATGACTCTCGAGAACTATACCAAGGAACTTGCGGCGACGGACCCGGCTAAGACGGCCCCGGTGAAGCCCGGCTCCGCCGAGGAAAAGGCGGGGATTGAAAACTTCAAAGTCTACTACAATCGCTTCGCCGAGGACGTCATCCGGCGCGACACGAAGAAGCTCTACGCGAAAGAGGCCTTCTTCAAGGGCGGCTACAACGAGGTGAAGGGTGTCGATGCCATCGAGACGCATTTCATCGCGACGACGGAGGCCATCGTGTCTTGCACCTTCGACATCACCGATGTGAGCATTCATGAAGGGAACTATTATTTCCGCTGGGTCATGAAGCTGACCCTCAAGCGCGACAAGGACAACCCCATCGAGCAGATCGGCATGTCCCACGTCCGTTTCGGCCCAGACGGCAAAATCATCTTCCACACCGACTACTGGGACACGAGTGTCGTCTTCGAGCGCCTCCCGCTCCTGGGTTCTATCATGCACTGGGCCAAGGAGCAGTTCTAAAAACTCTTCTGTCATCTGATGTTGCAACTAATGGGTTGCATCCGTTGGTTCACTGTTGACAACGGCGAGGGCTTCTCATATAACGCACGACGAGCGTGAGAGCCTTCGCTGTTTTTTTTGCAGCGAAACCCGATGGAGGTCCGTCATGACGGAAGCGGGAAGCAGCGGGCAGTTCAAGGCCGTCCAGGAGTTGATGCACGAGATGGTTGCCATGTGGCAGCGGGTGAAGGACCTGGAGGAAGCCGATCGGGACAATCGACAGGAAATCGAATCGCTCCGGGTGACGGATGCCCGCCTGAGGTGCGTCGTCGAGAAGCTTCCGCTGCGATTCTTCTTCAAGGATGCGGGGCTGAATTACGTCCTGTGCAGCGAGGCCTATGCCCGTGACTGGGATATGAAGCCGGTCGAGTTGAGCGGAAAGTCGGACCGGGATCTGTTTTCAGCGGAAGTGGTGGAAAAACTGGCCGCTGTCGAATACGAGGTGATCCATACCGGCAAGATGGAGATTGCCGAAGAAGACCGGATCGTCTCCGGACGGGAAATCACGGTCCTGGCAATTCGCAAGCCCATCATCAACGGCACGCAAGACACCCTCGGCCTTCTCGGTGTACTGTGGGACATCACGGAAGAAAAGCGGCTCAAGGTAAACCAGGAGCGTCGGATCCACGAGCTGGAGGGAGCCTTGTCGGAGCGCGTCGGGGAAGTGGAATCCCTGAGAAGCGAACTGGAAAAATCATCGGCGGAGCACCGGCAGAAGGAAGGGGAGTTCAGCCGTCTGCGCGCCGATCTCGAGGCAGGGATCACGACCCTGAAGGAAGATATCCGGAGCACGATGGCCGATTTCGGGCAGAGAGAGGCTGAGTTCAATCGGCTGCGCACCGAGCTGGAAGCCGATGTCCAGGCCCGGCGCGAGGAGATCCACCTCCTGAGAAACGAGCTGCAGAAGGAGATGTTCGAGCGGGGCCAGGCCCTGGAGGCCCTGAAGAAATCCGTCGCCCACTCCCAGGAACTGCTCGAGTCCGTGCAGAAGGTCGCCGGCGCCCGGTAAGAAGACTGATGAAATCATCAGGAATTAAAATTCCTCGCACCAAGGTGCTAGGAATTTAGAAACTTAAGGAAATTGGGTAATTGTTATTATGCTCGCTTACCCCGCAGCAAGCTGCGGGGAATGCGCGTGCAATCGTTTTCAAAAGGCGGGGCCCGGGGGTCCCGCCTTTTTTCATGGCGCCACGGCAGCTCTGTGCTATAGAAAAGCGTAAAGAGAATGTTCGAACCATGTCTCCGAAAAGCCTGAAAGGAGAGTGAGATCATGAAAACGGCGAAGCTGCTTTCGATGGTGTTGCTGCCGATTGCCCTGATGCTCGCGTCCTGCGTCATCGTCCCGACGAACAGTCACGTCAACCTCTCCGACGCGGATTCAAGGCTCCCGGCACCCAGCCCGTCTTCGGCCGCCTATATCGCTTCGAACGATGTCCGCTACGACGTGGACTGGAGGTGCCGCAACCAGTGGAGCGGCAGCCCCCCGGAGCGCTCAATCGATCAATGCCGCGCAATTCCGTCCCGGCGCGACCCCAACTTTATCGCCCTGGCTCTTTCGGGCGGGGGAAGCCGCGCCGCCGTTTTTTCCGCCGCCGTCATGTTCGAGCTTCAGAAGCACGGCATCCTTCAGCAGGTTGACGTCTTATCCTCCGCCTCGGGCGGCTCCGTTTCCGCCGCCCTTTACGCGGTGAGCTGCGACGACGGGCAGGCCTGCGCGCCCCCCGTCACGCCGAACCTCAACCGGACGGTCTGGAAGGAGAGCATCATCTACCCGCTGCTCCAGCAGAACTACATCGACCGGTGGCGCATCAACTGCTGGCGGCCCGAAAACATCGTCCGCTACGCCACCTACTTCGACCGCACCGACGTGATGGCCGAAACCTTTGCCGAGGGCCTCTTCGGCGGGACGAGGGAACCTGAAAAAAGTTTTCTCTTCCGGGATCTCAACCCGAGAAGGCCCTATCTCATCCTCAACACGACCAACAACACCGACAGCGCCGCCGTGCCGGAGATCTTCAGCTTCACCGAAAAGGATTTTTCGGCAATCCGCTCCAGGCTGGACCTCTTCCCCGTCGCTTACGGCGTAACGGGCTCGGCGGCCTTCCCGGGCGCCTTCCACTACGTGACATTGCGTAATTACAGCAAGCCGGAAGAGAAATTCATCCACCTCATGGACGGCGGCGTCATGGACAACCTCGGTATCGAGTCGCTGTGGAGGATTCTGCTGAGCGACGACGGCGCCCGTTACCGTAACGTCCCGGTCCTCGTCATCGTCGCCGACGCGAGACCGGCCACCAAGGCAAAAAGCGAGGCCGACTACGACCCGAGGCATTTCTTGGATTATTTCGTCGATTTCTCCAACATCCAGGACACCTACAGCCTGCTGATGGTGGAGAACCAGCGGCTGAGGGCCCGTGAATTCGAGAAATACGTGAAAAGCAGGGGAAACGGGATGTTCCTCGACCTCAAGTTCGACATGCTCAAGGAGCAGCACAGGGACCTCTACGACAAGGTGAGCTCCATCCCGACCAACTTCAAGATCCGCGGCGAGCAGGCGGATAATCTCAAGAAGGCGGCGGAAATCCTCGTCGGCAAGGCCGTCGAGGAGCTTCGCGGCAACGCCTACTGGAGGGGCATCGTCCACTGAAATGACGTGGTTTCTGCTCTCCCTCACGGCCGCCCTGGGCCTGGCCACGGCGGATGCCCTGACGAAGCGCTTCTTCAGCGATCTGGCGCCCTACCGCATGGGGGTTGTGCGCATCCTGTCCACGGCCCCCTGGATGGTCCTTGCGCTTCTCTTCCTGCCCCGGGTCGTTCCGGATCAGACCTTCTGGCTTGCCATCGCAGCAGCCCTTCCCCTTGAGGTTTTCGCCTTTTTCCTCTACATGCGGGCCCTCAAGCTCTCGCCGCTTTCGCTGTCCCTGCCCTTTCTGGCCTTCACGCCCGTCTTCATGATCCTCACGGGCCGCTTCATCCTCGGAGAGTCGATCGGGTTGGGAGGCACCCTGGGAATCCTCCTCATTGTCCTCGGGGCCTATGTCCTCAATCTCTCGAAGCTGAAGGCCGGGCTGCTGGGGCCCATCAGGGCCGTCATCCGCGAGCCCGGCTCCTGGATCATGCTGCTCGTCTCGCTCATCTACTCGATCACGGCGCCCATCGGGAAGGTGGCCATCCTGCACTCCAACCCGTGGTTCTTCGCCGCCGTCTACAACCTGGCGCTCTCCGTGGTCATCGTCTCGCTCTGGCCCGTGGCCGCAGGCGGTGCGGGGGTGCGCGGCATTTTCGCGAGGCCCGGCCCCATGCTGCTCATAGGCCTCATGGCCGCCATGGAGAATTTCGCCCACATGATGGCCATCGCGCAGGTCGAGGCGGCCTACATGATTGCCATCAAGCGGCTGAGCCTTCTGTTTGGGGTTCTCTACGGGGCGTGGTGGTTCGGCGAGCAGAACATCCGCGAGCGTCTCGCGGGCGCCGCCATCATGGTAGCGGGGGTGTTCCTGATCCGCTGGGCACAGGGGGGATGAAGACAGGCGCGAGGTTCGAGGTCAGTAGTTGTTCTCGGTCCTCGTTCCTGGGACCTTGCTTTAAGTAAGCCGCCAGGCAAGCAGATCCGTATTCACCAAGGCTTTGAAAAGGCATTACGTCTTAGATGTGATTACACCTACGAGTCCGTGACATCATGATCAAGGGAATCCATTGATTACAGTTTGACCTTTCCCCATATTGATGGACAGCCATGAAGATTAGTAAGATGGTACAGGAGGCATGGTTATGGGGAAAGAGGATAAGCGTCGTTATTTTACCCGTGAGTTCAAGGTGAATGCGGTCCAACTGGTCACCGAGAAGGGATTGCCGGTGGGCAAAGTAGCCCAGGAGCTGGACATCCATCCCAATTTGCTTCATCTGTGGAGAAGGAGGTTTTTGGAAGAGGGGGATAAGGCCTTTGTGGGCAGGGGCCGTGTCAAGCCGGAGAACGCGGAGATCCGGCAGCTACGGAAGGCCTTGGAAAAGGTGAAGGAAGAGAGGGACATTTTAAAAAAAGCTTTGGCCGCATTCTCCAAACCAGAGCAGATGACGTATGGCTTTATGGAAGAGCACAGGGCAACGGATAAGATCGCGACGATGTGTAACGTGCTGAGGGTATCGAGAAGCGGCTATTATGCATGGCGCAAGCGTCGACCGAGCCGACGGCGTGTCGACAATCAGGAGCTGCTGGGGCATATCCGGCAGGTTCACACGCAAAGCCGAAAGCTCTATGGGAGTCCGCGGATCACCGTGGAGCTCAATGAGCAAGGGTTCAGATGCGGGAAGAACCGGGTTGCCCGGATCATGAGAGGATCACGGCATCTGTGGCGAAGTGAAGAAGAGGAGATTCCGGCGGACTACCGATTCACGGCATGATTACGCTCTGGCTGCAAACTTGCTGATTGACCAGGGACAGACAGAGGGGGTGTGGGCATCAGATATTACGTTTGTCCCCACTTCTGAGGGGTGGCTTTATGTGGCAGCAGTAATGAATGTGAAAAGCAGAAGGGTCATTGGGTTGTCCATGAGTGATACGCTCTCTCAGGAGCTGGCTTCTGCTGCGCTCCGAGATGCAGCGGGCAGGCAAAGCCCCCCTGAAGGGTTGATCCACCATTCTGATCGGGGCAGGCAGTACGCAAGCTATGCCTATCAGGAGCTCCTAAGAGAATACGGCATTACCCCGAGTATGAGCAGAAGCGGCAATTGCTATGATAATGCCTATGTGGAGTCGTTTTGGGGTACGCTCAAGACGGAATTGGTTCATGGTGAGCGGTACCGTTCAAGG
Source organism: uncultured delta proteobacterium (assembly GCA_963828305.1). Taxonomy (GTDB): domain Bacteria; phylum Desulfobacterota; class Syntrophia; order Syntrophales; family UBA2192; genus UBA2192. The sequence continues at coordinate 166,560 of CAWHEJ010000022.1, read as the reverse complement.
CTTGAGGCCAGGCTCAGTATTTTTGAGTACGTGGAAGTGTTTTATAATCGTCAGAGAAGGCATTCGGCATTAGGGTACAGGAGCCCAGAACAATATGAAAAGCTCCTTCGTGAAACTTAATCACGTGTCCACTTTATCAGGGAAAGGTCAGTTTGAAATATTCACTATTGTTAGTATTATAAACATCCTTTCTGAATCACCTCCTCCCAGTATTGCATCATCCTTGAAAGGAAAGCGCGGACTGAAAGGTTCGTGCATCAATTGAACCCGCCCATCATCCGTTTTTTTTCATTTAAATCTACGGGATTTCCTGATATGAGCTTTAGGGCAATCCTCATTCTTTTGCTTGGGAAAAGAGATAAAAAATGAGGGTTTCATCCAACCAATCGGCTTATCTCTAACATCGCTTGCTCAGGGAGGGGAAGAAAGTACATGGCAGCGAACCGGAACAAGACGGCGCAGCTGGAGAGGCTCGAGAAGTGCCCCACGGGGATTTCAGGACTCGACGAGGTCACCGGCGGGGGGGTGCCGAAGGGGCGCCCGACGCTCGTCGTGGGAAGCGCAGGCTCCGGAAATCGCTGCTGAGCATGGAGTTTCTCATCAATGGCGCCACGAGGTTCAACGAGCCGGGCGTCTTTGTCGCCTTCGAGGAAACGGCCGAGGAATTGTCGAAAAACGTCGCCTCTCTCGGCTTTGACGTCCAGGCCCTGGTCGCCAAAAAGAAGCTCGCCGTCGACTACGTCTACATCGAGCGAAGCGAGATCGAGGAGACCGGCGAGTACGACCTCGAGGGTCTCTTCGTGAGGCTGGGTTACGCGATCCAACTCCGTGGGCGCCAAGCGGGTGGTCCTCGACACGATCGAGGTCCTCTTTGCGGGCCTGCCGAACCCGGCCATCCTGCGCGCCGAGCTTCGCCGCCTCTTCCGGTGGCTCAAGACCATGGGGGTTACGGCCCTGATCACCGGCGAGCGCGGGGATCACAGCCTGACGCGATACGGCCTCGAGGAGTACGTGGCCGACTGCGTGATCCTCCTGGATCACAGGGTCACCGATCAGCTCTCCACTCGGCGGCTTCGGGTGGTGAAGTATCGCGGCTCGGCCCACGGCACCAACGAGTACCCCTTCCTGATCGACGAGCACGGGATGTCGATCCTGCCGATCACGTCCATGGGGCTTGCCCACGAGGTCTCGACGGAGAAAGTCCCGACGGGAATTGCGCAGCTCGACCGGATGTTCGACGGCGGCGGGTACTACCGGGGCAGCAGCGTCCTGGTCTCGGGCACGGCGGGAACCGGGAAGACCAGCCTGGCTGCCTACTTTGCCGACGCCGCGTGCAGGAGCGGCCAGCGGTGCCTTTACTTCGCCTTCGAGGAGTCCGAGGGCCAGATCCTGCGCAACATGCGCTCCATCGGCCTGGACATGGCGAAATGGACCCGGAAGGGTCTTCTGAAGGTTCACTCGTCACGGCCCGAGATGCAGGGGCTGGAGAGGCACCTGGTGGAGATGCACAAGCTCATCGGGGACTTCAAGCCCCAGGCCGTCGTCATCGACCCCATCACGAACCTGGTCAAGGTGGGCGACCGGCTCGAGGTGACCTCCATGCTGACCCGCCTGATCGATTACCTGAAGACGGAGAAGATCACGTCCCTCTCCACGAGCCTCGTGACGGATGGGGGGGAGCCGATGCCGCGGCCGGCGTGTCCTCGCTGATGGACACCTGGATCAATGTTCAAGATATTTTAAGCAACGGGGAGAGAAACCGGGGGATCATGATCATGAAGTCCCGGGGCATGGGCCACTCCAACCAGGTCAGGGAGTTCAAACTGACGGACAGGGGAGTTGTGATTGCAGATGCCGATGGCAGAATGAAGGGGAAATGAGATGAAAGGCACGACAGAAAAGCCCCTGCGGGAAGTAAAGAAACGGGCGGTTAAAAATGAGAAAAAGAAGCTCTGGGAGCTGAGGCTCTACGTGGCGGGCCAGACGCCGAAATCGCTTGCGGCCTTCGCCAACCTGAAGGCCATCTGCGAGGAGCACGTCCCGGGCTGTTATGCCATCGAGGTGATCGACCTGCTGGTAAACCCCCAGCTGGCCAAGGGGGACCAGATCATCGCCATCCCCACGCTGGTGAGGAAACTGCCCGTGCCGATCCGCAAGATCATCGGGGATTTGTCCAACACGGAACGGGTGCTCGTCGGCCTCGACCTGCGTCCATTGCAATAGGGAAGACGGGAGGCGCCTGTGAAACAGCCGAAGGGACAAACGGACAAGGAAAAAATGCAGGAGGCCCTGGAAGCGCAGGGTGAACAACACTACGCGCTACGCCTCTACGTGGCCGGGATGACGCCGAAATCGACCCTGGCCGTCACGAACATCAAGAAGATCTGCGAGGAGCACCTCGCGGGCCGGTATTCCCTGGAGGTGATCGATCTCTACAAGCACCCGACCCTGGCGGACGGCGAACAGATCATCGCGGCGCCCACCCTGCTGAAGAAGCTGCCCCTGCCCCTGAGGCGATTCATCGGGGACATGTCCAACACGGAGAAGATCATCGTGGGACTGGACCTGCGGCCCAAAGAAAAGTAAAGGAGACCCATCTGTACACCTCACCACACCTCCTGTGAAAAAGCACGGTTGTCAGGACTGCACCGACGGGACGACCCATGGCCAAAGCAAAAACGAAACAGCAACTGACCGAAAAAATCGAAGAACTGCAGACCCGCCTCCAGGAGATGGAAGAAACGCTGGAAGCCATCCGCAGCGGCGCCGTGGATGCCATCGTTGCGTCCGGCCCGGCGGGCGACCGGGTCTACACCCTCGAGGGGGCCGATCATGCCTACCACATGATGGTTGAGTCCATGAACGAGGGCGCCGTCACGATGATGACGGACGGCACCATCCTTTACTGCAACCGCCAGTTCGGGCAGATGACCGGGGCATCCCCCTCCGAGATCGTGGGCCGTCGCATTCATGAATTTGTGCTCGTCTCTGACCACCCAATTGTGGACGCAATCACTCATGGAGCAGACGTTGTCGAGGTCAGGAAAGAGATTAGGCTCATCCACGAATCGGCTGGCGAGATTCCTGTGCAAATCTCCGTAAGTCCGATTGACCTCGGCGGCAAAGAGGCCCGCACGCTAATCTTGACGGACCTTTCGGATCAAAAACGGCTCGAGGAAATCGCTGCCTCCGAACAGTTTTCCAGGAGTCTTCTAGAACAGGCTCAGGAAGGGATTGCCGTTTGCATCGACGGATGCATTGTCCGCGCAAATAATGCATTTTATCAGATCTGCGGATGTATGCCGCTGATGCAGCCCTTCGACCAGGTCTTGCCTCTCCGGATGTCCGAATCGGAGACCTTCTCTATCTCTATCCCGGAGTCCGGAAAAACCATCCGAAATCTAGAAATCAGTTATCAGCGCCCTGATGGGAAGAGTTTCGATCTGATCCTCAACGCGGGGCCCCTCATTGGTAGGGACGGCGCGGTCCTCGGCAACCTGATCTCGCTGATGGATGTCACGGGGCTCAAACAGGCGGAACAACATATTGCCAAGCTCAATCTGGAGATGCAGCGCAAAATTCAGGATCTGGAAGCGGTGTTCAACACCGTACCCATCGGTCTTTCCATCACCAATGATCCCGAATGTCGCCACATTCGCGGCAATCTCGCCACGGAACAAATGCTCGGGGTACCGAGCGGCGGAGAGTTGTCCAAGCACCCAGGTTCCGATCCGGCCCCGGCTCGATTCCGTGTCATGCAGAACGGGCACGAAGTTGCTATCGAGGAGTTACCCATGCAACGGGCCGTGCGAGGAGAGATCGTCTCCAACATGGTTATGGATCTGCTGAGGGAAGATGGTCGTACGATCAAGCTCTTTAGCAACGCCTCGCCGCTGCTCGACGAGCAGGGCCGGCCGCGTGGCGCCGTCGGGGCCTTCCTCGACATCACCGAAAGCAGCCGTGCTCAAGATGCGCTGAAGAGAAATGAGGCCACCTTGCGGGGGATTCTGAACGCAACCAAGGAATCCGTCTGGATGTTCAGCTCTGAAGGGATCGTGCTCATGACCAACGATATGGCCCTGCTGCGTTTCGGGAAGAGTGCCGAAGAGGTCATCGGCAGGAGTATCACCGAGATCCTGCCGGCGGAGCTGGCTGCCTCGCGCCTGGAGCACCTGAAGGAGGTGGTCGAGACCGGGCAGCCCATCGAGTTCGAGGATAAGCGCATCGGCATCCACTTCCGGCACAGCTTCTACCCTGTCATGGATGCCGACGGGCGCGTGATCAGCATCGCGTCTTTCAGCCGGGATGTCACCGAACGCAAGCAGGCCGAGCGGGCGTTGCAGGATAGCGAGACGCGTCTGCGCTTTGCGCTTGAGACCATCCATGCGGGCGCGTGGGATCTCGATCTGGTTGACCACACTGCCTTCCGCTCGCTGGAACATGACCGCATCTTTGGCTACGCCGAATTGCTCCCGCAGTGGACCTACGAAATGTTCCTTGACCACGTCCTGCTGGAGGATCGCGACGAGGTGGATGCGAAGTTTCGTCACGCCATCGAGACACAGGGCGACTGGAGTTTCGAGTGCCGCATCCAGCGCACAGACGGCGAAGTCCGCTGGATTTTGGCGGCTGGCCGTCATCGCGCTGACACGGAAGGCGCCCCGCATCGCATGACGGGCATTGTCCAGGACATTACCGACCGCAAGGGGGCCGAGGAGGCGTTGAGGATCGAGCGGGAGCAACTCCTTTCTCTGTTCGATAGCATGGATACGTTGATCTACGTGACTGACCCATCCACAAACGAAATCCTCTATTTGAACAAGAAAATGGAAAATGTGCTCGGCCGGCAAGTAGTGGGCGGCATCTGCCACCGTGAGTTCCAGGGCCTGGAGGCCCCCTGTCCGTTCTGCACGAATGAAATCATCCTCAGCCAGAAGCCCAAACCGTGCTATTGGGAGTATCACAATCCAACGCTGGGCAGGGATTATACCATCATCGACCGCATCATCAAGTGGCCTGACGGCCGCGACGTGAGATTCGAGATCGCCACGGACATCACCGATCGCAAACAGGCCGAGGAGGCACTACGGAAGGCAAAGGATGAACTGGAGGATCGGGTTAAGGAACGGACCTATGAGTTGCATGCAGCATCATTTTATGCCCGCAGCCTCATCGAGGCGAGCCCAGATCCACTGGTCACGATCAGCGTCGACGGGAAAATAACGGACGTCAACCGTGCGACCGAAGAAGCGACCGGCGTTTCCAGAGAGCAGCTCATCGGGAGCGATTTCTCGGACTACTTTACGGAACCCGAAAAGGCGAGGGCGGGTTACGAGGAGGTCTTCCGGCAGGGTTTGGTGCGGGATTACCCGCTCGAGCTGAAGCATCGGGACGGACAAGTGACCCCCGTTCTTTACAACGTCACGCTGTACCGGGATGAGAACGAGCAGATCATGGGTGTCTTCGCCACGGCACGGGACATCACCTTACGGAAAAGGGCCGAGGAGACCGTGAAGGCCGAGAGGCAGAGGCTATATGACGTCCTGGAAACGCTGCCGGTTTACGTCATCCTGTTGACGCCGGATTATCACGTGCCCTTTGCCAACCGGTTCTTCCGGGAACGGTTCGGCGAGTCCTGCGGCAAGCGCTGCTACGAGTATCTCTTCACGCGCACGGAGCCCTGCGAGATCTGCGAATCCTTTACCGTCCAGAAAACGGGGATGCGCCATCATTGGGAATGGATGGGGCCTGACGGAAGGAACTACGACATCTTTGACTTCCCCTTCACGGACTTCGACGGCTCCCCCCTCATCATGGAGGTGGGCATCGACATCACCCTGCGCAAGCAGGCGGAAGCGGCACTGCGCAAGCTGGCCTCGGAGCTCGTCATGGCCGAGGAGCGCGAGCGCAAGAGGATCGCAGGGGTGCTGCACGACGATATCGCACAGATCCTGGCAGCAGCCCGAATGCGGCTCGGCCTGCTCCAGGGAATTCCACCCGATCCGAAGAACAAGCAGACCCTGGAAGAGATCAAGTCGCTTATCTCGCAGTCCATCCAGGAGACGCGCGCCCTGATGAACGATCTCGGGAATCCCCTTCTGTTCGACTTGGGGTTGCAGGCCGCCTGCGAAGCGCTTGCCAACAGCCTGATGGAAAGATACCCTGTGCGGATTACCTGCGACATACGGGATGCATTCAAGTACGTCAATCCGGACGTGAAAACGATTCTCTACCAGTTGATCCGGGAGTTGCTGAACAATGTCGTGAAGCACAGCCAGGCGCAGAATGCACATGTCCTGCTCCACATGGAAAACGGACAATTCCGGGCGAAGGTCACAGACGACGGTGTGGGGTTTGACCCGCAAGGGCTCGGGGCCCCCACCGTCGAAGGCGGGTTCGGGCTTTACAGCATTCGGGAGAGACTGATCGCCATTGACGGAAGCCTCCGGATCGAATCGGCTCCGGGAAGCGGCACGATCGTGACGGCGATTCTGCCTGAGGCATTGGACTGATCAGAGGCAACTCAACGCGGGGCGAAATCCCCGCACCATGGCGGGAGACTCAAAACATGATCAGGGTCCTGATCGTAGACGACCACGGGGTGTTTCGCAACGGGCTCAAGGCGGTGATCAACCATCAGGCCGACATGGAAGTGGTCGGGGAGGCGGAAGACGGCGAGAAGGCGGTTGCACTGACTCGCGAACTTCAGCCGGACATCATCCTCATGGATGTCAAAATGCCGGTCATGGATGGAGCCGAAGCCACACGCCGAATTCTTTCCGAAATGCCCGGCATGAAGATCCTGGCTCTTTCCATTTATGCTGACGAAGAATTCATAGCGGGCATGGTGCGTGCCGGCGCTCTGGGATACATTCTGAAAGGCTGCGATTCCGAGGAATTGTCCGAAACCATTCGCAGGGCTGCAGGCTCAGGGAATTCCTGATCCCACGTAACTGCCCTCTTCTCCTTGTTGCAGTTACAGTGTCCATTAACCCTGAAGTGTCCTGCCTTATCTATGTACATTATCGCTTGTAATTCTAAATCTTTTCTAAAATATGCATTCCACGCTTTCAGGAAGCACTTGATTAGGACCATCAACGAGCGGGGGCTGCCATCATGATCGCCCGGGTCTTCCTGATCAGCGGGCACAGGGGGGATGAAGAAATGAAGGAAGTGGGGGAAGTGAAAGAAGTGGAAGAAGAAGGGATTCGGGATTGGGGTGTCCGGATTCCGGAATCCTTTTTTCACCGGTCCCGGCCGCGAAGCGGCCTGACACGCTACCCGCTACACGCTAGACGCTATACAAGTTCCTTGCGGCTGGACAACAGTCTCTGCAGGGTCGTCAGGTTCGTGAGGACGGCGAGGATGACGATCGTTCCCTTGAGGGTGCAGTCCGGGCAGCCGCCCAGGAGGTAATGGTTGATCGGGGCATTGAGAACCGTCCCGACGATGAGCAGGATGATACGCTCGGGGCGCTGCATGAGACCCCTGAATTCCTTCTGCCCGAGGCTCTCGGCCCGCGCCTTGATGTAGCTCACCATGATGGAGCCCATGAGGGCGAGCATCACCACGAAAAGCATCCGCCCGCTTTTGAAGTAGAACATCAGGCCGAAAAAGATGAAGAACTCGGAGTAGCGGTCCAGGGTGGAGTCGAAGAGGGCGCCGAAGCGAGTGACCTTTCCCGAAAGCCTGGCCACGGTTCCGTCGATGGGGTCCATCAGGCCCGAGGCCCAGAGCAGCATCCCTCCCCAGAAGATCGCCCCGGCAGCGAAAAAGATGCCGGCCGCAAGCGACAAAAGCATCCCGGCAACGGTGATGTGATTCGGCGATACGCCCGCGCTGACAAGAGGCCGGGCGACCCTTTCCATCACGCTGTAGTAGCGCCTCTGCGCCTTCTCCCGGAATCCGCCTGCCTCGTAGGGCATGGTCTCACTCCCTCATCGGTTCAATCATAACCTTCAAAGCCCCGGTTCGCCCGGAGTATAGGGAATTTACGGGGCCCTGTCCAGCGAAAACAGGCGGAAGAAGCGTGTCGCGGGTAGCGGGTAGCGGGTCGGGGAAATAGGGGGATTTTCTGTCGGCTGTCGGCTGTCGGCTGTCTGCTGTCGGCTGTTTCTCTTCACCGGTCACTGGCCACGGGTCACTATACCTGGCCCACAGGCTCACTGAGGGGTTAGCCGCTCCAACGATTGAAGCGCGCTGCGCGCTTCTTCCCTGCTCCCGAAGGGACCCACCAGGATGCGGTACCAGTCCTTCTGAGGCGCAACGCGTCTTTTCACGATTTCGACCCGGCCGAGATCGGAGCCGATCTTGCCGACATAGTCCCGCGCTTCACGGTACGTCATGAACGTGGCGGCATGGATGCCGAGCGTTCCGTCCGGGAGCTTCACGGACCTCGCTTTGCCCACGGCTTGCGGCAGAAGGACCTGACTGCCGGCCCGGACGAGATCGACGTCCGCGATCTCCGGGTTTGATTCCAGGATGCAATCCAGGACGGTTGCGTTCACGAACCCGTAATGTCGGGTCGCGATGGACGAGAGGGTCGCCCCCTCCTTAACCGTGAGCTCGTTGACAGGAACATTTGCTTCTGTCGGTTCCTGCGCGACCGATGCCGGTGCCGGGGCGGCAGGGGGTGCAGGTTGGGCTTGCGGTTTCTCAGCCGGCAAGCCGGGCGCTTGCGCTCCCTTCGTGGACTGCGCCTTGGCTGCCTCGTCTGCTTCGGAGGCTTTCTGGCTCGGCGCCGGCTGGACCACGGCACTCCCGGGCGCAATGCCGGATTTAGGGCTCAGATAGTAGCTTCCCATGAAAACCCCGGCCGCCGCGACGGCCAGGGCGGCATAAAGCCAGGGGGACCGAAGGGCCGACTTCGCTGCGCCCGCGGTGGCAGGCGAGGAGGATGCCGCCCGGATCAGAGGCGCCGCAGCCTTGCGGGCCTCTCCAACGGTTTCGGCGGATACGGGCTTTTCGGATCGCACCGCGCCCAGGGCCAGGGCGCGGTCACACAGGGCATTGATGTTTCGGGGAACCCCGACGGCATATCTGCAGAGGGACGCCAGCGCCTCCGGCGTGAAGATATCGCCGCTGCTTCGGCCGGCCCAGGCCAGCCGATGTTCGATGTACTGCAGGGATTCATCGTGGCCGAGGGGAAGAATACTGTGAAGGATCTGGATGCGCTGCCTGATCTGCCTCAGGTGGTTCGAATTCAGTCTCCGGCTCAGTTCGGGTTCACCGGCGATGACGATCTGGATCAGCTTGGTCCTGCTCGTTTCAAGGTTCGACAGGAGTCGCAGTTCTTCGATGATTTCATCCTTCATCCTGTGCGCGTCGTCGAGAAAAATCACGATATTCTGGTCTTTTTTCAGGCACTGGGTCAGGTATTCATAAAGCTCGTGGAGCATGGAGCCCTTGGTTAGCTCTTGGGCGGCGCCTTTGGCGGCGCGCAGACCCAGCTTTTCCATGAGCTCCTTCAGCAGCGTGTAATACTGGTCATGCGATTGTGAGATCAGGGCAACCTTCGTCCGCTCGTCGAGCTGATCCATCACCTGCCGGATGAGCGTGCTCTTCCCCATACCCTGCTCGCCGAAGATGACGATATAACCCTTTCGCTCCCTGATGCCGTAGAGCATCAATGCCAGCGCTTCCTTGTGCGTCTCCGCCCTGAAGAAAACCTCGCGATCCGCGCCCTCTCCGAAAGGCATCCGGGTGAACCCGTAGTATTGCCCGTAATCCATATCCGTTGCTCCGCTCCCCGTTGAAAGAAAGACATGCGTCGACGGGCGGGACGTTCGTCCACCGTCCCGTCGTGGAACCATCTTTTCATTAGGGGAAGATCCAAGCGTGAAGTCAACAAAAAAACTTCAGACCTTCACGTGCAGCACGGGCAGCGGCAGATGCTTCCTCTTCGTCTCGCCGTAGAAGGTTGTCTGCTCGCGCACCGTCGGGGTGCCCCGCCTGCCCTTCCCGAACTTGTCGATGGGATGGGCCGCGCCCAGGTGCAGGCAGTGCTTGCCGAACTTCTCGCGCATCTCGTCGACGGCCTCGTAGAGGTCGCGCACCTTGTCGGCCCGCATGGGGCTCTCGAAAAGGCTGTACTGGACGTTCCGGTCGGGCATCAGATCCACGAGGATCACGCCCGTGGCGCGGTAGAGGTCCTCCCTGCGGTAAAGCTCGTCGAAAAGCCCCCGCAGGACATCGCACAGCTCGAGGGGGTGGGCCGAGGGGCGGGTGAGCTTCATCTCGCTTCCGCGGTACTCGAAGTCGTTCATCTTGAGAAAGCCGATGAGCTTGCGCGGCGCGAGGTGGTAGCGCCTCGCCTTCATGCAGGCCGACTCGAGGTTGCGGAGCAGTTGCGCGAAGAGATACTCGGGGTCGTTTGTGGACGGCGCGAAGGTCTTCGTCTTGCTGATGGAGGCATAGTCGCTCTTCTCCTCGGCCGTGACGGGGTAGACCGACTCGCCGCGAAGCTCGCGCCAGATCTCCTGGCCGGGCTTGGTGAACTTCTTCTTCACCACGGCCTCCGGGAGTCTCGCGAACTCCAGGGCCGTCCTGACCCCCATCTTCCAGAGGTAGTTCGTCGTGGCGGGGCCGATCCCCCAGATCTTCTCGACGGGCAGCTCCCCGATGAACTCGGGAATCCGGCGTCCCGGGATCAGGGTGAAGCCCGCGGGCTTGCGGTGCTTCGAGCCCACCTTGGCGAGCACCTTGGAGAGCGAGAGGCCCACGGAAACCGTGATCCCCAGCTCGCGCTCGACCTCTCGCTTGATGTCGAGGGCGATCATCTCGTAGGAGGAGCGCAGGGCCCGCCGCAGCCCCGTGAGGTCGGCGAAGGCCTCGTCGATGGAGTACTCCTCCACCTGGGGCGTGAAGCGCCGGACGATGTTGTACATGCGCCGCGAAAAGAGGCTGTAGGTCTCGTAGTCCGAGGGCAGCACGATGAGCCCCGGGCAGAGCTTCTTCGCCTCGTGCAGGGGCACGCCCCGCTTGATCCCCAGGGCCTTGGCGGCGTAGCTCGCGCAGGCCACGATCCCCCGCTCGCCCCCGGTGATGAGGGGCTTTCCCTTGAGCTCCGGGTGGATCGCCTCCTCGCAGGACGTGAAGAAGGCATCGCCGTCGATGTGCAGGATGGCCTGCGGCCAGGAGCGGAGATTCAGCATTAATGGATCCATGGGAAACCTTCGGATTCGTGAAGATATTTACCTTGCAGGCTTCCTCTCCCCTGGCGGGAGAGGATAAGAGGTGAGGGGGATGATCCCCTTTCCTCAAATTACACAGGGTCAGGATGATGGTGTCATCCGATATTCCTTCTTATGACTTCCAAAATACCTTCCAGGTTTTGGAACACTTCGTTGTCCCAAAATCTCAGTACTTTGTACCCACGGCCTTGGAGCCACGCATCTCTGGCGGCATCACTTGCTGTGGTCTCGGCATGCTGTCCCCCATCCAGTTCGATGACAATCTTTTTCTCGAAAGACACAAAGTCGACAATATAATTGCCGACAGGCACCTGCCTCCTGAACTTTGCTTCACGCAATTGTCTGGCCCTCAACTGCCTCCACAGGAAATGCTCCGCCCTGGTCTGTCTCTTTCTGAGGTTTCTGGCATTTATGGAAAGCATGGATTCGTTCATTTTCCCCCTCACCCCACCCCTCTCCCGCCAGGGGAGAGGGAGCTAAAAGGAGCTTTAAAGATGGTATTTCCGAACGACCGCCGTCACAATTCCCGCAATCTTCAGCTCCTCCCGCGCGCGGATGGGGGGATACTTCGGGTTGGCCGACTCCAGCACGACGGCGCCGCTTTTCGTCCGGGTGAAGTACTTCATGGTCCACTCGCCGTCCACCTGGGCCACGACCACGTCGCCCGCCCTGGGCTCCCTCCCCCGCTCGACGATCACGAGGTCTCCCGGCATGATCCCCTCGCCCGTCATGGAGTCGCCGCTTACCCGCAGCAGGAAGGACGCCTCGGGCTTCGTCACGAGGTACTCGTCGAGCGACACGAGGTCCCGCAGCCCCTCCTCGGAGGGCGTCGGGAACCCGGCCTGGATGGCGCCGACGAGCGGCAGGGCGAAGTCGCGCCGCACGGGCCGCAGGAGCCCCTTGCGGTCCTTTTCGAGGATGCCCTCCCTCAGGAGCTTTCGCATCCAGAAGTGGGCGACGCTCTTCGAGCGCACCCCCAGCAGGGGGAGCATCTCCGAGTAGGCCGGCATCCGCCGCTGGTCCCGGTAGAACCCGGCAAGCCTTTTCGATACGGTTTCAACGGTTCGCTTTTCCATCCGAAAATTAATCTTCCCTTGCGTCATTGCGAGCAATAAACCCCGACTTCGTATGCACGGGGTTATCGATGGAAGAAACAGGCGACGGAATATGAGGATAAGTCATTGCGAACGTAGTGCGGCAATCTTCGTTATTTCATTCTAAATCGTGGATTACCACGCCTCGCGAGGCTCGGCTCGTAATGACTTTCTTTTTTCTTTGTCTTGGCTGTCGGCTGTAGACTGTTGGCTGTCGGCTGTTGGCTTTTTTTGTCCCTACCCCCTGGTCCTTCGCCCCTTTTTCCCTTGACATCGCTTGCCTCTCAGGTTATAGAACGTTCGTTCTATTGTCAAGGGGATTTTGGGGGTCCCGCGGCCGTTCCGGCGCGGCGGAAGGACATCAAAATTATTGACGGGATTGACGAAAGACGATAAGGTTTAGCCCGCGCAAGTGAGGAATAGCATGGCCCGGACGGGACCGGTTCTGTTCCTGCCGAGCGGCTGAAGGTCGAAGGGGGGGCCTCTCTGGGAAAGACGGTCATCAAGCTCATCGCCACGGGATTCGGAAGCGGTTATTCGCCCTTCGCGCCCGGCACGGCGGGCACACTCGTCGGCATACCCCTTTACCTGGCCCTTTCGTCTCTATCCTGGCCCCTCTACCTCGTATCGGTGTCGGTCCTCACCCTTCTTGCCGTCTACGCATCGGGTGAAGCGGAGAGGATCTTCGATAGGAAGGATTCCCCCCGGATCGTCATCGACGAGATCGTCGGCCTCCTCTGGTCGCTTGCCTTGGTGGGCCCGACGATCGGCCGGATCGTGCTGGCTTTTTTCCTTTTCAGGATCTTCGATATCGTCAAACCCCCTCCGGCGCGCTGGTGCCAGGACAGGCTCCCCGGCGGCTGGGGCGTGGTGATGGACGATGTCGCGGCCGGGGTCTGGGCGAACGCGGTGCTCCAACTTGCGCTGAGATTTTTCGATTTCTGAGTATTCGAAGGACATGATGCAAACAATGAATCTCGAGCTTTTCACAGATGAAAAAATCCCCCTCTTTGCCGCCCTAATCCGCGTTGCGGGGCGGCCCGGTAGGGAATGAACCGGACATGGTTGCGCACCCTGACGGGATGCGCCCCCGGTCCCCCTTTTGCAAAGGGGGATGACAGGTGGATTTGATGAAAATAGGCATCTTGACCATAGGCAACGAGATCACCAGCGGGCGCATCCAGGACACGAACACGGCCTACCTGGCCCGGGAATTTCACGTTCGCGGCTGGGAGGTTGCGGCCGTCATGAGTGTAGGCGACAGCATCAGCGCCATCCGGGGCGCCCTGGACTGTATCCTGTCTGTCTCCGACGGCGTCGTCGTCACGGGGGGACTCGGGCCCACGGCCGATGACATCACCACGGAGGCCATCACGGAGATCTACGGCCTGCGGCTCTTCACGGATGAAGCCGTCCTGCAGACGATCAAGGATCGATTCGCCCAGCGCGGGATCCGCTGGACCGATAACAACGCCAAGCAGGCCATGTTTCCCGAGGAGTCCATCCCGCTGCGCAACCCCGTCGGCACCGCCTGGGGGTTCTGCCTGAAGCGGGTCGGAAAGCCGATTGTCGTTCTGCCCGGCGTCCCCATGGAAGTGAAAAAAATGGTTCCCGAGGTGGTCATCCCGCTTTTCGAGCAGGAGGACCCCGCCGGCAAAAGGGTTATGGCCGTAAAGACCGTCAAGCTCTTCGGGCTGGCCGAGGCCCTCATCGACAGCGCCCTGGCGGACTTGAAGTACGATCACGAGCATGTGAGCATCGGCTTTTACCCCCGGTTTCCCGAAAACCATATCGTCATCACCTCGTGGCACGACGACCGGGCGCGGGCGGATGAAAACCTTGCCGATGTGCTCAAAGGGGTCCAGGAGAGGCTCAGAAAAAATATCTTCGGATACGACGAGGACACCCTCGAGGGGATGATCGGCTCACTCCTCACGGAGCGAAAGCTCACGATCAGCGTGGCCGAGTCGCTCACGGGCGGCCTCGTGGCCGACCGGATCACCAATGTGCCGGGCAGCTCGGCCTACTTCGAGCGCGGCGTTGTGACCTACAGCAACCGATCGAAGACGGAGCTGCTGGGCGTGCCCGAGGAAGTCCTGAAAGAGCACGGCGCCGTGAGCAAAGAAGTGGCCATCCTCATGGCCGAGGGCGTGCGGAAGGCAAGCGGCACCGACATCGGCGTTTCGACAACGGGTATTGCCGGCCCCGCGGGCGGCACGGACAAAAAGCCCGTGGGCACCATCTTCATCGCCGTCTCCGACGGCAAGCGGACCCTCTGCCGCGATTTCACCTTCAAGTGGGATCGCAGGCGGGTGAAGGAAATCACGACCGAGTGGGCCCTCGAGCTCACGCGCAGGTTCCTGACGGGGGAAGACCATGTCCAATGACAACACGATCCGGACGTTTCTGGCCATCGAGATCCCGAAGGAGGTCCTCGAGCAGTTCGAGCGGCTCCAGTACCGCCTGGACCGGTCGATGACGGGTGTCGTGCGCTGGGCAAAGAAGGGAAGCACCCACCTGACGCTGAAATTCTTCGGGAGCATGACCGAGCGCGACATCCGCAGCATCGAGGATACCCTGAAAGCGAAGGCGCCGGAGTTCGCTCCGATGCCCATCGCCGTCGGGACGATGGGCGTCTTCCCGAACCTGGCGAGGCCCCGCGTCCTCTGGGTGGGGATCACGACGGGACTGAAGGAGCTCACGGCCATGCAGGCCGAAATCGAAGCGGCCCTCGAGGCCTCGGGATTCCCGCGCGAGGAGAGGCCCTACCGGCCACACCTGACGCTGGGGCGCATGAAGGCCGACCGGAAGATCGACGGCCTCGACAAGGCCATCGAGAGCCACAAGGACTTTGAGGCGGGCTCCTTTACAGCCAAAGAGATGATCCTCTTCCGGAGCGATCTGAAACCCGCAGGCCCCGAGTACTCAGCCCTTGCGAAGTTCAAGCTGGGCGGGTGAAATATAAAACATGGGTCATCGCGAGCGCAGCGTGGCGATCTTCGTTATTTTATTCTTAATGGCAGATTACCACGCCTCGCAAGACTCGGCTCGTAATGACACATGATTCCTGTTGCTGTTTCTTAGGAGGAGCACCCTGTTCTGTCATTGCGAGGAGCATTTTTTCAGGGAGAGGGAGATCAGGGAACTGGGTTTCCAGAGGCTCGGCTCGTAATGACAATGAATTAACAATCGATCACAACCTCCAGGAGGGAAAAGAACAATATGGCATCACACGAATCGGACCGTGAAAAGGCAGTAGAGCTTGCCATCACCCAGATCGAGCGGCAGTTCGGCAAGGGCTCCATCATGCGCCTGGGCGGCGCGGAGATCATCGACGTGCTCGTGATCCCCACGGGATCGCTGAGCCTCGACATGGCCCTCGGCGTGGGCGGCATCCCCCGGGGGCGCGTCGTCGAGATCTACGGCCCCGAGTCGGGCGGCAAGACGACACTGGCCCTTCACATCGTCTCCGAGGCCCAGAAAATGGGCGGCCTTGCGGCCTTCGTCGACGCGGAGCACGCCCTCGACATGAGCTACGCGCGCAAGATCGGCGTCGATGTGGACAACCTGCTCATCGCCCAGCCCGACACGGGCGAGCAGGCCCTCGAGATCGCCGAGACGCTGGTGCGAAGCGGCGCCCTCGATGTCCTCGTCATCGACTCCGTGGCGGCCCTCGTCCCCAAAGCCGAGCTCGAAGGCGACATGGGCGATGCCCAGATGGGCCTCCAGGCGCGCCTCATGTCCCAGGCCCTCCGCAAGCTCACGGGCACCATCAGCAAGTCCAGGACCTGCGTCATCTTCATCAACCAGCTTCGCATGAAGATCGGCATGTTCATGGGCAACCCCGAGACGACGACCGGCGGCAACGCCCTGAAGTTCTACGCCTCCATGCGCCTCGACATCCGCAAGATCACGGCCCTCAAGCAGGGCGAAAACGTCGTGGGCAACCGCGTGCGCGTCAAGGTCGTGAAGAACAAGGTCGCCCCGCCCTTCCGTGAGACCGAGTTCGACATCATCTTCGGCGAGGGGATCTCGAGAGAAGGCGACCTGCTGGATCTGGCCGTCAACAACAACATCGTCGAGCGAAGCGGCACCTGGTACTCCTACAAGGGCGACCGCCTCGGCCAGGGCCGGGAGAACGTGCGCCTCGCCCTCAAGGACAACAAGGAGCTTATGGCCAAAATCGAGGACGAGGTCCGCGAGAAATTCGGGATAAAGAAAGCCGCACCGCCGGTAGAAAAAACGCCGGAAAAAGAAAAAGAGAAGAAAAAGTAAATGGAGGACCACCTCCAATACAAAAGGGCCAGGGAACGGGCTTTGCGGCTGCTGGCCCTGCGGAGCCGCAGCCGGGCGGAATTGCGGAAGAAACTCGCCGAGAGGGACTTCACGAAAGCCGCCATCGAACGAGTGCTTGAAAATCTCGGCGAGCTGGGGTATCTCGACGACGAGGCCTTTGCCATCAACCGGGCCAGGCACCTCGCCGTGAACCGCCTCTACGGGGACCGCAAGATCGAGGAGCAGCTGCGGGAAAAGGGCATCGACCGCGAGGCGGCCAAGGCGGCCATCCGCGAGGTCCGCGAGGAGTTTCCCGCGATGGAAGGGATCGCGCGGTCCGCGGCCAAGAAGCTCCAGGGCCGAGGCATCGACGGCCTCAGTAAAAAAGAGAGACTGGCCCTTGCCCGGACGCTGCAGGGCAAAGGCTATCATCTGGGACTTATTCTCGATTACCTGGGAAAATACGAGGAGGGAATAGTACATGACATCGAGTGAGATTGGCGAGGACTAACACATTCGATTTCCTCTCCCCCGGCGGGAGAGGATAAAGGTGAGGGGGAAATAAAACCATCCACCCTCACCCCTGCCCTCTCCCGTCGAGGGAGAGGGGGATCGTACGGAATATAACTCGGCACAATACGAGGAGGGAATCGTACATGACATCGAGTGAGATCAGGGCGAAATTTCTCGAGTACTTCAAGGAGAGGGGCCACACCGTCATCGCCAGCTCGTCGCTCATCCCCAAGGATGACCCGACGCTTCTCTTCACCAACTCGGGAATGGTTCAGTTCAAGGACTGCTTCCTGGGTCTGGAGGACCGCGGTTACTACCGGGCGGCAAGCTCCCAGAAGTGCGTGCGCGCAGGCGGCAAGCACAACGACCTGGAAAACGTGGGCTACACGGCGCGCCACCACACCTTCTTCGAGATGCTCGGCAACTTCTCCTTCGGCGATTACTTCAAGAAGGAGTCCATCGCCTGGGGTTGGGACTTCCTGATCAACGTCATGGGCCTTCCGAAAGAGAAGATGTACATCACGATCTTCAAGGACGACGACGAGGCCTTCGAGATCTGGAACAAGCAGGAGGGCGTGCCCGCCGATCGCATCGTCCGCATGGGCATGGACAGCAACTTCTGGATGGTGGGCGAGACGGGCCCCTGCGGCCCCTGCTCCGAGATCCTCTACGACCAGGGCCCCGAGGTAGGCTGCGGGCAGCCCGGCTGCAACGTCGAGTGCACCTGCGACCGGCACCTCGAGATCTGGAACCACGTCTTCACGCAGTTCGACCGCAACCTCGACGGCAGCTTCACGCCCCTTCCCAAGCCCAACATCGACACGGGCATGGGCCTCGAGCGCCTGGCGGCCATCGTCCAGGGCAAGAAGACCAATTACGACACGGACCTCTTCACCCCGATCATCCACCATATCGCCAAGCTCGCCGGCAAAAAATACGGCGACAACCCCGACAACGACGTCTCCATGCGCGTCATCGCCGATCACGCCCGCGCCGTCTTCTTCCTGATTGCCGACGGCATCCTGCCCTCCAACGAGGGCCGCGGCTACGTGCTGAGGCGCATCCTGCGCCGCGCCTGCCGGCACGGCAAGCTCCTGGGCTTCGACAAGCCCTTCCTCAATGAAGTTGTCACCTCCGTTGTGGACGTCATGAAGGACGCCTACCCCGAGATCGTCGACCGGATGGCCTTCGTCCAGAAGGTCATCTTCAACGAGGAGCAGCGCTTCCTCGAAACGCTGGACACGGGCCTGCGCATCCTCAACGACGAGGTGGCCAAGCTCAAGGCCGTGGGCAGCGCCGTCATCCCCGGCGAGGTCGTCTTCAAGCTCTACGACACCTACGGCTTCCCGTCCGATCTCACGGCAGACATCGTGAAGAAGGACAGGCTCACCCTCGACATGGAGGGCTTCGAGAAGCTGATGGAGGCCCAGCGCGAGAAGGCCCGCGAGAGCTGGAAGGGAAGCGGCGAATCCGCCGTGGCCGACAGCTACAAGAAGCTCTCGCTCAAGGGAATCAAATCCGAGCTGGTGGGATACGAGGAGGTCACCGAGACCACCTCCTTCGTGACGGCCATCCTCAAGAAGGACGACGAGGTGGACGTCATCACCGAGGGCACCAACGCAGAGATCTTCACCGACCAGACGCCCTTCTACGGCGAGACGGGCGGCCAGGTGGGCGACACGGGCGTCATCGAGGGCGAGGACTTCCTCTTCGAGGTCTGGGACACCCAGCGCCCCGACGAGAACCTCATCACCCACATCGGAAAGCTCAAGAAGGGCACCATTCGCGTAAACGACTCGGTCCACCTCAAGGTCGAGAAGAACACCCGCAGGGCGACCGAGGCCAACCACTCGGCCACACACCTGCTCAACGCGGCCCTGCACAACGTGCTGGGCGATCACGTCAAGCAGGCGGGCTCGCTCGTAAACCCCGAGCGGCTGCGCTTCGACTTCACGCACTTCTCCCGCATCGAGGACCACGAACTGGACCGGATCGAGACGATCGCCAACGAGCTCATCCAGGCCAACCTCCCCGTCAAGACGAGCATCCTCGACAAGGAGCAGGCCATGAAGACGGGGGCGCATGCCGTCTTCGACGAGAAGTACGCCGACAAGGTCCGCGTCGTCCAGATGGGCAAGGTGAGCGCCGAGCTCTGCGGCGGCACCCACGTGACCCGCACGGGAAACATCGGCGTGCTGAAGATCGTCAGCGAGTCGGCCGTGGCGGCCGGCGTGCGCCGCATCGAGGCCGTGACGGGCCCCGAGGCCGTGAAGTTCATCAAGAAGGAAGATCACGAGTTGAAAAAGGTCGCCAACATGCTGCGCGCCAACCCCTTCGAAGTGGCCGACCGCATCGACAAGATGATGAAGCACCAGCGCGACCTGGAGCGCGAGATCGAGGGCCTCAAGGGAAAGCTCGCCGCGAAGGAATCGGGCGACATCATCAAGAAGGCCAAGAAAGTGGGCGAGGTGAAGCTCCTGGCCGAGAAGGTCGAGGTCTCCGATGTCAAGGCCCTGCGCGACTTCGGCGACAAGCTGCGCGACAAGATGGGCTCCGGCGTCATCTGCCTGGGAAGCCAAGTGGGCGAGAAGGCCATGCTGCTCTGCATGGTCACGAAGGATCTCGCGGGCAAGTTCAACGCAGGCGACATCGTCAAAGAGATCGCCCCCATCGTGGGCGGCAGCGGCGGCGGCCGACCCGACATGGCCCAGGCCGGCGGCACCCAGCCCGAAAACATCGACAAGGCCCTGGCCAAAGTGAAGGATATTTTAAAGGGTGAAAAAAAAGTAGCCAAGAAAGAAAAAAAATAGTAAATTAACGCCAACCTACACCCCATCCTCTAACTTCCCCCTTTGAAAAAGGGGGATAGAGGGGGATTTAAATCAGAATAACGAGTCCCTCTCCTCGCGAGGGATTTGAAACAGGACCATTTCCCCAACTCCATCTCTCCCTTTCATCTTTACCTTCGGGGGTCTCGAAAGAGGCCCCCGGGGGAGAGACGGGAAAATCTCCAACCCTCCCCCTTTCGTAAAGGGGGATCGAGGGGGATTTGTTAGAGGGGGATTTTTTATGGCCCTTTCCCCAGTTAACCAGTCAACCAATTACCCAATCAACCAATTCAGTGGAGGTCTTCCCTAATCAACTAACAACTATTTAACTAATCACCTTTCTTTTTGATGGGAACTAACCTTGAACGAACGATATAAAAAACCCCGTTACTCGAACAGAGTGCGGGGTTTTTTATGAAGCAATTACGGAAATGATTCAATACAAGACCTGACCCTAAA
The DNA here is from genome assembly GCA_963828305.1 of uncultured delta proteobacterium. Classification (GTDB taxonomy): domain Bacteria; phylum Desulfobacterota; class Syntrophia; order Syntrophales; family UBA2192; genus UBA2192. The sequence goes on along the minus strand of CAWHEJ010000022.1, from coordinate 146,199 downwards.
TTTTTCACTGAACCTACCCCCCTTCGTCCCCTGTTATCGCAAGAAACTCCCACGTAGAGAGGTGATAGAGAATGATCAGACGAAGCAATGAGATGCGGGAAGAACGCATTCATGGACTCAAGGAAGGAAAGGGAGCCATAAAGCTGTTCCATTTGCTTGAGAAAGAGGAATTGTCGGGTAAGGGACGGCTCTGTGCAAGAGAGGTAATAGAACCGGGGAATTCTATCGGTTATCACCAGCACGAGGGAGACTTTGAGTTATATTATGTACTGGAAGGAGAAGGCATTGTAAATGACAATGGCGTTGAAACGACTGTAAGGAAAGGCGACGTGGTTCGCACGGGCCACGGCGAGTTTCATTCTATTCAAAATGTCGGGGACAAGAACCTCGAGCTTATTGCAATCATATTATTTCAATGATCTTTAATCACTACGGATGCAATTCCCCGAAGCTTGCTTCGAATTTGTCATTCCCTCGAAAGAGGGAATCCAAGATGGATGCCCGTATTCACAGGTCCTATGTTTGAAAAAATAGAGGCAAGTCTCAGCTTTTACGGTATAGGTTTTTTTGCCACAAAAAATCTCATACCGAAAGGAGACTTGCCATGGAACACGCTAACAGAGTCGACTTCAGCGGTCAAACCATTTACATCGGCATCGATGTTCATAAGAAGAGCTGGACCGTGAGCCTTTTCCTGGAGCATTTGGAACATAAAACCTTCACTCAGTTGCCGGAGGTGGCGCCTCTGGTTTCTTACCTGCACCGCCATTTTCCCGGTGCGTCTTACCGTGCGGTGTACGAAGCCGGCTACTGCGGTTTTTGGGTCCATGATCGACTTGTGGAAAACGGCATCGTCTGCATGGTCACCAACCCGGCCGATGTGCCGACCCGGGATAAGGAGCGGCGTCGCAAAGGCGATCGAAGCGACAGCCGCAAACTCGCCCGCTGTCTTCGAAGCGCTCAAGTCGAAGGGATCCATGTTCCCACTCGGGCGAGAACGGAGGATCGTGGCCTGATCCGGACGCGCCAGGCGATGGTTCGCAAACAAACGCGCTGCAAGAATCAGATCAAGTCCCTGCTTCTCTTCTACGGTTTTCCGACCCCGGAGGAGTCCCGGAGCTGGTCCCGAAACTACATCCGCTGGCTAGAGGGCCTGCGCTTTGAACGGGAAAGCGGCAATCTGGCCATGAGGGCGTATTTGACGGAGTTGATGCAGTTACGTCAAATCATTGCTCAGCTGAATCGCGACATTCTGTTGCTGTCGCGCACCGACGATTACCGCGAAGGCGTCCATCTGCTGAAATCCATCCCGGGGATCAGTACCCTGAGCGCGATGGTCTTTCTGACCGAACTCGGGGAACTCTCTCGGTTCGCCTCGCTCGACAAGCTCTGCGGCTATGTGGGGCTGACGCCTGACACGCACGGCAGCGGGGAAAAGCAGGGCGTAGGCGACATCACCCGACGCTGCAACCAGATGCTTCGTTCCCTGCTCATCGAATGCTCGTGGACGGCGTTGCGAAAGGACCCCTCCCTGGCACTGGCCTATGAAACGTATTGTCAAAGAACGCGTCGAACCAAAGCCGTCGTCAAGATCGCCCGTAAGCTGTTGAATCGCATCCGTTTCGTTTTGAACACCCGTCATCGCTATGCGATGAATGTGGCTTGAGCATACGCAATCCGATAATCGAATTGCCGTGGGTCAACGTACTGTCATGCCTGCAGCTCATTGACCATGATGTCTGCCACTTCACAGGTTACGTGCCCACGTTCCTTCCATCTGATAAAGATCATGCAGCGGCCCCGACCTGTCTGCAAATAGAAGGCTGATTGAAGGATTGCAACTGCTCGTGAGCAAAAAGCCATTACCTGCTCGCTGAAAAATTACTTGCCTTTCAACATAGATGGCATGACATTCTTGTTTGATACCCCGAGTGGTTTTGGGGACCCCCCCTCAGATTTTCGGTTTCCACTTAGATTGCATTTTCACGCCCATAGTGATAAATTCACACCGAAATCCTGGATAGCATAACAACGAAACAGCAATCGCATCTTCATTGAGCATGCCTTCAAAGGAGGAAAAGAAATGAAGATTAAACGCGTTGTCCTGTCTCGGAATGGTCTGCTTCTGGTCCTGGCTGCACTTCTTCTTTATCCCTTCACATTCACCGCTGCGCTTGCGCAGGAGATGCCAGATGTCATTGGTATTCGGCTCAATGACGGGTCCGTCATCGAGGGTACTGTCTTCAAGGCCAATGCCGATGAAGTCACCATCCGAACGAAAGACGGTCAGATCGTCACGCGCAAATTCAGCGAGGTCGACAATTTCATCAAGACGGGGGAAAGCACCAAACCCTCCCCCAAGTCCTCCCCCAAGTCTCTCTTTCCTGTTCATTCATTTGAAATTGGTCTGGAAGTTTTTCATAAAGAATACGAAGAGCCTGACTTTATGAATGAAGCGGGGATGATGTACGGGCTCGGCCTTGCTTACACGTACCATGACAAGGTCATGTTCAAGGCCAGCCTGCTTGTCGCGTACGGCGAAGTGGATTACGAAAACTCAGGCAAGCTGGACGGCATTCCCAACCAGCACTGGGAAATGCGAGGGTTGTTGGGGTATGATTTCATCATTGATCCGACGTTCACTATCACGCCATACATCGGCCTCGGCTATCGCGTTCTCCGGGATGACTCCTCCGGGATGATCACAACAACCGGCGCCCGAGGCTACAATCGGGAATCGAATTTCTGGTACAGTCCTGTTGGAATCAGCATCATCAAAATACTTCCGGAAGGCTGGACCATCGCGGCGGAGGCTGAATTCGACTACCTTTGGTATGGCAAGCAATACAGTGATTTAAGCGACGCAAGCCCCCTCTATCCCGACGTCGACAATCAGCAGGATCAGGGTTACGGCATAAGAGGCGCCATTCGTATCGAAAAGAAGTTCACGTCCTCGTCAATCCTCTTCGAGCCGTTCATCCGCTATTGGCACATCAGTCAATCCGATGACTCGATCTTTACCGCCGGGGGCACAACCTACAGGGGTTACGAGCCAAAAAACAACACGACGGAAATCGGCGCGATGGTGGGTATGAAGTTCTAGAATAGGGCCCGTCTAAGACGATCCTCTGCGCGAAGAAGCACTCCTCTTCTCCACGGTCGAGCGCTACCGACACTGGTACTATTGCAGGGGGCAGGACAGGAAGGCCGGCATCCACACAACGGGCATGGAGTGGCGGTTCTTCACGAAAGATAAGGATATTGCCATCAAGACCGCTCGATCGCACATCGAATAAAGCGACTCATCAAATAAAGGAGGTTCGGGACATGGCAACGAAGAAGCCAGCGGCAAAGAAGGCGGCACCAAAAAAGGCGACAGCAAAGAAAACTCCAGCGAAAAAAGCGACTCCGAAAAAAGCGGCGAAAAAACCGACCAAGACATCCAGATACTGCCTCGGGAAATGTCACTGCGGACTCGGCTGCTGCCTGAATAGCGGGCACAGCGGCGGTCACGCGTGCATCAATCACGCAAAGAGCAAAAAATAGAAGCCGCGGTGTGATCTCATAAGATCCGGGGTCAGGTCTTTACGGGCTGGCGGGCAAGAAAGGGTCAAATCTTTATCCACGACAGATTAGAATTTACCTTGAAGTAATTTAGGAGACGCCCCCCCATTTGCAGTTTTCATATAGCGCAGACTTGTTGGTCACTCCTGCACATCGACATGTACATGCATGAAGATCGGCACCTGTCCACCGAGGATATGAACCCTCAGACATGATCAAAGGGGATTCCGTATGACTCGAATCATCCTCCTGATGCAGCTTGGACTGCTGGTTTTCGCAGGTCCGCTATGGGCGCAGGCGCAGCGCGTCGTCGACATCCCGACGCGACCCGGCGTCACCCAGCGGATGATCGTGCTCATGCCCGAAACCCGGACTGCCGCCGTCGTGCTTCTCGCGGGGGGCCACGGGGGCTTGCAGATCTCCCCCGAGGGGTCCATGAAATGGGGCGACAACAATTTTGTCGTACGCACGAGGCAGATGTTTGCCGCCGGCGGCCTTGCCGTCGCCGTGGTGGATGCGCCTTCCGACCGCCAGAGCCCTCCCTTCCTGGGCGGCTTCCGACAGACGCCGGAACACGCAGCAGACATCAAGGCCGTCATCGCGTGGCTGAAGAAGCAGGCCGGGGTCCCGGTCTGGCTCGTCGGCACCAGCCGGGGAACGCAATCCGCCGCATACATCGCCACGGAGCTGCCGCCGGCTGAGGGCGGTCCGGACGGTCTCGTCCTGACGTCGACCATTCTGACCGACGACAGGGGATCTCGGCCCGTCCCAGCAATGCCGCTGGGAAAGATCCGCATCCCGACCCTCGTCGTCCATCACAAATGGGACGGGTGCAACCTCTGCAAATACGACGACATGCCGAGGCTGATGGACGGGTTGACAGCCTCTCCCCGCAAGGAACTGATCCCGGTTGAAGGGGGGCAAAGCAAGGGCGATCCCTGTCACGCGATGGCCTATCACGGCTTCAACGGAATCGAGCAGCAGGTGGTGAGCCGGATCACCGAGTGGATCGTCCAGGGGAAAGGATCGAAATAGGAGAAAGGGTGGATTTAGGGGACGCCCCTCAGATTTGCTACTTGCGAAGTTTGCGGGAGAGACGGTCAATTTTGTTCTGTTGAATAAGTAAAGGCAGGGCCATTTCTGTCCCTGCCTTTATTTCCCTTATGACCCAATTGTCGGAATAGCGTGCTCAAACTGAGTCGCTGCGGCTTTAATCATGGCCCTTGCCATGCCCATGATTGTCTTTGTCCTTTTTCCCTCCCTTTTTCCCGTTATGTTTGTCGTCGTTCCCCTTCCCATGACGCGCCTGATACTGGGGCACATAAACGTCATTGTACCATCTATCGCGCACGAAATAGACGGGACGGCCACAGGCATTATACTTGGCGCAGTGCTTGCTCCAGTGTTTCTCATGACCGGGAGGTATGTGCACGTACATCGGTTGATAGACAACCCCGGCAGGAGCTGCATGAATCAAGACGGGTTGTGCGTAGATAACTTCCGGTTGAGGATAATTTCCGATGTCAATGCGGCCATAAAAGCCAGGCTGGCCGACACTGACTGACACCCCGACATCGGCGGCATAAGCTGAACTGACAACAAGCATCATCATGATGATGAAAAGAAAATGTTTCATGGTAGGTTCCTCTTTTTTTTAGTGTTTAATGAACCGGGTTGTGTCAGGGCTACTGACAGTAAATATTCTACCATAGTAAACGAACAGGGGAAATATTGGTTTACAAGCGATTGATCGGTATTTTTACCTGGACACTTTAAATACGTTTCCCGGACTGATGGAGTTCCACGGAAGATAGAAGGGCAGGTTTGTATTTGGAGGGGACTGCGTATTAGGGGACGCCCCTCAGATTTGCAGTTTTCATTCATACCGAGTGGAACAACAGGAAAAAGTCACGTGAGATTTAATATCGATATTTGCCTACCTTCGCCGTGATGCCCCTCGTGGCACGCATGCGCCGCATCGAATTCTAAGTCGCTTTTTGTCGAAAGCAATCGTGAAAATTATGTCTGGATTCGCGGCGCCGTATATGCTGAGATGCGCTCAACGACGCGACAGTTCCGGAAGGAGACGTGCATGAGTAGAAACGTTGCGGCTGCGTGGAAGACAGGGGGTCAGCAGCCGGAGTGCCCGGCCTCCGTGCCAGAACCTTTGCCTAACCAAGGCGTGCAGGCGGCGCCTTCCAGCGTCCGCTCCGCTCCCGCTTCCAGGCGCGTTTGACGCCTGGCGTTAGCCCACCGAGCAAGACGGAAAAAACGAATGACCGATTTCCCGTTCAAGACCTCATACTGGTTCGATTCACAGATCGCGACATCGCCATCGTTATCTGGAGCGCAATTCGCAGATGTGGCTGTTGTTGGTGGTGGGTTTGCGGGGCTTTCGGCTGTACAACATCTCAAGTCCAGCAAGCCCAACCTGAGCGTCGCGCTTGTCGAGGCGAAACACATCGGGTTTGGAGCAAGCGGCCGCAATGCCGGCTGGGTGATAAGTTTGCCTCCGGTCCATTGGCTGCTTGATGATTTCGATGATCCCCAGCGCCTGGGTGACATCCGTTGGGCTTCTCAATTCTGCAGAGACAACATCGTTCAACTGGGCAGATGGGTCGCGAACGAAGCGATAGATTGTGCGTGGACTCCATCACGACATCTACTTGCCGCTCGGAACCTCCTGGAAGTGGCCGCCCTTCGTTGGATCATGCAGCGCTACCAGGCGATTGGCCTGCACTGCGAGTTCTTCGAGAAGGAAAAGATGACCCAGCTTGTAGGTTACCCGGCAATCGCCGGCATGGCCTATGAGTTTGTGAGCATTCAGCCCTACCAGCTTGCACGAGGTTTGCGACAGCGCTGCCTTGACCAGGATGCACGGATCTACGAGAACACACCCATCAAGACGATTCGTTCCACAAGCCGGGGCGTGCAACTGATCGCTGCCGATGGCGCCACGCTGACTGCCCAGAAGGTGATCCTGGCCACAAATGCCTACACAAACTCTCTGATGCTTGACGTAGAAATTCCAGCGACCTCAACCCAGCATACCTATATGCTGGCAACCGAACCGCTGAAACCCGACATGCTTGATCGTATCTCGCAAACTCGCACGCCATTCGGCGACCCAGCCTTTTCTTTTTACATCGGCCGCATTTATGAGAATCGGCTGATATTCAACGGCATAGATCGAGCATCCCAGGTCACGCCAGAGGACGATCGCCATTTACCGTCCTTTAGCAAGCTGCACAAGGAAATGCTGCGGCGGTTTCCGTTCCTCGAATCCGTCTCCTTGGAGGGGGCATGGGGTGGGGCGGTGCAGCAGACCACTTCGGACGCTCCAATCGTACAATGCTCGAAAAGCAACCCGAATGTCATTCTGAACATCGGATATGGTGGTGGGAGCGGTGTGGGCATGGCGCTCCTTTCCGGTCAATTGACAACAGATCTGGTTTTGGAAAGTAGACCGACAGACAACGATGCCCAACGGCTGCGCACTTTGCTCGCCAACAGTCGTTTCCCCAAGATGGGGCCTGTACGCGCCGCGTTTGGGGTGCTCAGGAAGATGGTTTTCGGCTAGCTTCTTGGGCTGCGAGGGACGATGAGGTCTTGAATTCCAAGTATGTAATTGACCTCTGATACGTAACCGATATTGCAAGACTTGACCCCAGTCTTCTTTTGAGTATTGTATCTTGATCGCAAATTTTTAGTAAAGACGCAGTGTGCATATCAATCATTCGGTGACGTTATGGTGTTGAGCGATTTAGGTTTTGACGATTGGTTTACGTCGCATATGGGTGATCTCCACGAGGAAGTTACAGGCATTGCTCGCATATCGGCAGTTGATCGCGGCGGCTACCTGATAAGAAACGAATCGAGAGAAGTCCCGGCTGAACTCGCAGGGAAGTTTTCCTATCGGATTGAAAGTTCAGTCGACATACCATGTGTCGGCGATTGGGTCACGGCGCAATACTACAACAATAATACTGCAGCAATCATCCATAACGTGTTTCCACGAAAGACGTTCTTGCGCCGCAAAACCGCAGGCGACAAGATCGATATCCAGATGATAGCAGCCAACATCGACACAGCTTTCATTGTTCAGTCATGCCATTTTGACTTCAATCCCCGACGTTTGGATCGTTACCTCATCATGGCGGCGGACGGTCATGTTGAACCGATCGTCATTCTCACGAAGACCGATTTAATCCCCCGGAATGAATTGGAACAGAAAGTTGCGATCGTCAGTTCTGTCGCCAGTGCGAGAGTGCTCGCCCTCAGCAACATCAGCGGTGTTGGGTTTGACCAGTTTCAGCAGACACTCTGCCCCGGAAAGACCTATTGTCTGCTCGGGTCATCCGGTGTCGGCAAAACGACCTTGATCAATCGCCTCTTGGGCCGGGATGTTTTTGACACAAAGGCCGTCAGTGGCACAGGGGAAGGCACTCATACGACTTCACGTCGTCAGCTTATCAGTCTTGCCGAAGGTGCAATGTTAATTGATACACCGGGTATGCGAGAACTCGGCCTTCTCGGGGCCGGTGATGGAGTCAGCAGCGGGTTTGAAGACCTTGTCAGTCTTTCTACCCGTTGTCGCTACCCCGACTGCAGCCATGAACGCGAGCCTGGATGTGCCGTACGCGCTGCGGTCGAAAGCGGTGAATTGAGTAATGAGCGCTATTCCAACTATATCAAGCTAAAGAAAGAGTCTGAGTACTACGAGATGTCCTATCTGGATAAACGGAAGAAGGACAGGGGCTTTGGACGTTTCATTAAATCAGTAAAGAAACAGATGAAAAAGAAGTAAAATGCGATCTCATAGGCATTGGTGAAGACCTAGGGTCTTGTATTGACACATTCGTGACTTTCAACCGTCCTTCACTTGTATTTTATTGAGATGAACTGCATTCAGACTGACTAAAGGAGGCAGGTATGGGTAGATCCATCGCGGCCGCTGTTACACTCGTGGTATTCTTCGCCCTCCACCTTTCGCCCGCTTTCGCCCAGCAGGCACCACTGAAATTCCCCCAGAAAACAGAACCCGCTAAAACCATGACGGCGCCTCAGCCAGCCACCAAGGCCCAGTCAAGCCCCGTCCAGCAGGTCCGAATCGACCCGACGGCAGTCAGCCTCGTTGGCACGGTCGATCTCAAGACGGACAACCCCATTAAACTACCGACCAGCGTCAGCGCAGCCCTCCTGGACAACGGATACGTCGTGCGAGCCTGGGAGAGCCTCGATCCGGGCGACAGGCTGATCGGGACGGCAGCACTTTTCACCGAGTCTCTGCAGCCTGCCTCGGCCGTCGTACCCTATACGGACCGGTGGAAAGACGAACTCATCGCCTACAACACCGCCCTGCCCTTCGCCAACGGGAACATCATGCTGGCATACATCGACAGGCGCGACCAGCGGGGGAAATTTGTCCTGTACAATTCCCAGATGAAGATTATCAAGGGCCCCGTTGTGTTCAGCCCGAAGAATGCCCACCGTTTTTCGGCGGTCCGGCTGCCGGGCGGCATGTCCACCCTGATCGCCTTCTACGAGCCGGAGCGGCCTGCCTCGGACGCGCTCTGGGACCACATGGCCGGGCAATGCCTGTTCGTCGTCGTCAACGCCGAAGGGGCGATCGTATCCCAACCCAAATCGTTCACGAGAAAGGGTCACGTGAAGCAATTGGCCACAACCCTTCTGCCGGGAGGCATGATTTTTACAGCCTATGAGTTCAACGGAGCTGTCAGCTCCGTCATCGACCAGACGGGCAATATCCTCAGGCAGGAAAAGAAGTTCTACAGCGGCAAATTCTCCGCGCTGTCCGCCGTCACTCTGGCCGACGGCAACGCCATGGTCATCTTCCTCGACGACAGGGGGTTGCCGAAGGCGAGCGTGATCGACTACGCCGGCAATGTCGTCGCAACGCAGAACCTGCCCGTCAATTCCGTCATGAACCTTTATCCTGCCCGGCTCAGCAACGGAAACGTGCTGGTTGTCATGGCGCCGGATAACGGGCTCACCGCCGTCATCCTGAATCCCGCAGGGAAGATCGTGAAGGGGCCCACCACGTTCTTCGGGGAATACAATTTCGGCGAGGACAACCATTACCGGTCACGGATCAGCGTCACCGCTTTTCGCAACGAGATGGCCCTTGTTCTTTACAGCGGAAATCAGCCAAAGGCATCGGGCGGTAAAAGCAAGATCGGATTTTCGCTTCTGAAGTAGGCTCCATCGGGAATCCCGAGCGGGGGAAGAATCGGGGTCAGGTCTATGCATTTCAACATTCCATTTACAGTAACGCTTTTCAGATAATGCTTAGATACAACACCTGACCCTAACTTCTTCCCCGATTACCTGGAACTCAAACAAGAATTCGTCCTGGGCCACTTCGAGAGACGCAACGGGGGAGGCTTCCATCGTCATGCCAGTCTGTGTGTCGCGGCCTTCGGGTTTCTGATGTTGGAGCGCCAGTCCGGCGATAAAAGAACCTTCGCTCGATTCGAAACGCCTGCCTTACCCGCCGCCTTCCGTCCGCGCGGGGCTGGCGCCGACGCAACGCCACCTACCCTGGTCGATCGCGACGCGCCGCTTTCGCCTGGCGCGCGCCGTCGCCAGAGCCCTGCTCCAATGCCCGTGCTGCGGGCGGTCGCGGGCGCGTCGTGATGGGCAGCCGTTATTAACACAGTGATATCAGGAGATTGCCATGACAAAAGACTCGCTTACCGAAGTAGTGCCCGGTCCGCTGTCGTTCGCAGACGCGGCCTTGGCCGCCGACCCTCTTCCATCCTGGAACGACGGGCCGACAAAGCAGAGAGTCTTAAGCTTCGTCGAGAAGGTGACAAAGGAAGGCTCGCCATCCTTTGTCCCCGTCCCCGAACGAATCGCCGCCTTCGACAACGACGGGACGCTCTGGTGCGAGCAGCCGGTGCCCGTGCAGGTGTACTTCGCACGCGACCGTGTGAAGGCCCTTGCGTCGCAGCACCCCGAGTGGAAGACCAAGGAACCGTTCGCCTCGCTGCTCAAAGGGGATTTGAGGGCCACGCTCGCCGGCGGCGACCACGCGCTTCTCGAAATAGTCATGGCCACCCACGCGGGCATGACCACCGTGGAGTTCGGGCGGATCGTGGAGGATTGGATCGCCACCGCGAAGCATCCGAAGACCGGCAAGCTCTTCACCGAAATGACCTATAAGCCGATGCTCGAACTGCTCGCTTACCTGCGCGCCAGCGGGTTCAAGAACTTCATCGTCACGGGCGGCGGCATCGAGTTCTTGCGTCCATGGGCGGAGCGCGTATACGGCGTCCCGCCGGAGCAGGTCATCGGCAGCAGCATCAAGGCCAAGTTCGAGATGCGCGACGGCAAACCGGTTCTCTTGCGCCTGCCGCAACTGAACTTCAATAACGACAAGGCCGGCAAGCCCGTCGCCATCAACCAGCATATCGGCCGCCGGCCCATTGCCGCATTCGGCAATTCCGTGGGTGACCAGCAGATGCTGGAATACACGCAGGGCGGCAGCGGCGCGCGATTCGGACTGCTCGTGTTGCACGATGACGCGGCACGCGAATACGCATACGGCCCGGTACTGGGCATGCCCACGCCCCAGCTCGGGGCCTTCACGCCGGCTCTTTACGAGCAGGCGAAGAGAGCCAGTTGGACCGTCGTCAGCATGAAGGACGATTGGAAGCAGGTTTTCCCGTTCGAGCCGAGCTCGGTCACCGCCATTAACATCCTGCTGGAGCCTGAGGCCACGATGCTCCGGCGTTGCGAAGCCAACAACGCCCGTCTGCGCAAGGTTTTCCCGACGGGTTTCGCGCTGGATGCGGCGCACCGACCGCACATCACGCTCCTCCAGCGTTTCGTTCGCACGGCGGACCTCGACAAGATCTATGCTGCAGCCGGAAAGGTTTTCGCTGGCACCAATTTGCTCGGATTGCGTTTGGAGGCTTTCAGGTACTACTACATCCCGAGCGGCACCATTGGACTTGCGGGTATTGTCGCCAGGCCGACTCCTGAATTGCGCGAGCTGCAACAGGACTTGATTGATGCCGTGGCCCCGTTCACTTTGGCAACCGGACTCTCGGACGCCTTCGCCACGACACCGGAAGATCCCGTCATCGACCCGCTGCTGATCGACTACGTTTCGACGTTTGTGCCGAAATCATCCGGCGAGCATTTCGATCCGCACGTCACCACGGGCGTTGCGCCCTGCGATTACCTCGACAAGATGCTCGCTGAACCGTTTGAGTCGTTCATATTCTCGCCGGCAGGCGCAGCCGTCTACCAGTTGGGCCAGTTCGGCACCGCTGCGAAGAAACTCCATGAATGGGGCTTGAAGCGCTGAGGCGGCTCCGCCGCTGAGGTATGAGGGGGGATTTAGGGACGCCCCCCAGGTCTGTGGTTTTCATTCAAAGGCGGAATCAAGTGCTCCCGTGCTCGTATTCGTACTATAACGACCAGTCAGTATATCTCCTCTTTGCTGCATGCAGACCAAATAGGACTTGCCATATCAGCCATTTGCGTATATCTAAATCAGCGATTACAGGCTTGAAATGGCAGTAGGTTAACAATTTAACCAACCAACCCTTGCAAGGTGTTGCCATGAGGAAATGATCAAAACCCCGCTTTCGGAAGAGGCGGGGTTTTATTTTGTTCACATCCGGGGAGGGATAAATGAAAAAGCGATTCGGTTCAGCGGTGGTGTTATTTGTATCCGTTTTCCTTTTACTGGCCCCCGTCAATTCGGAGGCTCAAGAGACGGGTCCGTTTTACGCAGGTGTCTTTGGGGGTTATACGTTTAGCTCGGACGCGACGTGGACTTTCGTCTTTTACGACCAGTTCGACGCAGATCTCCAGGAAACCTGGGTCCTGGGGGCAAAGTTCGGCTATACGCCGCCTTCGTTTAAATACTTCGCTGTGGAGATGGAGTATTTTTACCTGAAGCACGATATCGACCGGTCGTCAGGAACTTCTGTGAGCGTTGTAAGCGGAGATGCAACGCTGAACAATTTTATGGTGAATTTCCTTGTCAGATACCCTCAGGGGCGGTTTCACCCGTACCTGGGGTTCGGCCTGGGTGTCTCCTCGGTTGACGTCTCCGGCACCAGAACGCAGCAGATCCTCGGAAGTACCGTTACGCAGCCACTGGATGACAGTGACACATCCTTTGCGTACCAGATATTGCTCGGGGTTAATTACGAGATCAACAAAAACTGGTCGGCAGATCTGACCTATCGATGGTTTGGGACAGATCCGCAAATCCATGGAGGTGATGTTGATTATACAACAAACATGATAACGGTTGGTGTGAATTACCACTTTTGAAAAACCGACTGGCATCGGTTCATGGGGCCAGTGGGAAGATCGCATTCCGGTTGATCCTGTAACGGCCATACAGGCATTTACGACAGAGACGAGGGGGAGGAGAAAGGTTATTCAAGACAATGATTAGATAAGGAGGGGACCTGCATGCCAAGGGAGCTGTTCCAAAAAACGGCGATTCGGGGTGTTCGCAAGAATGCGGAGCGGTGGCAAGAGAACTGCTACGCGGCGCATAAAGAACAGAACCGGAATTACAGCACGCTCTCGGGTCTCCCGGTCAAGCCGCTGTATACGCCGGTCGATGTGGAACACCTGGATTACATGCGGGACCTGGGCTTTCCCGGTGAAGAGCCTTTTATCCGGGGCGCCCACCCTACCATGTACCGGGGGCGCACCTGGACGCAGCGGCAACTGGCAGGCTTCGGCCCTCCTGAAGAAACCAACAAGCGCTACAAGTTCCTTCTCGGGCAGGGCGCAACGGGCATCAACGGCGTCTTCGACTACCCTACCCTGCGCGGCTACGATTCCACCGACCCCGATGCCCGCGCCGACGCCGGGAAGGGCGGCGTTTCCATCGACACGATCGAGGACATGCGGGCCCTCTTCGACGGCATCCCCATCGACAGAGTCAGCACCTCCCTGGTTACCTGTCAGCCCATCTGCAACATCACCGTCCAATCCATGTACTTCGCGAACGCAAAGGCCCGGGGCATCCCCCTCGAAGCCCTGACCGGCACGAGCCAGAACGATTTTCTCATGGAGACGGCCATCACGGTGGCGCCCGGCGTCCTGCCGCCCGAGGCGTCTTTCAAGTTGAGCTGCGACGGCATCGAGTACTGCGCGAAATATGCCCCGCGCTGGAACCCCATCAGCTTCGCGGGGTACAACTACCGGGAGTCCGGCTGCACGGCGGTCCAGGAGGTGGTCTTCACCATGGCCAATGCCATCGCCTGCGCGGAGGAGATGATCCGGCGCGGCTACGACATCGACAGCTTCGCCCCCCGCCTGAGCTTTTTCTTCTCCTCCCACAGCGACTTCTTCGAGGAAATCGCCAAGTACAGGGCAGCCAGGAGGCTCTGGGCAAAAGTCATGAAGAGCCGGTTCGGTGCAAAGAATCCTCGTTCCCTCATCCTGAGATTCCACGTCCAGACGGCCGGGGTTTCGCTCACGGCCCAACAGCCCCTGAACAACGTCGCCCGGGTGTCCTACCAGGTCCTGTCGGCCGTGCTGGGCGGCGCCCAGTCGATCCACGCCGACGCCTATGACGAGGCGCTCTGCGTCCCTACCGAGCTGTCCTCGCTGACGGCCCTGCGGACCCAGCAGATCCTTCAGCACGAGACCCGAGTCACCCACACGGTGGACCCGCTCGGCGGCTCGTATTTCCTGGAGAGCCTGACCTTTGACCTGGAAGAGAAGATGGAAAGCCTCCTAGGGGAGATCGACCGGATCGGCGGCATCGTCAAGGCCACGGACAAAGGGTGGATCCACCGGGAAATTGCCGACGCCGCTTATGCCTTCCAGCGAACTGTCGAGTCGGGCGAGCAACTTATCGTGGGTGTCAACTGCTTCCAGATCGAAGACGAGGTCCTTCCCATCGCCCTCTTCGAAGTGCCGGAGACCATCGCGATCCAGGAGGCAAAGCTCGTCCGGATCAAAAAAGAGCGCGATGCCTTGGGCGTCGAGAAGGCGCTTTCCGATATCGCCCGTGCCTGCGAGCAGGGAATAAACCTGATGGACGTAATCGTTGATGCCGTCCCGGCCCGTATCACCGAGGGAGAGATAACGGGCGTTCTGAAACGGCACTACGGCACGTGGAACCCACCCCTTTTCTGAAGCGAGCCATGGAGGTCAGAATGAGCCGAAAGACCAGGATCCTGATAGCACGCCTTGGGCTGGACGCACACTGGAGAGGCAGCATCGTTGTCGCACGCGCGCTGCGCGATGCCGGCATGGAAGTCATCTACCTGGGAAACCAGAACCCGGAAACCATCGCAAAATCGGCCCTGGAGGAAGACGTCGACGTCGTGGGTCTGAGCACGCTCTCGGGCAATCACATGATCCTGGCCCCCGAGGTCGTCCGGCTGCTGAGGGAAAAAGGCGCGGGGGACATGACGGTGGTGCTGGGGGGCACGATCCCGCCCGACGACATCCCGAAATTGAAGGCGGAAGGCATCGCCGAAATATTCGGTCCGGGTACCGCCCTGGCAAAAATAATCCAGTTCGTCAGCTCAAAGCCCGTGTAAAATCAGGTCGTATTAGGGAACGCCCCTCACGGGTAATTTCCGGGACGCCCCTCAGATTTGCAGTTTCTACTTTGATTGAAAATATTTGTGGTCAGGCCTTGCATTTCAGCATTTCATTTACAGTAACGCTTTTCAGATAATGCTTAAATACAAGACCTGACCCTAATATCTTCCCCAAGACCTGACCCTAATATCTTCCCGCGAGACAAGGACCTCGCCGTCAAGACAGCCAGATTGTACATCGAGTGAACGGCTGTGGTGCTCCGAAATACGCGTGCGATTGCGGACTTTCTCAATCCTGAAACACCAACAAACCCGGAGGTGAACTATGAGGAGAAGAAAATCCCTGTTCCTGATCGCGGCCTGCCTGATCGTCGTCACCATGGTGGCTTTTGACGCCGATGCGCGGACCCTGACCTTCACGGCCAAGCGGTGCGGAACGGCCACGGTTGACCCCACCGACATCAATGACGATCCCAGCATCACCGTGCACAGTTTCGTCGAGAACGGGACACTGACGAGCGCCTCACCGACACCGCTACCCAGCAGATGGGAGGGGATCAAGTACTCCTGCAACGGCTACGTGGCGGCAATCTCACTGACCACAGGCAAGTATAAATTCGCCAGCGGCGTCTGCCGTTTCAAGGACAAGGACGGCAATTCCATCATGGCCAACGTCACCAGCGCAGGCAACAAGGTCGAATTCCAGTTCCGGAATGGAACGGGAGGCTGGAGCGGAGTGACCGGCATCGCAAAGGGGTCGGGATCGATGCCCTTTGCCGGGACGGGACAGAGTTGCTCAAATCTCAATTTCCGACTCAACACGCCCTGATCAGGCGAGGAATGGGGTCAGGTCTTGTATTTCAGCATTTATGGATAAGAATGGTGTCAACTCTTTACGGGTTGTTGACCAAATGCGATCAAGCAGGATTGATCCTGCGAACAGACGGTTTTGCGCCTGACTTCGCTATGCAGAATCCTGCTCGATCGCATGGCAGGAAAAACCGGATTGGGGCAACAGCCCGACAAGACCTGACCCTCATTTCTTTGCCGGTCGATTCTTGTTGACACACAACTCCCTCTTGAGCATATTCAACTCATCCCAAAGCGCGTTCTTATCAATAGGAAGTGATTTGATGCGAAACAGAGCCGTTGGCGTGCTGAACAATCTGCTGGTCTTCGTGGTGCTGGTCCAGGTCTTTGCCTCGGCGGCATGGGCGGGCGGCCTCTGGATGTACGACCGCGAGACGCACGAAGTCGGCACGCCGCAGGCCGGGCTGATGGATGATGCCACCTCTGCGAAGAGCAAGCTGCCCCCCATAGCACAAGTGACGGTCCCCGATTTGGCAGACACCCAGCGGACCACCCTCGCCCAGGCCGGAACACCGGCACCGGATAAAAAAAAGCCCGCCGACTGCGCCGCCCTGGAGCAGGATCTCTTCATCGACCTGAAAGAGGTCGTCAAGGCCGGATGTACTCCGTCTCAGGCGCAGATCGCGAGGTTGTTGGACAACCCGGTGGCAAACTTCGTGGCGATTCCGGTTCAGTACGACTACGTCCAGTTCAAGGTACCCCGGACCGGCGATACGGAGACTCTGCACAGGCTCCAAATTACCCCTACCTTCCCGCTCAGCCTGGGCCGTGACTGGAGCCTGATTAACCGCGTCGTCTTCCCGTTCATCAGCGCACCCATCAACAAGGGATTTGGCGATTATATCGGGGTGACGCCAAGTTCGATCCTCAGCGATCCGCGCTTCCCCGGCGTTCTGGCCGACCCCTTCGACCGCACCAATGGTTTCGGTGATATCGTCTACATGGGTCTGGCCGCGCCCAAGAAACCCATCAAGATCGAATCAACGGGCGCGGCGGTTATCTGGGGGGTTGGGGCCACCTCGATGTTCCCGACGGCCTCCGAGGATGTGCTAGGCACCGGCAAGTACAGCCTCGGGCCCTCCGCGGTAGCCGCCTACCTGGGGTCCAAATGGTTGTTCGGCGTCTTTCCGCAACACTGGTGGTCCGTCGGCGGCGACAGCACGCGTGCCGATGTCAGCCTCACCAATATTCAGTACTTCCTCTACTATGCCCCTCCCTGGGATCCCGAGGCACAATGGCGGATCGGCATGAGCCCCAATATCTCCATCGACTGGAAGGCTGCGGGCGACAAGGTGACCCTTCCGATTGGGCTGGGGATCGGCAGGATGATCGAAATCGGCAAGTTGCCGGTAAACGTCACCGTCGAGATCAACTATTCGGTCATTCATCCTACCGACAAGGCCGGGACCCGTTGGGACTTCCGTTTCTACTTTACTCCGGTGATCCCGACCTTCATGTTCTAGCGTGGTAAAAATCGACGCGGGTTCGAAGAGTTGCCCGTGGGTCTTCATCATTCCTGCCTGGTTTCATTTCCTCGTTTTTCCGTGTTATAATCTTTGACGACGTCAGACACGGTCCGAGAAATCGCAGACGGAGGTGTAATAATGAACGATGCATGTTTTTCATGTATTCGCCGTCGAGCCGGCATGAAGGGTCTGGGCATCGGCGTCTTACTGTCCCTGGTCATTTTGGCCGGTTGCTACGTATACCCTTATCCTCCGCCCGGACCGGTGTACTACTACGGAGCGAGCACCTACGACCGTTCCTGGAACGCCGCATTGGCTGCGATGCAAGATGTAGGTGTCAGCATTGTATCGTCTGACAGAAACGGTGGTGTCATCACGGGGATCAAGGACGGAGTTGACACCTCGATCACAATCAGCACGCAGGCAGACGGCCAAGTGAGAGTGGCGTTCAGCTCGAGGGGCCCTTCGGGGCAGGACCCCGGTCTGTCCAACCGGATATACCAAGCCTATGAGCGGAGAATGGGGCGATAAATACAGAGTGAATACACACGGGGGTGAAATATGGCGGCTCTATTACGGGTGCTGATTTTTACTCTTCCTGCCGTTGTTCTCCTGCTCGCGGCGGCCCTCTGGTTCCACTCCGGAGGCGGCAGCTATTACCCTGACCTTTCGACGCCCCCCTTGCTGAGTGATGACAGGCTCGAGGTGGCCCTCCAGTACGACGAACCCATCGGGAATGTTGCCGTCAGCCGGGACGGCCGTATCTTCTTCACAATCCACCCCGAATCCCGGCCGGATCAGAACAGGCTGATGGAATGGCGCGGCACCGCCGCCGTCCCCTATCCAAGCGCAGAGATGCAGAAGTCCCATTTTCAGGCCGTGCTGGGTCTTGTCGTCGATCAGCAGAACCGCCTGTGGACAATTGACCACGGCCTCCACGGGCTGGGGACCGCCAGGCTGTCGGCCTTCGACCTGGGAACCAACAAGCGGGTTCACGACTACATCTTCCCTTCCGAGATTGCGCAGTCCGGCTCGTTTCTCCAGGACCTCCAGGTCGACTCGAAAGGAGAGACCGTTTACATCGCCGATGTGAGCTTCTTTCGCAAGAACCCGGCCATCGTTGTGTACGATGTTGAGAAGAAAACCGCACGCCGCGTGCTCGAATCCGATCCTTCCGTCTATCCCCAGGACTGGATCATCCGGAACCCGATCCAGGAAATGGTCTTTTTCGATGGGCTGGTTGTTCTGAAGCCCGGGGTCGACGGGATCGCGCTGGACAAGCAGGATGAATGGCTCTATTACGCCGCCATGGCGCACGAAGGGCTTTACCGGGTGAGAACAGCGGATCTGAAAAACCGGCAGCTGAGCACGGCGGATCTGTCCGCGCGGGTCGAGCTTTTCAGCAGGAAGCCCCTGAGCGACGGGCTCCTTGCCGACAGGGCCGGAAACATCTACATCACGGACGTCGAGCACGGCTCCGTCATGCGTGTCGGTCCGGATAAAAAACTGCAGACGGTCATCCGCTCGAGTCGAATTCGCTGGGCCGACGGCCTGAGCCTCGGGCCGGACGGGTATATCTACCTTGCCGACAGCGCCATTCCACACCTGATGCTGCAGACAAAGAGCCACATGCGTTCGCAGGCGCCCTACACCATCTTTCGCTTCAAGCCCTAGGCACAGGGGAGGAGCCAGGGGAAAAAGGGGGCAATCCGATGAGGGGGGCAGGTAATCCTGACAGGTGAAGCGACCCGCCCACAGGGCGGGGCTTCCCGGCAAGGTGGGTTCGACGGGCTCACCATGACGGTGGAACGGTCATCCTGAGCTTGTCGAAGGACCCGTGTAGTGCCTGCGTTTGCCGCAAGTGAAAGGAAACCATGAAATTCGACGATTATCGCATTGAACCGGAAATCAAGCGGAATCTGGCGGCCATGGGCCTCAGGCGCCCGACCGATATCCAGTTCAAATCCATCCCTCCCATCCTGAACGGGGAGGATGTGCTGGCCATTGCGCAGACCGGCACCGGCAAAACAGCGGCCTTTGCGATACCGATTGTTCACATGCTGCACGAACAAAAATCATCCCGCCGCACGGAGGGCATAAAATGCGTGGTCATGGAGCCCACCCGCGAACTCGCCCTGCAGATCACGGAAGTGTTCGACTCCATCGGCAAACACACCAAAGTGAAAACCCTCTGCGTATTCGGCGGCGTGGAGCAGGATCCCCAAATTGCCCGGCTGGAGAAAGGCATCGATATCCTCGTCGCCACACCCGGCCGGATGTTCGACCTCGTGAGCCAGGGCCATATTCACCTCAACCGGGTGCAGATGCTGGTGCTCGATGAGGCCGATCACATGCTCAACCTGGGTTTTATCAAGGACATCCAGGACCTGATCCGCTTTCTGCCCCGCAAGCGGCAAACCCTGTTTTTTTCGGCCACGATCAATGACAAGATCAAGAAACTGGCCTATTCGCTGGTAAAAAACCCGATACGCATCCAGATTGCGCCCGATGACCCGGTCGCCAGGAACATCGTTCACTCGGTTGCCTTTATCGAGATGGATGACAAGCGGTTTTTCCTTACCCGTTTAATTGAGGAACATCCCGAGAGCAAGATTCTGGTATTTGTCCGCACCAAGGTCCGGGCCGAACGCGTGAGCAAAGCCCTCGAACGCGCCGGTATCCGGAGCCTCACCATCCACGGCGACAAAGACCAGCTCGACCGCCTGGACGTGATGAAGCAATTCCGCGAAGGGTCCGTGAAAATCCTGATTGCCACCGACGTGAGCGCCCGGGGCATCGACATCCCCGATGTGGAACAGGTAGTGAATTACGACCTCCCCGAGGTGGCCGAAAACTATGTCCACCGCGTGGGCCGCACCGGCCGCGGCGACAAGAAAGGCCTGGCGGTTTCATTCTGCAGCCCCGAAGAAAAGCCCGTCCTCGACGAAATCGAGGGTTTTCTGGGCAAACCGGTTACGGTTCTCTCCATTGGTAAATACGATTACAAAGATACCCTGCTCACCCGGAGTGAAGGTACTGACAAATTGAAAGCGGCGATGGAGGAAATCGAGAAGGCGGAACAATGGGTGAACAGGCGGAAGAAGAAAAAAGGGTAGGCACAGTATGATAGATCAGAAATTTAGAGAACGGGGTTCACCTATGAAAAAGACATGTTGGGTCGTCGTCTCATTACTCATCATCTCATGCTTCAACAGTTGTGCGGTCATCGGGCGAAGTAAAGATTTCAGGCCGTTTGATGAAAGTATCCTGAAAAAAGTGACTCCCGGCAAGACAACCGCAAATGAAGTGACGGAGTTATTCGGAGCACCGAGTCAGCTCGTTAAATTATCCAATGGCAACGCCTATGTGTACGAGCGCTCGTTGAGCAAAGCCACCGGGCTCTGGCTGGTTGTCCTGACCTTTGCCAATATCGATACCCAGCATGATCGCATCGTCTTTTTCATCAATAAAGATGATGTCGTAACCCATTACGGCAGCAGTTTTAAAACGGAGGCTGCTTCGTATGAAATGCCACTGTAGGACCCTCGTGTGGATCATGACAGCCTTGCTTGCGGGGTTCGTCATTTCGGGGTGTATTTCCCTGCGCATCGAAAAATTCAACGATGGCGCAGATATCCTTCCACCTCCGGAGGGATTCACGGCGGGAAAAACGTCTCTTCAAGAGGTACTTCAATACTATGGCGCGCCTACCGAGATCATCGACATGCAAGGGCATCTGGCTCTTCATTATCTGCGGTCGTTTTACCGGGGGGGGCATCTTTCGATCGGTATTCCCCTGGGGGATGCCTACAACGTCAGCCCCAAATTCGACGCCAGGGGAGACCTCTCCCTTCATGATGCCATAGTCTTTATTTTCACCACGGATGGGCTTTTAAAAGACATGCGCCATGAAAAAAGCACAAGCCGGCCTCTGTGGGATACATACTGGGAATAGACGGTCTCTCTCGTCTCGAAGGATCATGGCCTACGAGATGCAGCAGAATAGCGGCACTGCCCGTACAGACGGCAAGCAAGATAACGGAATTGATACCGCTGGCATGATAGTCGGATCCTGCATTCGTGTGCGAGGGTCATCATTCTATGGCATGGCCATCTCTATAGACTGGCAGAAATTCCAAGACTCCCCTGCTTCGATTTTCATAGACTCATCTGCCTGAATCACGAGCCCTTATACGTTCGAAGCCCACGATCCGGTCTATAACCCCCCGGCTCTTCTTGTTCAGATTCCTCGCCAGGATCGTGCGTTGACGATCTACGGCAAGTCATGAATGCGCTGGATACGATCGTCGGTTCCGGGGTGGGTTGCGAGAAAACCACCGCTTGGACCCGTTGTCTTCATCAGCCAGGTCAGCGTGTCTCCCATAACCTGCTTGCCGTCGTAGCCCGCCCGTTGGAGGATTTTAACTCCATGGACGTCTGCCTCGTATTCCTCCTGGCGGCTGAAAGGACGCATCACTCCCAGGTCGGCGATCAGGGGCGTGATGTAGCCCGAACCCGGGATAAATTGATCGAGGATAATAATGCCGATGTTCATGCCGGTCCCGAGAGTCTGAGCTTTCGCGACGTGGCCGAGATCAGCGTGTGCCACCTCGTGGGCCAGGACACCGCGCAACTGGTCGTCGTTGGCCTTTCCCATGAGGCCGGTCGTGACATAGAACTCGCCACCGCCGGCATTGGCGGCATTGATCTGCGGATCTTCCAGAATGGTTACTTTCACCTTATTCAGCGGGAGTGGATGATCCATGTTCTTGACAAGGGGCGTCATTACCCGCTGGAGCCGCTCGGCCTGGCGCGCGTCAACTTGGCGCGGGCTCGGTGCCGGTTTCCGGCTCGCCGTCGGCTCCCCCGGACCTGTTCGCTGCGACGTTTCGACGGCGCAGCCCCCCGACAGAAACATAAGGCTCATTGCCGCGACCAGCGGTATCCACCAGGCAAGCCGTGATGTGGACCCCCTTAGCCCGAGTCTAGTTTGCAAACCGAGCATTGTGATTGTCTCCTTCCGGAATTTATTCCCGATGCAGTGCTTTGGAGTCAGACTCCATCATGGACACTCATTCCGCCAACATCTCTAATCCTTCATTTTTCACGGTGGGGGCCTGCAGAGAAGGTGATCGTCATCTGTGGGGCGTTAACAGCAGACGTCACCCATGATGCAACCCGAATCATTCATACGGGTCTTCGCCCCTGGATGACCCTGACCAGAACGACGACAATGGCAATGACCAGCAGGATGTGAATAAAATAACCCATCGTATAGCCGGTCACCAGCCCCAGCAGCCACAGAACTATCAGGATGACAGCGATCGTCCACAGCATAGGATATCCCTCCGGGATGGTTGAGGCCCGTTGCCGGCTGGCGCAAACTGATGACGGCCGACAACGAGCGGTCTCTGTTCACAGCGCTGATATCGGTGACGCGTTGGGTCAAGAATAACGGCTGCCTATTTCACGATGAGAGCATTCTTGACGGATTTGACCCCGCCGACGCCGCGTGCGATCTGGCCCGCCTTGTCTTTCGCTTTTTGAGAATCGACGAAGCCGCTCAGCTCAACGATGCCCTTGCGGGTTTCGACGCTGATCTGGAATGACTTGAGAAACTCATCGGCTGCGAGCTCAGTTTTTATTTTGGTCGTGATGACGGAATCATCGACAACTTCCCCCGTGCTTGACTGCTGCGGTGTCGATGCGCAGGCCACAAAGGCGGCGATCATCATGAGGGCGACAAGAAAACGCACAACGGTGCAGCTCTTTTTCATGATCCTGACTCCTTTCTCTACCTGTGACGGTTAAGGGGTTGGTTGAAGGGTTGGACGCGAGATCTTTTTATCTGTCGCTAAAGCAGGAGACGTGCACTCTGGCATCTCCTCAGACCTGTTTCTGGGTCGTCCCGCTTACGGATGTCAGGAGATGCAAAAAGACCTGTATTTTGTGTATATCGTATCACTAAGACTCCTCGTAACGACGTAGGTCAAAGGTTGATTTTCAGCTTCGAAATGCCTGATGTGATGTCAGGCGGGCGTGAAAAAGCCGCAGGAAATGTGGGGGAAGATGCCGGGCAGAAAGGAATCCATTGCCCTATTCATTTGATTCCAAGGAGAAAAGGGGACTCCCCCAAATGGTGGGAACGGAGCCCCAAAGATCAGGATATTCCTTATTGTGAATTACTGCACAAGTCTGTATGATGTACCGTGTGAACACGATGCAAGATATGTTCATCCATTGGCGAAAGAAGGAGGTACACGTGATGAAATATGGTAAGAGTATCATCGCCGTGTGTGCGATCATCACCCTGATTGTGGGGCTGTCGGGCTGCGCGAAAGAAGGCCCGTTGGAGAAGGCCGGCAAGAAAGTCGACAAGGCAGTGGAAGACATCAAGAAATAACAGCCCTGGCAGAAAGACCGGCCAGGACATACGCCGCCGAGACACCGAGCTGACCCTGTGTTCCATGATGATGTGAGAGAATATACAGGTGCGTGAAGGGGGC
This sequence comes from uncultured delta proteobacterium, assembly GCA_963828305.1. Classification (GTDB taxonomy): domain Bacteria; phylum Desulfobacterota; class Syntrophia; order Syntrophales; family UBA2192; genus UBA2192. The sequence goes on along the minus strand of CAWHEJ010000022.1, from coordinate 122,235 downwards.
GGGTCGCCCGAGAGAAACGTCATATCGAGAAAGAAAATCCTATGAATATTTCAGAATGGCTGGACAAAAAGGAAGCGGAAGGCATCGATGTATCCCGGATCGCATTGCCTGACGATCTGTCGTATGACGCCGTGCCCGACGAGGTCGTATTTTTTCAGGTTTTGCAGCCCTGCAGTATCCTCTGCTCAAAAAATCACCCCTTCTCCACGGTCGAGCGCTTCGGGCACTGGTACTATTGCAGAGGCCAGGACAAGAAAGCCGGGATCCACTCGACAGGAATGGAGTGGAAGTTCTTTACAAAGAATAAAGATCTCGCCGTAAAAACAGCCCAATCACACATAGAATAAAAGAAAGCTCCCCCAACACCGGGGGAGCTTTTTAGTGTAAAAGACGGGGGCACGTCTTGACGGGCTGACCCTTAAATACAGAATGGGGATCAATCCTTTCGAGGAAGCAGGCATGAAGGGAAATAATCGCTCGGAGATCAAGGTGGGAGCCCGTGTCAAGGTTGTCCAAAAGCAGGATCAGCGTTCGGGCAGACTGACCGAAGGCATTGTCCGGGATATCCTCACGAAATCCGGCCTGCATGCTCACGGCATCAAGGTGCGCCTGGAAAGCGGTGTCGTCGGCCGGGTCAAGGAGATCCTGACTGGATAACAATTGCCCTGGTTGGACAGGATCCGTTCCCGAATCCAGTCTCTAGATGGATTCCCGCCTTCGCGGGAATGACGCGCATGTAAACTCACTTCCGAGAATTGAACCCGGAGGGCTTAAGGGAGCTGAATGCGGATATTTATTGATGCCGATGCCTTTCCGAATGTGATCAAGGATGTGTTGATCAGGGCCTCGGTGCGCTTGAACGTGCCCCTGTGCTTTGTGGCCAATAAACCGATGAGGGTCGAGGGGCCGGCAAACATTTCCATCATCGAGGTTCCCGCAGGCCTCGATGTGGCCGATGATCGCATCGCCGAGCTTGTGCAGCCGGGCGAACTGGTGATTACTGCCGATATCCCGCTTGCCGACCGGGTGATTACCAAGGGAGCTTTTGCGCTCGACCCCAGGGGCAAGCTTTACACGCAGGAAAATATCAAGAACAGCCTGGCCCTGCGCGGACTGTTCAAAGAGCTGCGGGACGGCGGCATGATTTCGAGCGGCCCGGCGGCATTCAGCAAGATCGACCGCCAGACGTTCGCCAACCGGCTGGACAGCTTCCTGGCCCGGCATTTGAAGACCGAAAACGGCAAGACGTAAACGCAGCGGGCTCCTCTGTGCGGTCGGGCATCCGTTTTCAGCATAAAAAAAGCTCCCCCGTTTCCGGGGGAGCTTTTATCGGCTGAATGAAGCTCAGGTCTTACAGCTTGCGAACATCCGCTGCAGCCGGGCCCTTGGGGCCTGCGACCACTTCGAAGCTTACCCGGTCACCCTCGGCCAGCGACTTGAAACCGTCGGCCTGGATGGCGGAATGATGAACGAAAACGTCCTTGCCCCCGTCCTGCTCGATAAAACCAAAACCCTTTGAATCATTGAACCACTTTACTTTTCCTTCTGACATCTTAACTACTCCTTTTTCTTGGGTTCCTCCTGGGAACCATTTAAATTATGCCGAATCATTCGGCTGGCAGCCCGCTTTTGCGCACAAAAAAACCGCACTTGCCGTTTCTGCTGGTTTGTGCGGTCTACTTTTCTGTACTTTGTTGATTTACAAAAACGCACTGCACTTCAAGTAAAAGTAATATAAAGCATCATGAATGAAAATGCAAGGTATATTTTAAGAAGAGAACTTATCCTTTACAAAAGGGGGCATTGCCGGTAGGCAGAGTGCGGGAATGCCCCGGATTGACTTGGAAGAACGGTCTCGACCCGGCAGCGCCCCCGAACCGATAAGCTGATTCACAGGCGAGACAATATGGGACTCCTCTGGATCAATGAAGTTTCGGTCAGCTTCGGCGGGCCGCGGCTGCTCGACGGCGCTACGCTCCAGATCGAGGCGGGCGAGAGGATCGGGCTTCTGGGCCGGAACGGTTCGGGCAAGTCCACCCTCATGAAACTGCTGACGGGCGATATCAAACCGGATACCGGCGAAATCGTCCGAAGCGGCGAGGTCCGAATCGCCATGCTGCCCCAGGATGTCCCCGACGACCTGCCGGGGACGGTCTATGACGTGGTAGCCTCCGGCGGCCGGGAGCACCTCGAACTGCTCCGGGAATACCACGATCTCACGCTGCAGATGTCCCGCGCAGGCGATGACGGCCTGCTGAAAAAGCTCGAACAGGTCCAGCACCGGCTGGAGACCTCCGGCGCCTGGCATTATCATCAGAGGGTGGAAACGGTGATCGCCAGGACCGACCTGGATGAAAACGCCGAGTTCCGGTTGCTGTCGGCGGGGATGAAGCGCCGGGTCTTTCTGGCCAAGGCCCTGGTGAGCGAACCGGATCTTCTGCTCCTGGACGAGCCCACGAACCACCTGGACATCAACGCCATCCTCTGGCTCGAGGATTTCCTGCTGAAGTTCGAGAAGACCCTCATGCTCGTGACCCACGATCGGGCGTTTCTCCAGCGACTGGCGACACGCATCGTGGAAATCGACCGGGGTCGTCTGCTGTCTTTCCCCTGCGATTACGGCACGTACCTCGAACGCCGCCAGGGCCTGCTGGAGGCGCAGGAAAAGCAGTGGCAGGAATTCGACAGGAAACTGGCCAGGGAGGAGATCTGGGTCCGGCAGGGAATCAAGGCCCGACGCACCCGCAACGAGGGCCGGGTGCGGGCGCTGGTGCAGATGCGCCGGGAACGGGCACGCAGGCAGGAGCAGACGGGCAATGTCCGGCTGACGATCCAGGAGGCGGAGCGCAGCGGCAGATTTGTCGTGGAAGCGGAAAAGATGCACTTCGCCTTCGGCGATCACAAGATCGTGGAGGGGTTCTCCACCGCGATCATCCGCGGCGACAAGGTGGGCATTATCGGGCCCAACGGCTCCGGCAAGACCACGCTGCTCAAGCTCCTTCTCGGCGAACTGGAGCCGCAACAGGGCAGGATCCGCCTGGGGACCGGGATCCGTGTCGCCTATTTCGATCAGCTCCGTGCCCAGCTCGACGAGAACGGGACATTGAGAGATAACATTTCCGACGGCAACGACATCATCGTCGTGGGCGGCGCCTCCCGGCACGTCATGGGTTATCTTCTTGATTTTCTTTTTCCGCCGGACCGTATCCTGTCGCCGGTCAGTTCCCTCTCGGGCGGTGAACGCAATCGCCTCCTGCTCGCCAAGCTCTTCATCCTCCCCTCCAATGTCCTGGTCCTGGATGAGCCGACCAACGACCTCGATACGGAAACGCTCGAACTCCTCGAAGACCGGCTCCTGGAATACAACGGCACCATCCTCATGGTCAGTCATGACCGTGCGTTCCTCAACAACGTGGTGACCTCGACGATCGTCTTCGAAGGCAAGGGACATCTGCAGGAATACGTGGGCGGCTACGACGACTGGCTGCGGCAGCGTACGGTGCAGGGCGAGCCGTTGAATGCGGCGCCGGGAGAGCAGAAACAGAAGAAGGACAAAGCCCCGAAAGAAAAGCGGAAGCTCTCCTATAAAGAGACACGGGAACTGGCGGAGCTGCCCCTGCAAATCGAAGCCCTGGAGCAGGAGAAGGAGCGCTTGCTGGAGACACTGAATTCTCCCGCATTCTATGCCGGCAGGAACACCGATGAAATAAAGCGGGCCAGCGACCGGCTGAAGGCCCTGGAAGAGGAGTTGGATGCGGCCTACGGGCGTTGGGACGAGTTGGAGAGCCTGGCTGCAAAATTTAGCGGCGAGCCGGGGTGACGGCGGGAATCCTCAATGAGAGAATCGTGGATGACCTATCTCCTTCTTTGCGCCGACGGGAAGCTCTACTGCGGCGTCACCAACGATATGGAAAAGAGGCTGGATGCCCACAACCGGGGCGTCGCCTCCCGGTTCACCCGGGCGCGGCTGCCTGTGAAGCTGCTGGCGAAAAGCAGGGCCATGGGAAAGGCCGAGGCCTTCCGCCTGGAATACAGGATCAAACGGCTCCCGAAAAAAAAGAAACGGGCGGCGCTGACTTCCGCACAATGCCGTCCTCGAGCGAAATCAGGGTCATCCTTGACGGCTCATCGCGGGCAGACGGCGGGGTCAGATTGAAGTATTGACTTTTGCCCTGCTTCGATGTGTAACTAGCCGACGCTGACCCCAGAAGAAACCGGTCAGGAAAGGAGCAGGCACATGAAGAAATGGTTTTGGATCGTACTCATGCTGTCTTTGTGCGCAGGCCCGGCGCTGGCGCAAGACGCCGGAAAGGGCAACCCGACCATCGTGATCAAGACCAGCAAGGGCGTGATCGAGGCCGTGCTGTTCAAGGACAAGGCGCCCATCACGGTTGATAATTTCATGAAGTATGTCGACGCCGGGTTTTACACCGGGACGATCTTTCACCGTGTGATCAGTGGCTTCATGATCCAGGGTGGCGGCTTTGACCGCTACTTTACCCAGAAGCCCACCCGGCCGCCGATCAAGAACGAGGCCGCCAACGGTCTCAAGAACGAGCGCGGCACGCTGGCCATGGCCCGCACTTCGGTTGTGGATTCGGCTACCGCACAGTTTTTCATCAACTTGAAGGATAACGCCGCACTCAACCACGGCGCTCGCGATTACGGCTACGCCGTCTTCGGCAAGGTCACCCGGGGCATGGACGTGGTTGACGCCATCGCCGGTGTACAGACAGGGCCGCAGGGGCCGTTCGATTCGGACGTCCCCCGCAGCGCCGTGATCATCGAGTCGATCCGGGTGAAGCAGGCTAACTGACATCGTATACCCTGCCCCCGCAATCGACAGGTTTCCGGATCAGAGGAGGAATACATGGTCATCATCACAAGCCAATACGTAAAACCGCTGGACGTAATCGATTCTCTGCTGGCCGATCATCGCAAGTTTCTGAAGGAGTGCTACGCCCAGTCGAAGTTCATCTGCTCCGGGCCCCAGAACCCGAGGGTCGGCGGAGCGATCCTTGCCAACGTCGGTATCGACGAGGCACGGGAGATCATGAGAAAGGACCCCTTCACGATCCACGGGGCCGCGGAGTATTCCTTCGTCGAATTCACCCCCGGATCATACGACGAGCGTTTTGCGTGCTTCGTGAAGTAACGAAATCGCAAACGGAGCAACAGCGAATGATGACAAAAGAGAAAGCGAGGGAGTTCGCCTCGCGGTGGCTGCCCGCGTGGACGGGCAACGAGCCGGAGAAACTGGCGGCGTTCTATTCCGATGACGCATGTTATCTCGACCCCGCCGTCCCCGGGGGGATCCGGGGAAAGGACAATCTGCTTGCCTATTTCCGGAAGCTCCTGGCCCAGAACCCGGAATGGGTCTGGACGCAGATCGAGGCGATCCCGATGGAAGGCGGGTTTCTGAACAAGTGGCTCGCCCGGATACCCATCGGGGACAAAATCATCGAGAGCATCGGTATCTGTTTCGTGCTGTTCGATGACGGGGGGAAGATCCGGCGCAACGAGGTCTACTTTGACCGGACCCGGATGATGCTGGAAATGTCCCGATTAAGGCAGGTCAAGAAGGTTGGCTGACACGTCCATCGAGTTCACGGAACCCTTCGAACGGGCCCTCCGGCTCATGGAGGAAACGCATCGGCACGTCTTCGTCACGGGCCGCGCCGGCACCGGCAAGTCCACCCTGCTCAATTACTTCAAGGCCAACACCGCCAGGCAGGTGGCGGTCCTGGCCCCCACGGGCGTTGCGGCCCTGAACGTGGGGGGGCAGACGATCCATTCCTTTTTCCGGTTCAAGCCCGACGTGACACCCGGATCGGCACGCAAGCGCCTCCGCGGCGAGGGCGCCGGGATCTACCGCAGGCTCGACGCCATCGTCATCGACGAGGTTTCCATGGTCCGGGCGGACCTGCTGGACTGCGTGGATGCCTTCCTGCGTCTCAACGGCCCGGAGGCCGGCGCCCCCTTCGGCGGCGTGCAGATGATCTTCATCGGCGATCTCTACCAGCTTCCCCCCGTGGTGAGCGCGGCCGAGAAGATGCTCTTCAAGACCCTCTACCCGAGCCCCTATTTCTTCAGCGCCCTGGCCTTCCAGGGCCTGGAGATGGAGTTTGTGGAGCTGGAGAAGATCTACCGCCAGCAGGACGGCCGCTTCATCGACCTCCTCAACGCCATCCGCAACCGCACGGTCACCGAGGAGGACCTGGAGCTTCTCAATTCGCGCCTCGATCCGGACTTCGAGCCCCCCGCCGACGAGTACTACATCCATCTCACCAGCACGAACGCCCTGGCCGACGGCTACAACGAGGAGCAGCTCAAGAAGCTCAAGGGCAGGACGTGGACCTCGACGGGAATCCTGGAGGGCGATTTCGGCAGGGAGTATCTCCCGACGGCGGTGGCGCTGAAACTCAAGAAGGGCGCCCAGGTCATGATGCTGAACAACGACGCGGGCGGCCGCTGGGTGAACGGGACGATCGGCAGGGTCACCGGGTTCGGGAAAGACCCGGAAGGCGGCCCCCTGGTCCGCGTCCGCCTGAACGACGGGCGGCTGGCGGAGGTCGGACCCAACACCTGGGAGATCTTCCGTTTCTTCCTGAAGGACGGGCGCCTGGACTCGGAGGCGGTGGGCATGTTCACCCAGTTCCCCCTGAGGCTTGCCTTCGCCGTGACGATCCACAAGAGCCAGGGCAAGACCTTCGAGCGGGTGATCCTGGATGTGGGCAGGGGGACCTTCGCCCCCGGCCAGCTCTACGTGGCCCTCTCGCGGTGCACGAGCCTCGACGGTATCGTGCTGCGCAAGGCCCTGCGCAGGCAGCATATCCTGCTGGACTGGGCGGTGGTCCGTTACCTGACGCGAAGCCAGTACGACCAGGCCTCGAAGGCCCTTTCCCGCGAGGAAAAGCTCCGGATCCTCGAGGCGGCCATCGGGCACAAAGACCCCCTGGAGATGGTCTACCTGAAAGGCTCGGACGTCAAGAGCCGCAGGACCGTGAGGCCCCTTCGCCTGGGCGAGATGGAATACGCCGGGCGGCACTTCCTGGGACTGGAGGCCCTGTGCCTGATGCGGCGGGATAAGCGGGTATTCAACGTCGACCGGATCCTCAGCCTCAAGCCGGCCCAGTCGCCTCCCGCAAAATAACCGGCCATCTCGTCATCGCACTCTATTGTACGTCAGGAAGGAAGAAAATGCCCCGGGGACAGGATTCATGTTGGCTTGCGGTAAAAAACCCCGCCTTCGGGCGGGGATTCCTATTTTCAGAAGATGCGGGGTGACTGCTTACCGCCTGTGGGCCTTGAAGCGGTATTGCTTGCCGTCGAACGTCGCCACGTACCCCGTCATAAACTGGTTGCCCTCGATGACGAAACGCACGAAGTGGAAGGGTTTCTGCGTTGCCTGTGCGTTGTAGAGGATCACCTGGCCGACCTTGTAGTACTCCGGGACAACGCCGGAGGTGACGTCGACCGGCTTGAAGCCCGGCACCTCGACTTTCCCCTTCGACGAGAACCCCGTCTTGGGGTAATCGTCCGACACGAGGTTGGCCCACCCTTTCCGGCCGTCCTCGAATTGGAGCACCCAGTGGCCCGTCATCACGTCCTGCGGCGGTGCGGCCAAGAGGTCCTCCGGCGTCGGCGGCATAACGAGAAGTGCCACGATCACGGCCGAGAGAAAGATCATCATCCATTTCATGAGCACCTCCTCCTGCCATCCCTCTTAACGGGGGTCTTTACGAGTGTTTTCTCATTGCAAAAACGATGCCCCCGGCAGCCGCGAAGAGGCGCTTGCAAATTCCTTTGTGCCTGGAATATCATTCTACAAGGCTTCACTATTTTGCAACTGAGAAAAAGGAGGGCGCGAATATGCCAAAGAATAATCCCGCCAGCCCGTTTCAGTTCCCCTTTTCCGGCGACGTCACTCAGGCGATCAACCCCTGGACTTGGTGGCTTCGCCTGATGAGCCAGATCGGGTTCATCAACATCAACCTGACGAAATCCTCCGATCCGGAGATGGAGCGCCGGATCACCGAGAATGTCGCCGGCTACGGCAAACAGCTCGGCCGCGTCATCGAGGTCCTCGAAGCCCTGCTTGCCAACTCGGCCACGGCAGGATGGTCGGCCGATCAGAAAAAAGCCCTCGGCGATTTCTTCGAGATGGCCAAAGAGATTGCCGCCGTAAAGGGCGACTATATGGCCCCGACGGCGGCGAACATAGATCGTTTCCTCGATGGCATCCGGCACCTCAGGGAAACGGACGAAAAGCAATACGAAGAGGTTCTCGAACGGTTGAGGCGGGAATTATCAACCTGAGTATCGCGAGATGCGGGCCGGGTAACGGATCTGAGCGCAAGGAAGGAATGGACATCACCATGCAGAAAGAGACAAGCCCTTATACCTGCCACATATTCGTCTGCACCAATGACCGCCACGGCGAGCGCAAGTCCTGCGCCGACGGCGGCGGCAACGCGGCATTGAAAGATTACCTGAAAGATCAAGTCGAAAAGCGTGGATGGAAGGGCCGCGTCCGTGTCTCGAGCGGGGGCTGCATGGGGCTTTGCGGAAAGGGGCCCAACGTGCTGATCTACCCGCAGAAGGCCTGGTTTGCCGCGGCCTCGCCCGCCGACGGCGACCGCATCCTCGGGGAGATCGAGGTGCTGCTCTCTGCGCCGCCGGAAAAATGAAACCCTTTCGAGCCTGTCGTTCCTGCGCAGGCCGTTCTGCAAGCTCACGGCCCTGGGCCTGTCGAAAGGGCAGGAATCCACGGGTGAAGACGGACTCCGGGTCGTTCCCGGAATGACACAATTTTTCAGGGGGTAGTCGTTGAACCGCCGACAATTCCTTAAGGCACTTGGGGCATCCGCTCTCGCGTTCGGGTGTCCGGAAGCCCTGGCATGGGCCGACACCCCCCGCACGCACAGCCGAAAGAACACACTCGAAGGGCTTCGCATCATCGACGCCCACGCACACCCGGAGCGGTACCTGTCGGAGGGCCAGCGCCCCGAGAACTCCTCGACTGTGAAATTCATGACGGAGATGGGCATGGCGGCCAGTGTTTTTGCCGCCGTCGGCGACCGGGTCTTCCTCTCCGGCGGGAGCCTGCCCGGCACTGAATACGACAACACGAAGGTCCAGCTCGACCACTGGATGAACGGAATCGTCCGCACGGGCAGGGTAAAACTCGTTTTGAAGATCTCCGACATCCCGCAGACCACGGCACCGGGAGGCATTCCGGGATGCATTCTCGCCATCGAGGGAGGAGACGCGCTGGAGGGCAACCCGGATCGGGTGAATGAGTTCTACGCATACGGCGTGAGAATGATCACGCTCATCCACTTCAGCAACAACAACCTCGGCGACTGCATGCAGGATTTCGGAAGCCCCGGTTTCAGGCCGCGCAACGGCGGCCTCACGGCGGCGGGGCGCAGGGTCATCGAGAGGATGCAGGAGCTGGGCATGGTCGTCGACGCGGCCCACGCCGATTCGCGCACCCTCAGGCAGATTGCCGAAATCACCCGGCGGCCGGTCGTGGATTCCCACGGAAACCCCTGTGCTCTGGCCGATGCAAACCGCTGCGGGCGCTTTCGAACCTGGAAGGACATGGAGGTTGTGGCAAAGACCGGCGGCGTCGTTTGCACCTGGACGTGGGGAATGACGCGGGGAAAGACAAAGAGGGAAACCTTCCGGGACTGGGCCGCCGAGATCCTCGAAATGAAAAAAAGGATCGGCATGGAGCACGTGGGGCTGGGAACCGACGGCGGGGGAGGCATCCCGCGGTTCGTCGACGGCTACCGGGACATCCGCGATCTCTCGCACCTGGTCAAGGCCATGCAGGAGGCGGGCTTCACTCGGGAGGAGATCGCGGCCTACATGGGCGGCAACACCTACCTTGTCCTCAAAGCCTGCATGGGTTAGCCAGGCAGAGACGATTGGAGCAAAACGATGAGCAAGACCAGAAAAATCAAGAGAGTCTTCAAGAGCAAACCCACGATTGAGGGGGCAGGCGTGCATCTGAAACGCGCCTTCGGGTTCGGCGAGGTGCCCCTGTTCGATCCCTTCCTGCTGCTCGACGATTTTCGCTCGGACACCCCCGCCCATTTCCTCAAGGGGTTCCCCTGGCACCCGCACCGGGGAATCGAGACGATCACGTACGTCCTGCGCGGGGACGTGCAACACGGCGACAGCATGGGAAACAAGGGCATCATCGGCGCCGGCGACGTGCAGTGGATGACCGCGGGAAGCGGGATCATCCACCAGGAAATGCCCAAAGGAGACGACAAGGGGTTCATGTGGGGCTTTCAGCTCTGGGCCAACCTGCCGGCCTCCCACAAGATGATGGATCCCCGATACCGGGACGTCACGGCGCGCACGATCCCGGAGGTCAAGCTGGATAACGGCGCCCTCGTCCGGATCATCTGCGGCAGGCTGAAACAAAGCCGGGGCCCCGTGCAGGACATCGTCATCGACCCGGAGTACCTCGATATCACCCTGCCGCCTCACACGGAATTGGTTTATCCCGTCAAGAAAGGCTACACCGTATTCGCTTATGTCATCGACGGAAAAGGATATTTCTGCAAGGAGAAAGACCCGTTTTCCTACGAGGTCGAGGGAATCAACTATTTCGACATGCAGCGGGATCCCTTCCTCGGAAATGAATCCCTCGTGCTGTTCGACGACGGCGACCAGGTCGCGGTTTCCACGGAAAAGCAGCTTGTCCGGTTCCTGCTCATATGCGGCAAGCCGCTCCGGGAGCCCGTTGCCTGGTACGGCCCCATCGTCATGAACACCCGGGAGGAGCTGCGCATCGCCTTCGACGAGTACCGCGCCGGCACGTTCATCAAGCACCAACGCACGTGAGAGGGTTCACATCATCCGGGCATGAGTCCCCGGGATCAAACCTTCTGCTCCGGCGCGTCCTCTTCGGCCGGTGTCAGGGACTCCTCGGCCATGATCGGCGGCTCTTCCCATTTTCCCTCCGCATTTGACGGCGGGGCCGGAGCTTCTTTCGTTTCCGCGGCAACTTCCGTCAGCGGTGCCGGAGGCTCCGCCTGGACCGCTGACGCGCCTTCGATTCCCGCAATCCACAGCGGGTGACGGTGCGTTGCATAATCCAGACTGACGGCGCCGGTCAGGATCCCCCGCAGCATCGGCCGGTTCGGCTTCAGGACAATTGCCGCCATGTGGGCGAAAAAGGCGAGGACGAAAAGAACGAAACCGATGTTGTGGATCCAGGTGGCCCAGAGGACAACCGTGTACGACATGTCCGGGGCGAAGATGTTCTTCCAGGTCTTCACGAGCCCCGAGACGATCAGCATGGCGATGATCACGGCCATCCCGACCCAGGCCAGCCGCTGCTCGGGAAGATACTTGTGAAAAGGCGGCTCCTTGCCCGTGCCGAAAAAGCTCTTCATGACCTCGATGGACGTGCGGAGATCGCCCTTTTGGGGAATCATCCCCCGGTCGCCCCTTATCCCGTGATAGACCACATGAAAGAAGGCGGCGGCGACAAACACGATCGATGCCGCGTAATGGACTTTCAGTGAAGCCATGTAATCCGCCGACCAGGCCAAACCCGGTACGGACGATATGTAGTAACGGTTGGCCATGGGCATCTCGAACATCCCCGAAAGAACAAGCGCGAGGCCCGACAGGGCGATGGCCCAGTGCTCGACCAGCTCGACGACGCTGTGGCGGACGACACGACCCTTTTCCCTGAGAATCTTTTCATCCATCCTTCTTCCCGCCCTCCGTCAGCCTTGATTTTCGGTCGGCGAGCCACTTGAACGCCCCCGCCGCACCTGCGACGATCCCGATGGCGGGGGCCGCCAGCACGGCCTTCCCGATGGCGTCCGTCCCGGCCATTTGCCTCTCAACGCCAAGCTTCATGCCGGGCCTGCCCGGCTCCTTTTTCATCGTCTTGGCGATGAGTTCAAAGGGAACCGGCGAGACGTAAAGCGTCGAGGTTCCCCCGTTCTCGCTCTTCCCGTAGATGTGGCCGTTCAACTGCCGGGCCCTCTCTTCCGCCTGGGCAAAGATCTCCCGGCGCGGCCCGATGCGCATCGCCTTCTGCGGGCATGCTTCGATGCAGCCCGGCAGCTTACCCTCGCGAAGGCGGTCGTTGCAGAGATCGCACTTGTACATGACGCCGTTTCCCATGTAATCGGGCAGGACCTGGAGGTAGACGCCGACGCCGGACTGGCGCTGCGGAATCTCCCAGGGGCAGACGGTCTTGCACTTTGCGCCGCCGAAGCAGAGGTCCTGGTCGATGACGACGGCGCCGTTTTCTTGCTTGTGATTCGCCGAGAAGGGGCAGATGGTCGCGCAGGGCGGGTTGTCGCAGTGCATGCAGCGCCGTGGAACGAACAGGGTCTTTTCTGCGCCATCGTGCTCGACTTCGGCCTTGTGCACATAGATGAAGTTATAGGGTGTGAGCCGGTCGAACACTTGGCGTTTCCCGGACCAGTCTTCTACGATCTTCCGCGGCCAGGGCACCGGGATGGGGTCGGCAACGGGGGGAATCTTGTCCCTGTTGATTGCCTTGCAGGCCGAGACGCAGGCCGGGATCTCCCGGTCGGTGCAGCCGTCACAGAGGCTCAGATCGATCAGGGTCGCCAGCTGCCCGCCCCCCGCAGCCTGCGCTTTTTCCGGCCATGCAAGTCCCGACGCCGCTAGCACTCCCGCCGAGGTTTTCAGAAAAGACCTGCGGCTCATCGTTGCAATATATTTCGATTTCATCCTCTTCCTTCCTCAGGCCAGATCGATGTAGCGGGTCAGGGCCGCCTGAAAATCATCCATACCTTTCCCCGCGGCTCCACCGGACTCGCTCATGCACCGGGTCATGTTCGCCTGGATGATGGCACTGCCCGTTTTCTTCATCGCCGAGGTGACGGCAGAGACCTGGGTCAGGACATCGACACAGGGCGCCTGCATCTCGATCATCCGCTGGAGACCCCGGACCTGCCCCTCGATGCGCCGCAACCGGCCCAGGATCTTTCGTCTCTCGTCATTCACAAGATACCCCCTAGGGGTATAATTAATTCATCCTTTGCTTCCTGTCAAATGATTTTTTTGCCCGAACGGCGCAAGACCCTGCCGGCTCGAAGGCCTGCACGCTCATCTCGGGGAATGACGGTCGGCAGATCGTATGCTCCCCGACACCCTGCCCTTCCCGGGATGACCGGTATGGCGCATGAGACCCGGGCCGTTGCGGATCCGGAGTTGATGGCGTGAGGGGCAGGTTCGAAAGCGTATCGGGCGATTCTGTTACAGAGTGCCCCATAAAAGTGCGGCCCTGCTTTTTTAAAGCAGGGCCGGCCTTGTCGACCCCCGGCAGCATACCACCGGGAACGTTTCTAGCGTGCCCCTAACACGAAGTTACAAAAATGGTCTATCAGACAGCGTCCGATTTTTTCATAGGACATTGTCTGATGGCCGCAGGCGGGACTCTTCAAGAATGTTTTGCACAACCCCGCCCATGTCACAATCCACCCGGGAAAAAGATTCAGTCCATTCGTCCCGCCTCCACAACAGATGACGCGATTTTTGCATGATAAGCCTTCATCATTTTCATGGAGGACAGGACACATGGTATGGCGTACTTTTTTCGGAAGACTCGCTGTGATTTTCGCGGTCTCAACGTCGAACCGTCGATCAGGGCGGGCACGCAGACGACCGAGGCCATCTCAATCACCGTCGGCCGGAAATAGGAGGACACAATGGATCTGAGACAGGCAATCACGGAAATCGGGAAGACCATCCCGGGACAGTTCGAAGTGCAGAAGGACGGCTCGGCCAGGATGGAGGCCGTCATCGCCGAGCGCAAGGCTTTCCTGTCGAAGAAGAAACTCACCTACATCTGCCGCGTCCGCGTGGATGAGCCGGCAAAGGAGGTGCGGTTCTTCGAGATGCTCAAGGAATCGGGATTCGGCGTCACCGGCGGCGGGGGCGACGACGGGATGAGCACGGGCTTCGGCTTCAAGAAGGAAACCTACAACACCTTCGGCAAGGAGCGCAGCGGCACCGTCGAGGAGCAGTCGAAGCTCTTCGGGAAGGACTACTCCTACAAGTTCGACTTCGGGGCCTTCCGGGGGGCCGTTCGCAAGGCGGCCGAGGGCGCCGGATACCGCTTCGAGGTCAAGCTGATGGAGAAATCGGTGTAACCGGAACGCGAATCGACCGCTACAGGCAAACGGGGCACCCATCGCTTGAGGGGGCCCCGTTTTTCATGTTGCGGGCAGAGCGAACTATTGCAGGGCGCCGCTCGTGTCGTACTTCACGAGATAGGCGTCGTTTCCGCCGTTATTGGTCTCACCGTCCAGATTTCCCGAGGTGAAGCCCGTCAGGAAACTGGTGCCGCTCCCGTCAACGGCAACGGAACGGCCGTACTCACCCGAAGCAGTCCCCAGCATCTGTGTCCACTGCCTCGTCCCCGATGTGTCATACTTCATAAAGAAGAGGTCGTGGCCACCAACGTTCGTCTGACCGTCCAGGTCAGCGTTCGTGTTGCCCGTAATGTAGGCGTTCCCGCTTGCGTCGACGGCCAAACCGGATACGACGTCGTTGCCCGTACCGCCGTGGAACCGGTTCCACTGCTTCGTACCCGAGGAGTTGAACTTGACCAGGAAGATATCTTCGGTCGCGCCGCTGCCGTCCGTGTTGGCCAGTCCATCAAAATTTCCGTAGGATTGGCCTGCCACGTAAACGTTCTCGGACCCGTCAACGGCGACGCCATAACAGTAATCGAATACTGTGGACCCCAGCATCCGCGTCCACTGCCTCGTCCCCGAGGCGTTGTACTTGGCGACGAAGATGTCCTGGATACCCGCGTTCGTCTCCCCGTCCAGGCTGCCCCGACTCATGCCTGAGATATAGATGTTGCCGCTGCCGGCCACGGCGACGGCATAGGAGTAGGTCAACGTCGCATTTCCGAGCAGTCGCGTCCATTGAAGCGTCCCCGACGAGTTGTACTTGGCGAGGAAGGCATCGGTGCCGCCGGAATTCGTTTCGCCACCCAGGTTTCCATCAGTGAAGCCGGAGATGTAGATATTGCCACTGCCATCGACGGCGACGGCCCAGGCGGAATCGCTTACTGCCGTTCCCAGCAAGCGGGTCCACAGTTTCGTGCCGGCGGAGTTGTACTTGATGAGCACGGCGTCTGAGCCCCCCGCATTCGTTTCGCCGTCAAGATCCCCTGCCGTGTTTCCTGCGACGTAGATGTTGCCGCTCCCGTCTACGGCCACGGCCCCCCAGCCGGACTGGTCGCTGCCCGTGGTACCGGACAAGCGCGTCCACTGCCTTGTCCCCGACGAGTCGTACTTGGTGAGGAAAATGTCATCGCTGCCGTTGTTGGTTTCACCGTCCAGGTCCCCGGCCGTGTACCCAGCCACGTAGATGTTGCCGCTGGTGTCCAGGGCGATGCCATGACCGCGGTCCCCTGCTGTAGTTCCCATGAGGACCGTGCCTGCCCAGGTGCCGGCCGTCGTGGTGGCGGAAACGGCGCCGCACTGGGCCGAGGTATTTCCAGCCGCATCGAAGGCCGCAACGCGGTAGCTGTAGGTGGTGCCTGCCGAAAGTCCCGTGTCGGAGTAACTTGTCCCCGCAGGCGACGCGACGAGGCTTCCGTCGCGGTAGACCCGATAGCCTGTCACCGCCACGTTGTCCGTCGAGGCCGTCCAGGTAAGATCGATCCGCGACGTGGAGACCACCGTGGCCTGCAGGTTCGCGGGAACGGAGGGCGCCGTGGCATCCAGCGTCGAAACCGCCACCGCCGTGCATTGTGCGGATGTGTTGCCTGCCGCATCGTAGGCAGCCACGCGGTAGCTGTAGCTCGTGGCCTCGGAGAGACCCGTGTCGGAGTAGCTCGCCCCGGCCGTGGTCCCTACCTGGCTGCCGTTGCGGTAGATCCGGTAGCCCGTTACGCCCACGTTGTCCGTCGAGGCTGTCCAGGTGAGGTTGATCTGCGAGGCGGAGGCCCCCGCCCCCTGGAGGTTCGCGGGGACCGAGGGCGCCGTGGCATCGGCCGTGGAGACCGCAACGGCCGCGCACTGGGCGGACGTATTGCCCGACGCATCGTAGGCCGCCACGCGGTAGCTGTAGCTCGTGGCCTCGGTAAGCCCCGTGTCGGAGAAACTCGTCGACGCCGTCATCCCGACCTGGCTGCCGTTCCGATAGACTTTGTACCCCGTCACCGCTACGTTGTCCGTCGAGGCCGTCCAGGTCAGGTTGATCTGCGAGGCGGAGGCCGCCGTCCCCTGGAGGTTCGAGGGGACCGAGGGCGCCGTGGCGTCGGCCGTGGAGAACGCAACGGCCCCGCACTGGGCGGACTCGTTGCCGCCGGCATCGTAGGCCGCGAAAGAGCGTATTCCGCCTGCTTTTCGAGCCATCAAGAACCGTTTAGCTGCGTATTTGTCCACGAACAGCCGTTTAAAAAGCCGTC
Organism: uncultured delta proteobacterium; assembly: GCA_963828305.1. Taxonomy (GTDB): domain Bacteria; phylum Desulfobacterota; class Syntrophia; order Syntrophales; family UBA2192; genus UBA2192. Next base: position 105,794 of record CAWHEJ010000022.1, on the reverse strand, counting down.
AGGTTCAAAGCGCTATACATCGAGGGAGCCCCTCCATGCAAGGTCAAATACCTTGGATGGAGGGGCATATCTTTTAATGGGATAGGATAGAAATTTATCCGGGACGCCCTCTGCGCAGAGGGTTAAGGGTGGGAGCCCTGACACTCCCACCCCGATCCCGGAAGTAACCGGTCAGGAGGTGAAAGATGAGCATTACAGTTATCGAAGGGTCAGACACGACAAAAACCACATCTATTTATTACTTTGACAGGGTCCGGATCAATGTAAAGTTACCCCTTGAGCTATTAAAGACCTACTTTCCCGAAAACAAGTATGGCCGACAGCTCTCGTTGCGAAAACCCTATGCAATAGCGAGGTATCACGGTTATAAATCGAGGATTGAACTCCTTGATCCATCCGCGGAGCTAATTCTGGAAATCAGTAAAGTATTGGCCGGCATCCAAGTATCTATATCTTATATAGAAATTACAAAAGATATCATCTGTCAGTCAAAATTTGAAGCCAGTATCAAAACAAAAACCTTAATCGAAACTGCAAGGAAAAAACACAGCCCACTTCCCTTCATATACGATCAAAAAAAGAGCAAGGCAAAAGGGCGCATTAATAACGATCCGGCTTTGTTTTCTGATAAGATCGGGTATTTCGGTTCGAAGCGTTTCAAGTATGTTCCTTATGCAAGATTATCGAAAATTAACAATCTCCCCTGTATTCATGCAGAATGGCGTATCACCCGTGCCGCGGTCATTAAAAAAAAGACGGGGATTAAATCAATCCAGGATCTCGCGACTTTCGATCTGGTAAAATACTTTGAAGACACAACAGCACGATATATTGTTCATGAAGCAATCGATATTAATAAGCTCGGCAAGTGGCTTACGGGTTTGAGTCGAAGAAAAAAATTCACAAAAAGGCAGCGGATGAGCATCCAGTTAGCGGCTGTTCATCAATTAAGAACCTACGATATCGACAGTCATACAGACTTGGTGAGCCTCTTCATACAGCAAAAAGCACAGATTAAAAACCACCGTGGACAAAAAAATGAATATCAACGGAAGGTTCTTGCGATCAAGGATTACGGCAAGTTCAGGACCCCTATAACAATACCTAACTTCTCCCCCTTATCCTCTTTATGATATTGGTATGTTTATCGATTATCAAAACAATTGCCCCGAACCTCGTTATTTCACCTACCCCTGACAAGGGTACGGGTTCACACGTTCAACAATTTAATGTGAGCTGAGGTAAGTACATGCAAAATCTGAAGGCTGAAATTCAAGTAATTGGTCAGCAGCTTGTAACCTGTACCGCTACCTGTGCGGGTATACAGCGGGATCAGCAAAAGGGTTCATTACCCCGGTGTTTGATACTGGAACTAGCGGGCCGTAACGGGGACCGGGGTTGCGCTGCTATAGGTATCAATCCGGGGCGGGCTAGGGAACCCGAGGAAGTGTTCTATCGCCGTAATGGGCCCACCTATGAGGCTGTACAGGAATACTGGAACCTGAAAATAACCCAGCTCCCGTATTACGCTCGTCTTCGTTGTTTGCTGGATCAGGTGGGGTTAACGGGGCCGATTCTGTGGACCGAACTAGCAAAATGTCAAAATAAATGGCGTACGCCGGGCCTCCCCCCCTTGGCCACATTACGAACCTGTACAGGGCGCTTTCTGACCCGGGAGCTGGCGGTGTTGCCGGCGGGCTGGCCGCTTGTGGCGATAGGTATGGAAGCGTATAAGGCACTGGCCTACCTGTACCCGAAACGAACGGTAATTGGGGTGCCCCACCCCACGAGGAAATATGGCTATTTCACTTTCACACGGTTGATGCCTAGCAGTACGGTGCTGCCGAAGTGTAAAAATCAAGTTCGGGACGTGCTTGAAAAGCCCGCTGGCAAGTTGTTATGGCTTGAAGAATGAGGGGTCCCATCCAAATGGATATTTTGACCCCTTATTGGCCTTAGCCGCAAAAACGGTTGAACGTAGGTTAATTCTTCCCTCCCGCATACGCATTTTAGGCTACTGGCAGCCATAACATGGTCTTATTAACTTGTCAGTAGGGGTAAGGGGGCGGGAACTTGATTTTAACTCGAAAAAAGGAACTATAAGGGTCTAATTCGCATCTTGAATGAACGGCAGCCTAATATGGTCCTCTAGCCAATCAGTCCTTAACCCACGCACAGTAAAGGTTAACCCCATCCAAATTCTTCACATACACTAAGGAGCCCGGCATCACGCCAACCAAGCCATAAAGGCCCACGAAGCCAGCGTAGTCCGTAAAGGATTCATCCGTCTTACTGAACGAGTGAACCAGCATCAGGGCATTGGGGGCGCTAAACCGCCTTGCTTCTATAACGGCCGAGGCTGTCCGGTGTAACAGCTGGTATCTGATATGGTCAATCCCCGAACTAGGTATTTCAAGCAACTCACATAGGAAATCCAGCCTAGTTCGTTTTCCCTCGCGAAAGTCACTTTTCCATACTGCTACCGTGGGCCCAAACGACTCTGAAACCTTACCTTCGACCATGATCGTAATCAACTGGTCGTTACCCCGCGCCAGCACAAAAATATCATTCTGCGAGGGTCTTACACCCCCCGGTAGTGGCACTTTGTATTCGGGCAGGGCTAGTAACAGCTCCGTGTCCTGAAAAACAGGAATACCGGATGACCCGAAAACCTTTCTTACAGCGGGTGGAAAATCGTTCGCCCGCTGCCACGCGTACGCGAACGACTTAGCCGAATAGACGTCTTTCCAGTGTTTATCAGGTTCGGCTAGCAATCGTTTCCAGTCATCGGGGCCTGTGGCGGGTAAATAGAACTTGCTTACAGGGGTCGCTTTCATTTCCTTGCCTTTCACGGGAACGGTATAAGCCCATGCAGAACGTAGTATCAGATCGGCCCGAGCCGAGGATGATATATCATAGGACTAAAGGGGGTGCCACCCTTAGCCGCATTACCAGTACCCGTTTATTACACCTGCCGTCAAACCCGCTTACAAATGGGCCTGAAGTATAGGCAAGCCTTGCCCCACAAATGCTATTTAAATCCCCCAGGAGCCACAACATGGCCGCATCACCCTGTCCGTAAGGGTAAAGGGGCGGGAATTTCAGTTATGATAATTACAGGAGTATATAAGGGCGTTAATGGCTCCGAAAAATGGAAAATGTTTGAAAAGGGGGGCAGCAAAGGATGAATATAGGCACATTTTCCCGGAAGGTGTATGCCCGTGATGCCTATGATAGCTTTCGTGACCGTTACCCGTTTACTATCCCTGAACGAGCATGGGTATTGACGATGCCGTACCTTGCGTCGGTTGTTATGCGACGATTATCGAGGTCGGATTGTGGCTCATCGCTAGCGGGTTGTGCTGATTTTGAAAATGCCAGTTGGTTGTTACACCTTGAGCTTTCCCCATATTGATGGACAGCCATGAAGATTAGTAAGATGTCACAGGAGGCATGGCTATGGGGAAAGAGGATAAGCATCGTCATTTTACGCGTGAGTTCAAGGTGAATGCGGTCCAACTGGTCACTGAGAAGGGGATGCCGGTGGGCAAAGTCGCTCAGGAGCTGGACATCCATCCCAATTTGCTTCATCTGTGGAGAAGGAGGTTGCGGGAAGAGGGAGATAAGGCCTTTGTCGGCAGGGGCCGAGTCAAGCCGGAGAACGCAGAGGTCAGGCAGCTGCGAAAGGCCTTGAAAAAGATGAAGGAAGAGAGGGACATTTTAAAAAAAGCTTTGGCCGCATTCTCCAAACAAAGCAGATGAAGTATGGGTTTATTGAAGAGCACAGAGAGATGTACAGGATAGGAAGCATGTGTGCAGTACTCAAGACATCCAGAAGCGGCTATTATGCCTGGCGCAATCGTCAGCCGAGCAGACGACGGATAGACAATCAGGAACTGCTGGGGCATATACGGCAGATCCACACCCGAAGCAGAAAGCTTTATGGGAGTCCGCGGATCACCGTGGAGCTCAATGAACAGGGGTTCAAATGCGGCAAGAACCGGGTTGCCAGGATCATGAAGGACCACTCCATATGTGCCGAAGTGAAAAAGAGGAGATTCCGGCGGACTACCGATTCGCGGCATGATTACGCCCTGGCTGCAAACTTGCTGATTGGCCAGGGACAGACAGAGGGGGTATGGGCATCCGATATTACGTTTGTCTCCACTTCGGAGGGGTGGCTCTATGTGGCAGCAGTGATGAATGTGAAAAGCAGAAGGGTCATTGGGCTGTCCATGAGTGATACGCTCTCTCAGGAGCTGGCTTCTGCTGCACTCAGAGATGCAGCGGGCAGGCAAAGCCCTCCTGAAGGGTTGATCCACCATTCTGATCGGGGCCGGCAGTACGCAAGCTATGCCTACCAGGAGCTTCTGAGAGAATACGGCATTACCCCGAGCATGAGCAGAAGTGGCAATTGCTATGATAATGCTTATGTGGAATCGTTTTGGGGTACGCTCAAGACAGAATTGGTTTATGGTGAGCGGTACCGTTCAAGGCTTGAGGCCAGGCTCAGTATTTTTGAGTACGTGGAAGTGTTTTATAATCGTCAGCGAAGGCATTCGTCATTAGGGTACAGGAGCCCAGAACAATATGAAAAGCTCCTTCGTGAAACTTAACCACGTGTCCACTTTATCAGGGAAAGGTCACCTACAAGCCTTCACCTCACAATTTCGTAGTATATTGCAGATTTGCAGTTGAAATAAACGAAAAGCTGGGCCAAAACTTCCAGCCTTTTATTTCAGTGTTAGTACATATTATGACTGTGGTCGCTTGTTTTGAAGGCCATAGTGTCGAGTTTCGTTACAAAGTGAATAATGAGAAAATATCTTATAAACACGGAATCTTAAGCCAGTTGTTCCACTTTGTGGAAATAGTGTTTGTAAGAGTAACCGACGATTTATCCCAAGGTGTCTGTAGTGATAATCGAAAATGTGCAGTAGTTTCAATAGCATGAAAAAATGGTCCGGAAACTGCATCAGTACGATCAACCACCAAGGGATTATTGGATGAAAAATTCAGATTGAGAATAAGGGAAAGAAGGAGGTTCTTGATGGAACGAAAATTAACCATGCTCGCGACGGCAGTGATGATTTTGGTTTTCGCCGCGCCTGCCGCAGCCGATTCAATAACCGGGTACGCTTCCGGGAACGTATTTTCCTCGCCTCCTGGGCCGACTAGCATCTTCCTAGACATCACGCCGTTTGATACCACTCTCGGAGCACTGAACAGCGTGACAATGTTAGCGGAAGTGAACGTCAGCGGCTCTGCGCAGCTTTGGAGTTCGGATGAATTTGCAGTACTTTCCGGCAATTTCACAAATACGCTCGATGCGGTGCCGGAAATGGGATGGGGCACCACTCAGGCTAGTTTCGCGGGCTCTACACCCCTCTGGTATTATGACTATGACTATCTTGAAGGGTACGCCCAGCTTGATGGCTCGGGTAATAATATTGCTTTTGATACGATATATGCGAATTTTGGGCGGTTTATCGGCGCCAATCCGTTCCAGATCGGTCTAACGTTGTCAGGGTCAGCATCCTCAAGTGGCACTCTTGGTTATGACCTGTTTGCTTTGAGCTATGACGGAAACGTCCGCCTGGAATATGAATACGACTACACGCCTGCCGCTGTACCCGAACCGGCTACCATGCTGCTTTTGGGCTTCGGTCTTGTGGGGCTCGCAGGTTTGAGGAGATTTAAGAAGTAAGCTTACCACCATCAAGATGTAGCAGAGAAGGCAGAGTCGATTGGCTTTGCCTTTTGCTTTTCGACTATTCTAGATTGTAATCTTCTATCTCCATCCAAGATCGGATTTCAAACATTACAGGAAGCTACTTCTTATCCAAGAGCTGCTGGATTTGCCTTTATAGATCCTGGTTTGTTAGGTCCTGCTTACCTTGACATCAATTTTCTTGTTCATCAAGTGCTATCCGGACTGGCGAGCCGTTGTCGCATGATCACCTCCATGGCGTTGAAGTAATCCCGCTGCACTTTCAGGTTCGATGACCCTGCAGTAGCGCTGCGTGGTCTTGACGTTGCTGTGCCCGAGAAGATCCTGGATCGTGCAAGATCGGCATCGGCGTTGAGAAGCTGCGTGGCCATCGTGTGCCGCAGATGATGACACGAGACGCGAAGCCTGGTTTTGCGAGCATAAAACTCCATGCGCTTCTGGATGCCGCGGATCGAGAGGGCTGAGCACTGCAGGCCCCTTCTGCACCAGGAAGACCTTCTGGATCGGAGGATCTCGTCGATGAACTGAGCGGTGCTTAAAGTAATCCTGATCCACTCGTTAGAACCGACTCCTATCGCAGAAGCATCAATTTCACCCGCTACACCAGCTGCAGTGCCCACGCCGACTGTGCCTACATCCGTGGTTTTCGTCGACAGCGCCGTACCCTGTGTGACTGTAGCACCGGCGGTCGTGTGATTCGGGTATTATCTGTTGCTGAATACTCGAGGCACCACGACTGAGTGCTGGATCCGAGCATCAGCAACATATCCACAATAAAATGGTATTTTCCTTCATGATACATTTCCTCCACTGGATCGAGGCCCACGTGCGGGCCTTCGCTTTCTTCGGCGGCGTGCCCGCCATCGTGGTTCCCGACAATCTCAAGGCGGGGGTCACCCGGGCCTGCCGCTACGAGCCCGATCTCAACCCCACCTACCACGAGATGACCCGGCATTACGGGACGGTCGTCATCCCCGCCCGAGCCCGAAAGCCCCAGGACAAGGCCAAGGTGGAGTCGGCCGTCCTGGTGGCCGAGCGCTGGATCCTGGCGGCGATCCGAAACCGCAGCTTCTTCAGCCTTCATGAGCTCAACCGGGCGATTGCCGAAAAACTGGCCGAGCTCAACGACCGGCCTTTCCAGAAGCTGGATGCCACTCGCCGGACGCTCTTCGAAACGCTCGATCGGCCCGCCCTCAAGCCCCTGCCGGCTCACCCCTACGAGTATGCCGAGTGGAAGAAGGCCCGGGTCAACATCGACTATCACATCGAGTTGGAGGGTCACTACTACAGCGTGCCCTATCAGCTGGTCAAAGAACAGGTGGAGCTCCGAATGACCATCAGCACCGTGGAGATCCTCTTCAAGGGCCGCAGGGTGGCCTCCCATCGACGCAGTGATCAAAGGGGCGCCCACACGACGGAGCCTTCGCACATGCCCAAGGCCCATCAGCGCTACCTGCAATGGAGCCCCTCGCGGATCCTCGCCTGGGCCGCCAAAACCGGCCCGAAGACCGAAGCCCTGGTGGCCTGCATCCTGGAGACCCGCAGGCATCCCGAGCAGGGCTTCCGGAGCTGTCTGGGTATCCTGCGGCTTCAGAAGCGCTACAGCCCCGAGAGGCTCGAGGCCGCCTGCGCCCGCGCCCTGGAGTGCCGTGCCCTGAGCTATCGCAGCGTCGAGAGCATCCTCAAGACGGGACTGGACCGGCAGACGCTGATGACCGCTGACCTGACCAACCCCAAACCGTCACCGGTTCACCCCAACATCCGAGGCAAAGAATACTACAACTGAAAGGAGGCCAGGATATGCTCAACGAACAGACCCTCGAGAAACTCTACGCCCTGAAACTCAACGGCATGGCCGATGCCTTCCGGGCGCAGCTTCAGCAGCCCGCCCACGAGGAGCTCTCCTTTGCCGAGCGCTTCGGCCTGCTCGTCGATCGCCAGTGGAACTGGAAAGAGGATGCCCGCATGAAGCGCTACCTGCAGGCTGCAAGGCTCAAGCTGCCGGCCTGCATCGAGGACATCGACTTCCGGACGCCGCGCGGCATCGACCGCGCCGTGCTCATGGAGCTTGCCTCCTGCGACTGGGTCCGTCATCACCGAAACGTCCTCGTCACCGGCCCCACGGGCGTGGGCAAGACCTTCATCGCCTGCGCCCTGGCCCACAAGGCCTGCCGTGAAGGCTACCGCGCCTTCTATCTGCGCTGCCCCCGGCTCTTCCAGCAGATGGCCCTCGCACGAGCCGATGGCAGCTATGGAAAACTCTTGGCCAAACTGGCCAAGGTCCAGGTCCTTGTCATCGATGATCTGGGGCTTGCTCCCATGAATGACAGCGACCGCAGAGACTTGCTGGAGGTCATCGAGGACCGTCACGGCAGTGCCTCTACCCTCGTCACCAGTCAGTTGCCCATCGAACACTGGCATGACAACATCGGCGATCCCACCCTGGCCGACGCCATCCTCGATCGCCTGATCCATAATGCGCACAAAATCACCCTGAAGGGAGCGTCGATGAGAAAAACCAAGCGGTCTTGACCGCACCCTGGAACTGTGAGAAAGAACAAAAACCATCCGCGTCGCTTCGCTCCGACAGGGTGGCGGAATCCCCCGTACTGGGGTGGCGGCTTGCAGCGTACTCACATGGCGGAATCAGCGGAATAGGCAATGTTGTTTTCCTAAGATTACTATCTTATGCTACATTATAGTCCATAATAGCTAAAAAATTGCTGACCAGACAATCCGGCCGATCGCTCCGCTCCGGCTGATTTTTTCGTTATGCACGAGAAATTCGAGAAGGATCATGGCCATTGGACCAGAACAATAAGAAAGGATTCGTATACATCCTCGTAAACCCAGCGTTCGCGGGCTTTATAAAGGTTGGGAAGACTACCAAAGAGCCAGAAGTTCGCGCACGAGAGTTGTCGTCGGGTTCTGGCGTCCCGTCGCCTTACGCTGTCGCTTGGGATGCCTTCGTCACCGATTGCGATCACGTCGAACGACTTATTCATCGGGAACTTGCTCACATGAGGGCTCGCAGCGATAGGGAGTTCTTCGCAATTCCTTTGAAAAAGGCCATTTCAATAGTATCGGGTATTGTTGGCCCGCACTCTTGTGAAGCTGGCGAGCTACCCAAAGAGACGATCCGCCCCGTCGCGGCCAAGGCTATCCCAACAAGAATTGCCGTGAAGCCCCCCTCGTTCCGCGCTCCGAAGTCAGCAACCGAAGAACTCATCGAAGTCGCCGAAGACAGCGGGGCAGAGCGAGCAATGGAACCGCCTGATGGTGCGCCGGACAAGACAATCGCCAGAATCGCCTATGAAGTCCTAATTGAAAACCCATATAGGTATACAGAAATTGAGCTCTTCCACGAGGTCCACGTCGTTCGCCGCAACAGGCCAGAGCTAAAGATCGAATCCTATAACATCAAACGCTCACCTCTGGTTCAGAGCTTCGGGTGGGGTATCCACAGGAACAGGGAAGGGAAGCTTGCGCTCATTCCCGTTGAGTCGGACAAATACCGAGAGCTTCAGGAATCGATCAAGACGACAAAGGCATACAGAAAGAGCAAGATATAGAATAAAGCCCCCTCCCAAGCGCTTATCATGATTATTACATGCTTGCCTGACAACTGTTTCCCCAAGCCCTTAAGCCCTCCATATTATTAATTCCCCCATCCAGTACCATCCATAACCATCCGAAACGACGACGAATTACACGAAAATCGGTGACGATTGTTCTTTCATACTATACCCAATAATTGTATGTATGAACATTATCAGGCACATAAAAATAATCATTTGTCCTCGAACGATTAAACTATCCAAAGGGGGTAGCCATTATGAAAACGGAAGCCAACATCGTTCAGTTCCCTGTCAGGCCGAAACGGAAGGAGCGCAGGGTAAGGAAGCTCGGGGGGATCAAGTATTTCAATGTGCAACAAATCAAGGCACTCCGTAGGGCAGCCCGCGATCAAGCCGACCTGGACTTGAAAAAAGGTAAGGTAACGGGGGTACGGGACTGGATGGCTATTGACCTGTTAACGGCTACCGGTATGCGGGTATCGGAGGCAGCGGACTTGTACTGTGGGGACTTGAAGCTAGGCTACGCGGAAAGCAAGGTGTTCATTCGGGAGGGTAAGGGTTGCATATCCGCCGACGTAGTCATAAACGAATCCCTGAAAAAGCACCTGAAACACTTCCTCGCCTGGAAAACGAAGCACAGGGAGCCTACCGGGGACGACGACCCCCTGTTCACGGGTCAGCGGGGTAAGTGGACCCGGCAGGCCATCCAGCAGCTTGTGAAAAAGTACCTCAAAAAGCTCGACCTGTACGAACCCGGGAAGTCCGTTCACGCCCTGCGGCATTCCTACGCGGTGGAGCTGTACTCGAAGGAGCGGGACATACGAGCCGTACAAAAGCAGCTACGGCATTTATCCCTCCAATCCACGCAGGTATACGCGGACGTCACGGATGAGGACCTGAAGGACCAAGTTAAAGGGCTGTGGCAGTGAAATAAAGGGGGCTGGGAGCATGAAAAACGGGTTAACGGGGGGAAATAGGGGTAAGGTACGGGGCCGACGGGGAAAAGCGGATATGAAACCCGCTGAGGGACTAAAAGTGAATATCGGGGTCAAGGTGGACGTTATACTTTGGCGTCGGTTACGGGTCCTCGCGATACAACACGGTAAGCGGTTGCATGAACTACTGGACGAAGCGATTGAAGGGTACCTTAGTAAGCATGAGGGGTGAGTACCCCCCCTTCGTTTACCCGGTTTTGGCTCATGGATGCGGTATTGGTTATTGTCGCGCGGGTCGTGGGACGATTTTGAAAAACGAGCACTAATATTATACCCAGTTTATTAAAAAACCTTCGAAAAAATAAAAAAATAAAAATGTTGAAATTGTTTGATCATACTTGTAAAAAGGTAACCAAAAGTTGAATAAAAGTTTTCAAAGGTTGGTGGTGCTTTGTTCCCCTTCCTTGCCGAGCGGTTTCGCTTCGGAGGAGGGGGTTTTTTATTTTGGGCAACGACGTACTACGCGAGGAACTCGGCCGCCGCATAACGACCATCGAACTGGCTGAATACCTTGGCGTTGATGTCAAGTGGCTGCGAAAACATTACACCGACTTCGGCGGAATGCGCTCGGGACACCTTTACTTCTTCTTCGCAATGGAGGTGCGCCGTGCCGTACAAGAAAGGATCGAATTGGGTAAGTCAAATCAGGAGGAAGGGGGTGCGGAAAGGGAAAATATTCAAATCGAAGAAAGAAGCGACAGAGTGGGAAGTGCAGCAGTGGCAGATTCCCGACGAAAATTGGGGAAACGAGACCCGCATAACCTTATTAATGGACTGGGCAAATGATTACTTGGACTTCGCAAAAAGTAAACATTCGATGAAGACCTACAAGGAAAAGCGAGTAGTCTTCCGTCGCTTGTTTGAGGTCTTAGACCCTGCATCCCCAGTCGCCAGTTTGTCGAAAGGTCAGGTCCTCGATTTCCTTCAACAGCCAAAATGAAGCACGATCCGGATACGCAGCCAATAAGGACCGGAAAAATTTGGTTGCAGCATGGAACTGGGGCATTAAGTATCGCGGGTTTCCTACTGTAAACCCTTGTATGGTCGATCGGTTTCCGGAAAAGCGTCATATACGGTACGTCCCCCCTGAAAGGGACTTTTGGACAGTCTATGACGTCGCCGCAGGACAGGATAAAGTCATGTTACTCGCTTACCTTCACCTTGCTGCAAGGCGCGGCGAGCTATTCAGGATGAAATGGGAGGACATCGACTTCGACGAAGGAAGGGTCCGGCTGTGGACTCGGAAGCGGACAGGTGGAAATCTTGAATTTGAATGGATTCCCATGACGGATGATCTTTGCCGAGCCCTCACGGAACAAAGGCAAAACAACCCCTGTGATTCGGTATTTATTAATCCTGATACCGGGGATCCTTTTAGCCTAAGACAGCGATGGTTGAAGCAACTTTGTCATAAGGCTAGGGTCAAGCCATTTGGTATTCATGCTATCCGCCATCTAACAGCCAGCATCTTGGCCCAAGGTAATGTGCCAATGGTTCATATCCGTGAAATATTGAGGCACAAAAACCTAGCAACAACCGAAAGGTACATAAGGAGGCTGGAAGATTTGAGGCCATCCTTGAAGGTGTTATCAAGGCAAAAAAGCCGTCAGCTAGAGCCGTCAGACCTGACCGGACAAGATGTGGGAATTGAAAGTGTCGCTTAACTGGTTAAATATACTTATGATTACTGGTTGTCCCGCGGGGAATATAACCCTGATTACCGGCATCGTAGGCCGCCACCAGGTAGGTATAGGTGGTGTACTCGGAAAGTCCCGTATCGGAGAAGCTCGTGCCCGCGGTGGTCCCGACCACAGCTGCGTTTCGGTAGATCCGGTAGCCGGTGACCCCCACGTTGTCGGTGGAGGCCGTCCAGGCCAGATCGATCCGGGACGTGGAAACGGCTGTTCCCTGGAGGTTCGCGGGGGCTGAGGGGGCCGAGCCGTCCGTGGTGGCGACAAACAGCGTGGTGCTCTTGGGAGACTCGTTCCCGATCCAGTCGAAGGCGGAGATCCGATACCCGTAAGAGGTTCCCGGAGAAAGGCCCGTGTCGGTATAAGTCGTCAACGGGGTGCTGCCGACACGGGATCCGTCGCGGTAGACCCTGTACCCCAACATCAGGAGATCATCCTGCGATTCCGTCCAGTTCAGCTGGACACTGTCAGAAGATACGCCTGCGGCCTGAACACCCGCGGGGACGGACGGTGGGTACTGGTCACCGGAGGATCCGCAACCGGAAATTGATGCCAGGAGGATCAATAATGCAGCGGCGCAGCAGATGCACTTTTTCATTCTATAGCCTCTCTGCAGGATGCAAAACATGGTCCCCGATGCCGATTTCATATAAATATCAATTTTATCAAGCACTTAGAACTTCCCTTGCCTGCCAGGATCGAATCCGGGCAAGGCGATCCCTTTCCTCTCTATCTATCGGCAAATACGTGGCGAAATTGAGGCCTGCTTGAACGGTGGGGTAAGCAAGGCTTTCCCCTCTGCCAGGGTCCCGCCAGTTACCCTCATTTGGCTGTTTTTCAGCCCGGGATTCTGGTGTATGATAAAAAGAAACGGACCGGACGGTGCCGTGTGAGATAGAAGGAGGACGGAACAGCATGCGGAGAATCAGTGGCTGGCTGCTCGCCAGCGGAATCATTGCCTGCCTTGCCGGTTCGGCATGGGCAGCCGACGAGGCCTTCATGAACGACACCCTCAAGACGATCTTCTCGCGAAAGAGCGTTCGCACATTCAAGAGCGAACCCGTGCCGAAGGAAAAGCTCGAACTGCTCGTCAGGGCCGGCATGGCGGCACCCACGGCGGTGGACAAGAGGCCCTGGGAGTTCATCGTCGTGACGGACCGGGCCGTCCTGAAACAGCTTGCCGACGCCCTGCCCTTCGCCAAGATGGCCGACAAGGCCGCTGCTGCCATCATCGTCGGGGGTGATGTGCGGAAGCAGTGGGGCGGGAAGGATTCGGACTACTGGATCATGGACTGCAGCGCCGCGACGGAGAATATTCTGCTCGCGGCAGAGTCGATGGGCCTGGGTGCCGTCTGGACTGCCGTCTACCCCGAAGAGAGTCGCATCCGGACCGTCCGGCAGATCCTGGGCCTCCCTTCCCACATCGTGCCTCTGAACCTGATTCCGCTGGGTGTTCCCGCAGGCAGGGAAAAGCCGAAAGACAAGTACAACCCGGCCCAGATCCACTGGAACAAGTGGTAGAAGGGGGGATGAGTTCTTCCTGGGGGACCCCGACCGCTACTACACGCCGGATCATCTCCACCCGAGCTCGGAAGGCTACCGGGTCTGGTACGAGGAGCTCAAGAAACAGACGGGAACCACAAGGATCATGGGGCAATCGTCTGCTGCCCCGGCAGAGAACGTAAAAAAAGGGTCATCCACCAACCCCTGAGGGAGACTGAACAGGGGATGGTGAATGACCCGGTTTGTACCCGTCAGGCACTTCTTCACTGAACCGGCTGGGCGGGGCTCACTTCCTTCAAAAGGCCGTGCTTCACGAGCCCGCTGCCCGCCTCTAGCTGATTCATCCAGCAGGCGACGGACTGCTTGAGGAACGACTCGGTCGCCTCCAGGCAGTTTTTCACCGACTCTTCGGCTTCCTTCCGGTCCGATGTCAGCTTCTGCCCGTGAAGAAGGCTCATCATCCAGTTCATGCAGACGGAATGCGCTTTCGAACCGTTTGCCCAGGAAGTTTTCCCGTACTGCCTGAACTCCTCAGAGAACCCGTTTCCCGAAAGCGCTACCGGCATCCCGGCGAGAAGCTTCTTGAATTCACTGGAATACGCATCCAATCCGGACTGGTCCCCGAGCGAATTCATGGGCAGCCTGCAAAGCGCAAGCATGTTGCCGCTGAGTCTTTTCATAGACTCCTCAGGGACTTTCATCTCGAATGATTCCCTGACTACGCCGAGAAAAGAATCGCTCACTTCCTTGTACATCTGCTGTCTCCGATTCAACAGTTCCAGATGCCCTTCCGACCATTTTGTGAACAAATCCAAAGTGTTTTTCCCCAATGACGCTCCATTGTTCATCACGCTACCTCCTTGATTGTTTCCTTTTTGAGTGAAGGAAATCCGGTGTGTTTTGAGAGGGATGATAGTCCCTTAAATTGTGCAATGCAATATCAAATAAATTACAGGTTATTATCAGTTATTAACTGACCATTAACCGTATTTATATCAATTTTTGTATTTATTTACATGCATTTTCATTTGCATCGCACCATTGACAGGTTGGCTAAGAAGCCTGGCACGTTTTGGCATTTGCGAATGGCGGGAGAGGAAAATCGAGATCCGGCAGACAGGAAAATACCCATGGAATACGATGGATTTGGGGGAATTCATTGACAGGCCGCGCTGATTCGCCTCTCGCCTTTGGATTCTGGCCTTCGGCGAAGCGGCTTGCTAGAGATTGCGCACCTTATCCACGGCGGCCTGGACGACGAAGACTCGGATGTTGTTGCTCTTGTCATCGACGGGGTGGATGAAGAAGCCCGGGCGGTTGGGCTCGTAGCCAAGAGTCGAACCGGCGAGTTTCTCGCCGTCCTTGAAGATGATCTCCATCTTCCGGCCTTGCGGCTTATCCCCGTCGCCGAACTGGCGCCGCTCATCATAGGCAGGGTTCCCGCCAAAGTCCCTGACGAAGAAGATCGCCTTGAGGTCCTTGACCAGTACCTGCTGGGTATCCTGGCCCGATGATTTCTGCTGGGGCTGCAGGTGGAACCGGTCTTTGTTCGGGAAGAAATCCTGGGTGTACCCCTTGATCACCTTCCCGTCGGCATACCGCACGACCACTTTCACAGCATCCATAAGCCCCCCCAGATCTTCACGTCATGTGTTGGGCGACCAGCAAGTCGCCACTCGTCCTCTCTTAATCATCGAGCAAATTCCGCGCCACATTGCGCTCTCGACTTCCTTCCGTCCCGAACCCGTCCGCATTTCCCCTCCCTGCACGCTACACGCGACACGCTTTTTATTCTTGACACCCCCTCGCCCCTCCCCTATACTCCCGCCGGTTTTTTCGCTTCACGCGGAGCCTGTTTTCCGGGGAGAGAGTGCCGTCGTTTCATGCAGAAAATCATGGTGATTTCCGACACCCATGACGATCGCGACGCGATCCGGGGCGTCATGAGATATCTGAAGACCTTCAAGGTGGACCGGATCATCCACCTCGGCGACTATTACGACGACGCCGACATCCTGGAGCAGGCAGGCTACCCGCTCACACGGGTCCCGGGTACGTGGGACACCGCCTACTACCCCGACCCCGAGGTGAACAATCGCAAGTTCATCGAGATCGCCGGCTGGCGGCTTTTTCTCACGCACACACCCGAGTCCCACTACAACGACCTGGCCGACGACATCAAACCGGAGACTATCATCGGCAGCGGAAAGGCAGACATCTTCCTCTTCGGTCACACCCATATCACCGAGATCCGCCGCCGCAACGGCACGGTCTGCATCAACCCCGGACACATGAGCAGCGACGAGAGCCGGGGCTGCCCCCTGACCTTCGCCCTCCTGGAGATCGACCCCGAGCAGATGACCGTCAGCATCTTCCAGCTTCCCGGACCCCACCCGCGCATCCGGAAGAGTTACCGGAAGTCCGACCTGAAGTAGCTTTCATCGCAGCGGTTTTGTCAGCTTCCAGCCCTTGCGCCGCGAGAAACACCCTCCTTTTAATCATGGACATTCCCGCCGTTTTTCTTTAGCCATTTCGTATAGGAACCGCAACCCGTCCCCCTGTATCCAAACGATCCCTTCCCGCCCGGACCCATCCATGAACGGCGAATCGCCACGTCCGTGAAGAATCTATTGCTTTCATGGACGCTTGCCGGGCTGGTCCTGCTGAGCGGCTGCGCTGCGAGCCTGGTCTTCGTCTCGGACCGGGACGGTCGCGGCCAGATCGACAGCATGGCCGGAAACGGATTCAATCAGCGAAACCTTTCAAACAACAGGTCATTGACCGCTCGCCAGGCCCGTAAAAAAGGGAGGCATCCGACGATGCCTCCCTTCGCGTTTCCCTGCCTTCACGCCGGCGGCATCAGCCCGCCGGGTGCCATGTCTTCATGTGATCGGCATGGGTATTCAGTCTTGGCTTACCTTGTATCCCAGATCTTCTATGGCGCAGGTCAGATCGCTGTCGCAGACCTTGGGATTCTCCCATTCAACCTTGACCTTCTTCGTGGCAAGGTCGATCTTGACATCCTTGACGCCCTCATACGATTTGATTTTTTTCATGATGATATTCACGCAGGATTTGCAGTCCATGTCCTTGACACTGAATTCGATATTCTGCATCGCTCGCACCTCCTGAGATTTAATCATAGTCCGCACAATGAATTATAACTGATCTCCCGCAGATTACAATCATTCGAACCCCGATATCCGCTACGGAAATCCCTTATCGGGTGCGAGGGAAAAGTGGAGACCCGAAGGCAGACAGCCTCACACAGGGCATCCCCGGTTGCTTCGGCACGGCCTGCAGGGGCATGTCGGGCCGGCGCCCGCCAATGTCGCACAAGTCCGACGGCACCTCGGCGACCCTGTGCGGCGGCGGCTGCGTCCTTCTTGCCTTGTTGGTTCTGGACTGTTATGGTAGCCCCAGTAAATGTGGACAGGCGTTGAACGGCTAATGGTGATTCGTACCCTAGAGCTCTTTTGCGGGATCGGCGGGTTTTCGGCCGCTGCGGCGGGGACGAATATCCGCGTGGCGGGGGCCATCGACCAGAGCCCGGCGGCTCTCGAGGTCTACCGGCTGAATTTTCCCGGCCACGACGCCTGGCAGCTGAACCTGGAAAACGTAACGGCCGATGAACTGCGGGTCTTCGGGGCCGATTTCTGGTGGCTCTCGCCGCCCTGCCAGCCCTACACGGTCCGCGGCGCGGGAAGAGACTTCGAGGACCCCCGCGCCCTCAGCTTCCGCCGGATCCTCGACGTCATGGCCCGGATGAAAGAGGACAGCCTGCCTTCACACCTCGCACTGGAAAATGTGGAGGGTTTTACCCGGTCGGAGATGCGCAGGCGACTCATCGACCTTCTTTCGAACCGGGGGTTCGACATCCGTGAGTGCACGCTCTGCCCGACGGAGCTCGGCGTGCCCATGCGCCGCCCGAGATATTATCTCATGGCCTCCCGTGTGCGCCTTGACCCTCCCGTTGTCATCGTGGATATGCCGCTGAGGCCGCTCGGTGATTACCTGGACGGGTGCAACGGAAACGGCATCCCCGATGGGCTGCACGTTGCCGGGGATGTATTGACGAGATTCGGAAAGGGGTTCCGCATCGTCGACCCGAAAGACCCGCAGGCCTACACGACCTGTTTCACGTCGGGATACGGCCGGTCGCTCATGCATGCGGGATCGTACCTGCGATGCGCAGGCGGGGTGAGACGTTTTACGCCGGAGGAGATTGCACGGTTGCTCCATTTCCCCGAGGGGTTCCGTTTTCCCGACAGAATGACCCTGCGAAAGAAGTGGCACCTCGTGGGAAACAGCCTCTGTGTTGCCGCAGTTCGCAAAGTCCTTGAAGCGTTCCCGGATGTGCAGAGCCGCAAGCCCCAAGCCACAAGCCTCAAGGGTTAAGGAAAGGATATCGGAAAAGGAGAGAAGAATGAGAAACATCGCCGTGTGGTTTGAGATCCCCGTGAAGGACATGGAGCGGGCAAGGCTCTTCTACAGCAACATGCTGGGCTACGACCTTCCCGTGCAGGATCTGGGAGGGGTCCTGATGGCCTTCTTCCCCATGGCGGGGCACGGAAACAGCGGCGCCTTGATCCGGGGCGACGGCTACGAGCCCTGCGAGCGGGGCACCGTGGTCTACCTCAACGCCGGCGAGGATCTCGTGGAGTCCCTCGAGCGGGTGGAGCCCGCGGGAGGCAAGATCGTCGTCCACAAGACGAAGATCACCGACGAGTACGGCCACTTCGCCCTCTTCCAGGACACGGAGGGAAACCTCGTGGGACTGCACTCGATGAAGTGAATAAGCAATCAGAAACGGAATCGGACATCGATTGTTCTCCATGGCACCTGCAGGTGCCCACCTCATCCAAGCAAGACGGATTGAAGATTAGCAGTTTCCTGATTGGATCATCATGAATCGATGACGACTCATTTCTGTCGCCGCATCTTGATTTCAGCACAGACACAGGACAGCCTCTTGCCATTGCGCCAGAAGAGGAACAGTCCGGCGAGGATCAAACCCATGCCGGCTGCTACGCTTCCAGAGCCTGCCCAATGAATTCCGAAGCTGAACAGCATGGCCGCTACGAACAGGCCGAAAACAGCCAGGGCCAGATTGAAAACAAGCTGTTCGGATGTCGGAGATATCGCGACAGAGGCATCCTGCTGACTCGCTGCGCTCTGCGCGTCCGCTCCGTCTCGTGATCGGGAAGTTATTTTTTTCGTCATCTTTCCTTTCTCTCTGTTTCAAGTGGATCAAACCAATCACTGTGCCTTTCCCCCTCCTGTCAAACTGCACATGGATTGACAGCGAAAGAGAAGGCAGGGCTCGTTAACAAGCCCTGCCTTCAGAGATCGCCCTTCAGCGACGAAAAACAAGTGGGTTACAGCTCATCTCGACATCACTAGTGTTCATGAACATAGAATGGCCATTTGTGGAAGAACCATTCGTTCCAAAGAAGGGGAACGATCCACCAGAAGTTCCAGACCAGGGATTCTCCGTGCCAGAACCTGTGGCCGAGGTTTTCCGGCGACATGTGATGGTTTCCAAGCGCCCAGTGGCCGAAATTGCCGTAGTAGTAGATCCAGTACAGAATCGCGGCAAAGAACAGAACTCCAAACGTGCGGATCCAGAACGCTGCCCAGCTGTCCACGTCTTTCACGCCGCACAGGTCATCAAAATAGTGATGCCAGGCCAGGAACGGAATCAGGGTCATACCGGCGAGCTCGGCGGAGTGTATGCACAGGAACCTGTTCCACTCTGCCGCGCCCTTTGTCGCCATGATCTCCGTGTAGAGATCGGCGGGAATCCACGCGGGGATGATCCTGATGCATATCAGGAATATCATGTATGCACAGATAATGCTCAGCCCCATGTAGATAAAACCCTTGGCAGGCTGGGGAAGTTTAATCAGTCCGAATGGTTTCATGCGCCATACATTCGGGAACATGAAGAGAATGATGACCATCCATTCCCACCAGCCGAAGACCCAGTGAAGATGAGGCGTCCCTCCGATGTTTGTCCACCAGGACGGGTTGAGTGCAGGGGACCCTTTCAGAACAAACGCAAAAAACGGCACGACAAGGATGACATAGAAGAACACCTCGTACAGACTCTGAAATCCAATCTCTGCCAAACCCGCGGCCGGCTGTTTGAGATCACTCGGCCGGATGGGCCATTTTCCGAAAAAGATGGTGCCGAGGGGATAGAGGTAAAATCCCAGCAGAACGAAACCGACGATAGCCGCCTGCGCTAAAAACCCCTTTTGACCCGCGGCTTCAAGACCATAATAACTAAGGAAATTAACCCCGATTCCCAGGATACGGTAAAAAACAACATCGATGACAAACCAGGTGACAACCACGTTCACGATGGTTTCAACAATACCGCGAGCGGGCTGCTTCATGTCCTGGAAAGGCCAGTCCCCTAAGAACATGTGCTGCCACAGGCCAACCAGAATCATAATTGCAAGGAACATAACAAAAGGATAAGGGAACCATCCAATCGGGCCTCTGGGATCGCTGAAGATATACCAGGTCAACATTGCAACCAGAAAAAAGACCACATTGGCGATGATCCCGGTAAGGGGTTGCCCCCAACGCGGTTTCAATGCTCCAGCCATGACTTCCTCCTTTTCAAGGTTGAGACAGAACAAAAAATGACGTTAGAGACTACGTTAAATCCCCCTGCATCATGACGATGCAACGATAGCCAACTTTTCTCACACCCCCTTTCCCTTGATAAATTTCGACCCCATGATCATCATGCGATGACATCGATATGCGGGTGACGACCCTTGAGCCCTTCTTGCCGCTCCTTGGGGTTGTAGCGGCAAAAGGCACGAAGGGATTTGCAGGATCCGGCTGCCTTTTAAAACACAAAACCCCGCTCTCGGTTGGAATGCGGGGTCTCACTCTTCCATGTCATGCCCCCCTTCAAGGGACGGCGGCCTGCGTCTTAATCCATGCGGTCGTCGTGTGTACTTGATGAAAAGCCTGTGAACCGGACGGGATGATTACGCCGGGTCACGGCAATCTACAACAGATCCTGCCACATCTCCTTGTAGATTCCACTGCAGATGATCACGTCATCGACCTTCTCGAAATACACGGCTTTGGCGAGATCCTCTTTTGTTTTCGGATTGTACCATTTGTAGTCCGCAGTGCCCTTGCCTTTGACATTGGCGACATCGACAATCTCCCTGACAAAACTCCTGCCGTCGGAATCCTTGAGGTCAATGAAGTCATGCCCTATATATTTTTCATTGACGCCATGTGACAGCATAGTCCCCTTAAGGTTCAACACAAAAACATACATATCATCCTTGATAAAAGGTCCCTTGGGGTTTGTGAACTCTGCCATAGCAATTGCTTTACCGGCTTTCTTGTAAAATTGTATTGCCTTCTGTACAAACGCTTTTGCTTCTTCCACGGATTGTCCGTACATGTGAACCTCCTCTTTCAATGAGCTGTTACGTAACCAATGGCTCGTTAGGCTTACATAGCGAAGCATACGCTTAAATGATGCGCTGTCAATCTATCTGTGTAAAATATTTATGGCAGAATTCCGTGAAGAAAAGCAGGCGATTACACACTTTTCCTGCCGGGATCGACCTCTTGTGCAATTCCGGTTTCAAAGAACGATGAGGCGGAATGCTGTCGCAAGCTGTCTCTCCCGCAGCAATTTCCGTGACCTGGGTCCGACGCCGGAACTCTTCGTTGCGCATCTTGATGTGGGTCGTCCTGCATAAATTCCATTGCACCGCGGAAAGTTGAAAGGTCCATCCATGATTTCCATTTGAATGACTGCGATTGCATCGAGGTTGATCCTTTACCGAATACGCGAAGCGATGCGCAACATGATTGGCTTTTACCTTTAAATGAAAAAAGGCCGCGGGGATGACTCCCCCCCGCGGCCTCTTTTTTCTTCCTGCCTTGCGGCTATTTTATCTTGTTGCTTCTTGCTGCACTTCTTTTTCTTCACTCAGGCACTTAGACACTCACGCACTTCTTTCACTGCCGCGCAGCGGCGATCAGGGGTTCATTTCATAAGTATCCTTCAGCGCATACACGTGATTGTTCAGGACCCTTTCGTAGCGCGCCTCGTCGACGGCGGGCTTGCGGATCATCTTCATGCACAGCTCCATCTGCTTCTCCGTGCTCGACGGCTTGTGGTAGAGTTGCAGGGCGTACTTCGAGAAGTCGCGGACCATGAAGTCGAAGATCTGGTCCAGGAGGTCCTTGTCCACGTTGGTTATTTTCGCGTTCTCCAGGATGAGCTGGCCGTAGACCACACAGGTGAAGAGCTCGCCCAGGATGAGCAGGAAGTCGATGTCCTTCTGCTGCTCGGGAGTGGGTGTCGCCGTGGCCAGGAAGGCCTTGAAGAGCTTGATCTGCTCCTTGTAGATGTTGAGATTGGGCAGGTCGTAGCCGTCGTAGGCCGGTTTGTAATCGTGGAACTGGATCTTGCTCAGGCCCTTCGTGGCTCCCTGCTCCCAGAAGAAGGTGTCGTCGGCAACGTCGTTCCTCTTCGGGATCTCGGGGAACTTTCCGGGGTTGAAGAAGTAGTTGGCCATGAACTTGATGATGAGGGCCATGTTCACATGGGCCGTCCCCTCGAGCTTCGGAAGCGCCCGGATGTGGCGGGTGGCCATCTCGAAGTAGGTGTCCTTCTCGAAGCCCTTGGCGGCGATGACGTCCCAGAGCAGGTTGATGACCTCCTCGCCCTGCATGGTGACCTTCATCTTCACCATGGGGTTGTAGAGCAGGTAGCGCCGGTCTTCGGCCGAGGCAGAGCGGAAATAGTCGATGGCCCGCAGGGCGAAGAGCCGCATGGCCACCAGGCGTGTGAAGGAATCGACGAAGAGCTGTTTCACTTGCGAGAACTCGGTCACGGCCTTCCCGAAAAGGATGCGGTGCGATGCGTGGTTGATGGCCTCGTAGAAGGAGTGGGTGCAGATCCCGATGGTGGCCCAGCCCAGGTTGAACTTGCCCACGTTGACCGTGTTGAGCGAGGCATCCCAGGCCTCCTGCCCCTTCTCGAGGATCTCTTCTTCCTTGATCGGGTAATCGCGCAGGTTGTACTGGGCTACGTACATCTGGCTCGCCACGACGTTGCGGACCAGCTCGAATTTCTCATTGTGGGAGTCGACGGGGAAGAAGACATACTCGCCCGTGCCCGCGATCTTTCCGAACGTGGAGACGACGACGGCCTGGTTGGCGTTCCCGATGTAGTATTTGTCGCCCTCGGCCAGATAGGTGCCGTCACCCTTCGGCTTCAGCATCATGTCCGTCGAGTAGATGTCGGCGCCGTGCTCCCTCTCGGAGAGGCCGAAGCCGAAGATCCTGCCGTACTGCAGGTGCTGGGCGGTCTTCCTCTTGACCTCCTCGTTCTTGCTCATCCAGACGGGGCCGAGGCCCAGGATCGAAACCTGCCAGGCGTACCAATACGACAGGCTGTAGAAAGCAAGAATCTCGTTCATCTCGCAGTTGCGCCAGGTGTCCCAGCGGCAGTCGGCGTCGCCGTATTTCGAGGGCGTCAGCAGGTTCGCGAAGATCTTGTTGTCCTTCAGGAACTGGATGAAGTCATCGTACCAGACGCACCACTGATCATCGTTCTTGATGCGCTGCTTGCCCTTGCGCTCGAAGAAGTCGATCGTTTTTTTCATGATCTCTTTCGATTTTTCGCAGGGATAGTCGCTTGCGTATTTCTTCGGATTGAACAGCATAAATTCCCCCTCCATCACATCTCAACCTTTTGAATTAAATGGATTATCCGCAGAAACGGGCCAACCGAAACTGACCGCCGGTCAGTAACTTCATCTTTCTACACCATTTTCCCGACCTTTGCAACGGCTACCTCATGGAGCGTTCCAAAAACCCGATGACGGGACGCGTAAAAAAATCAAGCCGGCAGTTCGATCCGCCTTGAGTACCCGCTCTGACTTGTTGTAGTATCTCTGCATATCGAAAGCTGAAAAGGGTATAAGACATATGCCAATACCGGGAGGACATGCGAGATGATCTACGTGATTGCTACGGTGGAATTGAATCAGGGCGGGAAGGAGAAATACCTGGCGGAGCTGAAGCGGGTAACGCCTTTGGTGCACAAGGAGAAGGGCTGCCTGGAGTACGGGCCCACGGTGGACGTGCCCACGGGCATCCCCATCCAGGTGCCTCCCCGCGACAATGTCGTGACCCTCATCGAGAGATGGGAGAGCCTGGAGGCCCTGAAGGCCCACCTCACCCAGCCCCACTTCCTGGAGTACCGCGAGCGGGTGAAGGACGTCATGAAAGGCGTATCGATCCAGGTCCTGACGCCGGCGTGATCAGCCATCCTTCACAGGGTTCAGGATGGCAGGTTCGAGGTCCGAGGAACGAGGACCGCGGTACAAAAAAACCTCTATCCTAGATCCTTTATCCCCGATCCTGAAGACCTCGAACCTCGCGCCTCGATCCTCGAGCCTCTAAAAGTGAAAGTTGAGGCCGAGAGTCACCGCGTGCGTCCGGTAGTCCACATCGATCAGGGAAAATCCCGGGTTCGTGCCGAAGTAACGGTATGCCAGATCGGCGGAGAGGTTCGGCGCCAGTTCTACGTTAACCCCGGCCAGGAATTGCCAGGCAAACCCCGTTGCCGTTTCTTCGGCCACATTCACCAGGGAGCTGCCGATGGATTCCGTATTGCGGATATTCATCGATGACGCCCCGATCCCGCCGCCGATGTACGGATGGATTTTCCCCTCGGGGTAACGCAGGATCACATTGACCATGAAATTGTTCAGGTAGACCTCTCCCGATTCCCTCACCCCGGAGACGACCTGGGGGGGAATACTCTGCTCGAACATGTAATTCCACTCCAGCTCAAAGGCCAGTGCCTGTGCCTGGGGCAGGATGTAGCCCATCTTGAGCCCCATCATCCCGCTTTCGTCGAGGGCCAGATCGGCCGACGCCCCTGTCACCTTCGAGTTCCAGGTCATGTCCTCGGGGGCTACGTATCCCCCGAAAACGCCCAAGTAAAACGGACTTGCAGGCCTGTACGACTGGGCGTACGCCGCACCGGTCAGAGTGAAAACAACCACAAGCAGAATCGGCAGAAACACCTTGATCCGGGTTTTCATGGATTGTCCCTCCTCCAGATGATCTCACGTCTTGTATAGGGATATAACGATGCAAACGGGGGAAGGTTGACACGACAGGCAACACGGCGGAAAAATGCGGGTACTGAAAAGGCAGGGAGCGCGCCCTGCCCTTTCTTTCACTGCGGGGTGCCGGGACCGGCACCTGTCATTTCTTCCCGAACAGCGACCCCAGGACGCCGCGAATGATCTGGCGGCCGACCTGGCTCCCGATGGCGTGTGCGGCGCTCTTGGCCAGCGCCCCCACGAGCACTGCCGTGTCGGACTTGGCCTCTTTCTTTCCGGGGGCGGCAGGGGCCTCGGCAGCGGCCTTCTCCGCCTTCGCCATCAGCATCTCGTAGGCCGACTCGCGATCGACGGTCTTCTCGTAGGTCCCGTAGAGGACGGACCCCCTGACGATGCCCGCAACCTCGCCGGGCTGCAGGGGCGTGAGGGTGCTGTGCGGGGGCAACACCCATGCGCGGTCCACCATGGCGGGAACGCCCTTTTCGTCCTGCATGGACACGAGAGCCTCGCCCACGCCGAGCTCCAGGATGGCCTTCGTGGTGTCGACTTTGGGGTTTGCCCGGAAGGTCTCGGCAGCGGCCCTCACGGCCTTCTGGTCGCGCGGGGTGAAGGCCCTCAGGGCATGCTGGACGCGGTTTCCGAGCTGACCCAGGACGGTGTCCGGGATATCGAGGGGGTTTTGTGTGATGAAGTAGACGCCGACCCCCTTGGAGCGGATGAGCCTCACGACATGCTCGATCTTGTCCTCGAGGGCCGTCGGGATGTCTTCGAAGAGCAGGTGCGCCTCGTCGAAGAAGAAGACGAGCTTGGGCTTCGGCAGATCGCCCACTTCGGGGAGCTGCTCGAAGAGCTCCGAGAGGAGCCAGAGCAGGAACGTGGCGTAGACCTTGGGCGACTGCATCAGCTTGTCGGCCATGAGGATGTTGACAATCCCCCTGCCCTTGGCGTCGGTCTGCATGAGGTCGTTGATATCGAGGGCCGGCTCGCCGAAGAACTTCTCGCCGCCCTGCTCCTCGATGACGAGCAGATTGCGCTGGATCGCCCCGACACTGGCCTTGGAGATGTTTCCGTACTGGACCTTGAACTGGTTCGCGTTGTCGCCCACGTACTGCGCCATGGACCGGAGGTCCTTGAGATCGAGGAGCAGCATTCCGTTGTCGTCGGCGACCTTGAAGACGATATTGAGAACGCCGGCCTGGGTCTCGTTCAGGTTGAGGATGCGGGAAAGCAGCAGAGGCCCCATTTCGGTGACCGTCGTCCGGATCGGGTGGCCCTTCTCGGCAAAGACATCCCAGAAGGCAACCGTGTAGCCCTCGTAGACGAACCCTTCCAGTTTCAGATCCTTCACCCGTTCGGCGATCTTGGTGCTGTCGCCCCCGGCCTTCGCAAGCCCCGAGAGATCCCCCTTCACGTCGGCCATGAAAACGGGCACGCCCATGGCGCTGAACTGCTCGGCAAGCACCCTCAGGGTGACCGTCTTCCCGGTGCCGGTGGCGCCGGCGATCAGGCCATGGCGGTTGGCCATCTTGGGGTAAAGGAAAATGTCTTCCGCGCCTTTGGCGACAAGGATGGGAGACGGTTGCAAAGCCATGGGACCTCCAATGGATTTACGAAGGCTTGGAACTGAATGATATGGCGGCCCGACCTCATGGCGGGGCCGCCCCTATCACAGGCAGGTTTTCCGTGCGTTTACTTCTTCGCGGGGGCTTTCTCAGCGGGTTTCTTTTCGGGCGCTTTCTTGCCTGCATCCTTCACGTCGATGCTCGCGGCGGTCATCGTGTACTCGATGGTGACCTTGGAACCGACCTTCGGGTCGCCCTTGATCTTCGTATCCTTCGTCGTGGCGATCTCCCACTTGTCCTTCCCCTTCTGGACCGTGATCACGCCGTCCTTGTTCTCCAGAACGGGACCGGTGACCTGGTAGGTCTTGGGGCCGGCGGCGATGGCGACCGATACGAACAGGAACACGATGGCAAGGGCAATAATGATACGCTTCATAAGAACCCTCCTTGTGTTTTGATGTGCTGTTACTATAGAAGATGAACGGGAAATGTCAAGAAGGTCCTTGCGGCCGGTGGTTTTTCCGCATTCGCGGGAGGGAAAGACCGGATCAAAGGGGCGGTCCTGCGTAACCGGTTGAAATCAACAGGACCATGAGGAGCGCTGCGAGGAGAAGCCGGACGGGAAGCGACAGAGATGTGTTGGCGCCGAGCATGCTGGAATAACCCCCGTGTGGGTTGAGCGATGGGATGGTGGAAACAAGAGGTAACCCTATATCTCATCGGCAGGAAGGCGGAGAACTTTAGCCCGAATCGGGGAGCTTGAACAAAATCCCAAGCTGTAATATGGTTGCCGCCTAACGGCAGTGGACAGTGGTCAGTGATCAGTGACCAGTGCAGGATGTAAAAACGAAACGAACGAAATAAACGGAATGAAACGAACAAGTCCCTGGTTCATCCTGCTGTTTCCCATCGCCATCCCGGCCATGATCGTGCTGGATTATTTCGGGTACAGGATCATCGCCCTGATTATCCTTGTCGCGCTCGTATTCTCCTTCGCCTGCTACGTGTACTCCCTTTTCACGAAATTCCGATCGCTGAGAGGGGAATTCGTCTCCCTGGCGACGGCATTGTACGACCCCGGGAGCTGGTCGCTCCGTCATTATCCTTACCATCACACCCTGAGCGGGGATATCGCCGGCCGCCGCCTGCATTACTCGCTGCTGGGACATGATGAACGGGCGCTGTGCCAGCTGTTTCTCGAATACCCGGTCGGCAAGGATCTCCTCGTGGAGGCCGGCGACGACGACGCGCGATCCGTCCGGGACCTGCCGGAGGACTTCGGCGCTGTCCATCAGCAGCCGGGGTTCCGAAGCCTGAGGGCCCTGTCACGGAGCGTCCCTTTCTTCAGCCGGTTTCTCAGCGGTCTTGCCGGTTCGGGCGGTCCCGGCCTGGTGCTGCGCAAACAGGTGGACGACCCCTTTTCCCCTCCTGCGCTGAAGCGGGATCTCGAGCTGCTGCTTCAACTTGCCGCCTCGCTCAACGATGAGCCGCTACCCGGGAGAAAGGAAGGCTGAGATGCCCCTGCACGTTGAACAATTCCGATACGGGCTCGACAACCTGGGGTACCTCATTTTCGGCCGGACCGCGGCCATGGCCGTCGACGGGGGAGCCTGGCGGGAGATCCTCGACTTTGTCCGGCAGCACAATCTGAGCCTTCTATACGTGACCCACACCCATCGCCATCACGATCACATCGTGGGCAGCGAACAGCTCCTCGAGAAATCCGGGGCGCGACTTCTCGGCTTCCACGAGCTGCAGGACGACTCCGTGATCGCACTTGACGGGGAACCCGTCCGTGTGTATCGTACGCCCGGCCATTCCATCGACTCGATCTGTTTTCATGCAGGGCGGTACCTGCTCTCGGGAGACACGCTTTTCAACGGGACGATCGGGAACTGCTTCTCGGGCAACCTCCGGGCCTTCCATGAGTCCATTCGGAGGCTCATGGCCCTTCCGGAAGACACGGTCGTCTTCCCGGGCCACGACTACGTGGAGCTGGCCATCGCGTTTGCACGGCACCTGGAGCCCGAAAGCACGAGCGTGGATGCCTGCATGAGCCACTATGAGCCGGACTGTGTCCGTTCGCTGCTTCGCGATGAGATCAAAGTGAATCCCTACATGCGGTTCAACGACCCGAAAATCATCGAAATTCTCAAGAAGAGGGGGCTCCCTGTCGATACGGAGTGGGAGAGGTGGCAGTCGCTGATGGCGATCGAGGAATGACGCGGCGCCATGCGCCGCGAGGCATCAGGTTTCAGGTCTCAGGTCTCAGGCTTCAGGAAAGGACAGAAACGCAGGACTACAGATCGATGCATTTGACTCTTTTACACAGACTTCTTTTCATACTGGCAGGGTTCATGGTCAGTCTTTGGCTGGTTGAGCCTGTCCTTGCAGCGGGTTATGAGGCCATTGAAATCGTGCCGACCCGAACCGATGTGACGGTGCGGCTGCTGGTCATCAAGGGGAACACCAAGCCCACCACCGCCCTGATTCTGTTTCCCGGAGCAGACGGAACAAAGCACTTTGGCGAGAAGGACGGCCGGTTCTGGGTCGGCAATAATTTCCTCATGCGCTCAGCCAGGGATCTTGCCGCTTCCGGGTATATCGTCGTGGCGGTGGACGCCCCCAGTGATCAGAGTTACGGCATGTCGGATACGTTCCGGACCTCGCCCCAGCACGCGAAGGATATCCGGAAGATCATCGCCTACCTCAAGGAAAAGCACCGCGTGACATCCCTGTGCCTGGTGGGCACGAGTAAGGGAGCCATCTCGGCGGCGTACCTGGCATCCGTTTTCGACGATCCATCGATCGGGGGCGTAATCCTGTCAGCCGTATACTCTCCCGCGGATATGGGCAGCATCGACTTCACCGAAATCGATTACCCCGTGCTCATCATTCATCACCTCTACGATGAATGCCGCGCCACCCCCGTTCAAGGAGCCTTCGAGCTGAAAAAGAAGCTTACGGAAAGTCCACAGGTCGACATTGTCGTCGTGACCGGCGGCAGCCTTTCCGCCTCGACGCCGTGCAACGCCCTGAGCAACCATGGATTTTATGGAGTGGAGCAGCCCGTTGTCCGCGTGATCACGGATTGGCTCGCCGGCAAGCCGGTACCGGAGAGAATTGGTAAATAAGTAATTGGGAAACTGGGTATTGGGCATTGGGAACTGTAAATTGGGGATCAGGATTCAGGAATCCGGATTTCTACTTTCACTTCTCATCTCTTCACTCAGACACTTCAACACTTTTCACTCGTCCCTACACCCTCGTCCCTGGTCCCCTATCTGAGCGTCAGTTTATAGGATTTGACCCGCATCACCGGGCGGTAGGACCTCTTCATGCGGGCCAGGTTGGGCAGGTTCATGTCGCTCTCCTTGTTGATGTAGCGATATCCGGCGAAGAGCTGTTTCGCACACTGGTTATCCAGGAATTGATAGAGCCCCTTCACATTCGAAAAGGCCTTTTCGTAATTGAGAATTCCCATCTCGTCGTTGAGGCGAGAGGCGATCCCGAAGGCGTTCACAGTACCGTCGACACGGATGAGAATCCCTTTAAGCTCGAGGGCCTCGAGGTTCTCCAGTGAGGTAATCACGGCCCTGCGCTCGCAGGCAAGGTCGATATTCCCATCGATGTCGCAATCCCGCTGCTCGCACCATGCCTCGAGAAAGGCAAGGCACTCCGGAGCGCTCCCGGCCGTGACGGGCTCTATGTGGACACGGATCCCGTTGCCCATGAATTCCCGCTGGAACTGGTGGATGAGGTTGCGCTTGCGGACGAAACGGTTGCCCTTCAGACTTGCCAGATCCTCCGCAAGGTAGACGTAGTCTTCGAACTCCTCCTGATCCTCCATCGAGAAGAGCGCATCCAGGCGATCCCGGTAACGCTCGACGTAATCCCCGGGGATGCAGCAGTATCCGCGAAAGCCCAGGTTGATGGCAATGTCGTAGAGCTTTTCCGGCAGGACGTCGCCAGAAAGCGACAGGGGCAGAATGAGGTGCCGTTCTTCCGGCCGGACGTCGGACTCGTTGGCGATCACGAGGAGATCCCCCTCCACGGCATATCTCGCTTCGAAGACGCAGTTGCTCCAGGCAATGAGTGACGGCAGGGAATAGATACTCAGTCGGCAGGAAATATTTGCGAAAAAAGGTTTCAGTGCCGGGTAATCGGCGATTTCAAGCTTTTTGAAATTCATGGTTTTTTCAGCATGAGGACCGACCCGGGCATGTCGGCAAAACCGATCCGGAGGTAGAAATCCCACGTCCCGGCTTCGGCCACGAGCCCGATCCAGCCCAGCCCGTCGCTCTGCAGCCGCCCGGCAAGTTCCTGCACCATTCTTTTGCCGATTCCCCTGCCCCTGTGCTCGGGGTGAACGATGAGATCCTGGATGTAGGCATCGGACGCCCTGTCACTGATCGCTCGCCCCATCCCGACGAGGCTCCCCTCATGGGACGCGATGACAAAGCAGTGGCTGCCGCGGATGATGGCCCCGGCCAATGCAGGGTCATGGTCCCCGGGCGGTTCCCACCAGCCCTGAATCCGGTAGAGCTCGAGTACTCCCTGCACCTGCTCCGGCGTGGGCTCCGTTATGAACGTATACGTGATCTGCATCATGCCTTGCCTTTACATAGTAGGAGCGCAACCCCGCGATGTCAAGGAAGAACCCCCAAATTCAAATCCCCCTGCATCCCCCAATGAAGGACCCATTCCATAATCTTCCTCTCCCCTGGCGGGAGAGGATTGAGGTGAGGGGGAATGATTCCATTCCTTTTTCACCCTCACCCTGACCCTCTCCCCTCAAGGGAGAGCGAAATCGAGGAATGAGTTCTTCTTCGGGGGACAGAGGGGGATTTTTTCTTTTCCTGAAGCCTGAAGCCCGATTCCGGAAGCCCGCCTTTATCCCACCGTCCCTTCCTTGCGCAGCTTCCCGATCTCATCCGCGCTCAAACCGAGGGCTGACAGGATTTCGTCCGTATTCTCGCCGTGGACCGGCGCAAACCTTCTGACCTGGCCCGGCGTTTCCGAGAGCTTCGGCAGAATCCCCACCTGCTTCACCTTGCCCAGTTTCGGGTGCTCCAACTCGATGACCATCTTCCGGTGGATGACCTGGGGGTCGCTGAAGACCTCCCCGATATCGTACACCTTCCCGACGGGGATGTCCTGAGGTGACAGCAGGTCAAACCACTCGTCGCGGTTCTTCGTCAGGAAGACCTGCTCCAGGCTGGACCGGATCGCATTGAGCTTTTCATCGGGCGCCTGGAAGGTCATATCCATGGTCCATTTGGCCGGCATGAATTCCTCCTTGCCGATCGCCTTGCAGAGGTTGTCCCAGAAATGCGGCTCCAGGCAGCCGATGCTGAGGTATTTCCCGTCTTTTGTTTTGTAGACGCCATAGTGCGGGTAGGTCCCCATGGCCCACGACTCCCCGCGTTTCATCACCGTCCCGTCCATGAAAAACCGATGGGTGAACCAGGTGATGAGATGAATGGCCCCCTCCATGTAGGTGTGATCGATATACTGGCCCTTGTCGGACTTCCCCCTCGCCATGAGGGCCAGTAGGATCCCGACGGCCCCGTAGAGGGAGACGCCGGCGAAGTCTGCAATGATGTTGAGCGGGATGGACGGGGGCCCCTCTTTCGGGCCGATGAGGCCCAGAACCCCTGCCAGAGAGATATAATTGATGTCGTGACCGGAAAACAGCCGGTAGGGACCGTCCTGGCCGTAGCCTGAAAGCGAGCAGTACACGATTCGGGGGTTGATCCCGCTCACCGTCTTGTAATCGACGCCGAGCCTCTCCACGACACCGGGCCGGTAGCCCTCTATGACCACGTCGGCTTCCTTCGCCATCCGGTGAAAAATCCGGCGCCCTTCGTCGGACCGCAGATTCAGGCCGATGCACTTCTTGTTGCGGTTGAGCGCAAAGTATGCGGCCTCCCTCTCCTTGTCCTTGCCGCCGGGCGAATAGCCCATATCGCCCATGGGAAAGGCCTTGGCCGGCTCCACCTTGATGACCTCGGCACCGAAATCGGCCAGGATCATGGTGCACAGCGCGCCCGGTACATAATTGGACAGATCGAGAATCTTGATCCCCTCAAGTGCGAGCATAACCTCCCTCCTTTAGCAGTGTCGCGATCCGGGCACAAAAAAACCCCGTCTCACCTCGGATAACGGGGGAACCCTGGTTCGCGCATATTCTTCACCCTCAGTGGAAGATAGACATGACCACCGACGGCTTCCCCGCCCGGCCCTGACAAACCGGGAAACAGGAAACCCTGACTGACCCTCTTCAGACCCGGCGCCTCTATAACACAGTTCAGCCCCCATCGCCACCGAAACCGTGCCGGCAGCGGGGGCCTGAAGCTAAGGGCCGGATATCACAGGTAAAGCTAGTGCTTGAAATTGTTTCGGTTTTCTGATATGTGCACCATGCACAAAAAAACAGTTCTCTTTACGGACGGGCCAGTCGACATTCCCCATCGACGGTAGAGGAGAGAGGAAAGAGGACGAGATGGAGTCCCGTGATCACACGGAGCGGGAAGTCTGCGGGAACTGCGGAAAGAGACTGTCGTTCATCAATTGCACCGGATGTGAGATACCCCTCTGTCAGGAGTGTGCCTGTTTCGAACTGATCGGCTCCGGATGCGGCACCGTTATCCCGGCCTATTACTGCCTTCTCTGCGTCAAGGATGCCCGGATAAACCCGAACGCGGTCTTTTACAGCTGAAAAAAAGCGCCCTGTTTATGCAGGGCGCCTCAATTCCGGCCATGTGACGGTCTGGGTGTATGCCTGGCGAGAATATTTTCC
The DNA here is from genome assembly GCA_963828305.1 of uncultured delta proteobacterium. Classification (GTDB taxonomy): domain Bacteria; phylum Desulfobacterota; class Syntrophia; order Syntrophales; family UBA2192; genus UBA2192. Next base: position 72,797 of record CAWHEJ010000022.1, on the reverse strand, counting down.
TGCCCGGCAAACCGCTCCGTCGTATCCGTTTTGTTTTGTCTGTACCATCCCCTCCAGTCGATCATTCCGAATCAGCGAAGAACTTCGTGATGAAGAACCCCAGCAGGATAAGCAGCACGGAGAGATCCGCCCGGTCGAGAAGCCACAGAAGGAACTCCTTGACAACGACAACCTCGTTGAGAAAGCTGAAATAGCCGGCCGGGAGAGACTTCACCAGGGCGATGGAAGGATACCTCGTCCACTCGTCATGCCCGATCCAGCCGTAAAGCTGATAGGCGAAAAGCAGGGTCCCGGAAAGAAAGATGAAGTTGGCCAACCAGGACAGCAGGGACACCCTTTTTACTTTCGCTGCTGTGTTGGCAGGGGGGGAATACTGAAACCTCCACGCGGAATGCCCATCGGACGGATCCATAGCAGACACCTCCTTTTTAGCTGGGGCGTGCGGGACAACCGTCCATGGAGATGCACCGCTCACCCGGCAACCCCGCCGCCCTATCCGGATGCCCGGACGTAGGCCGGTGGCTTTGCGTCCCGCCCTTTCGGGCGGTTTGCCCTTTCCAGGTACAAGCCTCCGGTCCGCGCAGATTGCACTGCACGTGAAGAAATATGGTGTAAAGCAGCTCGGTCTGAAGGCTTCGTTCTCTCTATCGGCTTATGCCGCTCGTTCCTTTAGCGATTTTTTCTTTCCCCGCGCAGGGGCGCCGAAAATCTCTGGCCATGGGGTTTTTCTTAAAGACTTCTGTGCCCAAGGGAGAAGCGTCACGGTGCTCCCGTGAAAGACAACGCGGGCTGACTTGGCGCTTTGCCGCCGGAGATACGCCACGGGGGTATTCCCGGTCAACCGCGTAAAATGGGTTGACAATTTACCGGGCGCCGTTACAATACATAACATCGCTGCAAACATTCCATTCCTACACGAGGATCTATGAAGGCCCGGCTCATCACCCTGATCGCTGCGCTTCTTCTTCCCCTGATCCTCGTCCTGTACTCGTCAACAACCGCCCAGAACCAGAGCAGCAGCTGCGTCACCTGCCACACCGACGAGGCCATGCTTAAGAAGACCTGCAAGCCCTTCGTCATTCCCGAAGGCGAGGGGGAGGGGTGAGCGGGGGCGCCTCCGCCGGTCAAGGCGGAGACTTTCCACCTGACGTTCCTCGTCGATCGAAAGCTCATCGAGACGGACAAGCACTTCGAGAAGGGCTGCCTCTACTGCCACAAGGGAAACGACAAGGCGGACGACAAGGACGCCGCCCACGAGGGGATCGTGAAGCGCCCCTCCGACGACCTGGCCCTCTGCGGCGAGTGCCACCAGGAGATCGCCGCCAACTACAAGAAATCCCTCCACTACACGACGATCGGCCAGCGCAATCGTGTGATTAAGAGAATGTCGAAGGAGGAGGCGAAGATCTTCGACGAAAAGGTATTCGAGAAATCCTGCCGCTCCTGCCACGCCACCTGCGGCGACTGCCATGTGAAATCGCCCTCCATCGGCGGGGTGAGCGTAGGCCTCATCAACAAGCACAAGTTCGTCCGGCGCGACGAGGGCAAGACATGTGCTTTCTGCCACGGCGGCCGTGTCTACCCCGAGTACACAGGGGAATACGGGGGCAACGCCGACGTCCACTACCAGAAGGGCATGATGTGCATGGAATGCCACACCATGGACGAGATGCACGGCGACGGAAATGCCTACGCTCAAAAAGAACAGGTCCGCGACCGGCCCCGCTGCACCGACTGCCACGAGCCCGGCAGGGAGACGAAACTGACGGCCCGCGTGGCCCATCTCAAGCACAGCGGGACAGCCAGCTGCTACGCCTGTCACTCGGCGGGCGAGTACCGGCAGTGCTATGACTGCCACCTCGGCGGCGGCTCCCAGGCCAAGCCTGGCTTTTTCCTGGGGACGAGCCCGAGAAACCGCAAAGAGATCACCACGCTGCGCGTTATCCCTACGGTGCGTGAAAGTTTCAAACCCGCAGGCATCCAGCAGGCAAATTTCGACGCCCTGCCGAACTACTGGGATTCGCCGATCCACAACATCCGCAAGCGCACGGAGAGGACGCGCAACTGCGACACTTGCCACGAAGACAGAAAGGGTTTCCTCACCATGGAGACCCTGCTGAAGAACAGCTCGAGGACGAACCTGGAGCTGATCCATAAACCGAAACCTATACCTGTCAGCAAATAAGAAGCTGTTCGTGGTCTAAGCGCTCCTTCAACCGTTAAACCTGTATAAGACGATTTGTCCACGTCGGCACCTGCGGGATGCCGTGAACCTTCATCGCGCAGCCGTGAATTTTAACCGGATGTTAGTCGTCCAGCTGCCCTGAAATGCGGAGACGCTCATGAGTCGGTTCATGAAAGTCTTTCTCCTCGCTCTGACGGTCTTCGTCGTGCCGATCACGCTGGATGCCGCGCGCGCTCCGAACTGGAAGCACGAGGACATCTGGCTCAAGAACGAGCAGGGGCAGCACATCACCCCCACAAGAAACAGCGCCGACGCCTACTCCCCCCATCGTACCTGCGGAACCTGCCACGGCTACATGACCATCACGTCTGGCACCCACTTCCAGCAAGGCTTCGACGAGATGAAGGACGGCTACGACGCGAAACGCCCCTGGGTCCTCTCGCCGGGCATTTTCGGCAAGGGAGGGAGAGCCGGGCACCTTCACCGCAACGGGTCGCCGCAAAGAAGAACACCAGTGCGCGCGACATGGGTCTCTCCACCTACGACTGGATCGCAGCCGGCGGCAAGGGCCAGGCCATCGCCCTGTCCGCGGGGAACCTGCACCCCGGCGGGGGCCCCCTCGAGTACGGCAGGAAGGCCGACGGCAGACGGGACCTTTCCAAAAACCTCATCCAGGGGGAGCGCGAGAAACCGCCGGCGCTGGACGGCGACTACACCTCGCGGCTCACCCCGGACGGGAAGAGTCATTTCAGGGAAAGCGGTGTCGTCGAGGGGGACTGCCTGATGTGCCACCTCAAAGGGTATCGGCTCGACCGCCGCAACGATCAGCTCGCACGCCGCAATTACCGCTGGGCCGCGACCGCAGGCGCAGGGCTGGGCGAGGTCCGGGGAGCTGTCTTCACTCCTGCCGGTTCCGAAGTGTCCGCCGAAACAGAACCCCCGAAGGGCGACTGGAATTTCGTCCGCCGCCCGGTCGTTCAATATTCCTGGGACAACAGAAAGCTCTTCACCTCCCAGGGGAAGTTCAGGGGAAGCGCGCTGATCAGCAAGTCCGTCGAGACGGACAATTGCACCCAGTGCCACCGTCCGATGGACGGGCAGAAGTCGGGCACCCTCTACCTGCCCGCAGGCGATCTGCACCTCAAGGCGGGGCTTCGCTGCACCGACTGCCACACCCTGGCGGGGAGGACACAGAACGAACGCCTCCGGCACCGGATCGGCAAGGGGTGGTCGCCCACGGCCACGGCCCGCAACGACCTCGACGGCGCGGGAATGAAGACCTGCGCAGGCTGCCACCTCGAGGGCCAGTACCGGCCGACCCGGGCGGGAATGCCGAAAGAGGCCAAGAACCCCGACAACATCCACCGCTCTCTCTTTCACAAGGCGACGTTCCATTTCTACCTGCTTCACTGCACGTCCTGCCACGCCTCGGAGCGGAAGACCCGCAGCGTCTATCTCGTGGATCACAGCACGGGACAGCCGGCGTGGTACTCGACGGACAAAGCAGGCCTGGTCACCCGGCCCGACGAGATGAAACAGATGGCTTCGGAGCTCTGGAAGCCCTGGACGGACCGACATGAACGGGTCAAGGGAGACGGTGAGCGTTACGTACCGGCCGTGCCGAAGGTGAGCCAGTGGTTCGGAGAGATGCTTTCCGAGGGGGTCGTGAGGCCTATAGGCCTCGAGTATGTAAGAAAAGCGGCTGCGGGCCAGAAAAAGCTCACAACGGTCGAGGTCGTCACCCACGCAGGCGGGAAGGTGAAGCAGACGACTGTGGCCACCCAGGAGGACATCCTGCTCATGATCAGGGCCCTGGGTGCCATGGGGTTCAAAAACGTCGTCTTCGTGGCCGACCAGCTCTACGAACTCAAAAAGGACAAGATCCAGGGGCGCCCTGTGCCGGCTTTGACCCGGGCCGTCATGTTCCCGATCTACCACGGCAACCTGCCCGTTTCGGCCAAAAAGACCCTGGGACAGAAGGGCAATAAAGACGGCTGTACCGACTGCCACGCCGACAACGCACCCTACTTCACGAAGCTGAAGGTTCGGGGGGTCGGCAAATTCCTCAAGGACAGCTACCCCGTGCCGAAAGAGCCCATCGCGGAGCCGCAGATGGCGGACTGGGGCATGACGGGGGTACCGGCCTCGGAGTAGAAGACAGGGACGAGGGTGTAGGGTCTAGGGTATGAGGAAGGAACGGAATCATACTACGAGAAGACACTTGGGGTGGGTCATGTTCTCCATGGCGCTGGTGCTGCTCGTTGCCCTGGCGGCGTGCGCAAAGCCGCAGGAGCCTGCGCCACCGTGGAAGGTCATCGATGCCTCGACGCTTCGCGCCATGATGGCATCGGACAAGGAACTCGCCGTGTTCAACACGATGAGCGAGCTCGAGTGCCGCGATCATCGGATTCCCGGTACCCGCTGCCTCGCCTGCGAGGATGTCGAGAACAACCCCTCCCTACTTCCCCCGGACAAGGGACGTGATATCGTCTTCTACTGCGAAAGCGCGGGATGCTACCGGAGTTGCCGCGCCGCCGGGGCGGCAGTCAAGGCAGGATACCGGCAGGTTTATGTTTTGCAAGGCGGGATGCCAGCCTGGAAACAGTCCGGTTATACGATGGAGACCGTCGAGCGGATCCCCCGGGGTTCGATCCAGTCGATCCGGGCCCTGGCGCTCAAGCAGATGCTCGCAGAGCGCAAAGATCTTCTCCTTGTCGACGTCCGCTCGGAATATCTCTACAAGGAAGGACACATCGAAGGGGCGGTCAATATCCCGATGCACCGGCTCAGCAGCAGCTACGCCGAGATCCCCCTGGACCGCACGCTGGTTCTCATAGACGACCGCGGGTTCCGGACCTTCCTGGCGGGAAGCTACCTGGAGTTGAAGGGCTACCGGGTCATGAGGCTCTTCGGCGGCATGCAGGACTGGCAGGCAATGCAGGCAGCAAAGTAACAGGAATCCTTTCCTGTCAAACAAACGGATGGAATCGATGAGGATCGAGGCAAGACAGCGTCAAAAGGGACTCCGGGCAGGACTTCTTCTGCTTGCGGTATTCGCCGTCTTCTGCCTGCCCCTGACCGTTTCAGCGGCCCAGGACTGCCGCTTCTGTCACGACGAGCCGCTCTACCGCGTCGACTTCAACAAATCGATTCATGCCGGCAACGGATGCACGAGCTGCCACGTGGGGATCACGGACATCGAAAAGCACCGCGACGGCAAGGAAAAGCCCGCCCCCGTCGACTGCGGGAGCTGCCACCAGGAGATCGCGAAGGAATACCGGAACAACTTCCACTACATCCAGGAAGACTTCCGATGCAGCGACTGCCATCGCAACATCCACGCGATCAGGCAGGACAAGGACAGAAACGTCAAGCTCTCCATCATCCAGAAGTGCACCGAGTGTCACGGCAACGCCGATTACACGACCTCCGGCCACGGCGAGGCCGTCCTGAAGGGTAACCAGGACGCGGCCACCTGCTCCGACTGCCACGGCCTTCACAACACCCGGGTCTTTCACACCTCCCTCGAGAAGTACCCCGCCGAGGCCCGTGAGTTCTACACGCAGAAGTGCAAACGCTGTCACGCCGACAGCGCCATGATGAAGCGCAACAACCTCTCCGACAAGATGGTGGCCTATTACGAGAGCACCTACCACGGAAAGGTCCAGGAACTGGGATACCCGGCGCCTGTGGCCGGCTGCGGCGACTGCCACACCAAGCACAACATCCTGCCGAAAGAGGACCCTCGCTCGAGCATCAACCCGGCCAATCTAGCGGCAAATTGCGGGCGCTGTCACTCCGGGTTCCAATCCCGGTTCCTGAGCTACCAGGCACACCCGGATTACACGGACCGGGACAAGTACCCTGCCCTGTATGTTACGTTCCTCTTGATGGGGGCGCTTCTCATCGGGACGCTCGCCTTCTTCTGGGTCCACACGATCCTCTGGTGGCGGAAGGTATACTGGGAGCAGGACCGCATGGAAAAGGAGGGGATCGTCCCGCCATCGGTGCTCGCGACCGGCGAGGGTCTTCAGCAGGTAGAGCGCTTCTCCGTCAAGTACAGGATCATGCACGTTTTGCTGGTGCTCTCCTTCTTCACGCTCGTGCTGACCGGGTTCCCGCTGAAGTATGCCGGCACGGAGTGGGCCGCAACGCTCACGCGTCTCTGGGGCGGCGCGCACATGGCAGGGCTCTTCCATCGCGGCGCAGCCTTCCTGCTGATCGTGGGGATGGCCTATGTCAGCTTTGAATCTCTCCGGTTCCTCTTCCCCAGGGGCGAGGGCAACAAGGGCTGGCTGAGCCGGCTGCTCGGCCCCGACTCGCTCTTTCCGAACCTGAAGGACCTCCAGGATATCAAGGGAATGATCCGATGGTTCTTCAACAAGGGAGAGCCGCCGAAATTCGACCGGTGGACCTACTGGGAAAAATTCGACTTCCTGGCCGTCTTCTGGGGCATGTTCGCCATCGGCGGATCGGGGATCTTGCTCTGGAAGCCCGAGTGGTCCTCTTATCTCGTGCCCGGGTGGGTCATGAACATCGCCGCCCTGGTTCACTCCGAGGAGGCGCTGCTGGCGGCGCTGTTCATCTTCACGATACATTTTTTCAACACGCACTTCATCCCGAACAAGTTCCCCATGGACCGGCTCATCTTCACGGGGACCTACCGGCTCGAGGAACTCAAGGAGCAGAGGCCCCTGGAGTACGAGCGCCTGATCGCCGAGGGGCGCCTGGAGTCCATGAAGCGCGGGCACCCCAGCATCCCGTTGAAGCTCATCTCGGCCACCTTCGGACTGGGAAGCCTGCTGCTGGGGATTTTCCTGACAGCCCTGATCGTCTGGTCTCTGCTTGTGTCGTAAACATGAAAGGCAATGTGTGTGATGAAACATTTCAAGAAGGAGGAGGACCGTATGAGAAAGTTGAAAATGATGACCCTGTTGCTGGTGCTCTTGGCACTCGTGCTCCCGCTGTCGGTTTTCGCGAGGGACATCGAACCCATTGTGTCAACGGACTGGCTGGAGAAAAATCTGAGCAACCCGAAACTTATCGTTGTCGACATACGAAAACCGGAAGAATACAAAGCGGGTCATATTTCGGGGGCTATCAATGTTTTTTACAACTCCTGGGCTGTCAAGAAAGGCGCCCTGGACAATCAACTTCCCTCCGATGATGATCTCAAGGATCTCCTGAGCGCCTCGGGAATCCAGCCGGACTCGCTCGTCGTGGTCGCAGGCCTCACGGAGACAGGTCCGGACCGCGTGAACTCGACAAGGGTCGGCTGGACGTTGAAATATGCCGGCGTGGAAAATGTGGGCATTCTCGATGGCGGACACAACAAATGGATCAACCGCGAAAAAAGGTCCGTGTCAACGGATGCCGTCAGACCGAAGGCGAAGCCCTACAGGGGAAAGTTCAATAAGGATGTGCTCGCGACAAAAGACTATGTCACGGCCCAGTTGGGCAAAGCCATCATCGCGGACACCCGCGAGCCCGATTTTTTCATGGGGAAGCAGAAACTGCCGTTCGTGGAGAAAGCAGGCAGAATACCCGGTGCCGTAAATCTGCCGACAGCCCAGGTTTTCGAAAAGTATCCGCCCGGAGATCATCTGGAAATGTGCTGCAATACATACAAGGACAAGAGTGCCCTTGCCAACATGGCCAGCGGTGTAGTGGGAAACGACAAATCCAAGGAGATCATTGTCTACTGTGACACGGGGCGGGTCGCGTCGGCATGGTGGTGGATCCTTCACGAAGTTCTCGAGTACAAAAATGTGAGAAGCTTTGACGGCTCCATGCAGGAATGGGCCATGGATCCGAAAGCGCCAATCCAACCTTAGTCACGACTCATATCGACGAACAAAGCAGAGTCAGTTATGGCTCTGCTTTGTTTTTTTGACTGCTTCACGAAGCGACATCAAGTGCCGAAACTATTTGGACCCCAATTATGCCGTTGCATACAGTGCCGCCGCGATGTGTCTCGGCGGTGAGGTGTGGCTTGGTGCGTACGAGAACCCAAAAGAAGCTTTAGCACGAGCAACGATTCTGGCCGAAAAGGTTATCTCTCTTGATGACTCCCTGGCATATGTCCACTACGTGTCAAGCTGGATTGCAGTTGTGAAGAGAGATTACGACAAGGCGCTTGCGGTCGGTTCCGTTCGTCTGAAAGGAAGGTTCGAAAACGAGGTTGAGGCAGAGTTCTTTGGGTACTGCCTTTTTTGCTTTTTTCATGCTATTTAATACCTGTTCAATGACGGGAGAGACGGAACAGACCGAATAGACAGGATAGACCAGATAGACTAAATCCATGGGCCTCATCGGCGACATCTTCGGCATCGGCAAGGACAGCGGCAGCCTCCTGCGGGACTTGGCCGCCATCCGCAAGAAGACCCGCGGGGACCGCAACCGGTTGCTCTCGGAGATCGAGTTCAACGCCGCCCTCATCCTCGAGCATTGCCTCAAGATGGGGGCTGACGAGGCCAAGATCATCGCCAGGCTGAAGCTTGAAAATCTCACCCGGCTGATCGACGAAGGGTTCGATTTCTCGACGGTACGGAAGGGAACGGTCGATGAAACCATGGTGAAGGATGTGCCCGTGCTCCGGAATTACGCGGGCATTGACCTGGAGGGATTCCTGAAACGGATCCGTTTTCATCTCGACCAGCTGAAACTGTTGCCGGATCTCTATGACATCAAAAAAACGGACAAGGTGAACGTGCGCGTACGTCTCGAAAACCTCGGAAGGCGATACGTACTTCTCATCCGGTTTCTGAAAGAACCGTAAACAAGGAAGGGAACGCTTATGAACGGTGCGGAAGCTCTCTTAAAAACTATTGTGGGAGCCGGGATCGATGTCTGTTTTGCCAACGGAGGCACAACCGAGATGCCCATGATCCTGGCCTTTGACACCGTCACCGGAATCAAGCCCATGCTCGGGCTGTTCGAGGGCGTCTGCTCGGGCGCTGCCGACGGTTACGGGCGGATGAAGGAAAAGCCGGCCCTGTGCCTTTTGCACCTGGGGCCGGGACTGGCCAACGGGGTCGCAAACCTGCACAACGCCAAGCGGGCCCGCACGCCGCTTCTCAACGTCATCGGCGAGCATGCCTCCTGGCATTTGGAGGCGAATGCCCCCCTGGCCATGGATATCGAGTGCCTGTGCAGGACCTTCTCGGGGTGGCAGCGCACGGTCCGGTCCGTTGAGACCATCGCGCGGGACACGGCCGAGGCAATCGAGGCCTCCCTGCGAGGCCAGATCGCAAGCCTCATCGTCCCCTGCGACCTCCAGTGGAAAGAGTACCGGGGAGACATCGCGGCCGTAAAAAGACCGACCTTCGATCCTCCTGACCGGCGCGTGATCGAGGCCGCGGCGAAGATGTTGAAATCGGCGGACAAGACTGCGCTCATCATGAACGGCCGCGCCCTGCGGCGCCGCGGCCTCGAAGCGGCCGCACGCATCCGGGCCGCTGCGGGATGCGATCTCTACTGCATCAATTTCCCCGCCTACGTCGACCGGGGCGTCGGGATCGTTCCCCTCACCCGCGTGCCGTACTTCCCGGAGCCCGCGGCGGCCCTGCTGGCGCCCTACAAGGCCGTGGTGCTGGCGGGGACGGATGAGCCCGTCAACTTCTTCGGCTATGAAGGCCAGTGGAGCAATCCCGTTGCGGCCGACGTGCCGAAGCTGCGCGTCGACGGCGATTCCCAGGATGCGGCCGAGGCCCTGGAGGCGCTGGCTGAAGAACTGGGCGCGCCCGGCAAGGCAGCCATTGGCAAACTCGTCGCGGGCCATAAAGTCCCCGACGTCCCGTCGGGAAAGCTGACGCCCGAGACGGTCTGCATGACGCTCGCCGCGCTGCAGCCCGAGAATGCCATCATCGTCGACGAGGGTCTCACGACGTCCATGACGTACTTCCCGCTGGGCGCAACCCTTGCCCCCCACAGCTATTTCATGCTCACCGGGGGCGCCATCGGGCAGGGAATGCCCTCCGCCACCGGGGCCGCCGTGGCCTGCCCCGACAGGCCCGTGATCAACCTGCAGGCCGACGGCAGCGCCATGTACACCGTTCAATCCCTCTGGACGCAGGCCCGGGAGGGAATGAACGTGACGACGCTGATCTGCTCGAACCGCAGCTACAACATCATCAACGTGGAGCTGCAGCGCGCGGGAGTCACGAACCCGGGTCCCAGGGTCCTGGCCTTCACGGATCTGGGCAGTCCCCCCATCGACTGGCCGAGCCTGAGCAAGGGGATGGGCGTGCCCGGCGTCGCCGTCGAAACGGCCGAAGACCTGGCCCGGGAGATGAAGAAGGCCCTTCGCGAGCCCGGCCCGCATCTCATCGAGATGATCTTGTAACCATCGAGAGTCACCAAACACGGGATTCCTGAGCAATGAATAAGATCGCCATCATTACGGGGGCCAGCCGCGGTATTGGCGCCGCAACCGCTCTGCTTGCCGCAGAACGGGGCTATGCCGTATGCGTCAACTATCTCCGTAACCGGGCCGCCGCCGATGCCGTTGTCCGCGCGATTGAACGCGCAGGGGGTAAAGCGATCGCCGTGGCCGCCGATGTTGCCGTGGAAACCGACGTGATCCGACTGTTTGAGACGGTGGACAAGAAATGGGGACGCCTGACTGCGTTAGTGAACAACGCCGGCATTCTGGACCGGCAAATGAGAGTGGAAGACATGAACGCCGCTCGTCTGAATCGTATCTTTACAACAAACATCACAGGGTATTTCCTGTGTGCCCGTGAAGCCATACGGCGCATGTCGATCAAGCACGGCGGTGCGGGCGGTGCAATCGTTAACGTATCATCCGGCGCCTCCCGTTCGGGCTCTCCCGGCGAGTACGTGGATTATGCTGCTTCCAAGGGGGCAATTGATACGATGACGATCGGACTGGCCAGGGAGGTCGCCAGGGAGGGCATCCGCGTGAATGCCGTGCGTCCTGCCTTCATCTACACGGATATCCATGCCAGCGGCGGGGATCCGCGCCGGGTGGACCGTGTCAAGGAATCTGTACCGATGAAGCGGGGCGGAGAGACGGTGGAAGTCGCGCGGGCGATTCTATGGTTGCTATCGGATGAGGCTTCGTATTCAACAGGGACCTTTATTGATGTTACCGGGGGACCGTAAACACCCGCTCTCTTATCCCCTGAAACCTTTACCCTGCCCCTCACTTGCTGAGCTCCAGCCTGTTTGCTCTTGCACCTGTCACATGCTGAGCTCGATAATGTCCCTGTCCTTCAGTACGTGGGTTCGTTCCACTTTCATCCCATCGAACTTCGCCGAGCCCTTAATAACGGTTGATCCCAGATTCCTGCGCGGGTAAAATTTGAGTAAATGTCTATGACAGGAGGTGGAACATGATTCGCTACGGGTTCAGGAAAGAGCTGCTCCTCCCTTACGAAGAGGTCGTGGCGAAAGTGACGGAAGCCCTGAAAAAGGAGGGTTTCGGCATCCTCACGGAGATCAACATCAAGGACAAACTGAAGGAGAAGCTGGGGGTCGACTTCAACAAATACGTCATCCTCGGCGCATGCAACCCTCCCAACGCCTACAGGGCCCTCCAGGCCGAGCCGGATATCGGGCTCATGCTCCCCTGCAACGTCATTGTCTACGAGGCGGGAGGCAAAACGGTCCTTGCCGTCGTCAAGCCCACCGTTGCCATGCAGATGATCGACAACAAGGACCTGGGGAAAACGGCCCTGGAGGTTGAAGGGCTCCTGAAGAAGGTCTTTGACGCCGTAACCTGAGCCATCGTCGGTGCCCGCCGTCTATACACCGTATCTGCATGGGGATGTATCTTGATCTTCGACATGCATCTTGTTCGAAGCGGTTGATTACCTTATAATGTCATCGGGGGTAAGGAGGAGCCCATGTCGAAAGGGATCACCACAGCCGGTGCGCCCGGTTTCATTCTGATCCTGGTCTTTTTTTTCCTTGTGCTCGTCACTGCGATCCCGACTTCCGCCAGGGCTCAGGAGCAGGCTTTCACCCTCACCGATGCCGTACACTATGCCCTGGAGCACAACAACGAGATCCGCGCCGCCGGGAGCTCCCTTTCCGCCAAGAAGGATGACGTCGGGGTGGCCCGGAGCTACCTCCTTCCGAAGATCTACTTCGAGGAGCGCGCCCTGCGGACCAACAACCCCACCTACGTCTTCATGGCAAAGCTCAACCAGAATCTCTTCACCCCGCAGGATTTTGCCATCAACAGCCTGAATCACCCTGACCCGTATAACGACTTCCTGACCCAGTTTGCCGCCGAGCAGCCGATTTTCGTACCGAAGGCATGGGTAGGCCTCGACATGTCGAAGCGCGAGCATGAGGCCGGCAGCATTGAGCTTGCACGCAAGAAGGAGGAGATCGCCTTTAAGGTCTGCCAGGCCTGGCTCATGGTTCACACGGCGAGGGCCCAACTCACCGTGGCTCTGAAGGGGGTCGAGGATGCGCAGGAGCACTACCGGATCGCGAAGCTGCGCTACGAGGCCGACCTCGGCATGTACGCAGACACCCTGCGGGCAAGCACCGCCCTTGCCGAGTCGAGGCAGCGCAAGGTCACGGCGGACAAGCAGCACAACCTCGCGCGGCGCATGCTCGGCCTGCTGATCGGCCTTTCCGGTTCGGCCGCAGTGACCGGGGATATTCCGGACTTCCAGGCCCGGGATATGGAGGAGTACGCAAGAGCCTCCCAGGCCAGGGGCGACGTCCGCTCCATGGAGCTTCGTTACGAGAACGCCGAGAAGAACATCCGCATGTCGGAAGCGGATTATCTGCCCTATGTCGGAGTCGGCGGGGGATACCAGTGGAACGACCCCGCAAATCTCTTCGGCGGCTCCGGTGACAGCTGGCAGGTCTCGGCCTTTTTGCGCTGGAACCTCTTCGACGGGGCCAGGCGCGAGTACGAACGATCGAAGGCGAAGCACCAGGCCAAACAAGCCCAGGAGCACCTCCTGGGGATGAAGAAGGCTGCGGCCTACGGGCTCTACCAGGCACAGCTCGGCGTGGAGGAAGCAACGGCGAACCTGGAGCTTGCCCGGGAAGCCCTGAAGACGGCCGAGGAGGGAACGCGGCTCGTGCAGATGCGCTACGAAAACTCCTTCTCGCCCATCGTGGACGTGCTGGATTCCCAGGTTGTCCTCGACCGGGCGCGAGCGGGGCTCGTGGCGAGGGAAAACGATTACCGGGTCGCAGTCCTCAACCTGGGCTGGGAGAGCGGGACGATCCTCAAGGACCTCGGCATTGCACAAGACGAGAAGAAGGAATGACGATGATCAAAATGGCTCAGATGATAGGGAACGGGGCCTGTATCGCGGCCCTGATCTTCTTGACGCTTCTCGCGGGCTGCGGCGACAGGGTGGGCCCCGGCACGGCGGAGGTGAAGAGGCAGGCGATCACCGGGGTGACCGTCACTGCCGTGCAGCTCTCGAAGATCAGCGATGACTACGAAACATCGGGCACGGTGAGGGCGAAGGTCACGAGCAACATCGCAAGCCGCGTCACGGGAACCGTGACGGCCGTCCATGTCCGGGCGGGCGAGCGCGTGAAAGCAGGCCAGCTCCTTGCCACGATCGATGACCGCGAGGCAGCCCAGAAGGTGCGTGCCGCCGAACAGGCCGTCGAGTCGGCAAATCAGAGCCGGTCCATGGCCGATCTCACATACCAGCGCTACAAGAGGCTCCACGACGAAAAGGCCCTGGCCAGGCAGGAGATCGACCAGATCGAGACACAGAAAAAGGTGGCCGGTGCCAATTACGAGCAGGCGAAGGCCGGCCTCGAGGAGGCTCGCGTCTGGCAGGGATTTACCCGGATCACGGCGCCCGCCGCCGGTGTGGTGACCGACAAGCGAGTCGACCCCGGAAGCATGGCCATGCCGGGAATGCCCCTTTTTACCGTCGAGAGCGACGGGGGCTTCCAGCTGGAGGTGGCCGTGGACGAAGCCCTTTCGGGGAAGCTCCAAGTCGGGACCAATGCCGCCGTCGCGATCGATACCATCGGCCTCAATACGACCGGGAAGATCGTTGAGATCGTTCCCGCCGTGGACCCGGCGACGAGGACCTTCATCGTGAAGATCGCCCTGGCCGACAAGGGGCTCAAGAGCGGCCTCTTTGCGCGGGTGCGCCTGCCCCGGGGTGAGCGCGAGGCGCTCCTCGTCCCGAAAGGGGCCATCGTGGAAAAGGGCCAGCTCACGGGGCTCTATGCAGTAGATCCCCAGGGGCTCGTCACGTACCGCCTGGTCAGGACCGGGAAATCCTACGAGGGCGGCATCGAGGTCCTCTCGGGGCTCAATGCCGGCGAGCGAATCATCACCGCAGGGCTGGACAAGGCCATCGACGGCGGCCAGATCGCCGGGGGAACCGCAAAATGAGCGACCGCATCGGGGTTTCCGGCAAGATCGCCCACGCATTCATACAGTCGAAGCTCACGCCGCTCATCGTGATCGCTTCGCTTCTGCTGGGGCTTTTTGCCCTCATCGTGACCCCGCGCGAGGAGGAGCCGCAGATCGTCGTCCCCATGATCGATGTAATCGTGACCTATCCCGGCGCCTCGGCCAGGGAGGTCGAGGAGCGGGTCACCCGCCCCATGGAGAAGCTCCTCTGGGAGATCAAGGGCGTCGAGTACATCTACTCGATCGTAAAGCCGGGATTCAACCTGACCATCGTCCGGTTCTACGTGGGCGAAAGCATGGAGGACAGCCTCGTCAAGCTCTACAACAAGCTCATGTCCAACTACGACCGGATTCCCCCCGGCGTATCCCAGCCGATGGTCAAGGCCAGGTCCATCGACGACGTGCCCATCCTCACGCTTACCCTCTGGAGCGAAAGCCCCCGCATCTCGGGCTACGAGCTGAGGCGGGTGGCCCTCGAGCTCTGCACGGAGATCAAGAAGGACCAGAACGTAGCCGAGTTCACCGTTATCGGCGGTCAGCGCCGCCAGGCAAGGGTCATCCTCGACCCGGCAAGGCTCAAGGCGTACAACGCCTCAGCCTTCCAGATCATGGACGCACTGGGCAAGTCGAACGTTTCCCTGCCGTCAGGCGCCTACCCCTCGCAAAACCGCGAGATCCTCGTCGACACGGGGGGGCTGCTGAACAGCATCGACGACGTGGGCCGCGTCGTCGTGGGCGTCCATAACGGACGGCCTGTCTACTTGAAGGACGTGGCCGTGCTCAAAGACGGCCCCGAGGAGCCGGGCCATTACGTCTTCATGGGTCTCGGGCCCGCAAGCCAGCGAAAGGGGATCCCCGGGAACCCCGCCGGGCAGAACGAGGCCGTCACCATCGCCATCGCGAAGAAAAAGGGCGCCAATGCAAGCGTCGTGGCACGCGAGGCACTGGCGAAGGTCGACGCTCTCAGGGGGCACCTCATCCCCTCGGATGTGAACGTCACGGTGACGCGAAATTACGGCGAGACGGCGAAGGACAAATCCGACGAGCTGCTCCAGCACATGCTCATCGCGACGATCTCCGTCATCATCCTGATCGCGTTGGCCCTCGGTGCGCGCGAGGCCATTGTCGTGGCCGTGGCGGTTCCGGTGACGCTCGCCCTGACGCTGCTCATCAACTACCTCTATGGCTACACGCTCAACCGGGTGACCCTTTTTGCCCTCATCTTCTCCATCGGCATCCTCGTCGACGACGCCATCGTCGTCGTCGAGAACATCCACCGGCATTTCAAGCTTCACGGTGTCGGTGTGGATACGGCCGTGAAGGCCGTCGACGAGGTGGGAAACCCGACGATCCTCGCGACCTGGACGGTCATTGCAGCCCTTTTGCCCATGGCCTTCGTCTCGGGGCTCATGGGCCCCTATATGCGACCCATCCCCGTGGGGGCCTCGGCGGCCATGCTCTTCTCGCTTCTCGTGGCCTTCATCGTGAGCCCCTGGATGAGCTACAGGATCCTGGGGAAAGCGGGCAAGACGGCGCATCGTAAGCCCGAAAAGGATTTCTACCCCCTCTACGAGAAGATCATCGCCCCGCTCATGGACAATGCGAAAAAGAGGCGCCTTGCCCTTGCCGGCGTAGGGGGCCTGCTGCTGCTGGCCATGGTGCTCGTTCCCCTGAAGCTCGTCACCGTGAAGATGCTGCCTTTCGACAACAAGAGCGAACTGCAGGTGATCATCGACATGCCCGAGGGCAGCACCATGGAGAAGACAGCGGCGCTGGCCCAGGAGATGGGCGGATATCTCAAGGGCGTGCCGGAGGTCACGGACTATCAGCTCTACGTGGGAACGGCGGCGCCCTTTAACTTCAACGGCCTGGTGCGCCACTACTTCCTGCGTGCGGGGGCGAATGTGGCGGATATCCAGGTCAACTTCGTCGCCAAGGGGGATCGAAAGGACCAGAGCCACGACATCGCCAAGCGCATCAGGCCGGGACTCAAGGAAATCGGCGACCGCTACGGCGCCCGGATCAAGGTGGCCGAGATCCCGCCGGGCCCGCCTGTGCTCAGCACGCTGGTGGCCGAAGTGTACGGCCCCGACACAACCCGGCAGATCGAGATCGCACGCCAGATCCGCGACATCTTCGAGAAGACCCCGGGGGTGGTCGATGTCGACTGGTACGTCGAGGCCGACCAGAAAAAGCTCATCTTCGAGGCAAACCGCACGAAGGCGGCCGAGAACGGCGTCTCGACGGAAGCCCTCTCGCAGAGCATGCGCATCGCCCTCTCCGGCTCTGTGGCAGGGCTTGTCCACCTGGAAAAGGAGAAGGAGCCCGTGGAAATATTCCTCCGCATGCCCCTGGAGGACCGGGCCTACCCCTCCAGCCTGAAGTCTCTCAACGTCCCCTCACGAACGGGGAGCCAGGTGCCTCTGGCAGAGTTGGTGAGCGTTCACGAGGGCGTGGGCGAGAAGACGATCTACCACAAGAACCTCAAGAACGTGACCTACGTCATCGGAGATGTGGCGGGCACCGAGGAGAGCCCCGTCTATGCTATTTTCAAAATGAAGGAAGCCGTAAAGAAACTCAAACTTCCCGAGGGGTATGAATTGAAGCAGTACGACGCGGTCCAGCCCTGGCTCGAGGATACCTACTCGATGAAGTGGGACGGCGAGTGGCACATCACCATCGAGGTCTTCCGCGACCTGGGCATCGCCTTTGCGGCTGTGCTCGTCATCATCTACATCCTGGTGGTGGCCTGGTTTCGCAACTTCATCACGCCAATCGTCATCATGGTGCCCATCCCGCTCACCCTGGTGGGAATCCTCCCGGGCCACTGGGTCTTCGGGGCCTTCTTCACGGCCACCTCCATGATCGGCTTCATCGCCCTTTCGGGCATCATCGTGCGCAACTCCATCCTGCTGGTCGACTTCGCCGAGCAGGAGTGGAGGGAGGGCAAGGACCTGAGGCATGCCCTTCTGACGGCGGGCGCCGTTCGCTTCCGGCCCATCGTGCTCACCGCTGCGGCCGTCGTGGTGGGCTCCTTCGTCATGATCTTCGACCCCATCTTCCAGGGCCTGGCCATCGCCATGATGTTCGGTGCCGTGGCCGCCACAGGCCTCACCCTCGTTGTCATCCCCCTGCTCTACTATGAATTTTTCCGGAATAAAGAATCGGCAGATATGAAGTAGCATCCTTGACGTAACAGATTTGACAAAGCGGCCCGGAAAGTAAGAGGAGGCCTATCATGAAAATGGAGCAATGCATTCGCGCCATAGCCGGCACGTTCATTCTTACCTCCGTGGTACTGGGCTGGTTCTGCAGCAAGTACTGGCTGCTGTTCACCGCCTTCGTCGGCCTCAATCTGCTGCAATCCGCTTTCACGAAATGGTGCCTCATGGAGGAGATCCTCGACAAGCTGGGCGTCGCAAAGAAATCTCTGTAAGAGATGATTTCAGGCAGGCAGAACCTGATTCAACCCCTGCAAAAAGGAAGAGGCGTCTGCCTGCCCTTTCTTTGCTTCGGTCGTCAGACTTATTCGACCACAATCCCCAGCGCACCGAGGTGTGACGAAAATGCCTTCAGATGGTTCTGGGAACCTCTCAGAAGATTGCTGTAAACCGTCTTGATGTCAACGTGGCTGGATCGTTCCATGGCCTCCAGCAGATCCCGGATATCGGTCTCCTCGATGAGGATCCCCACCCGGTAGGCTTCGACGAGCGACCGGCTTCCACGCGCGAGCAGCGTATCGTACAGTTCCTGCAGCGCGGTGTTGGTAAATTCGCCGTAACCCCTCCCCTCGGCCGGATCCGGGATTCCGTACTTGTCCAGCAGACCCTTTATCGCGTCCATATGGGTCTGCTCACTCGATTCAATGTTGGAAAACACCCGACTCCCCCAACGCAGGCTGAGGGCGTAATAAACGTCCCGGGCGAGTTTCTCCTCTTCGCGAATGAAGACGAGATCCTGGATCTCCGACTCCGTGAGGCCCGCTGCCACAACCGGCGTTGCCGACATGAGGAGCGCCACGATGAGCAACCATGAAATCACAACTTGGCTAAGAATCGTCTTTCTCATAGGAATCCCTCCTTGCTCGGAATACATTCTGCATCGACCGTGATCGGCGCCGTATGGGTACCCCCTGAGCAATTGAAGTGCCAGGACCCGGGCCTTGTGTTGACCCATCGAATTTGCGGATGTTTTTCAATTTATGCCCTTCTCCTCGCGTGCAACGTGGCGTGCATGTTCTGCACCGTGCACGCAAATCCTGCATGGGGGCTCCTGAACGTCGTTCTTCAGCCATGGGCTTCTCTTGACATCCGTCCGGCGTTGCTCCTATAAAGGCCATGTGAAGACTTTTCTGCGGCGCCACCCGGCGCGGTGAGCAAATGAAATATTCTCTCCCTTTCCGGATGGGTCTTTTCCTGCTGCTGGCGATCTTTTCCGCCGCCCTTGTCTATATCACCGATCAGAACGCGGAAATCGCGCGCTCCCTCGCGTCGAAATCCCTCGAAAGTACCGCGCTGGCGCTGTCCACGGCTGCGGAAAACGCTCTTCGCCGGTACGGAAGCGACCCAGAGCAGCAGATCCGGGAGATTCTCTCGGACCGCGTCGTTGCCTATGCGCTCATTGCCGGACAGGACGGCACGATTCTGTTTCACACCAATCCGGGACGGGTCGGCACGAGACTCACCAGGGAGGAAATGGGGCTCTGGCTCCCCGGTTCCGTATCGAGCAGGCAAGTGATACTCGGTACGGGCATCCCCGCCTACGAATTCGATTTCACCCTCCGCCGGCCCGATGGCAGCGACGAGCTGCTTCGCCTCATCCTCAACACGACACAGGCGGACCTGGTCTTGTCCTGGTCGAACCGGATGTGGTGGATCGTCGGGTCTATTCTGGTTCTCCTCTGGGCTGTGGGGTTTTTCTTCGAGCGGGCGGTGACGCGCTATTTGAGACTTCAGGCCAGTCAGGAGGAGCATGAACGGCTCACACTGATCGGCCAGATGACGGCCGTGCTGGCCCACGAGATCCGCAATGCCATCGCAGGCGTCAAGGGATACGCCCAATGGGCACACGAAAAAACGGATGAGTCACAACCGGCAAAAACGGCCCTTGATGCTGTCCTGCAGGGGACGGGCCGGATCGAGACGCTGGTCGATGAGCTGCTCCTGTTTTCGAAGGATGAGGGGTACCGGATGGAAACCGTCGACCTCGCGTCGATCACCCGTGAAGCGGTCCAAAACGGCCTGTCGTCATGGGAAGGAAATGTGAAAGTCCATGTCGAAGACGGCACGCTCGTAAAGGCCGACCGCGAGAAGCTCTATCGAACGCTGGTGAACGGCATCCTGAATGCGTCGGAGGCAACCGGCCAGGGAGGGACCTTCCGGATCTCCACCGTCCTCGACGGGCGATGGGTCGAGTTGCGCATCGAGGACGACGGACCGGGTCTTTCCGCGGATAGCGCTGACCGGATTTTCACTCCCTTTTTCACGACGAAAACCGAAGGCACGGGCCTGGGACTTGCTTATGCCCGGAAGGTGATCAAAGGCATGGGCGGCATCATTGAATTGAAAAACAGGAAAGACGCGCGGGGAGCCGTCCTGGGTATCCGGCTTCCGGCTGCATGAGGTGCATCCATGGGGAAATCCATTCTCGTTGTAGACGATGACCGTCTGGTTCGATCGTTGATATCGACGATCCTGAAGGAGGATGGTCATCGCGTCGAGGAGGCGGAATCCGGTCGAAGCGGCCTGGTAAAGTTCCAGGGTGCGGATTTCGATCTCGTCGTCACCGACCTGCGTATGCCGGATCTCTCCGGACTGGACCTGATCCGGGAAGGCAGGAAGCTGCGCCCCGAGTCGCGCTGGATCATCATCACGGCCTACGGGTCGATCGGCAATGCGGTTGAGGCGATGAAGGTCGGTGCCTCCGACTACCTGACAAAACCCTTCGGCAGCCCGGAGGAGTTGCGCCACGTGGTGCGACGCGTGCTCAGGGAAGCAGACCAGGAGCAGAAGCTGACCCTTCTTTCGGAAGAGTTGGGCAAACAGTACCCGCCTTCGGAGCTGATTTTTCTGGGAAAGACAATGGGCCCTGTCCGGCGGCTAGTCGAGGAAGTGTCCCCCACGCCCGCAACCGTCCTGGTTGCCGGACCGAGCGGGACGGGAAAGGAACTCGTCGCGAGGCTGATCCATCAGCTGAGCCCCCGCAGGGATGGACCGTTCGTCGGCGTCCACTGCGCAGCCCTGGCGGAGACCCTGCTGGAGAGCGAACTGTTCGGGCACGAGCGGGGCGCGTTTACCGGCGCCACGGCCATGCGCAAGGGCCGGTTCGAGCTGGCAGACGGCGGCACCCTGTTTCTCGACGAGATAGGCGACATCACCCCCGCGATCCAGGTCAAGCTGCTCCGTGTCCTTCAGGAGAAGCAATACGAGCGCGTCGGCGGCAACCGGGCGGTTGCCGTCGATGTACGGATTATTTCGGCGACCCATCGGGACCTGCGGTCGGCCGTTGCGGAGGGCCGTTTCCGCGATGATCTTTATTACCGCCTGAATGTCTTTCCCATCGTGCTCCCGTCGTTAAAGGAGCGGAGCGAAGCCATTCTGCCCCTGGCGGAATACTTTGCGAAGAAATTCGGGGCCTCCTTCGGGAAGAAGATTCCCGGTTTTACAGAGGATGCGAAACTCGCCCTGGCTTCCTATGGCTGGCCTGGTAACATCCGCGAGTTGCAGAATGTGATCGAACGGGCAGTGATCCTGTCAGCGGGGGCAATCGACGCTTCCCTGCTCAATCTCGAAACCGGATCCGACCGGCGGGATCTGGCCGAGGGTCTCCTGAAATCCAATGAGAGGGAACTGATCCGAAAAACGCTGGAAGAGACGGATGGGAACAGACGGAAAGCGGCTGAGGTTCTGGGCATATCCCTGCGTACGCTGCAATACCGGATCAAGGAGTTCGGGCTGTGATCCTCCAGTGCAAGCTTTGCACTGCCGGCGCAAATCGTGCGCATCTTTCGAGCCAGCGGGCAAGGGGGTTAACAAGGAAATGAGCCTGATATCAGGGGGTTATGGATCATCATCCTGATGGCATCGGCCTTGCTCTATGCGATGGTAAACCACGCGGAAAGGAGCAAGGCTCATGAGATTCAAATCGCTCGTGACGATTCTGGCAGCGGCATTTCTCTTCGCAACGATTCTGCCGAATGATGCGGAAGCACGGGGCGGAGGAAAGACGGCCGGGCAAGGCGGTACCGGCATGAAACAGCAGACGCAATCCATGGAGCAGAACCGGGTGCGCGAGCGCCAGCATAATCAGGCGCAAGACCAGCAAACGCAGTCCGGAACCGCTCAGAAGAAAGGGAATACCTATGGTCCCGGCGACGGAACGGGCAACCAGGGCGTCAGGCCTCAGGACGGGACGGGTTATGGCGCACCCGCCAACCGGTAATCGGGGAGCTGTTGCATGGGGCAGGGTGGCACAGGCCATCCTGCCTCTTCTGGCGCTCCTTTTCTTTCTTGCACCTGCGGCGATTGCGGCAGACGAGCGGGATGTCGTTTTGCCCGAAAGCGGCATCCTTTACCCGGGCGGTTTTGATGTCAACACAGCGGGCGTCATCCGCGGGAAGGCATCCGATGTAACGATTCCGGAGAGCGGTCCTGTGCGCTTCCGCGTAACCGCCGGGCGCGATGTCTTCACGGTTCTGGCATCCCCGTCCTGGTACTGGAAAGATATGAAAGGTAGCATGGTGGATGGAATGGACGTCCAGGTACGCGGCTCGAAAACCCTGGGCAAGGATGGAAACTTATACCTGATTGCCCAGGAAGTCCGGATTCTCAACTCGAACAAGGTCCTCGTCTTTCGCGGAGAAAACGGCTCACCGTCCTGGCGCGGCAGTGGGCTGCCCGGCGAGGGAAGAGGCGGGTTCGGCTCTCCCATGAGAGGCAATGGTGCCGGACAAGGAATGGGCGCGGGAGGCCGGGGAAGACGGTAATGCGCAAGTCACATGCGAGTAGATACTGGAAGATTGCAGTTTTGGCCATGGCCGCACTTCTTGCTGCCGCTCCACAGGCCATGGGAACCGAATGGGATTTCGGGGCCAGACTCGGCTACGAGTCCAATGTGAACCGGTCACTGGACGACGCGGAGGCAGACACGATTCTCACTGCCTACGCGGCATACGACCGCTCCCCATCGGGGGAAACGAGGGTGGATTGGACTCTCAGGGCGGCCCTTTCGGGTTCGGCTTATGCGAGCGACAGTGATCTCAACCAGGTGACGGGGACCATAGCCCCGGGGGTTTCGGTTTTCCTGAGTCCCGTGTGGAGTCTGAACGTATCCCCCTTCCTCAGGGGCAAGGCGGTCAGTGATTCGGAGCAATCGGCCATCGCTTACGGCGTGCGAGCGACGCTGTCTCAGAGGTGGAATCCACGGTTCTACACGGGGCAATATTACAGCTACACGAACAGCAATGCCGATGAAGAGGTCTATTCCTATTACGAGAACGCCCTTGGCATTCTGGCCGGCGTAAACTGGACCCCCGCTTTCTTCACGGAAATCGGGTACGAATACGCCCACGGGGATTCCTTCGTCACTACGAAATCCCCCGTAACGACAGCGTCGCTGCCCGGCCGTGGGCGGGGGCATAGTTATGGATACTCGCCCGCTTTCAATGCGCTCGTCATCAAGGATACGGTCGACCGGCATTCCTACGGCATCAATGCCGGCTATGACTTCACCAAAGCACTTTTTGCGATTTTAGGATACACCTATGCCCGTGAGAGCGGTGACCTCGGTTCGCTGGACAATCATTCCGTTTTCATGGGACTGGGGTATCGGTTCTGATCTATTTCCGCCACAACGTATCGAGAAGATCCTGTAACCATCCGCCTTGCGACATGAAAAAAAGATCGGGGACATGCCATGCCGATCTTTTATTGCCCTTCGTTCTCATTCTTCCCCTGTACCCTGGACCCTTTACCCGATCCCCCGTTTTCACATGCTGAGCTCGATGATGTCCCTGTCTTGCAAGACGTGTGTCCGCTCCACGCGCATCCCTTCGAACTTCGCCGAGCCCCAAAGGCGGGCGTATTTGAGCTTTGTCACGAAATCCTTGTGCACCTTCTCGGCCACGTCCATGACGGTGGAGCCGACGGGAACCGTGTAGGGCTTGGACAGGTCGGGCTCCTTTCCCGGGGGCTTGGAGTAGACGCGGATAATCGACGCCAGCCTGAAGATCTCCTGTTTCAGATCCTCAAGGCCGTCTTTCTTCAGGCACGAGAGTGCCACCATGGGGCAGCGGCTCCCGCAGGCCGCCTTGAGCCTTTCGAGGTTTTCGAAGGCTCCGGGCTGGTCCTTTTTGTTTGCCGCTACCAGCGCCCGCTTCACGAGAACACGGGTCTCCCCGTCCTTTGGCCGCTCCGTCCGGATGTTCCACTTTCCGAGCTGATCGAGGATGAGCTCCATCTGGATGTCGGCGTCTTCCGTGAGATCGATCACGATGAGAAGTACATCGGCGACCCGCATGATCCCCGACACCCAGCCGTCGGTCGTCTCATTGGGAATGGGAGGGAGGTCGACGAGTTGGATCTGGATGTCCTCGTAGGGCATCATGCCCGGACAGGGCAGGACCGTCGAGAGGGGATAGTCGGCGATGACGGGCGTGGCCTTGGTGAGATTGGCTACGATGGAGGACTTGCCCGAGTTGGCAAAGCCGACGAGCGCTACCTGGGCGGCTCCCTCCCGGGGGATGTTGAAGAGGCTGTCGCGGCCGCCGCCTTTCTTTTTGCGCTGCTCGAGGGCTTCCTTGTTGTGCTGGGAGAGCCGGCGGCGCAGGTCGGCGCGCAGGTGGTCGGTGCCCTTGTGCTTGGGAACCGTGGCCATCAGGTCCTCAAGGGCGGCGATCTTCTCGGCAACCGTGGAGGCCTGCTTGTATCTCTTCTCTGCCGCGAAATAGTCGGGCGGAAGGTTGGCCGGCATTGGTCGATTTACTCCCGAATGTCGGTCTGGCGTTTGGTGTGCCCATTCTAGGGCGGCCTATCGGACAAATCAAGCGAAAGAACGATGCCGCATCTATAGCTCCAGGATTTTCCCGTCAACACAAGGGACCAGGGTGTGGAGGAAGTGTCTGACTGTCTGAGTGTTTAAGTGATTGAGTGAAGATAAAGAATTTGGGGCTCCGGATTCCGGTCTTCCAGATTTCGGCGACCCTTCTTTTTCTTGCTTCTCTTCACTCAGGCACTTAGACACTCAGGCACTTTATACACTGCCGCGCAGCTGCTACTCTTCCTCCTCCGCCACGGTATGCGGCAGTTTCTTCAGATCGTAATTTTCGGCCGCTTGGATGCCGGCCCGCAGGGCCTTGAGGTTGAGTTCCTCCGTGCCTGGAGGCACCCGGGAGATCACGGCCTCTTCGAGGCTCTCCGGGGAGACGTCTTTGCTGAGAAAACCCAGGGCACCCAGTGCCACCATGTTGGCCACCAGGTCCGTGCCGAATTCGTCCCTCGCAATCTGTGTAAAGGGGATGGAGACGGTCTTTGCCGTGGGCACCTTGCTGACCAGCGTGCTGTCCACGATGAGAAGCCCCGTCGCCTTGAGATCCCCGAAATAGGTGTTGACAGAGGCCTGGTTCATGGCCAGCAGGAAATCCGGCCTCGACACCTTGGGGTAGTCGATGGGTTCGTCGCTGATGACGACCTCGGCCTTGCAGGTCCCACCCCTCGACTCGGGCCCGTAGCTCTGGGTCTGGCTCACCTGCTTGCCTTCATGGACGCCAGCCGCCTCGGCGAGCACGATGGCGGCCATGATGATCCCCTGCCCCCCGGAGCCGGCCAGGCGGATCTCGTGGCGGGTTGCTTTCTCGACGTTCTTTTCCGGCATTTGCATCATCCTTCGAACCGCGCAGGCGGCTTCGGCCCGACGCTGATCCCCCTCGCCTTTTCGCGGACCTTTTCGTACTCCTCATTGTAAGAGGGCCTTTCGGAATCGGCCAGGACGCCGATGACGAACTTCCCCTGCAACTCCTCGGGTTTCATCTTCGAGGTTGCATGCATCCGGACGGCGTTTTCCTTGAACCACTCGAGCATCTTCACGGGGCTTGCCATCCTGTTTCTGCGGCCGAACTGGATGTGGCAGTTGGAGAGCACCTCCACGGAGCTGAAGCCCTTCTTGCGGATGGCGCTCTCGATGAGCTGGTCGAGCAGGGCCGCGTGGTACACGGTGCACCGGGCGACGTAGGAGGCCTCCGCCGCGACGGCAAGGGCCGAGATGTCGAAGGCGTGCTCCACCATCCCGTAAGGTGTGGTCGTCGTCATGGCGCCGTAGGGCGTCGTGGGGGAGTACTGGCCGCCCGTCATGCCGTAGACCTGGTTGTTCACGATGATGGCCGTCATGTCGACGTTGCGGCGGGCGGAGTGGATGTAGTGGTTGCCTCCGATCGCCGTGGCATCTCCGTCGCCCATGATGACGATGACCGTGAGGTCCTCCCGGGAGAGCTTGAGCCCCGTGGCAAAGGTAAGGGCCCGGCCGTGCGGGGTGTGAAGCGTGTTGAAGTCGGCGTAGGTCGTCATCCTCCCCGAGCAGCCGATACCGGAGACGAGGGCCACCTTGTCCTTGTCGAGACCGAGGCGGTCGATGGCCCGGATGAGCGACCCCAGGACGATGCCGTTGCCGCAACCCGGGCACCAGATGTGGGGAAACTTCTTGTCGTGCCGGAGGTACTTGTGTACGAGCCCGGTCATGCCCTCTGCCATGGGTTGCTTCCTCTCAGTAGTACATCTTGATGAGACAGTCGCCGATCTCGTGCGGGGTGATCAGGCGGCCGTCGACGCGGTTCAGGGTCTCCACGTGGGAGCTGTTGAGGCGCACGCGCTTCACCTCCCGGCTGATCTGACCCATGTTCATCTCCGGGACGAGGACGGCCCGGCACTGGTGAAGGACCTTCTCCACGGATTGCCGGGGGAAGGGAAAGAGCGTAACGAGCTGCAGAAGCCCCGCTTTGACCCCCCGCTCACGGGCCTCGATGACAGCCCTCCGGGACGAGCGGGCCACGGAGCCGTAGGCGATCACAGCGATCTCGGCGTCTTCCATCATGAAGGTCTCCACCCGCTGGATCTCGTGGAACCCCTGTGTGATCTTTCGGAAGAGCCTGCGCATGAAGGCGTCGATCTCTTCGGAGCGCTGGGTGGGAAAACCCCTTTCGTCATGCGTCAGGCCCGTCACGTGGTGGCGGTAGCCGTCGCCGAAGGCGGCCATGGGGGGAACCCCTGTCCCCGTGTCCTCGTAGGGGAGAAACCAATCGGGCGGCACCGCAGGCTTCACGCGGTCGAAGACCTCGATCTCTTCGGGCGACGGCAGGATGAAGGTCTCCCGGGTGTGAGCAACGATCTCGTCGGAAAGGATGATGACGGGCACGCGGTATTTCTCGGAGAGGTTGAAGGCGAAAACGGCGATCTCGAAGCAGTCCCGCACCGACGAGACGGCCAGCACGATAATAGGGTGGTCGCCGTGGGTCCCCCAGCGGGCCTGCATGACATCGCCCTGGGAGGCCAGGGTGGGCAGCCCCGTGCTGGGCCCTCCCCGCATCACATCGACTACGACGCAGGGGGTCTCGGCCATGCAGGCGTAGCCGAGGTTTTCCTGCATGAGCGAGAAGCCGGGCCCGCTCGTGGCCGTCATGGCCTTCATGCCGGCCAGCGATGCGCCGATGACGGCGCCCATGCTGGCGATCTCATCCTCCATCTGGATGAAATGGCCGCCCAGGGCCGGGAGCCTCAGGGCCATGTGCTCGGCAATCTCCGAGGCGGGGGTGATGGGATAGCCCGCAAAGAAGCGGCATCCGGCGGCGATCGCCCCTTCGGCAAGGGCTTCGTTTCCCTGGAGAAGCAGAGTTTTCCCGGCGGTTTTTCGTCCGTTCATGATGGCTTCACCCCCGGTGCGGCATCCCGTTCCTGCACCGAGATGGCCAGATCGGGGCAGTGCATCTCGCAGAACCGGCACCCGATGCACTCCTCGGGCTTCTCCACGTGCACGCCCTTGTCGTCGAGGCGATAGACCTGCTTCGGGCAGAAGGCCTCGCAGATCCCGCATTTTTTGCACCAGGCCTGGATAATATAGGGCCTGTAGCTCTTCTTCGGTTTCTCGGGCTTCCGGGCTGCCCCGGCCCCCCCCGCTTCCCCGGAATCGGATTTCGTCTTCGGAACGGTCGATTTCACCATGTCGATGCCAGCCTGCCGGTTGTGTGTTCTGTTGTGTGTTTTTTTTGCAGAAAGGGGCCACATATCATGTCGTTGGCGATACGACAAGCATTTTTACTCGGTCGCCCCCGACTGCCGGGTCCGCAGGGAGCTGCGTCAAAATCCAGTTGACCGTCACCGGCCGGTTCGCTATAAGCAGGACGACGGGTATGGACGAAAAAATCGTTATCCTGATTGTTGTGGCCCTTTTCATCGGCTTTATCGTCTTGTTTATCAGCCGGTCCGGGGAGAACTACGGCATGCTCAAACCCAGTGATACGGTCACGGCATCCTTCGAATCATACCGCCAGGCGCCCGATCTCGATTACTGGTTCAGCGGACCCGAATCGCATCCCCTCGCGATCATCGGCGTCGACAAGCGATTCCGCTTCGACTCGGCGGAGCACTGGATGAAGGTCATGCCGGGGGAGGAACCGCAGAAGAGACTGATCGAGGGCATGCAGTCAAGGGCCCTGCAGAGGAACCGGAACCTCCGTGGCTTCGAGATGGTCGATCAGCGGGGCGAGCGCATCGGCGAGTGGTATTCCGCGGTGGGGATCCGGGGGGTGATCAAGCGCACGGGAATCGACAGTGTCGAGGTATGGCCGCCGTCCCCGGAGAAAGTGAAACCATAAAAAGTGTCTGAGTGTCTGAGTGTTTAAGTGATTGAGTGAAGATAAAAAATTTGCTTCCGCATTCGGGTCTTGATCTTTGGGCAACCCTTCCTTTTTTTCTTCTCTTCACTCAGACACTTAGACACTCAAACACTTCTTAACACTGCCGCGCAGTGGCTCGCGGCTTACAGCCCCTGTTTCTCGAAGAACCAGAACAGCCCCAGGAATCCTGCCGTGATGACTGCGATGACGGGCCATGGCCCCACGCCCAGGGCAGTGGGGATGGTGATCTTCCCGTAATTGCCCCATGTCAGGATTGTCTCCTTCACCAGCGGGTACGCCTCCGCAAAGAGGGCCGCCCCCACGAGCATCCCCGCCAGACCGAACAGCGCGTCCCACCTTCCCTCTGCAAGGGCCCCCACGGCTGTCCCCGGGCAGTATCCCACGACGGCCCAGCCGATACCGAAGAGCAGACCGCCGATGATGTTGGCCCCGATGATCGTTTCCTTGATGCTGAACTTGATGAGACCGTACTCGTAGAGGCCGTAGAGTCCGATCATGGCGACGAGGATTGCCGAGAGCATGAACTTCATGATCGTCATGTCGAGAAAGCGCAGGGCACCCACCTGCTTGTCGTAGCGGAGCACCTGCCCCTTCTGCAGGAGGAACCCGAAGATCACACCGGTTACGAGGCCGGAAAGAAGCTCGTTCATCTCCTGTCACCTCCATAGAGGATTCGCGCCATGACGGCGCCGGCGCCGAAGAAACAGACCAAGGCGATGTAGCCGCTCACCGCTATTTGAGCCAGACCGCTCAAACCGTGACCGCTCGGTCACCCATCGGCCATGCGGGCCCCGAACATCAGCACGATGCCCCCGAGGAAAGCCGCAATCCAACGCTTGGTCTTGGAGGATCCGAAGCGGGACTCCCACATGGGAGGCACGGGGGTGAACTTGAAGTCTTTCGTGAATGCCGCCGCCACCAAGGCCCCGAAAAAGATCCCGGCGACGAACATCCACTGCCACTCGATCTTGATCTTTTCTTTCTTGTAATATTCCTGACCTGCCGCATGTTCGGGCGCGACCGCCTGCTCGATCATGCCCGCCGCGCGGACGAAGGTCGTCGAGGCGCCAAAGTACTTGCCTGTCAGGAAGACCGACGCCACCAGCAGCACCCCCACCAGCCCCCCGGCGATGTAAGGGGACCAGCCCTTCCTCGTCATGACCTTCATCATCTTCTCCTATCAATTGGCCGTCTCGGTAATTGACTATATATTACCCTGTCGCGAAACTGTGAAAAAGGTATCAGGTACCAGGTTGCAGGTGACAGGGAGAGACATACAATAGGGAAAACCTGTTACCTGTTACCTGTTACCTCATTATCCGCCCACTCGCAGCACAATTTTCCCGAAGTGCCTGTCCTCCTCCATCATCCGGTGGGCTGCCTGCACCTCCCCGAGGGGGAAGACCTTTTCGATGAGGGGAACGATGGTCCGGTCGGCGAATTTCGGCAAAGCCCGGCGGGTGAACTCGGCGATGATCTCGCCCTTCTCGGAGACAGGCCTGGAGCGCAGAACGGAGCCGATGATCCGCTGGCGCTTCACCATCATGAGGCCCAGGTTCAACTCGGCCTTGATGCCGCTCGTCACCCCGATGAGGACGAGCCTTCCCGCGTAAGCCAGCGAGTTCATGTTCGGCGCCAGGTATTTCGCTCCGATATGGTCGAGGATCACGTCGACGCCCCGCTTGCCGGTGAAGTCCTTCACCATCTCCGAAAAATCGGGCGTTTCCTTGTAGTTGATGACCAGGTCCACGCCGAGGGCTTTCACGCGCTCCATTTTCTCGGGGGATGCCGTGACGATGAGTTTTGTCCCGGGCACGAGAGCCTTGCTCAGCTGTACGGCCGCCGTGTTGACCCCGCCGCCCCCGCCGTGAAGGAGAGCGATCTGGCCGTCGGCCAGTTCCCCGAGGATGAAGACGTTCAGAAAAGCCGTGATATAGGATTCACAGACGCAGGCGGCCTCTTCGAAGCTCATGCTGTCGGGGATGCGCATGGGGTGGTTCGCGTAGGCCACGGCATACTCGGCGTACCCTCCGCCTCCGACAAGCGACATGACGCGGTCGCCCTTTTTCCATCCGATCGCGCCGGGACCGAGATCCTCGATTACACCCGCCACTTCGAGCCCCAGAATGTCCGACTCCCCCGGGGGAGGAGGGTATTTCCCCCCGCGCTGGACCAGGTCGGGCCGGTTGATGGAGGTGGCCATGACCCGGATGAGCACCTGGCCCGCTGCCGGCTGCGGCTTCGGAACCTCCCCGATCTTCAGGACATCGACTCCTCCAAACCCTTCCATCACGACCGCATTCATGAATGCCTCCAGGCCCGTCAGGGTTGACGGGGTTTGCCGCCCCGAGCAAAAAAGCAGGCCCGCGCGGCCTTGCTCACGTAAAACGATACTCGCGCATGCGGGCGGAGTCAACGGGATTGTGCGACCCGGAAAAAGGAAAGAAAGCTACCCTGGATTGCGGCTTCCTGTATTGACGGAAGCATCCGCATGCTCTAAGCTGTCTTCACGTTCAAGCAAAGCGAATTGCTGTCGAATACGGATATGGACGAAATCATTCAGGCACCCCCGTCTTCCCGTCTCCACATGGTGGATCTCCCATTGCCGATGACCGGCTTTCGGCATTTTGTCACCAGCTGGCTTTATTCCGATCATGATGCTACGGTGATCGTGGACCCCGGCCCTGCATCGGCGATCCCCGCCCTCCTCTCCGCCCTGGAACAGCGGGGTGTAAAAACTCTCGACCTCGTTCTCCTGACTCACATCCATCTGGACCACAGCGGCGGCGTGGGGCACCTGCTCCGCCGCTATCCGGGGGCGAGGGTCATCTGCCATCCCAAAGGAGCGCCCCACCTGATCGACCCCTCAAAGGTCTGGAGCGTCTCCCTGCGGAACCTCGGCGAGATTGCCGAAATGTACGGAAAGCCCGACCCGGCCCCGGCAGACCGCATCGGCTTCGAGGAGACGATCCGGATCGGCGGTTTGACCGTCGAGAGCATCGAGACGCCGGGGCATGCGCCTCATCAGCTTGCCTTCCGAATGGACGGAGCGCTTTTTACAGGGGAGGCGGCAGGCATCTTTTTCCCCCTCGCCGACACGTTCTATCTCCGGGTCGGCTGCCCCCCGGGCGGCTTCGATTACCCGGCATACCGCCGGTCCCTCGAACGGCTGCGGACCTCAACTGCCTCGGTGCTCTGCTTTTCGCATTACGGCTACTCGAGGGATGTGCGCAGGGTCTTCGACCTTGCCTTCGGTCAGCTCGACCTGTGGATCTCCGTTGCGTCGAAACATGCGGTGGAAAAAGAGGGGGTCTTCGAAGAGAAGGTCATTGCGGAACTGCTCGGAAAAGACCCGGCTCTTGCGTGCTTTGAGTCCCTGCCCGAGGATGTGAAGTCCAGGGAGCGCTGGCACCTGCGTCACAGCGTTGCCGGTCTCAGGCCCTATCTCGCACAGAAATAGCCGCAGGAAAGGGATCGCCGTCCATCACAGCTCATCGATTTCGGCAAGAAGCTCCTCGCCTGGGCGAGTCGGTTTTGAAAAATACCACCAGTTCTTCTTTGCCGTCCAGCCCTCCTGCCGGGCCGTCTCATCGCCCCAGAGACACCTGCCCGCAGACCGGACGAGCGTCTGCATTTTCGCATCGGCCTGCCTGACTCGCTTGAGGCAGGTCCTTTTGACGTCTGCCGGAACGACGGCAAGGGTCTCGTCGAGGAGCTGCCGGCCGTCCACATCGTTCAGGTAGTCGTCGAGCCCGAGACTGTAGCCCTCCTCGACGGACCGGACGACCTCTTCCCAGCTCTCCACAAGGCCCCGCAGCCCCCCCCTGACCACGTGCTCCGGACAGCCGCGCTGCTTCAAAAACTCCCTGACTGGATCTTTTTCTCCCATGGCCACCTCTCAATACGAGACCGGAGCTCGACAATCGATCTTTTCTCTGCCTACACCCTGCACCCGAGTCCCTACACCCCGCTCATCAATGTTTTCTCCCAAGCTGCCGTTTGTAATAGGCCTCCCCGTCCGCCGGCCTGAAGTACGTGCGAATGACGCCGTCGCGGTTGAAGGCGATGAAATCCCCCGATCCCCGGTCGAACCGGGTCACTACTCCGTCGGGCCGGGCGGACTCCAGAATTGCGCCTCCTGCCGGCCGGTCGCGAAGCCCCTGGGCTTTCCTCAGGTACTGCTCCATGGTGACCGCGTCGAACTCCCGGCCGTGCTTCCTGTAGTGATCGACAAGCTTTTGCCGGCTGGCAAAACCGATGTCCGGACGCGTGATGTGGGAAGGGGGCTCGCTGCCCTCGACGGCAGGATTCACCTTCTGGACCGGGGCCGGAGGAGCCTGCGGGGATCCGCAGGCGACGGTCAGGCAAACCAGAAGCAAGAGGGCCGCAGCCCCACATCGCGTTACCCAACCCAAGGGTATTCTTCCCACGGTTTCGCCTCCGTCCCTTTTTCTCGCCTCAACATTTACCACAAGTGCCCCGCGCCGGGCGAATGAATTTTCCGGAAAGGGAGCCGCACGGGCACATGCCTGAGCTCGCACAAATTTCCAGTTGCATCCCTTCACGCAACCGCGCTATAGATGTCTCCGGTTCTTTCTCGCAGCATAACCGGAAACAGCAGCCATCAAAAACCGGTAAGGGAAGCGTTTTGCCGGCCGGCGGCCTGGACACCCTATATGGCTTAAGGAGGAGACATGCGCGGTTTGAAGACGACACGATTGGGTTCCATTTTCACGGTCCTGCTTGCAGCAGGGGTCATCATCGCGGGTTGCGCCACGGGGTTCAACTATTCCTTCGACCCCGCGGCAGGCTACACGGGACTCAAGAGCTACAACTGGGTGACGACGGGGACCATGGGACAGACCGGCGACCTGGTCGTGAAAAACGTCCAGTATCAGGCCGATCAGGTCCTCGAGAAAAAGGGTTTCCGGAAGACCACCGAGAACCCGGACATGCTGGTCTCGGTTAACTACGAAAACGAGATCGGCATCAACCAGTATGGCTACCAGATCCGGATGCTCACGCTCAACATTCAAAAAGCGGACGGAAAACAGCTGATCTGGCGGGGAACCGCAACGGGCACGATCAATGCCGATGCATCTTCGAACGACCTGAAGAGCGCGGTAGAGGGGATCCTGAAAAGTTTTCCGCCGACGAAATGAAAACAAGTGGTCGGTGGCTAGTGGCCGGTGATCAGTGAAAAAGCGAAAGAAAAAGCGTCGCAGGCAAGGCTTGCGGCGCTTTTTTGTGCTAACGTCCCCTCGCAGCCCTGTCAGAACAGGTGAACCTGGAATCCCAGCTTGGTGAGCTTCTTCGCAACGAGCGCCTTGTCAAAAGGCTTGACGACGTAGTCGTTGCAGCCCGCCTGGATGCTTGTCATCAGGGTATCCTTGTCGGAGAGGGCCGTCACCATGATCACCTTCACCCTCTTGCTCTCGGGAACGTTTTTTTCCCGCTCCATCCCGCGGATCCGGTTCAGGACCTCTACGCCGTCCATCTCCGGCATCTGAACATCCAGGGAGATCAGGTCATAGGGGGTCCAGCCGTTCCAGGCGCCCACAAATTTATCCACGGCATCGGCCCCGTTCTCGACGGAATCGCACTCGCCGAAATGGCTCATGATCATCTTCATTTTTTCCCTGCTGACCATTTCATCGTCCACAACCAGGATCTTCATTCCGCTCTCCTCTGTCCCGACTCGCAGTCTCAGGGTTTGTGAACAAACTCGTCCAGGCGCCTGTATGCTCTCTCCAGTTTCACCAGCCCCTTGGGGGCCTCGCCGAGCGATCCCGACCTGGCCGTTTTCTCGAGTTCGGCCGCAGCCGATGACAGCTCCGCGGCCGTCAGGTTGGCCGCACCGCCCTTGATGGCATGCGCCTCGCGCCTCAGGATTTCCGCATCGGCCCGGTCCAGGGCCTCGCGGATGGTGCCGAGCTGGGCCCGCACATTCTCGAGGAACTTCTCCAGGAGACCCGTCAGGAATTCCCGGTTGCCTTCGAACTCCTCCAGGGCCCTTGCGAAATCCATGGGCTCCGCGGAGGCTGCATGACCTGCCGAGGCCCCGGGAGGCGGCGCCGCGCCGCCGGCCGTCACGGACCCGCTGTCGATCCAGCGGTCCACCTTGCCGAGCAGATCCTGCCGGAACACGGGCTTGATCAGGTAGTCATCCATCCCCGCCTGGAGGCACGCATCGATATACTCTTTGACGGCGTGTGCCGTCAAGGCAAGGATGGGAACGCGGCATGCGCTCCCGCTGCCCTTCTCGAGGTCGCGGATGCGCTTCGCGGCCTCGATGCCGTCCATGACCGGCATCTGGATATCCATGAAAATGAGATCGTAATTCCCGCTTTTGAAGGCTTCGATCGCCTCCAACCCGTTGCACGCCAGCGAGACGCAGTGGCCTCCCGCCTCGAGGTGCCTCCGGGCGACTTCCCGGTTGGTGGCATAGTCATCCGCCAGAAGGATCCGGCGGCCTTGCCGGGATTCCAGCCCCTGCACCCCGGCACGGGGAAGACCGGCGGTGGTTTCTTTTCCTCTCCGGGGGACTTGCGCCCGGCCTTTTTTCATCTCCACGGTGAACCAGAACGTGCTCCCCTCGCCGGGCTCGCTCACCACCCCGATGTCGCCGCCCATCATCTTGACGATCTCTTTCGCGATGGCGACCCCAAGACCCGTTCCGCCATAGTGCCGCGTCGTCGAGCCGTCGGCCTGCTCGAAAGGTTCGAAAATCCGCTGCTGCCGGTCGAGGGGGATGCCGATTCCCGTGTCGCGGACGGAGAACTGAATCACCACCCGGTCACCCATGTCGCGCACAAGCTCGCCTGTCACGGACACCTTCCCCTTGGGGGTGAACTTGAAGGCGTTGCCGATGAGGTTGACGAGCACCTGGCGCAGCCGCAGGTTATCGCCGAACAGGGGCGTCGGGACTTCCGGTGCCAGCTGGGTCACGAAATCAAGACCCTGCTGCTTTGCACGCGGGGCAAAACCGTCTGTGACGGTGCGAACGAGGGCCGCCAGATCGAAGGGGGCATCCTCCAACACCATCTTCCCAGCCTCGATCTTGGCCAGGTCGAGAATATCGCTGATCAGGCCGGAGAGATTGCGGGCTTCGCCGTAGATGGTGTCCAACAGCCCCTTGAGGTTTTCATCGGGATTATGCCCCAGGCAAAGCTCCGTCATCCCGATGATCCCGTTCAGGGGGGTGCGGATCTCATGGCTTATCTTTGCCAGGAACTCGCTCTTGGCGCGGCTGGCGACCTCGGCGGCCTCTTTGTCCCTGATCAGGGCCTCCGCCCGCTTTCGCTCCGTGATGTCCCTTGTCACTGCCTGGATGCCGACGATCAGCCCGCCGCCGTCGACGGTGATGCTCACCCGCGTTTCGCCCCAGAACGCGCTGCCGTCCTTCCGGATGTGCTCCAGCACCAGCGTCTCGGAAAACCCTCTGCCAGAGAGGGTTTTCTGCTTCATGAGATCCCTGATGATCTTGTAGAGCTCCAGGACCTTTCGGGCTGAATCGGGGCTGAGCAATTTCTCGAAGCGGATCCCACTAACCTCTTCCGGTGAATACCCGTACATCGCCTGCATGGAAGGGCTGACATAGGTCAGGTTCATCTTGAGATCCATGGTCCAGATGAGGTCACGGATATTGTCTGCCATGAGCCTGTAGTGCGCCTCGTTGCGGCGCAGGGTTTCCTCCGCCTCCTTACGCGCGGTGTTGTCGATGAAGTTCTCCAGGAGAAAATCGCGGCCGTCTATCCGGAGGGGCACGACGGTCTTGATGATGGAGCGACGGGTGCCGTCCGCCATGATCAGTTCCCGTTCCGCGTTGTCCACCACCTGCCCCAGGTCTGTGACCGGGCACATGTCCTTCTGGGCCGGGCACACAAATTCGTGGCATATCTTGCCGACAATGCTTTCAGGAGGCAACCCGATGATGCGGGCTGCGGCCGGATTTACGTCCCGAATGAGGTGTGTCTGCCTGTCGATGATCATGATCCCCGTGCGGACGGAGTCGAAGACCGCCTTCAGCCGGTTCTCGATTTCGCGGTGTCTCTCCTCGGCCCGCTTCCGGGCGGTGATATCGCGGGCAAGCCCACGGAAGCCCGCGGGCCGTCCGTTCTTGTCCCGGATCAACGAGACCGACATGGCGATGGGAAAACGGGACCCGTCTTTGCGGATGAGCTCATAATCAAAACCCTTTTCCGGCTCGCCGGTCCGGAACACGCGAAGGAAGGCTTCGTATACCTTCTTCGCATCCTCTCCGCCCAGATAAGCCCGGTAATTCATCCCCACCAGCTTCGACGGGGCATAGCCCAGCATCCGGCTCATCGCCGCGTTGAAAAAAGTGAAGTTCCCTTCGAGATCCACCTCGTAGTACCCCTCCGTAATACCGTCCAGGATGGCCCGGTAGCGCTCCTCGCGGATCTCGTCGCGCGGGCCTGCCGGTTCGGTTTTCGTACTGCGCAGGGCGCCCAGTTCGGCCCCGAGACGGTCATTTTCCTCGAGCAATTGTGCCTTTGTCCGCTTCCTGTCTGTCATCGATCCGCTCGATTTTCCTTGAGTTATTTCCCCGTTGGGATTATGCAATTTCCGTGTAAAGCGTGTGGCCGAAGGAATAGGAACGCACCCGTATCTTATCGGACGGCGAGAAGGATTTGTTGAGCGTGATCAAGGCGGTGATCTTCGACTGGGGGGGGGTGCTGATCGAGAACCCGACGGAGGGGATTCTCCGGTATTGCCGGGAAGTCCTCGGCATCGGGACCGGGTGCATGCTGGCGGCCTACCGCAAGCTGTTCCCCTACTTGCAGGAGGGAAAGATCTCCGAGGAGGAGTTCTGGAAAGGGGTGCGCAGACGGACGGGGGCGAAAGGGGCGATGCCCGCTTCGCTGTGGCTCGAGGCTTTTGAACATTCCTACGTGGAAAAGAAGGACGTCTTTGACGTGGCCCACGCGCTTCACGGCAGGGGCTGCCGGACGGGCATCCTTTCCAACACGGAAAAGCCCTCCCGGCCGATCATGGAGAGAGACTCCTACCGCATTTTCGACCCCGTCGTGCTTTCCTGGCAGGTGGGATCGGCCAAACCGCAGAGAAAGATTTTCGAGGCGCTGATCGAGACCCTGAGCCTCAACCCGGATGAAATCCTGCTCATCGACGACGTGGGTGCAAACATCGCCGCCGCGAAGGATCTGGGTCTCCAGGGTATTCTATTCACGGACGCGGCGTCGTTGCGATCAGACCTCGCCTCGCTTCTCCGATAAGTCCAAGCCGCGTGCTCTACATTTTACACGCTACACGCTACACGCTAGACGCTACACGCTTCTTCTATTTGACGAACATCGGCGGCACCCGCGCCGGCAACACCTCGATTTTGCGCCACACGTCCCCCACGACGTAGGGCTCGGTCTTCAACCAGGCGTCTACATCGGCCCGGGTCGGGAAATCCACCACCAGGGCGGAACCGATCATCTGTTCGCGGTCGTTCAGGATGGCCACCCCGTAAATTGCCTTCCCCTCTTCCTTCATCTTCACGATGCCCGCCAGATGCGTCTCTCTCGCCGCCATGCGGCGCTCCGGGGCCTTGTCATCGGTTCCGTCATAGGCCATTATCAGAAACTGCATACATTCCCTCCTGTCTGCGTTTTTCAATCCCTTCGCCGCACTTCTTCTGCGCCTTACCCGATGAGGCGCCTCAACTCGTCGAGGAGCCCCCGCTGACCCTCGAGGATCTTCTCCCTTGCGGCATCAAGGTCAAACCACCCCGCCCGATCCACCTCGGGGATTTCCTGCATCCTGCCCGATCGCGGCGGCCACTCCAGGGTGAAGGTGTTGCTCCGGATGGCCGTCGCGTCGCAATCCCCCTCGACGGCCCAGGCATGAACAATCTTACCGCTTCTCTGTCTGACGGGCGTCATCTCCCGGAAAATCCCCTCGGGCCTGAACCCCGTCTCCTCCTCGAATTCCCTCCGGGCAGCATCGAGCAGATCCTCGCCCTCGTCGTTCTCCCCCTTGGGGATCGACCAGGCGCCGAGGTCTTTCTTCGCCCAGAAGGGGCCTCCAGGGTGGACGAGGAAGACCTCGAGAGTCCCCCCGCAGACGCGGTAGAGAAGCAATCCCGCACTTATTTTTTGCATGACAGAGTTACCTGGCGCCGCTTTCCGCTCACCGATCGGGCCATATACTCGACACTCGGCGATGCTTGATGAGTGTATGGATTCTGAATTCGTCGGTCAAGGGAAAAGGGGGCAAGGAAGTGATATGAAAAGGCGGCAGAGGGAAGATCTTCTGCCGCCTTTGAAGTTGATTACGGTGGTGTCATCTCCCGCCAGTGGCCTTCTCTGCCGTTGCGATGGCCTGGTGCGCCAGATCGATGGAGCGCCCCAGGGTGTTGAGGACCATCGTCGGGTTGTGGAAGCCCATGCTGTTCTCGGCAGCCACGTAGTCCCAGTACCACTGCGCCTTCCGGATGAGCTCGCGGGCCTTGTCGAGTTCCGCCTTGTTGGCCTTCGGCGCTTTCGAAGCCAACCCGATGGCCTGGTGGGCCTTCGCCACGGTCTGCCCGGCGGTGCGCTGCATCTCCCAGACATGGGTCTGGATGGTCTTCACCCGGTCGAGGAGCCACTGATCGGTCTGGGTATGGCAGGTCCTGCAGGATTCCTTCCCGTGCTTCATGGGGCTTGTCACCCAGTGCGAGGTGTACTTCTGGCCGTCTGCCTTCATATAGGGCATGTGGCAGTCGGCGCAGGAGACACCGGATCCGGCGTGAACGCCCCCGCTCCAGATCTCGAAATCGGGGTGTTGGGCCTTGAGCATCTTCGCCTCCGAGTCGGGGTGCTTCCAGTCCATCTCGAAGCCGCTGGGGATTGCGGAATAGTACTCGTACATTTTCTCGGGGTGGAGGCCATTGGCCCAGGGGAAGACGACTTTCTTGTTTGAGGGTATGAAGTAGTACTCCGCATGGCACTGCCCGCAGACGTAGCTGCGCATCTCCTCGCGGGAGGCTTTTTTCACGTCGATGCCGCGTTTTTCCATGGCCTCGATGAAGGCCGGGTTGATGACGCGCAGGTTCATGGTTTTCGGATCGTGACAGTTTGCGCAGACGATGGGGTGCTTGAGCTGGGGAAGAAGCTCCAACAGGGGAATCTTTGCGTAATCCCAGCCCTTCTCCTTGAAAATGTCGGCCAGTTGGGCCGTCTTGCAGGTCATGCAGGCGCCGGCCGTGGTCTCGTTGACGCGCTTCGTCTCCCTGATATCCTCGAGGGCATACACGTGCCCCCGGTCCTCCGTGTAATCTACACTGAAGGGCATCCCTTTGAAGTTGACGAGGATCTCGGGTTCCTGGATGGACTTCTGAACCTTCTCGCTGCCGCCGAAACCCGTGGGCGACGGGGCCATCTCCTTGTTCCGCAAGTAGCTCTTGTACTCCAGCGGATAATGCTGGCCCCACACGGAGGGGTCGTATTCCCCTTCGGGTATCGCGGCGATCTTCATCGTCGTGTAGGGTGTGCGCACAAAGACCTGGAGCACGATGATGAAGAGCATCACCAGCGCAATCCCGCCGAGCGTCATCCAGATTTTCTTATTGCTGTCCAACGATGATCCCTCCTCCCTTTTCAAGCCCCCGCTGGTGGACGGAGAAACGATGGCACTTGAGACAGTCGGCGCCTCCTGCCCCCATGGGCGTGTTCTGCACGGTCGAGAAGTGACATCTCAGGCAGTTGCCGTTCGCGATTTCCCTGCCCTCCGCCGAGATGGAGATGCCGGCAGGGTAGCTTTTCAGCGTTTCATGGTAGAGGTCGTTGAGGCCGGCCTTGGTCTTGTAGGCGATCTGACCGACAAGGTTGGTATCTGGGAGATGGCAATCGATGCAGGCAAACTGCTTGTGGGTGGAGATCTGCCAGCGGCTGTAGACGTGGT
This sequence comes from uncultured delta proteobacterium, assembly GCA_963828305.1. Classification (GTDB taxonomy): domain Bacteria; phylum Desulfobacterota; class Syntrophia; order Syntrophales; family UBA2192; genus UBA2192. The sequence goes on along the minus strand of CAWHEJ010000022.1, from coordinate 32,417 downwards.
CCATGCTGTGGCAGGCGCCGCACATCTTCGGACTGCCTGAGGCGTGGTATCCGCCGACGAGGACGGCGACGAGGATCGCGCCGGCAACGGCGCCGGCGGCAAGGAGCTTCTTCGGGGGCTGGCTGATGAGGTCTTTCCAGTTCATTCCCGGATTCCCTGCAGCTGCTGGATGGGTTACAAGATGGAAACGCCCCGCACTGTGAAATAAATAAGAGGAAAGCAGAAAAGAGTCAAAGCAGAAGTGACCGGGAGAGAAAAAATGGTGCCCCCTCCGTGACTCGAACACGGGGCACACGGATTAGGAATCCGTTGCTCTATCCACCTGAGCTAAGGGGGCACTTTTCAGACTGAAAGGAACAGGATCATTCACCCTCACCCCGACCCTCTCCCCTCAAGGGAGAGGGAGATCAAGGACAAGGGCGTCCCGAGTGATCGAGGAAAATAACATGATCGCCCGAGGCTGTCAAGGCAGACCTGACTCGGCGATCCCGAAGGCCCGTCGCGTCAGTTCCTGAGGAATCAGCTCCGTACGCATCTGCTCCGTAAGGGCAGGCACACCCAGGAACTGGCTCGAAGCGGTCATGACGATCTCGAAGGAACCCGCTTTGCCCACGACAGCAACCCCGCCCGACACCCAGATGAGCATCCTGGAATCCGCTCCCTGGACTTTCTCCCCTCGACCGAAGACAACGAGCTTCTCGCCCACGCCGATGCGTCGATGCAGGGTGGCGCTCATGCGGACGGTGACGCCGCCGCTGGCAAAGTTCATGAAGCCGGCCCAGCCCATGGTTTCGTCGACCAGGGCCAGCAGGACAACGGGGTGAATCCAGCCGTTTCTTTCAAAGCGGTGCACGGTGTCCCTGTCTTTGGCATCGAAGCCGGCACAGGAAACAACAACCCGATTTGGCCGGGCTGTCTCGAACAATTGAAATTTTCTCTTCAACCCGGGGTAGTGTCCATCGACCCCGCACACGAAGCAGTTCCGGTAGAACGGGAGGTCCGAGAGCGACCCTTCCATCTGATCAAATGACGACGGCAGGCAGGCACTGGTTTCCACCGTGCTGCGCTCCGGAGCCTTCGCGATGTCCGCCTTGAGGTAAGGCAGAGCGCTTCCGCGCACCGTCACAATCCCTTTTGCACCCTCCCCCGCCGGAACAATGGCAACATCGACCGTCTCGCCTGTTCTCAATCGGCTGCCACCCATTCGCATGTTCATGGCAACCGGATAGGGCATCCCCCGGGCGCTGCGGGTCTCGTGCAGGGACTCGAACAGATCCGCGATCGCTCCCATGCTGATGCCGCCGTGAGGAATGCCGATCCAGCCCTCAGTTCTGAGATCCATGGAAATCTCGGAGCGCACACCGGCCCCGTCCCGGACGATGCCCGCCTCCCCGAAAAGAAACTTTCTTACGAAATCTTCCATATCCTCAACGTGCTATGGGTCTCCAGCAGATGTCGTATCGAATCCAACTCCCCCCTTCCCCCCTTTTGTAAAGAGACTGTGTCATAATCGGCTCTCGTCATTGCGAGCGACCGACGGGAGCGCGGCAATCTCAATCTTTTAGAAAACATCCGAGATTGCTTCAGTCGCTTCGCTCCTTCGCAATGACATTGCGATAAATCTCAAAAAGGGGGGAGGCTATGTGGTCCCATGCAAAGCACGGGGGCTTTTCTGTTGCACTTCTTTTCCCGATGCCTGATACCTGAAACCCGAAGCCTGCGCGCAGCGCCTAGAGGTGTCTCTCGATGATCCGGTCCTCGCTGAAATCCCTCAGCAAGAGGTACTGCGGGGTGACGTTCGTCAGGGCCTCCTCGGGAATGAGGCCGATGAGTTCGGACTCAAGGACGTGCACGGCATAGCGGGCCGCCTCTGATTTCACGCGGTCGAATACGGACTTAACCGGAGTTTCCCTGAAATTCGTGAGGTTCATGGACACCTGGACGATCTGCCTGCTCTTCAGGGGCACCCCGATGGCCTTCACGTGCTTCATGCCCCCGCTGGAGAACCGGATCGTCTCGGCGATCTTCCGGGCCGCCTCCAGGTCCGACGAGGCGAGATTGATGTTGAAGGCAATCAGGAAATCGCGGGCCCCCACCGCCGTGGCCCCGCTTCGCTCGTTGAGCACATGGGGGCCGGCATCGGGAACCCACTGCGGGTCCTCCATGCGTTTCCGGAGCGCTTCGTAGCCCCCCTTGCGGATGTGGGGCAACTCCCGCCTCTCCTCGACGAGGGCCGCCTCCCCGTAGAAATAGACGGGAAGCCCGTTTCGTTCGGCGAAGGCCCGGCCGAAACGGCGGGCGGTCTCGACGGCATCGGCCATGACGGCGTTTTTGAGCGGGATGAACGGGACGACATCGACGGCGCCGATCCGCGGGTGCACGCCCTGCTGCTCCCGCATGTCGATCACCTCCAGCGCCTTGTCGCAGGCGGCCGCAGCGCCTCTTTCGATGTCTTCGGGCGCTCCGATGAAGGTGAATACCGTCCGGTTGTGGTCGCTGTCGGTGCAGATGTCCAGGAGCCGCACTCCGCTCACCTTCTGCAGGGCGGATGCGATCGTATCAATCTTTTTTTTGTCCTGCCCCTCGCTGAAGTTCGGGACGCATTCGAGGATCTTCATTCACCCTCACTTTGGCCCTCTCCCGAATATGGAAGCGGATCAGTCACCCTCACCCTGTCCCTCTCCCCTCAAGGGAGAGGGAACCATAAGGTCTATCTCCCATAGGGAGAGGGAGTTGAATCTGAAGTTCGGGGCACACTCGAGAATCTTCATGGCACTACAATACCGAATCTTTCTCTTTGCGGAGGGTCAAACATGTCCAGATGCAAGGCGCCCGAAAACGATTGCACGCGCATCCCCGCAGTTTGATGCGGGGTAAGTGAGCATAATAACAGATAAACCCATTCCCTGAGTTTCTAAATTTCTCGCATTTCTGCGAGGAATATTAAATCCCGAGGACCGAGGCGTACTTCGGACTTGCGTTGAGCGATGCTCGAAGGAAGTCACGTCAATTTCCCGTATCGAGTATGCGCTAATGAGTTTAGGGACTTGGAAATCTCCGGTCAAGGGAAAAGGAGGAGCGCATCGGCGCCAGCCTCCCGTCCGGGACATCCCGAAAACCGGAACGGGAAATTGCGCAAATACAAGCAAAAAGGATTTGATTTCGGAGCTTTTTTTTGTTATCAACTCAGTTAATCGGAGACAGTCTCGCAATCCCGGATCCCGCGGGTACGATATACGGCATTGAGCCGGCAAGTGCGGATCATGTAAGGGTTTTCGACCTAACCTCGATACCGGATGGACAGGAGAAGACCGGTGCGAGGGACCGGATGATCCCGGAATGTCTGCCGATTCTCCGAAATCATGCCGCAGCCGCCCGCTGAATCGGGACTTTTCCGGAGTCCCGAAAGCCCCGTCATAAAGCAGGGGGCTTGGGGGAGGGCCTCCACTCATTCTCGCCTCACGATAAAAGTCATGCCTTGGCTTTTCCCGGGCATCGGCTGAAGAATAGTTTCAACCCAGCAACTCGCAATCACGCTCCACCTCTCTTTCGCTGAAACGTCAGGGGTTTCCGCGCAGGGATGGCAGGCACAGCAATATGATTGCGTTGGACGCAATTTGACCAAAAAATCCATTCACGAAAGGGGGGTCCTGCCGGCAACCTATCATTTTTTCATCCACTCAAGGGTCTGTATCGATCAAGGGTCTGTATCGATGACAGAGAGAATGAACGGCTTCATGACATCACTATCTTAAAGGAGGAACATCGGAATATGCCTCAGCAGAAAATAGCAAACAAAGACAAAGTATGGATTTCCACCCCGGTACAGCAGAAGCTTCGGAACAAGATGATCACCGCCAAGAAATGGGCGGAGATGGTTAAGCCGGGCGACTGGATCAACCGCGGCGGCCCCGGCTCGGATACCCTGCCGACCATGGAAGCCCTTTCGGCGAGGTTGGCCGATGGCAGCTTGAACAACATCGAGATCTGGAACCAGGCGATCATGCTCGGCAACAACTTCTTCGCCGCCGCCGACCCGGAGGCGAAGAACCACGTCCTCCACGAATCCTTCCTGCTGCCCACCCTCCGCGGCCTCGTAACGAAGGGCTACAAGGGCCTCGACTGGAAGCACTGGGGATGGGCGCTGGGCATGGACGCCGAATACGCCCGCAACTACCGGAAGGAAAAGGCAAAACGCGCCATGGACTGGGGCGTCCAGGCCTGCGCGGTCCCCGAGGCGGGTTGGGTGAACGCCAGTTACGGCGTGAACAACTTCATGATCACCGCGAAATCCTGCAAGAAGTTCGTCTGCGAAATCCGCTCGGACTACGCCTGGTGTGAGGGCGGCAGGGGCATGTTCCTTCCCATCGACGATGTCGACTACTTCGTCGAGGTGGACGTGGACGACCCGAAGTACCAGTGGATGTACATCGCCGAGAAGGACATCAAACCGAACGCCGAACAAGCGGCCATCGCGAAAAATTGCGTCTCCATCATGCGGGACGGCGACTGCGTCCAGGTCGGCATCGGCGCCCTCCCGACGGCCGTCGTCATCGGCATGCGGGATCACGGCATGAAGCACCTCGGCGTGCACAGCGAGATGATCGGCGAGTACGCCTTCACGCTCGCCGAGGCGGGTGCCGTTGACAATACCCGGAAGTGCATCGACACGGGGAGATGCGGCTGGGCCTACATCATGCCCGTGGACACGCCCCGCTACTACGAGTGGGTGCACCGCAACCCCTTCTTCTGCGGATGCGACATCGGATACACGAACAATATCGTGACGCTCGCCCAGATCGACAACTTCGTGACCGTCAACAACTTCGCCCAGATGGACCTGCGGGGGCAGGATGCGGCGGGCAACGTCGGCGGCCGTCCCATCTCCTCGACGGGCGGGCAGTACTCGTTCACCCTCGGCGCCTCCATGGCCAAGGGCGGCCGGGCCATCCTTGCGGCGACGGCACGCGATGCCAAGGGCAAGTCCCGATTCGTCCCCATGCTGGATCCGGGCAGCGTCGTGGCCGTTCCCGACTGGCTCGTGACCTACGTCTGCACGGAGTACGGCATTGTCAACATCCAGGGCTGCACCGACGCCGAGAAGGCGACGAAGCTCATCTCCATCGCCCATCCGGATGACCGCGAGATGCTGACAAAAGCGGCTGTCGAAAAGCTGAACATCAAGGTGAACCACTGGATGTTCAAGAGCGCCCCGGACCGCCGCTTCCCGACGCCGGTGGAGATGAAGGATCACAAGTACGGGTACGCGGACATCGCGTTTGCGCCGAAGGAGATCGCCAAGTTCAGCGACTGATCTCACGGCGAAGGATCACAACGAAAAAGGCAAGGTGCCCGGCACCTTGCCTTTTTTTTGCTCAAACCCGCTTTTGAGACCGCATCTCACTCCGAATGGCGGAAATTGAAGGGAAAATCGTACCGCAAACCCAGCCGGACAAAGATTTCGAGCGACCCGAAGGCATTCAGGATGTTTTCACACTTGTTCGGGGTTGAGTCTCGTGAACCCGCTGTACTCCTGGTCGAGATAACCCAGCATCTGCTCGACGATCGGGACCTCGCCGACGTGCGGTTTATTGAAAAAACTCATCAATCGAGGCGGCCCTTCCGTTTGGTTGCCCCATAGCGAGGTCGCCAGGGAAGGGTGGTCGACCTTCATCAAAACGGTGGCGGCCGATACGATGGAACGGTTGCGATAGCCCAGCACAAGATCATCTTCAGACATGGCATTCCAGGTTGAACGGTTGTCGCCCTGATCCGGAACCCCCCAGACATAACAGGTTCCATCGGGGTAAAAGCGCCTCAAGATTCAATCTGAACCCCATCGCGAATCGACGGCAACACGATCCCCAGTTCAACCCCTGTTCAAAGGCGCTGCTGAAATGTGCCGATGCCGTCTCGTCCTCCATCGAATAGACAAATACATTCGCCATCGCGTCTTGCCTCAATGCTTTAATTCGCAACCTCTCATTTCTCTGGCATTCTCCTCGATGCCTGTCAAACATATTTTCGGACACTGTTTAGCAGAGACGATGCTCCGAATGCGCCTGAAAGCAATAGAGCAGGTGCAGGAGCTTTTGGCAGGGGTCGACCAAAACGTCGCCCCCTCCCCCGGTCCCCAGATTAGTTTTGCATTCCGGGATGAAAAGTGGCAAAAGCATAAGAAAACAGGTGGCTTGTCATCGAGGCAGAGCAGGTCCCGGCAGGGAGAACGCCGCGGACGGGATGGATCATCCCGCCGGATCAAGAATGCGGGCATAGCGATCCGCAACAGGGTAGAGATTTTGATGCGGAAGAGGGAAGACAACACCGAGACCCGGCAGCAACTCGTCGACGAGATCGCCCTGCTGCGCCGGAAAATCGCTGCGGCTGGAGAAATCCGAACTGCATCGCAGCAAAGCGGAGGAGGCGCTGCGGGAAAGCGAGGAGAAATACCGGAATCTTGTCGAGTCCACCCTGGACCTCATCTTTGTCGTCAGCAAGGAGGGGACCTACACTTACATCAACCCGAGGTTCGAAAGCGTCACGGGCTACACCGCCTGCGAATTGACCGGTCAGCCGTTCACCCACGTTGTCGCGCCGGAGTACATCGAGTCCACGATCGAGCGGTTCAAGAAAGGGATACGGGGTCAGGACACCCCGCCCTACGAGGCGGAGCTCCTGCACAAGAATGGCGAGAGGATCCCGGTGGAGTTCCTCGTGACGACCCGATACGATGGCAGGGGTCGGGCAACGGGACGATTCGGTATCGGCCGCGACATCACGGAACGCAGAAAAGCGGACGATGCCCTGCGGCAGATCGCCGCTGACCTGGCAAAGGCGCAGGAACTGGCCCATGTCGGCAGCTGGCGTTACAGCAGGGACAGGAAGCAGTCCCTGTGGTCCGAGGAAATGGTTCGAATCCTCGGTCTGGACCCGCGGCAGGGTGCAGGGTTTGACGGCGACCTCGAAACGTTCGTCCACCCCGATGATTGGCCGCAGTTCCGCGCGTCCGTCCGGGCGGCGCACGACGGAACGCCCTATGGGCTGGAGATCCGTATCCTGCGCCCCGACGGATCGACGCGCCACGTCTTTGCGATGGGAGAGACGGAACTCGGGCCGGACGGGAAGGTCAAGGGGCTTTTCGGCACCATGCAGGACATCACCGAGCGCAAGCAGGTGGAAAAAACCCTCAGGGAGCAGCAAGAACAGCTGCGGACGCTCTCGGCAAAACTCTCGGAAGCCGAGGAGGTTGAAAGAAGGAGGATCGCCCGGGAACTGCATGACCAGGTGGGACAGAACCTGACGGTCGTCGGGATCAACCTCAACGTACTGAGGTCCCTGCTGCCGGCGGAGGGCATGAACCCGGTGTCTGCGAGACTGCTGGAGGATTCCGTGACGCTGGTCGAACAGACCACGGAGTACACCCGCAGCCTGATGTCGGACCTGAGGCCGCCGGATATGGATGACTACGGCCTCGTCGCTTCGATGCGCTGGTACAGCGAGCGATTTTCCCTGCGGACCGGTGTCGAGGTCGTCATGGAGGGTAAGGAAATCCATCCCAGGCCCGCGGCCGCCGTCGAAAACAACCTGTTCCGCATCGTTCAGGAGGTGCTGACCAACATCAGCAAGCACGCACGGGCACGCACGGTGAGCATCGGCATCGACACCGCAGAGGGCCGGCTGAGGCTGCGCATCGAGGACGACGGTGTCGGCTTCGATCCGTCCCGGGTGAAGCAGGCGGGAGAGCATCACGGCTGGGGGCTCATGACCATGGCGGAGCGGGCCGAGGTAATCGGCGGCCGTTTCATTCTCGAATCCAGGGCTGGCAGGGGGACGGTTGTATCGGTGGAGGTGCCCCTGTGAGCATCACCGTCTTTCTGGCCGATGACCACACGATCGTCCGCGACGGCCTCCGCTACCTGCTGGAAGCGCAGAAGGACCTCCGTGTCGTCGGCGAGGCGGCCGACGGCCGCGATGCGGTCCGGAAGGTGAAGATGCTTCAGCCCGACATCGTCATCATGGACATCTTCATGGCGGAGCTCAACGGGATCGAGGCAACGGGACAGATCTGCCGGGAGTGTCCCTCCACGCGCGTCATCATGCTCTCCATGCAGTCCTCGTCGGAGTCCATCCTGAGAGCCCTGAAAGCCGGTGCGAACGGCTATCTCCTGAAGGAATCGGCGGGACGGGAGCTGGTCAATGCCATCCATGACGTCCACGCGGGCCGTCGCTATCTGAGTCCCAAGGTTTCAGACCAGGTGATCGGTGCGTACCTCAACAAGACGGAAGAAATCCGCGACCCCCTGGCCACTCTCAGCCGGAGGGAGCGGGAAGTCCTGCAGCTTGTCGTCGAGGGGAAGACCAGCGCCGAGATCGCCGACACCCTCTTCCTGTCCGTCAAGACAATCGAGACCTATCGGAGCCGCCTCATGCAGAAGCTGGGCATCAAGGACATCCCCGGACTGATCAAGTTCGCCATCCAGCACGGTCTGACCTCCCTGGAGTAGGACGAACCTCGAGACGGCTACATTTCCGCCTTCCCCCACAAGAAATATCAAACATCCCCTACAGACGATGTGACTCTTTTCGGGTACGGATAGTACGTTGAACCCGGCCGGCGACGGGTCAGAGGCGTTGCATTCGTGCCCCGGCCTCACCGGGCGCCGTACGACGGCCCGATGGCCGGCGATCCGAAGGTTCGGGAGGTGAAGATGGCAAAGGAATATTTGTATCTCGACGACTATCAGGTGGGCGAAAGGATGATCTCGCCCGCAAGGACCGTCACGGAGACGGACATCGTGAATTTCTCGGCCCTCACCGGCGACTGGCACCCCCTTCACACGGATGCGGAATACGCCGCCGGGGGACCGTTCAAGGGCCGCATCGCCCACGGCATGCTCGTCCTGAGCATCGGACTGGCGCTGCCCTTCCGACTGGGCGCCTATTCGAGCTACCTGCCGAAGTCTTTCATTGCTTTTTACGGGATGGAGGGGGTCCGCTTCACGGCGCCGACGCGGATCGGGGATACCATCCACTGCGAGGTGGAAGTCATCGAGATCGCCGACAAGGGAAAGGACAAGGGGGTTCTCACTGTACGCAATGAGATTAAGAACCAGAGGGGCGAAACGGCGGCGACCTTCGTGATGAAACTGTTCTGCGGAAAAAAGCCCGCCTGACGTTCGAGAAGAGATGAAAGGAGATCGAGGATGGCTGACACACACGAGAAGAGATCGAGCCGCCAGCAGAAGAAGGAGATGGAGCTCCGGGAGAACCGGGAGCACTGGCTGGCCGAAGAGCAGAAGATTGCCGAGCTTTGGGAGAGGGCCTACAACCCTGGAGGCCAGGTCCAGAACGAAAGGCTGGCCAAGCAGGGCAAGAAACCGCCGCGTCAGCTCATCGGGCAGCTGATCGACCCCGGAACGGAATTCTTCGAGCTGAGCCGCGGCGCCGGCTTCGGGATCGGCTACGAGGGCGTTAACGACGTCCCCTCCGCCGGGCTCGTGACGGGGATCGGCAAGATTCACGGCAACTGGGTCATGATCCTCGCCAACGACAGCCGCGTGAGCGCCGGGGCCTACTACCCCATCAGCTGCAAGAAGCACCTGAGGGCGCAGGAGATTGCCGAGCGGTGCGGCCTGAACTTCGTCTACATCGCCGATTCGGCGGGCGCCTATCTGCCGCTGCAGGACCGGATCTTTCCGGGCCGCAACCAGTTCGGCCATTTTTTCTACAACATGTGCCGGATGTCGGCGAAGGGACTGAAGCAGTACACGCTCAGCACGGGGGGAAACACGGCCGGGGGGGCCTACATCGTCTACCTGGCCTGCGAGTCCATCATGATCGACGGGATGTCCTACTCCTTCCTGGGCGGGCCTCCCATGGTAAAATCCGCCATCGGGGAGACGGTGAGCATGGAGGACCTGGGTGGAGCGAGGGTCCACACCCACATCTCCGGCGGGGCCGATCACTTCGTGAAGTCCCAGGACGACGGGATCGAGAAGCTCCGGGAGCTCCTGGCCTTCGACCCGAAGCAGACCCTGTGCTGCGAGCGGCGCAAGCCTGTCGATCCGAAAGTCCCGGCCGATCACCTGTACTCGGTTCTGCCGAAGGAGACCGCCCGGGGCATCAACGTCCGCGAAGTCATCGCCTGCATCGCCGACGACAGCTACTTCAGCGAGTACAAGCGTCAATACAATATCGGGCGGGGCGACAATGTCGTCTGCGGGAAGATCCACCTCAAGGGGATCCCCGTCGGGGTCATCGCCAGCAACAACAACGGCGTCATCTTCGTGGACTCGGCCCGCAAGGCCATCGAATGGGTCATTCGCTGCTCCACGATGAAGATCCCCCTTCTGTACATCCAGAACTCCCCCGGCTACATGGTGGGGACGGCCGAGGAGTACGCCGGCATCGGCAAGTACGGCTCCGGCATGGTCAGGGCCGTCGCCTGCACCGAGGTCCCGAGGATCCAGTGGATCATCGGCCCGGACCACGGCGCCGCGAATTTCGGCATGAGCGGCAGGACCTTCGACCCGCTGTTCATCTTTGCCACGATGCGGGCGAAGACGTCAGTCATGTCCGGCGAGACGGCGGGCTTTATCCTCACGAGCCTCGAGCGCGTCAACCGGAAGAAACGGGGCCAGGAGATGGACGAGGAAGCAGCCGGGAAATTCCAGCAGGGGATGGTCGACAAGTACAATCGCGAGGCTCACCCCTTCTACATGGAGGCGAGGCTCTTCAACGACGGGACGCTCCCACTCAAGGACTGCCGCAACGCCCTGGCCCTCGGGTTCGAGGTCGCTCTCCTGCAGCCGATCAAGGAATCCAATTTCGGAAACTTCAAGTTCTGAGGGTGCGGAGCAAGGCCCTTTTCTTCTTCGCCGGTAAAAACGGCATGGAGCCAATGGATCCATGCCGTTTCTTTATTCACATTGCCGAAGCCGGACCGGCATCCATAACGAACCTGGAATGATGGAGGCATGGAAGAAGATTCTCCCTACCCAATATTCTATCATTCCATCATTCCATCATTCCATGACCCCTGCTTACACCTGGTGGAACTTCACGGCGGGAAGCTCCAGGCACGTCAGCGGCCCGCCGTATACGGCGCCCGTGTCGATGCCGATCATTTTTTCCCCCACGAAGGGTTCTCCCCGGAAGGGGGTGTGCCCGAAGACGACGGTCTTCTGCAACCCGTGGTTCGACATGAAGAACTCGTGACGGATCCAGATCAGGTCGAACGGATCTTGCAAATCTATCGGGATCCCGGGCCTCACTCCGGCATGAACGAACAGATAATTCTCCGTCTCGTAACAGGGAATCAGCGTTTCAAAAAATTGCAGGTGCTTCAGGGGGAGCTTCGCCCTGCGGTCCTGCTCATCGGGGGAGATGCCGTAGGATTGCAGCGTGCTCCGGCCGCCGTTGGAAAGGAAGATATCCTCTTCGCGACGATCGAGGTAGTTGAGAAACATCGACTCGTGGTTTCCCGCCAGACAGACGACGCGGTCGTGATGTCTGCGCAATTCGAGCACGTGCTCGACCACACCTCTGGAATCGGGGCCCCGGTCGACGTAATCGCCCATGAAGACGACGGTGTCCTGTCCCCAATCGACGTCCAAAAGATCGATCAGCGCCAGGAGTTTGTCCAGGCATCCGTGGATGTCGCCGATGGCAAAATATTTCTTCATGGCTCGTGCCACTCAGGGGATTCCGGATTCGGGACTCCGAATTCCGGAAAAGAGATTTTTTCAATTTTTCCCGACGCCGGATGCCTGACGCCTGAAGCCCGATGGAATGATGCCTCCGGCATCATTCCATCAGTGCGTCGACGAACTCCGTGCTGTTAAAGACCCGGAGATCGTCCATCTTTTCGCCGATGCCGATGTAACGGATGGGAATTTCGAACTCCCTTGCGAGGCGGATGATGATGCCGCCCTTCGCCGTCCCGTCGAGCTTCGTGAGGACAAGGCCCGTGACACCGATCGACTCGTTGAACATCTTCGCCTGGTTGACGGCGTTCTGACCCGTCGTGGCGTCGAGAACAAGGAGGACCTCGTGGGGCGACCCCGGGAACTCCCTTGCCATGATCCTTTTGACCTTTTTGAGCTCCTCCATGAGGTTGACCTGCGTGTGGAGGCGCCCCGCCGTGTCGATGATCAGGACGTCGATCCCCCTGGCCTTCGCGGCCTGCACGGCGTCGAAGACAACGGCCGAGGGGTCGGCCCCTTTCTTCTGCTTGATGACGGGGATGCCCACCCGCTCGCCCCACACCTCGAGCTGCTCGATGGCGGCGGCCCGAAAAGTGTCGGCGGCGGCGAGCATCACACTGCAGCCTCTGCCCTTGAACCCGTTTGCGATCTTCCCGATCGTCGTCGTCTTCCCCGTGCCGTTCACGCCGACGACCATGACCGTGTAGAGGCCGTTCTTCGGGATGTCCAGGGGCGCCTCGCGCTGCTTGAGGATGAAGTGGATGTTGTCCCGCATGATCTTCCGCAGGACATCGGGGCTGCTGAGATCGGATCGCTTCGCGATCACTTTCATCTCGTCGATCAGCTCCGAGGCGAAGGCCGGCCCCACATCGGCCGTGATGAGCATTTCCTCCAGCTCCTCGAAGAGGTCGCGGTCGATTTGCTTCTCGCCGAAGAGCATCTCATCGACATTGCGCACGAGGCTCTGCTTGGTCTTGCTGAGCCCTTCCTTCAGCCTCTCGAAGAAGGAGCCTTTCTTTTCACCGTTTCCGAACATGATTCCCTTCCGTCAAAGAAAAATCCGCCGATCAGAAAAGCTGACGGCGGTTTTTTTATAGAATAGCCGGCAGGCCCTGTCCAGTGCGAAATCGCGACGCCGGATGCTCAGGAGGAGTCTTCCTCCCCTCTACCCTGCTTCAGGCGGCTATCTGGTTCAGGTTGACACTGACCAGCGTCGAAATCCCCTTCTTCTCCATGGAAACCCCGAACAGGTTGTCGGACACCTCCATGGTCTTCTTGTTGTGCGTCACCAGGATGATCTGGGAGCGCTCTGAGATGTCCTTGACGAACTGGTTGAACAGCGCGATGTTCGCGTCGTCCAGCGCCGCGTCGACCTCGTCGAGGATCAGGAAGGGTGTCGGCTTGTGCAGCAGGATCGAGAAGATGAGCGCCACGGCGGACAGCGATTTCTCGCCGCCGGAGAGCAGGTTGATGCTCTGGGTCCGCTTGCCGGGCAGCTGGATCTCGATATCGACACCGGCTTCCAGCACATCCTCGCCTTCGGTGAGAAGGAGCGACGCCTTGCCGCCGCGGAAGAGTTTGGGGAAAACGGACTGGAAGCAGGCGTTTACGGCCTCGAAGGTTTCGTAGAAGCGCTTCTTCGAAACCTGGTTGATCCGCGCGATTGTCTTCTGGAGAGATTCGAGAGAGGCGTTGAGGTCGTTGATCTGGCCGATCAGGAATTCGTGCCGCGTCTGGAGCTCCTCGTGCTCGCCGATGGCCAGCAGGTTCACCTCGCCGAACTCCTCGACGGCCCTTTTCTTCTTCTCCAGATCCTCCCTCAGCTCCCCGATGCGGGCTTCCTCGAGCTTTTCAAATCCCTGGACAAGCGCTCCGAGCTCGGCCTGATACTTTTCCAGCATGCCGCTTTGCAGCGCATCGACCTGAAAGCCGAGCTCGCGGATCTCGATGTCGAGCTCCCCCGTCTCGCGCAACATCTGCTCGATCTGTTTGCGGGCCTCCCGGGCCTCGCCCTCGAGCCCGCTCATCTTGCCCTCGCGCCAGGTCTGTCCCTCGCGGGCAGCGGTCAGCTCCTTTTCGATCTCCCCGTAGCTTTCGTGGAGCGTATCCAGGGACAGGCGGTTCTGCTCGATCTTTGCCGTGAGCTCCTCGCGGCTGCGTTCGGCCTCTTCCAGATCCCTCAACCTCGTTTCCAGCTCGGCCGCAAGGCTGCGGGCGGACTCCTGCAGGCGCTCGAGGGTCTTCAGGTCCGCATTGCGTTTTTCCTCCAGGGCCGCCAGGGCGACCCTCTCCTCGGTGAACAGGGCCTCCTTGCCCTCGAGATCCGCCTTCAGGGCCTGCCAGCGCTCCTGGATGTCGGAGAGCCGCCCGTTGATCTCGAGGCAGCGAACGTCCGCCGTCTCGATTTCACGCTCCGTCGCGGCGATCCTTGCAGCGGTTTCCTGCTCCTCGGCCAGCAGCGTCTCCCGGTTGAAGCGGATCACGTTCACGCGCTGCTCGATCCACTTCAGCTCGTTTTCATAACGCTCGACATCCTTCTTCCGGCCCTGGAGCGCGAGCTCCGTCTCGCGGATCGCGTCGCGGCTCGCCTCCCAGTTCTCTTCCATCGTCGCGATCCGGTCGGCCAGCGCGCCGCGGCTCTGCGACTCGTCCCGGATCAGTCCTTCGAGGCGGCTTGCGTCCTTCTCCAGGTCGGCGATTTCGCGCTTGCGACGCAGGAGGCTGCTCTCTTCCGTGACGGCCCGGCTGCCTCCCGTCAGAACCCCGTGAGGGCTGATCATGTCGCCGTCCGGGGTGACCAGGGTCCCCCGGAAACCGTTTCGCTGCCAGAGGGCAATCCCGGCGGGAAGGTCGGGGACGAGGATCGTGTCGCCCAGGAGATACTCGGCAACGTTGCGGTATTCATCTTTCACGCGCACGACGTCGAGAAGACGCGTCGTGCCCTGCAGGTAGTCCTTCGATGCCATGTCGACGGCGTTGCTCCGGACCCGGAGCGGGACAAAGCTGCTGCGCCCGGCGGCGCTGGTTTTCAGGTAGTCGATGGCCCGGATGCCCTCCTCCTGGCTCTTCACGACGACATACTGGAGCCTCTCGCCCAGGGCCGCCTCGACGGCGATCTCGTATTCGCGCGGGACCTCGATGTGATCGGCCACCAGCCCGTAGATGCTGTCGAGGGCAAGGCCGGCCTCGTTACGGGCCCGGATGATGGAGCGGGTGCCTGCGTCGCACCACTCGTAGCGGTTCTGGAACTCGCGCAGCGACGCGAGCCGGGAGCTCTTCTTCCCCAGCTCCTCCTTGAGGCGGAACACCTTCCCGTCGGCCTCTTCCAGCTCGTTGCGCGATCTCTGGATGAGCTGCTGAAGCTCCGCCGCTTCCCTGCGCAGCCCGTCCAGCTGTTCCTGCCCGCCTTCCAGGCCCGCCCGGGTGGTCGCGAGATTCTCCTGGGCCAGGTTCAGCCGTGTTTCGTGCTCCTCGAGCTCCTTCACCTCCCGCTCGGTCCTGCGCTTCAGGTCCTCCAGGCTCTTCCCGTATGCGGCAATGGCGTTCTGCAGCCGGGACTGTTCCGTAAGGGAGTTGAAGTAGGCCGTCTTGTCCTTCTCCAGATCATCCCGGAGTGTCTGTTCGCTCTTCTTCAACTCGTCGACGGCGCCCTGCCGCAGGGTCAGTGCCTCCCTGCCGGACAGGATCCGGCCGTCCGACTCGGACGACTGCACCTTGAGCAGTTCCAGCTCCCTCTCCGCTTCCCCCTTGCGGGTGCGCAGCGACTCCAGCTCGATTGCGCTCCGTTCCTTGAGGGTGGCCAGATCGTCCAGACGGCCCCGGGCATGCTCGATGGCCTGCTCCCGGATACTGATTTCATTTTTTGCCGTATAGAGCCGCTCCTGGAGTTGCTTGACATTTTGATCGTTCTCGGCGATCTCGACTCGGAACTCCTCGACACGAGCCTCCAGCACCGAAAGCCCCGAGCGGATGTCCTCGGTTGAGGCGGAGGATTCGTCAAAGCGCCGCTGCAGGCCGGTCTTCTTCTCGAGCATGTCCGAAAAGGCATGCATCGCAAGCGTGAGCTCGATTTCACGCAGATCTTTCTTCAAAAGCTTGTACCGCTCGGCACGCTTGGCCTGCCTGGAAACGGAATTGAGCTGGCTTTTGACCTCGCGCAGGATGTCGTTGAGACGAAGCATGTTCTGCTTCGTCGACTCCATCTTCCGGACGGCGGCTTCCTTGCGGCTCTTGTACTTGGTGATCCCCGCGGCCTCTTCGATGTACTGGCGCCGCTCCTCGGGTTTGGCCTCCATGAGGTTCGCGATGCTGCCCTGCTCCACCAGCGAGTACGTTCGGGCGCCCACGCCCGTGTCCATGAAGAACTCTTTCACATCGAGCAGGCGGCAGCGCACCTTGTTGATGGAGTACTCGCCCTCTTCGTCGCGGAAGACCCTGCGAGTGATCATCACCTCCGAGCAGTCGCCGTAGGGGGCCGGGAAAGAATACCCATCGGCCTCCATGACGAGCGTCACTTCGGCCATGCTCACCGGCTGGGCCTCTTCGCTGCCGTTGAAGATGACATCGTCCATCTTCTTGCCGCGCAGCAGCGATACCCGCTGCTCGCCCATGACCCAGCGGATGGCGTCCACGATGTTGCTCTTTCCGCACCCGTTGGGCCCAACGATACCGCTGATGCCCGTGGAGAAATCGATGACGGTTCTGTCCCGGAAGGACTTGAATCCGATGATCTCGAGCCGCTTGAGTTTCATTCCATCCCCATGCTTTTGTCGGTCTGAAGACACTTCGTCCAAATTTTTGTCACTGTACCAAAGCCCCCCAACGTTGTAAAGGGCTAAAAACTACTACTAAATGTAGCCTTTCGCCCCCTGACCACTATATGTTGTATTCAATTTCCGTTCCAGAAACCAACTTTCCGGGTGAAAGAACGGCTGTTTTTGGCGATAATTTTTACCCTTCGGAATCGGCACCGTTGATCTGCGGCGGCATATTTTTCTTGAAAATAAAACCCAAAAGATTAACTATGAACCAATTAAACCAGTTAGAACTGATCGGGCCTGTCCAACCCATCCGCATGATATAGAGGAGGATTCAAACCGGTCTGGGTTTTTTCCTGCCGGCTCATTAAGAAGATCAATAGGACTCACCTGCAGGTAAAAGGCTTATCATTCTCAAGGAGGGAGCAGAATGACGACACCCGTACAGCAGAGAATCCGTGACAAGAAAAGAACCCCTCAGCAGATCCTCGACATGGTGAAGTCCGGCGAGTGGATCCAGCCCGGCTCCGTCGGAGGCGACTCCACGGAGTGCATGAAGGAGCTCGCAAGGCGTCTCGGCCCCGGCCCCGGCCAGCTGAGGGACATCGAGCTCTGGAACTATGCCATGTTTTATCCTCACCCCGAATTCCAGCAGATTGACCCCTTGCAGGAATATCATTGCATCCACGAGTACTTCTTCTTCCCCTGGAACCGCAAGGCCCGCGACACCCACAACGTCACGAGCTGGTCGCACTGGGGGTGGGCCATGGGCATGTGGTTCTGCCATTACCGCTTCGTCAACGCCGTGAAGGCAAACCGCGGCCTCGACTGGTGGTGGAACGCCGCAAGCCCCTTCGACGAGCATGGGTTTGCGAACTTCTCCTACGGCACGAACAATGCCAATATTTTCTCCCAGTGCGCGAAGAAGTCGGTCATCGAGGTTCGCTCCGATTATCCCTGGGCCGAGGGCGGCCGCTTCAACACGATCAACATCGACGATATCGACTACTGGGTCGAGGTGGACTGCGAGAAGTACAAATGGCCCCAGATCAACGAGAAGGCCATCAAGGCAAAGCCCGAAGAGGAGGCCATCGCCAAGCACGTCATGACCATCATGAGGGACAGGGACATCGTCCAGCTCGGCATCGGCTCGCTCCCCTCCGCCTGCGTAGCCGCCATGACGGACGCCGGCTTCAAGGACCTCGGCATCCACACGGAGATGCTCAATGCCGGTCTCATCAAACTGATCGAATCGGGCCAGGTCACCAACAAGTACAAGAGCCTTCCCGCCGATCGCGGCAAGAGCGTCTGGACCTTCGCCTTCCCCATGGATGTGAAGTGGTACTACGAAACGCTTCACCGTAACTTGAACCTGGCCGCCTACGACATCGGCTACACCAACAACCTGCAGAACCTGACCCGGCTTGACAACATGATCGCCATCGACAACTGCGTCGCCGTGGATCTCCTCGGCCAGCAGTGCTCGGGCTTCTACGAGAAACGGCCAATCTCGAGCTCCGGCGGATACTTCCATTTCGTGTCCTTCTGCGCCCAGAGCAGGGGCGGCAGGGGCGTTGCCTCCATGACGTCCCGGAGCAAGCACGGCACCTCGAGGATCGTTCCCTTCCTGCCCGAAGGATCTTCGGTGGACGTTCCCGCCCAGCTCAGCCAGTATATCTGTACCGAGTACGGCATCGTGAACCTCCGCGGCCTCAACGGCTACGAGAGGGCAGCGGCGCTCATCTCCATCGCCCACCCCGACGACAGGGAGTGGCTGGAGAAGGAAGCGAAGGAAAACGGCCTGCTTGCCCCGAAGTTCCGCGTCAACATGATGCCGATCGAGGGCAAGTCGAGAAGGTATCCCTCCTACGATGAGAGAAGGAACTACAAGCTTCCGCTGCATGGCGAGGTATCGGGATTCGAATGGGATCCCTACCAAAACGCAAAGTAATTCATTCATTCAACTCTCTGCAGAAGAGCCCGGGCCTCGGCCCGGGCTCTTTTTGTCCGGCCGCAGGCGGGCCGTCTTTGTCTTGACAGCAGGGGCCGATTCCATTATGAAGGGGCATCGCAACCAAGCACAGCACTGAGGATGCATCCATGTCAAAAAAAGAGAAAAAAAAGACGGAAATCCAGCCCCCACCCGCCCAGAAGGAGAAGGATAACTTCCTGACGATGTTCTCGAAGATCGACTCCAGGCAGAGACATCGGATCCTGGCCTACCTCTTCTGGCTGCTGGGGATCTTCATCATTCTCTTCGTCTACCGGGCCGCCTAGACGGCTCCAGATTCTCCCTTCGCCGTTTCACCCGCAACGTCCGATTTCGGCAGGAAAAACGAACCCTCTGCGACCGCTGCACGAGGAGGGCCGGCCTGCAACACCGAAAAAATGAAACCCCCTCAACCGTTTTTCTTCTTGACAGGGTCATTTTATCTTTGGTAGTTACAATGCATATCATTGGGGAACGTTCCTTGAAATCGTGTGCCAGAATAATAGATCATCTTACCAGCATCAAGGGGGATTTTTTATTCGCAGGAGCGCCTTAGCAACGCTCAGTCAACGGCCCGGAATGAGAAGTCGGGCCTGAAAAAATCTGAAAGGAAGGGAGGTGACAGAGGGGTTTTTTGGTAAGGTGTGATTTTTCATTAATTTATTCTTTTTCTCACATTTCATTTTCTTAATAGAAAAAAGGAGGATTTTTCTATGGCAGCGGAACACACCTTTGCATCTCCGGCTCCGGCCGGTCTGGCCGCCCTCGCAGTGGCGTGCTTTGGTTTCGGCGCCGTATTTCTTGGCTGGGTAAAGCTGGAAGGCCTCCCCATCCTGTTTGCCTGGCTTGTTGGCGGCGGTATCGTACAGTACACGACGGCCGTCATGGAATTAAAAGATCATAACATCACCGGCGGTAACGTCTTTCTGTTCTTCTCGGCATTCTTCATGTTCGGAGCGTCTTTCAGCGTTCTGTCCAAGTTCCTCATGATCAAGTTCGGCATGGCTCCCCATGTCTACGTCGAGGGCTGGACCTGGATGGCCGGGGCCGGCTTCCTCACCATCGTGACCCCTGCTTACCTCAAGGGCAATAAGCTCATCTTCCTGCTCGTCGTCCTGATCGACATCGTCCTGTGGTGCATCGTCGGTCTGGACCTGGGCAAGATGGATCCCGCAGTCGGCAAGCCCATCGTCGGCTGGCTCCTGATCGTGTCCGGCTGGATCGGCATCTACATGTCCGGTGCCATTGTCTGCAACACGGTCTTCGGACGCGTGATCTACCCGCTTCCGGCACCCTTCGTGAAGTAATCGATGAGCTCATGACCGCTGAGACGGTTAAGGGGGCGGGCCGAAAGGCCCGCCCTTTCTTTTGCCCGTATCGCGTATCAGAATACCGTTTGTCGTAAATCGGGATTTGTGAGATAGAGGAAGGCGAATGCTTCACAGCCTTACCTCAATCCTCTCCCCTCAAGAGAGAGGAACGATTACTGGATGGAAGCGTACCATACGGTTCCATGATCCCGATCCGCGACCAGATCCCGTACAAGAGCTACCCCGTTGTCACACGAGGCATCATCGGCGTGAACATCCTCGTTTTTTTGTATCAAATGATGCAGGGGGAAAACGTCGAGCGCTTTATCTACATGTACGGCCTCGTCCCTGCCCGTTACTCCGTGCCGGAGGTGGCGGCGCACTTTTCCTCCGGGGAGCAGGTCTTCGCCTTGTTCTCCTTCATGTTCCTTCACGGCGGGTTCCTGCATATCATCGGAAATATGTGGTTCCTCCACATCTTCGGCGACAACGTGGAAGACCGCATGGGCTCGACCCGTTTTCTTCTGTTCTACCTCCTGTGCGGCTGGGCCTCGGGGTTTGCCCACCTCTGGTCCAACTGGGGTTCGTCCGTCCCGACGATCGGCGCCAGCGGAGCCATCGCGGGGGTCATGGGGGCCTATCTCATCCTCTTCCCGAAGTCACGGATCATCACGCTGATCCCCATCCTCTTCATTCCCTATTTCATCGAGATTCCCGCAGTCGTCTTTCTGGGAATCTGGTTTTTGTTTCAGTTCTTTTACGCATCCCTGTCGGGGCCCGAGAGCGGGGGCGGTATCGCCTGGTGGGCCCACATCGGGGGGTTTGTGTTCGGGATGATCGCCGTCAAGCTGTTCTCTCGCCTGCCGGAGAGCCGCATCGACGAAAAGCTCAGCGAGACCTTTGCGCGCCACTCCTCGCCGAGACTTCAACGCATCGCGACGGCAGCGGACACCGAGGACCTGGATCTCCAGGGATCCGTCGTGATCACCGCGAAGGAGGCCCGAAACGGCACCCGGAAGATGATCAGCGTCCCCGGCGATGCGTCCCGGCGGACCTTCATGGTCACGATCCCGCCGGAGACCGAGAGCGGGACCAGAATCCGGCTGGCGGGACTCGGCAGAAAGCAAGGCGATCAGTCCGGTGACATCTACCTGAAAATCTCGGTGGAGGGCTGAGCGATGGAAGGGGAAAACTGGCAGGTCATCAGCACCACCTCAGGGCTCATCAAGGCCCGAATCATCGAGGGAAGGCTCGAGGCGGAGGGGATTCCGGTACGGCTGCAGTATGAGCCGATCGGGGAAATCTATGCCATTACCGTCGACGGGCTGGGCGAGGTGCAGATCCTCGTGCCGCAACCCTGGGTGGAGCACGCCCGGCGCGTACTCGCGGTTGAGTACAGCGAAGAGGACCTGGACTGGAAAGACAGTGGCCAGTGATCAGTGGCTGGTGTCCAGTGAAAGAGAAGAGGATTCCAATGAAGGCTGTCATTCAAGTTGACTTGAACGTTGCGCAGGCCGAGGACGCCAAAAACATTGTGGAAGACACCTGCAGAAAGCTTGAAGAAGCGGGTTTGATCTCCAGCGACTATCGTTTCGAGATCGAGGCGCCGGAAGGTCCCGTCACGGAAAGGTGCGTTCTCTCCGAGGGGAAGGTCATCGCCTGAAAGGCCTGACGCTGCCCGGGGACCGGGCACAATTGTGGAAATGGTAAAACGCGCATCCCGCAGATGAAGCAGCAAGGCAGGAGAAGTGTCTGAGTGCCTGAGTGTCTGAGTGAAGAAATAAGAAAAAGGTCATCGCGAGCCGAGCCTCTGGCAAACCCCTTCCATAATCTCCCTCTCCCTTGAGGGGAGAGGGGTGGGGTGAGGGTGGATTTCCCGAGGCGTGGCGATCTACGATTTCTTCTTTTTCTTGAACCTGATTCCGGAAGCCTGAATCCCGAATCCTGTTTTCATCGGTCACTGGTCACTGAAAATTCCTGCCAGAACGGTGCCGCAGCGATTGCATTTCGAGCCTGCCAGATTGTACGCCCGGATGACATATCCCTGCCGGCCGATGAGTAAATTCCTGCAAGAGGAACAATAGGTGTTGTCGCTTTCGCTTCCCGGGACGTTTCCGCTGTAGACATTCTGCAGACCTTCCTTACGGCCGATCTCCAATGCCCGGTCGATGGTCTTAACCGGCGTCGGAGGGAGGCTCTGCACGCTGTATCGCGGAAAGAAGCGGCTCACGTGCCAGGGAACATCGTCTCCGAGTGACCGGATAAACGCCGCGATCTCCCTCAGTTCGCCCTCGTCGTCGTTGAGGGTCGGGATGACGAGGGTTGTCACCTCCACCCAGATCCCCCGCTTCTTCATCCCCCTCAGGGTCTCCAGGACAGGATCGAGGCGCGCCCCGCAGTGACGTTTGTAGAATTCATCGCGGAAGGACTTGAGATCGACGTTTGCCGCGTCCAGCCAGGGCGAGGCGGCCTCGAGAGCCTCTTGCGTCATGAAGCCGTTGGTCACGAAGATGTTCTTCAGACCCTCCTCATGGGCCAGCCGGGCCGTGTCATGGGCAAACTCGAAGAAGATGGTGGGTTCCGTATAGGTGTAGGAGATCGATTTCGATGAGCTGTTGATGGCCTCGTTGACGACCTCGCGAGGCGTCATCTCCCGGCCGGCGATCCGCCCTTCCTCCCGCGGCATCTGCGAGATCTCGTGGTTCTGGCAGAAGGTGCAGCGGAAGTTGCAGCCCACCGCGGCAATCGAGTAGGATTCAGAGCCGGGATAGAGGTGATAGATAGGTTTCTTCTCGATGGGGTCGACGCTTGCGGCGATGACGGGCCCGTAGACCAGCGTGTAGAGAGTCCCTTCCCGGTTTTCCCTCACCCCGCAGATGCCACGCTTTGAAGGGGCAATTTTGCATCGGTGGCTGCACAGGGCACAGTGAACATGGCCCCCTTCCATCTTCTCGTATAGCATCGCTTCCTTGATCATCGTCTGTCACCGCTTTAGCTAAAATCCCCCTCAATCCCCCTTTGTAAAAGGGGGACACAGGGGGATTTTTTTTTGCCTTAAGCCTTTCGCCTTGCGCCTTATGCCCGGAGGCTGAGTATCAGCCTCCTATCGTCGACATCTCCCTCGCGCATTTCCTGCGGCTGCAGTCCTCGCCGGAGCCATCGGTGTGCTGGCCCCGGGGTTTGCTCATGATGGCCTGGCGAATGAGCTGTTCGAGCTCCTCGTCGGTGCATCCCCTCCTCATTGGCGTCTTGAGATCGATCTCCCCGTCGATCATCAGGCAGGCGCGAAGAGCGCCGTCCGCCGTGAGCCGCAGCCGGTTGCAGGCATGGCAGAAATTGTGGCTGATGGGGCTGATGAAGCCGATAACCCCCCGGGCGCCCTCGAAACGGAAACGCCGGGCCGGACCGCCGATGTTTTTCCCCTGTTTCCCGCTTTCGACGGGAAGGAGCCGGCCTACGCGGCCGATCCGCTCCATGAGTTCATCGTTGGAGACGTACTTGTCGGTGTTGTCGTTCTTGCCGCCGATCGGCATGAGCTCGATGAAGCGGATTTCATAAGGTTTTTCCAGGGTGAGCCGGGCGAATTGGATTGCCTCGTCGTCATTGAAGTCCTTCACGGTGACAACGTTGATCTTGATCGGGGAAAACCCGGCCCGGTCGGCCTGCTCCAGTCCTCTCAGCACGGCAGCGAGGTCCCCGCCCCGGGTGATCCGGGTGTATCTTTCCGGGTCGAGCGAATCGAGGCTCACGTTGATCCGGCCGACGCCGGCTTTGCGGATCGGGTCGGCAAGGGATTCCAGGAGGATGCCGTTCGTGGTGAGACTGATGTCTTCGAGGCCGAGTTTGCCGAGCGCGGCCAGGAACTCGGTGACGCCCCTTCTGACAAGCGGCTCGCCGCCCGTGACACGGACCTTCACGATGCCGAGCTTCCTCGCAATGCCGATGATGCGGAGCATCTCCTCATAACTCAGGATGTCCTCGTGACCGATCAGCGACAGGCCTTCCTTCGGCATGCAGTAGACGCAGCGAAGATTGCACCGGTCAGTGATGGATACCCGCAGGTAATTGATTTCTCTTTTGAATTTGTCGAGCATGGCAATAAGAACGGAGCCACCTCAGGCGGCCCCGCTGTGTCACCCTTAGCATAGGGCAGCCCGTAACGCAAGTGGGGAAACAGAGGATCATCCGCCCCAAAATCTCTTGACAGCCCCGTCATTTGTGTGTAGAAGAAAAGCAAATATCCGTTGTTGCCCCGAGGCACTGGCGGATATTTATTTTTTTGCCTGAGGGGGCCGCCCGGGAGGATTGTCGTGGATAAGATGCCCATCACGAAAGCGGGTTTCGAGAAGCTGAAAAAGGAGCTGGATCAGCTCAAGAGGGTGCTGATCCCCGAAAACATCAAGGCCATCGAGGAGGCGCGGGGGCATGGCGACATATCAGAGAACGCCGATTACCAGTGCGCCAAGGAGCGCCAGTCCTTTCTGCACGGGCGCATGCAGGAAGTCGAGAACAGCCTCGCCACTTCGCAGATCGTGGAATTGAACGGCCTCACCGGCGACCGGGTGGTCTTCGGCACGACCGTCTCCTTCGCCGACATCGACTCGGGCGACACGACCCGCTACCAGCTCGTGGGTCCCTATGAATCGGACGTCTCGAACAACCGCATTTCCGTTACGTCCCCCATCGGCAAGGCCCTCATCGGCAAGAATGTCGGCGACGTGGTCCGCGTCAAGACGCCGGGAGGCGTCAGAGAGGTCGAGATCGTGGACATCGCCATCGAGGAAGCCGATTAGCGGAAGAGATTTCTACCTTCCCGCTCCCGCCCGTGAGATAAAAATCAGACTGCAGAACAAGGGCGTGCCGTCACGCCCTCTTTTTTTACCCGATACAGCATTTCCAGTCGCGAGTTCATCGCTCCCGGAGTATCCGCTGTTCCTGCAGACTACCAGACGAGCAGGAGGATCGCCACAACAGTCAACAGCAAAACCGCACGCAGGACGCCCTCGCCGACGGGGTGTGCGCCATGCTCACAACGGAACTCCGAAAGGGACAGCGTCGCCGGCATCCACTCGCGGTTGCCGACGAACAGGGACAGCGCGCGCAAACCCAGCTGCTGCAGGTTGCACTCCGGCCTCTGGAAAAACAGGGCCAGCCTCCGTGTCAGGCGCTGCGAGACGACCTCGTCGGCCCAGCCGTTCATGGCGTTCAGGGCACGGTCCGCGATGGCGTAAAAGGCACGCCCCCCTTTGCGGGTCAATACGTCAATGTCGAGGTTGATCGCGCGGATCTCGGGCGGATGGGTCCCGGACAGCAGCATCAGGGCGAACGCGAGCGCCGCGAAGAGCAGCAACTGGGCCTGCGAGATCACATGGCCGGCGGTGTAGGGCTGGAAATCCGTCGGATAGGGCAGCAGGCTGTACAGGGGCTGGGGAAACACGCCGATGCCGATGCAGAGCGCCGCGGCCAGGCCCATGGCCAGCAGCATGGGAAGCGGAGCCTCCTTGCAGCGGATTCCCGAGTCGTGCGAGAAGAACGCGCTGAAGGGGATCTTGATCCCGGCGTGGTGCAGCACCCCGGCCGACGCAAACAGCATCAGGAACCAGACCAGGCGAAGATCGCCGAGTGCGGCCGCCTCCATGACCATCGACTTGCTGACAAATCCGCTGAACAGCGGGAAGGCCGAGATGGACGCCGCCCCGACGATGCAGAAGGCGCAGGTCCAGGGCATCGACCGGTACAGCCCGCCCACATCCGTCGCGTTGATCTTTCCGGTCCGGAACAGGACCGCCCCCATGGACATGAACAACAGCGCCTTGTACAGGATGTGGCTGAACGCGTGGGCCACCGTTCCGTTCAGGGACAGCTCGGTGCCGATCCCGATCCCGACCATCATGAAGCCGACCTGGTTGATGAGGCTGTAGGACAGCACCCGGCGCAGGTTGTTTTCGATCACCGCGAAAAAGATCGGGAAAACCGTCATGGCGGCGCCGATCCAGATCAGGGCCTCGGTGCCGGGGTAGGCCCGCGCCAGGACGTAGACCGCCGTCTTCGTGGTGAAGGCCGAGAGGAACACGGCGCCGGTGACGGTGGCTTCCGGGTATGCGTCGGGCAGCCAGAAATGCAGAAGCGGCCAGGCGCCGTTGACGCCGAAGCCGATGAAGATCAGCCACGACGAGAGGGTCCCCAGCCCGATGAAGTCGAAAGCGACCGTTCCGGTGCTCTGCACCTGCAGCAGGATGCCGCCCAGAAGGCACAGGCCCGACACGACGTGCACCATGAAATAACGGAACCCCGCGGCCATCGACTTCTCGGTGCGCCGCGCCATGATCAGGATCGTGGCGCTGAGCGTCATCATCTCCCAGAAGACGAACAGCGTGAAGAGATCGCCGGCGAAGACGGCGCCGATGGCGCCCCCTGCGTAAACGAGGCCGGCTGCGTTCTGGAACCGGTCTTTCACCTGCCAGGCGTAGAGGTTCGCGATGAAAGCGATGATGTGGAAGATGATCCCGAAGACCACGCTCAGCCGGTCGACGCGGGCCAGCACGAGCTCCTGACGGAAAAACGGCAGGAGGAAGTGATTCCCCTCCGGCAGCGCCAGCATGTTGTACAGGCTGAGCGCCGGAAGGAGCAGCATCCAGGCCTGGCGCGCCCGGCCGCGCAGCAGGATCGCCGGCACGGCGCCCAGGATCAGGATCAGTCCGGGGGGGATGGCGCTAGCGATCATAGTACCCCTCGTCGCGCATGACGATCGGCCTCAGCACGTGTTGCGCGACAAACACCAGCATCACGTATGCAACGAAGCCGAATGCGGCATAGAATCCGTACCACTCCTCCCAGGGGAAGATCACGTGCCGGTGGGCCCACCCCTCGACGAGCAGCAGCGCGCCCAGGACGGCGACAAAGCCGGCCAGCAGGGCCTTGAGGGTCCGCGGGCGGATCAGCGGCGCCGCTTTCGGGTCCGCGTTGACAGCGTTTTTTTTCACCATGCACTCCTTCACAGGGTCTTGGCCAGGACGACCGCGAGGTAGAGGACGCCTACGGCCACCAGCGCGAAAAACACGGGTCGATAGCCCTCGACCGGTTCGTGGGTCAGGATTTGCAATTCTTCCTGCGTGTTCTTTACGTCACGGTCCATGTGTTGCCTCCCTCCATGCATCCGCCCGCCTCAGGGCGACACGACCAGCCGGATCAGCTGCAGGGCCAGCGACGGCCAGAGAAACAGCACCAGGCAGAACAGCGCCGTGATGCCCAGCGGGATCAGGCACAGAATCGGCGCCTCCCGGATCTCCTCCCCCCCGTTGCCCTCCACGGCCCGAGCGAAGAACCCCCGGTAGACGATCGGGAAGAAGTAGGCGGCATTGAGCAGGGAGCTGACCAGCACCACGGCCACGAGCAGCAACTGGCCGCCGTCGATGGCCCCGGTCACCAGGCTCCACTTGCTCAGGAATCCCCCCATGGGCGGCATGCCGATGATCGACAGGGACGCCAGGAAAAATGCCCCGTAGGTCACCGGCATCCGGCGGCCGAGGCCGTCCATCTCGCTGATGTTGCTCTTGTGGGCGGCAATGTAGATCGCGCCGGCGCAGAGGAACAGGGTGATCTTTCCGAAGGCGTGCATGGACAGGTGCAGAAGCCCGCCCGTCATCCCGGCCGCCGTCAGCATCCCCGCCCCGAGAATCATGTAGGAGAGCTGCCCGATCGTGGAGTAAGCCAGCCGGCGCTTGAGATTGTCCTGGGTCAGTGCGACCAGCGAAGCAACGATGATCGTGACGGAAGCCAGGGTGGTCAGCACCACGCCGAGATTCAGATCGGCGAGCAGGCCCGTGCCGAAGATGAAGAACACCATTCTCAGAATGGAGAAGACCCCGACTTTGACGACGGCCACGCCATGGAGAAAGCTGCTGACCGGGGTCGGGGCCACCATGGCCGCCGGCAACCAGGCGTGAAACGGCATGACGGCCGCCTTGGCGAACCCGAACACGAAAAGCACCAGCAGGATCGCCACGGTCGAGGCATCGGCCTTGCCCGCCAGGATCCCGCCTGCGGTGAAGTCGAGCGTGCCCGTCAGGGTGTAGATCAGGATCATCGCCGGCAGGGTGAAGGCGACGGACGTGCCGAGCAGGTACGTCAGGTATTTCCGGCCTGCGGAGCGGGCCTCGGCGTCCTGCTTGTGCGTCACCAGCGGGTAGGTCGACAGGGACAGCATCTCGTAGAAGAGATACAGGGTAAGCAGGTTGGCCGAAAAGGCGACGCCGATGGTTGCTGACATGGCGACCGCAAAAGAGGCAAAATATCGCGTCTGGTCATGCTCGTTCAGGGCACGCATGTACCCGATCGAGTAGATCGAGGTGAATATCCAGAGAAAGGATGCGACCAGGGCAAAATACATCCCCATGGCATCCACCCGCAGGGCGATCGCCACCCCCGGGAGAACCTCCGCCAGGGTGAACCGGTAGCCGCCGCCTTCCAGCACGGCGGGCAGCATGGCGGCGATGATGGTGAACTTGCCCAGGGAGATCAGCACCGTCCAGGCTTCCCGCAGATTCGGCTGACGCCCCGACAGCAGGATCGGAATCGCTCCCAACAGGGAAATCAGGACCGCCGCAAGCGGCCAGTATGAAATTTGTTCCGTTGTCATTTCAAATCGACTTCCCCGGGGAACCGGTTGTCAGACCCGGGTGTCTCTCCTCCATCAGAATCCGCCGGGCACGGCGAAGCGGATCACGTACTGCACGAGCGGCCCCGTCGCCAGACCGACCGCGATCAGAGCCGCGGCGGCCAGCACGAGCGGCTGCAGCATCGCCGCCGGCGCCTCCCGGATCGGCACGGTCTCGTGTCCCTCGCCGGGAGCGTCCGCCTCGGGCGTCCGGAAGTAGGCGATCTCGATCACCCGGAAGAACAAAACGGCATTCACGAGGCTGCTGAAGATCAGCGCGCCGACGTAGAGCCACTGTCCCGCCTCGATGCCGCCGAGGAGCAGATACCACTTGCTGAAGAACCCGCAGGTCGGCGGCACGCCGATCATGGACAGGGCCGCGACAACCAGGGCCGCCATGGTCACGGGCATGCGCCGGAAAAGACCCCGGAGACGGTCAAAATCGAGCGCCCCCTCATGATAGGCAATCGCCGAGACGGCCAGGAACAGGCAGAGGGTCATCAGCGCGTCGTTGACGATGTGGAGGATTGCCCCGGTCATGCCCTGCGCATTGGCCAGCCACACGCCGCCGACCATGTAGCCGACCTCGGCAACGATGAGGTATGTCAGCATCCTCCGCAGGTTCTTCTGGGCGATGGCCATGGCCGAGGCGCAGACAATGCCCACGGCCGCCACGCCCACGACGATCTGCTGCACCCCCGCGTGCTGAATGAACTCGTAGGCGGGGGAAAAGATCGAGAACATGAACCGGATCATCAGGTAGATTGTGACCTTGGTCATGAGCGGCGCGACCAGCACCGCGGCACCGTCGGGCATGTCGGAGTAGGCGTTGGGCAGCCAGACGTGCAGCGGAAAAAAAGCCATCTTGATCCACAGGCCGACGATGCAGAACGAGAAGGCCGTGGCCAGGGCCGGCCCGCTCTGGAGGGTCGGGATGATCCGCGCGAGATCGGCCATGTTCAGCGTGCCCGTGAGGATGTAGAGGTAGCCGATGCCCAGCAGGTAGAAGCAGGCGCCGGTGGACCCCATGATGACATAGTTGAAGCTGGAGACGACGGCGCGCCCCTTGCCCAGGGCGATGAGCCCGTAGGCCGTGATCGAGGCGATCTCCAGCAGCACGTAGACGTTGAAGGCGTCGGCCGTCAGCACCAGCCCGTGCAGGCCGGCAATGAGGATCAGGTACAGGGTGAAGAACAGGTGCTGGCGGTCTTCCAGGTCCTTCGCCACGCTCTTCACTGCGGAGAGGCTGGCCGTAAGGGCCACACCGGCAACGAGGAGCTGCATGAGGGAGCCCAGGTGATCGACGGACAGTTCGATCCCGTAGGGCGCAAGCCAGTTGCCGACGACGTAGCGGAACCCGCCCCCGCTGAGCACCTGCAGGAAAACGGCCAGGGCCGCCGCGAACGAGAACGAGAGCACGCCCAGCACCAGGGGGGCCACGACCCGCTTGGAATACCGCCCCGCGACCATGACCGCAAAGGCCCCGATCAGGGGGGTGGCAAGGGCATACATGTGCAGGTTGGTGGGGTTCACCGGTCGATCTTCTCCAGGATTTCGTCCTCTTCCAGCGTGCCGTACCGCCTGTAGATCCGCTGGATGAGCGCCAGCGCAACCCCGGTGACGCTGACGGAGACCACGATGGCCGTCAGCATCAGGACGTGGGGCACCGGGTTGTTGATCAGCGCCGAGTTGACGCCGTGCTCCAGGGCGGCCTGCTTGTCGAGGACCGGGATCAAACCGCCTTTCTTCACGCCGGAGGAGATGAACATCAGGATGATCGCGGTCTGGAAGATGTTCATCCCGAGCAGCTTCTTCACGAGGTTGCTCTTGCCGATCATCGCGTAGAAGCCGATCATCATCAGGACGACGTAGATCCAGTAGTTGTACTTGGCGATGATTTCCGACAGGATCGCTTCCATCTCAGAGCCCCTTGTCCATGTCCCCGCCCGAGGAGAGATCCCAGAACAGCGACGCCATGATGCTCGTGACCGCCAGACCCACGCCGAGTTCGACGACGAACACCCCCATGGAGCGCCACTCGACCGGCCCGAGCGGGATGATCGCGTCCAATGCGCTGTAGTCGAGGAAGAGACCGCCGACGAGGGCGCACAGCACGCCCGTGCCGGTGTAGAGGAACACGCCGGAGGAGGCCATGATGGCATTGGCCCGGAGGCTGAAGAAGCGCAGCGAAGTTTTCAGGTCGAAGGCGATCGCCATCAGGATGAACGACGCCCCCAGCACCACCCCGCCCTGGAACCCTCCCCCGGGGCTGTAGTGCCCGTGTGCAATCACGTACAGGCCGAAGAGCTGGATGAAGGGGACCATGACCCTCACCCCGAGCTCGATGATGAGGCTCGGACCGATCGGGCGATCCTGCGGCAGGGAATGATCCTTTTTCATGCGTCGGGCCTCCTCAGGATGCTGATGACCACGATCCCGGCGCAGAAGATGACGACAGTCTCGAACATCGTGTCGTAGCCCCGGTAATCCCCCAGCACAGAGGTCACGACATTGGGGATGTGCGTCTCCTCCACCGTCCGTTCAATGTAGGTCGGAGAGACGTGACGGGATGCCGGGGCGTTGGGGTCCCCCCAGGGAGGGAAATCGCGCGTGCCCCAGATCAGCAGGGCGCCGGCAAGCAGGGTGGAGATGAGGGCGATCCGCTTCAATCCTTGCTCCTCCTTGTGGTGCGCAGGATCGTCGCAATGAACAGCATCGTGCTGACCCCGGCGCCGACGGTGGCTTCCGTGAACGCCACGTCCACGGCCCCCATCTCCGCCCAGAGCAGGCACATCAGGAAGCTGTACACGCTGAAGACCAGCGTTGCGGCAAGCAGATCCTTCAGGACAATGGTTGTGACCCCGCAGATGACCACCAGGGTCAGAAGCAACAGGTCGATCTGCCAGATCATTTTCCCTCCTCCTTCCTGCGCCAGGGCTCGACCCCCAGGGCAATGGCCGTCTGCATGATCGCGTGCGTCGCGGTCGGGCTCGCGACGAAGATGAACACGGCAATGAACAGGATCTTCACGCTGACCAGGAGGTCCACGAAAGCCAGGCTCTGCGCGTTGTACAGGGCGAAGCCGACCGCCACCAGCACCGCTCCCAGCGAATCGGTTTTCCCCGCCGCGTGCATCCGGGTGTAGAAATCGGGAAGGCGAAGGATGCCGATGACGCCGAAAGCCAGGACGAGAATCCCCGTTGCGATCAGGACCGCCGTCAGGATGTTGATCATGGACGGGCCTCCTCTTTCGCGGAGCCCGCGCCGCCGGATGTCCCGGACGGCGGATGCTGAAAGTATTTCGCCGCCGCCAGGGTCCCGATGAAGTTCAGCAGGGCATAGGCGAGCGAGATGTCGACGAACATGCTCACGTTATTGAACAGGACGCCGATGAACAGGAGCAGAACCGTCGCCTTGGTTCCGATCATGTTGCCGCCGATGATCCGGTCGAAGACGGACGGGCCGGCGATCATGCGATAGAGGGTCGGGAAGATCAGCAGGACAATGGCCACGGCCCCTGTGAGCATAAATGACTGCATCACCGGTCTGCCTCCAGGGCCTTGCGGATGCGCTCCTCCATCGCGCCCGGGCAACCCTCCGCAACGGTGCGGTCCAGCGCGTGCACGACGAACTCGTCATCGCGGATGTCCACGGTGATCGTGCCGGGGGTCAGCGTGATGGACTGGGCCAGGGTGACCTTGGAGATCGGCCGCTTGAGGATCGTGCGGAAGTGGATGACTTGCGGGTCGATGATCTCCAGCATGCGGGGATGAACCACCACGCGGATGACGTGGATGTTGGCCAGGATGATTTCCCAGAACAGGCTGGGAATGTAAAGGATCCAGCGCACAAAGCCGCGCAGCCAGGATTTCGCATCGCCGCCCCAGAACAGCAGCCCGTGGCTGAAGTGCGCCACCAGCCCGCAGCAGATGACGCCAAGGGTCAGGTGGAAGGGGTCGAGCATCCCGGAGAGGACGACCCAGACAACGGCCATGATCA